>NZ_JBIXKO010000011.1:0-144703 GCF_044751765.1 Pectobacterium sp. CHL-2024 | reverse complement strand
GCTGTTCATGACGCCCTTGGGTTTACCGGTGGAGCCGGAGGTGTAGATGACGTAGGCCAGATGGTGGGCGTCGAGTCCGGCGATGTTGGGGTTGTCCTCACTCAGGTGGCTGAAGTCGGCGGTATCGAGCAGGATGAGCGGGAGAGCCCCGGTCTGAAGCTCGTGGCGGCCGGCCTGGGTGAGCAGGGCGACGGGTGCGGCATCGTCGAGCATGTAGGCGAGACGCTCGGCAGGGTAGCCGGGGTCGAGCGGGACATAGGCGGCCCCGGCCTTGAGAATGCCGAGGAGGCCGATGACCATGTCGAGAGAGCGCTCGACGCAAATGGCGACGCGGTCATCGGGTTTGACGCCGAGTGAAAGCAGGTGGTGCGCGAGCTGGTTGGCACGGCGGTTGAGTGCGTCATAGGTGAGGTGCAGGTCTTCAAAGAGGACGGCGATGGCCTCGGGCGTGCGGACGGCCTGGTCTTCAACGAGCTGATGGATAAGCGCATCCTGCGGGAAGTCGGCGTCGGTGGCATTGAAGTCGACCATGACCTGCCGGCGCTCGGCCTCCGGTAGCATGGGCAGGGTGGCGACAGGCTGTGCCACATCGTTGGCCATCGCGATCAACACATTTCGTAGATAGCCTCTGAGACGCACAATCGTCTCGCGATCAAACAGGTCGGTGGAATAGATCAGCCCACCTTCTAAACTGCGTTCAGTTTCGGTCAGGGAGAGCGTCAGATCAAAGTGGGTACTACGCTGTGGGCGCTCAATGGCAGAAAGTTCCAGACCGGGCAGCGTCAAGGCCTGCATCGGGGTATTATTCAGCGACAGCATCACCTGGAAAATAGGGCTGTAACTGAGGCTGCGAGCGGGTTGCAGGGTTTCCACCACTTGTTCAAAAGGCAGATCCTGATAGGTGTAAGCGGCAATCGCCCGTTCGCGAATTTGGGTAAAGAGATCGCCAACCGTCTGGCACTGGCTGGGAGTAATCCGCAGAGCCAGCGTGTTGACGAAAAAGCCGATCAGCCCTTCCGTTTCGCTGTGTTTACGGTTAGCGAGTGGTGTACCGACAACGATATCGCCCTGACCGCTGAGGCGGGACAGCACCACACTCCATACGGCCAGCAGCGTCATAAATAGGGTTGTCCCCTGCTGGCGACATAATGTTTTCAACGCTGCCAGTTCTTCGGGCTCGAGGCTGACGGGGAGAATGTTGCCTTCATAGCGTTGTACTGAGGGACGAGGCCGATCGGTAGGAATTTCCAGCAGAGCAGGCGCGCCCTGTAGCTGGTTACGCCAGAAATCACGCAGGTCGTTGAGTGTCTCGCCCTGCAACCACTGACGCTGCCAGACGGTATAATCGGCGTACTGAACCGGCAATGGCGGTAAGTTCGCATCGCTACCATCCAGCGCAGCCTGATACAGTGCTGCCAGTTCGCTTGCCAGAATGCCGATAGACCAGCCGTCGGAAATGATGTGGTGCATAGTGAGCAGCATCACATGGGTGTTGTCATCCAACTGCAGCAACTGGCCGCGGATTAGCGGCCCTTCCGTCAAATTGAAGGGGGCACGCGACTCCTGAGCGGCCAATTCAGATACGCGCTGTGCGCGGGTCGCATCGTCCAATGCGCGCAGATCGAGACAGGATAAGTTGAAGCCAATGGTGGCCGGGTCAATTTTCTGGCAGGGCTGACCGTTGAATGAGATAAAGCGGGTACGCAGGCTTTCGTGACGGGCGACTAGTCCGTCAAGCGCGGTGATGAACGCTTTCCTATCGAACCGTCCAATAAGGCGCAGCGCAGCGGGCAGGTTATAGGCTCGGCTGGCTGTTGGTTCGAGCTGGATAAGGAACCACAGCCGCTGCTGAGAAAACGAGAGCGGTAGCGGTTGGCTGCGATCGGCAAGCGGGATGGCCGTGACCGCAATCGTTGACGTATTGGTAAGCTCTTGTGCGAGATCGCTGAGCACGGGGTTGGCGAAAATTTTCTGTACCTGAAGGTCCAGACCCAGCATTTGACGTACACGTGTGACACATTGTACGGCGAGTATCGAATGACCGCCGAGTTCGAAAAAGTGGTCATGACGCCCGATGCGATCCAGTCCCAGTAAATTTTGCCATATTTCAGTCAATGCCATTTCCAGCTCACCGACAGGGGCTTCGTAGCCTCGGCTGGCGATCGCTGATTGCTCTGGCATCGGTAGGGCTTTACGGTCGAGTTTACCGTTCGGCGTGAGCGGGAAGGTATCAAGGGCGACAAAGGCACTGGGTATCATGTACTCGGCCAGATGAAGGGCGAGTTCTTTGCGTAATACAGAAGGGACAATTCCAGCTCCGGGCTGTGCGGTGAGGTAAGCTACCAGACGGGTATCGCCCGGGTTGTCTTCACGGGCAATGACCAGCGCTTCCTGCACGCCGTGGCACTGCAGCAGTCGGGCTTCAATCTCACCCGGCTCGATGCGGAAACCACGTACCTTAATCTGGAAATCGTTGCGGCCGAGGTATTCGATATTACCGTCAGGCAGCCAGCGGCCGAGGTCACCAGTCTTGTAGAGCCGGGCGTCTGTCGAACCGGAGAACGGGTCGGCAATAAAGCGCTCGGCGGTGAGGTCGGGACGGTGGAGGTAGCCGCGGGCGACGCCGGCCCCGCCGATGTAGAGTTCACCGGCGACGCCGACCGGAGCGGGCTGGCCTTTCGCATCGAGAATATAGATGCGGGTATTGGCAATGGGCCGGCCAATGGGGACGCTGTCGGTGAGTGAATTGGGCGTACGGGCATCAAAAGTGATACAGCCGACGACGGTTTCGGTGGGGCCGTATTCGTTGATGATGCGGGAGCCGGAAGAGAGCGTCTGCCAGAGTGCGACGGTGGCAGAGGACAGCGCTTCGCCGCCGACGACAAAGAGCAGATCCGGGCAGGCCCGGTGTGCAGACTGTAGCTCCTGACCGAGCGCGGTAAGGTGCGTCGGTGTGATTTTGACCAGCGTACCGGGTTGAGCATCAATCAGCGCAGGCAGTAACTCGGTGAGCTCCTGCCCGTCGTGGATAAGCCGCATGCTGCCGCCGCACAGGAGAGGCAGATAGAGGCTGGTGACGGTGGCATCAAAGGCGACAGGAGAGGAGACGATACTGTCGAGGGTGCCGGCTGTGGCGTAATCGTTGCGTGCCCAGAGGAGGTAGTTGCTGAGTCCGCGGTGTTCGACCATGACGCCTTTAGGTTTGCCGGTAGAGCCGGAGGTGTAAATGATGTAGGCGAGATGGTTGGCGTTCAATCCCTGAACCAGAGGATTGGTCTCCGGGCAGGCGTCGAAAAGGGCGGCGTTATCCAGCATCACGACTGGCAGCGTGTGGCGGAAAGCGTCACGCAGTGATGAGTGCGTCAGGAGCACAACCGGGGCGGCATCGTCGAGCATATAGGCGAGGCGTTCCGCCGGATAGGCGGGGTCCATCGGGACGTAGGCGGCCCCGGCTTTGAGGATACCGAGCAGACTGACCACCATGTCAGGGCTGCGTTCGAGGCAGAGGGCGACGCGGTCATCGGGTTTGACGCCGAGCGAAAGCAGATGGTGTGCCAGCCGGTTGGCCCGGCGGTTGAGTTCGTCATAAGTGACGTGCTGTTCTTCGAACACGACAGCGGTGGTATTAGGTGTCTGTGCAACCTGTGACTCAAAGAGTGAGTGAATCAGGGCATTATCGGGGAGGTCGGCATCGGTGGCGTTGAAATCGACCAGCACTTGTTGCCGTTCGCTATCGGGTAAAACAGACAGTGTCATAATCGGACGCTGTGGATCGTTTTCTAATACATCGATCAGAGTGCGTATCGCGGTTTCCAGATAGTGAGTAATACGGGCAGCATCGATTTCTGGGCTGGTTTGTGCAACCAGACAGAAGTTTGTACCGAAATCGTCTACCGATACGGTTAACGGATAATTGGTGCGCTCTGCCACTGTCAGTTGCCGTATACCCTGCCAGTTTCTACTGGCAGGGTCGTTGTTAATTGCATTGTGCTGGCTGTGACGGTAGTTCAAAAGCGTACTGAACAGCGGTAGTGGCGGCATGACGCCACTGCATCGTTGTGCCAGTGCTAGCGGCGTTTGTTCATGCTCCAGAAGTGAGATGAGGTCATCATAGGTTGAGCGGACGACATCAATTACGCTGCGGTTATTAAGGGAAATACGCAGCGGCAGCGTGTTAATAAACATCCCCATTATCCTGTCTGCGCCATCCATACCCTGTAAACGGCCGAGCAGAACAGAGCCAAACACCACATCATCACGATTACTAATGTGTGCCAGCACCTGGGCCCAGGCTACATGGAACAGGACGCTGGCGCTGACACCCAGTCGGTTTGCTTGCTTGCGTATCGTCAGTGCTAATGCAGGATCGAGATACTGCATGTTTTCGTCCATATTCTCGCTGTCGGTTTGTATATCGAGCAGACCAAAAGGCGCAGTGGGCTCCTCTACATCCGCTAACCGGGAACGGAAATACGCTTCATGAATGGACATAGGTACGCTTAAGATACGAGCGATAAAGTTACGGTAAGGCAGCGGTGTTGGCAGGTCATCATCATGCCCCCGCAAGATTGTGCGTATTTCTTCAATCATCAGTGAGAGTGTGATGTGGTCACTGACGAGATGATGGAGTCTTAGTGCCATTAACCACTCGTTGCTCGATGGATCGTAGACGATATCAGCGGCGAGCAACGGCGCCTGATTCAGATCGAGGCTGCGTGTCTGAGGGGAGATGTAAGCCCGTAATTGAGCGGCAATGTTCTCTGGCGATTCTGGCTCGAAAGTATTCACCGGCAGCGGCGCATGACGCCAGACTACCTGTACTGGCTGGCTCAGACCTTGCCAGCAGATCGCGGTACGAAGGATATCGTGGCGATCGATAACTTTTTGCAACGTGTTCAGAAAGATATCGAGACGTTCTCGGGTATCGAAGGCAACTAATAGGTCTAACTGGTAAATATCGCCCGTTTGCTGATATAGCCGATGAAAGAAAATGCCTTCCTGTAACGGGGCAAGTGGGTAGATATCTTGTACATTGGTGACGCCACCCGGCACCGTGCTGGTGATAGTGTCTATTTCAAATTGCGAAAGTGCGACCAGAGGCAACTGATCCGGTGTAATGGTGGTGCAATCCTGACGAATGAGGTTAGGAGGAATGACCAAAACCGCGTCGCCTTGGTGTACCTGTATCGCCCGTGCCATTTCATACAATACTGGTGATGAGAACGCGCTGCGAACATCGAGCGTTTTCCCTTGATTACGCAGCCGTTCAATCAGGCTAACCACCATTAGCGAGTGACCACCGAGTTCGAAGAAATGGTCATAGCGGCTAACGCGATCCACCCCCAACAACGCCTGCCAGATAGTGGCCAGCATCGTTTCCATTTCTCCCTGTGGGGCTTCGTAGTGGCGTGTGACCATCGCTGATTGATCGGGTTCGGGGAGCGCCTTGCGGTCGAGTTTACCGTTGGGCGTTAGCGGGAACGTATCTAGTGCGACAAAGGCACTGGGGATCATGTATTCCGCTAACCGTTGTGAGAGCTGTAAACGCAGGTCGGTCGGCGTCGGTTGAGTATCCGGCTGAGCCTGAAAATAGGCCACCAGACGTTTATCACCGGGTATATCTTCACGAACGATGACGACTGCTTCCTGAACCTCTGGGTGTTGCAGGAGGATTGACTCAATTTCACCGAGTTCAAGACGGAAGCCGCGCAGTTTGACTTGAAAATCATTACGTCCCAGATAGGCGATACTGCCGTCATATTGCCAGCGGCCAAGGTCGCCTGTCTTGTAAAGTCTGGCATCCTGCTCATCGACAAAAGGATTGGCAATAAAGCGCTCTGCGGATAGTTCTGGGCGATTGAGGTAGCCGCGTGCTACGCCAGCACCGCCAATGTAGATTTCTCCGATCGCACCGATAGGAACGGGTTGGCCCTGTGCATCCAGAATATATATCTTCGTATTGGTGAGAGGGCGACCGATAGTGGGAGTCGGTTGCGAGGTATCGATAAGGCAGGCGGTAGCGTCGACAGTACATTCTGTCGGGCCATACACGTTGATAAATCGGGTCTTGGTAAGCTGCTGCAAGCGGGACCAGACCCCCTGTGAAATGGCATCTCCGCCGATTAAAACTTGTGCAGGCTGATAGTCAGGATCGGTGCCGAGGCCAGCGTCCAGCAACCATTGCAGTTGGACAGGGGTGCAATCAAACAGATCCACGGCATGGTGGGAAAAATAGTGCCAGAGCTGTCGTGCATCGGTACGGATCGCCTCTGGGACGATCACGAGCGTGTGGCCTGACAGCATTTGGATCCAGTTTTTCACTGAGGCGTCAAACACAATGCTGGCATTAAGGGCGATGCGGTTGGGGCGCTCGAACGCTAGCAGCGTTTTCAGACTGGTGGCGAGGTGGAGCACGTTTCTGTGTGTGACCATTACCCCTTTGGGCTTACCGGTGGAACCGGAGGTATAAATCACATAGGCCAGATGTGTTGATGTGACACCCAGCGCCTGAGCGTCAGGATTCGAGGTGGGGTAAGCGTCAAATGTGTCCGTATCAAGCATGATTACCGGAATATCAGTGGTCTGGATTGCTATCTGGTCCGCTTGAGTCAGCAACGCCACAGGCTTGGCATCATTGATCATGTAGGCCAGTCGCTCAGTCGGATAAGTCGGATCGAGCGGCACATAAGCGGCACCCGATTTCAGTATCCCCATCAGGCCCACGACCATTTCCAGGCTGCGCTCGACACACAGCGCTACCCTGTCATCTGGCTTAATACCTAAAGTAAGCAGGCGGTGCGCTAACTGGTTCGCACGCCGATTGAGCTCCGCATAGCTGAGAGATTGTTCTTCAAAGATAACCGCGATGGCATCAGGTGTTTGTTCAACTTGTTGCTCGAAACGCTCATGTATCAAGGTGTGTTGCGGGAACTCGGCATCGGTGGCATTGAAATCCACAAGTATTTGCTGGCGTTCTGTTGGCGGCAGAATAGGGGCATTCTCAACCGCCATATCCAAAGAGGTAATGGCAGCATCAACCAGCAGGGCCAGACGTGACTGGATGGCTATTACGTCTTCACGACTCAGGTAGCGAGTATCGAAATTGAACTCTACGGTGACGGGGGTGTTTTTATCTTCAAAATCATACTGATAAATACTGATGGCGAGAGGGAACTGCGTCGCGCGATGTGGTGTCAGGAAGGTGGTGTCAGTCCCTTCCATATGTACGTTAAACTCAAACCATTCAAGTGATAACGTAATATCAAAAAGCTGAGCGCGACCTGTTTTTTGTCTGATTCGTGTGTTCTGATTAATTTCTGTGATGGGTAAGCGTTGGTGTTTATAGCAACGGCGTAGTTCTGCCGCCACGTTACGCATGATATCAAGGAAAGAATCTTCTTTCTTAATACTCACGCCGATAGGAATGACGGACGAAAACATCCCTATTGTATTCTTTTGTTTTGCATTTCTACGATTATGAATCGGAATGCCAATGACAATGTCTTCTGTTTCTGTCGTGCGGGAAAAATAACAGGCCAGAATGGCGTACATAAAATGGAGAACCGAGAGCCCTTGCTCCGCCGCAATATTTTCAATTTTATGAAAATGCTCGTTTTTTAATTGCCAAAGATGAGGAGCAGGAAGCTCACTGGTAAATTCCTGACCTTGGCTTAAGAGGGGAATCAGTGCTGGCGGTAGAGTGCTATAACGATCCAACCAGAATTTCAGGTCAGATTGATAATGTCTGGAATCAAGATAAATCAAATCCTCAGCGATGTAATCAAGGTAGGCTGGAGCGATTTCGCCTGCATTATCGCTTTTTTTCAATTGGTTGTAGGTAGCGACAAGTTTATTGACCAGTAATTTCAAACTCCATCCATCGGCTATCAGATGATGGCAGCAGAATTGCCAATAGCGGTGTGTATCGCTGACCCTCAAAAGATCGGAAGACCATAGCTTTCCACGGAGATCAAACGGACGCATAAATGTAGCGTGGATATGCTGTTGTGCTCGTTCCTCAGCGTCATCATAGTGAGAAAAATCGTACACGTTTATTGATGTAGAGAAGGCATCCGTCAGCGCCTGTAAGGGGAGACCGTGAGTGTGAATTAACTGCAAATGTAATGCATCATGACGCGAGACAAGCATTTCAAAAGCCTGACTAAAAAGCGTTTCATCCAGATGTTCATCGATACGCAGCCATGTACCAATGTTGTAATTAGGTGAGTCTGGATTAAGCGTCTGATCGAGCCAGACAACCTGCTGAGTGGAACTAAGAGGTAACTTGTTAGAGTCGGAGGAATGGTCGCTATTTAAGACAGATGGGTTTTTCAGATAATTGTTTTGAATAGATGACATTGAGGCGCTCCAATTCTGATTCACTTAGGCTGTGTTTTTTACTAAGTTCGCATTCCAACTAAATTTTTTATGACTTCATTTGTCTGCTATTAATTAATTTAACTAATATTTTATTTTTGAGTATAGGTCGGCTAAGCGAAATGATTTCGCTCATTTATTTTGTGATAACATCATTAATTAAATGAATTTTATCTATTTAAAACCCAGTGTTGCAGGGCGGTTTTTTGAAGGTTTGGGTTAAATATAGACGTGGATTTTGGTTTATCAATTAAAAATATTAATTAATTGTCCAGGTGAAAAAGTAATATGCAAAAATGTTAATCATCACGATGGATGTCATGACTTGTCTGGGGCATGGAGAATCATGCGAGTCGGAGAGAGTAGAAGGTTTAACAGAAGGCTCGAAGCTGCAGATTTTGGCATCGTTAAGAGACATTTGGGGGTCACTCCGTCATCGAACCAGCGTGACCCCAAATCTGACCACCAAATTCTCCCGATGCAGAAGGAAAACAGAATGCGCACCGGAAAGATTTTGCACGTGAAGGTATTGAATAAGATGATAAAAACAAAAATCCCGCTTAAGTTTCCTTAAGCGGGATTTTCTAAATTTGGCTCCTCTGACTGGACTCGAACCAGTGACATACGGATTAACAGTCCGCCGTTCTACCGACTGAACTACAGAGGAATCGTGTGAACGGGGCGCATGATAACGGCGTGTGTCGCGCATGTCAAAGGCGTAAACCACAAAATTGCACTGTTCGGTGAGAGAATGTGCAATCTGCCGATATTTTTGGCAAATACCGGCATTTTATTGCGTCCTGTCATCGCTAGAGGGTATTCAGCGGCGCTTTCTGTTTATCGGAAAACGCATACAGCGGCCCTTTTCCTGACAGCGTAAATAGGGATATCGCGGTAAAGGAGAGGGCAATGCCGCCTAAAATCAGGTAAGTGCCATGAAAACCGATGCTGTCATACATATTGCCAGCAAAGAGTGACATGAAAATGATCGATACCTGTTTAAAGAAGCAGAAGCACACCAGATAAATTGTCGCGGAAAAGCGGACTTCAAAGACCGTAGTAATGTATTTGAAGCAGCCAACAATCAGGAACGGCACTTCAAACATGTGCAGCGTTTTCAGCACAATTACTTCCAGCACGGAACTGGCAAAGGCCGAACCAATAATGCGCACGGACATAATCGTCCCAGCGATGAGCAGGGCATTTTTACCGCCGATACGGTTCACAATCAGCGGTGCGAAAAACATGATGGTGGCATTGAGCAATTCACCCAGTGTGGTGACGTAGCCAAATACTCGCGTTCCTTCTTGTCGGGTCTCGAAAAACGAGGTGAAGAAGTTGGCAAACTGCTGATCAAACACATCATAGGTGCACGACACGCCGACGACATAGAGCGTCAGGAACCAGATTTTGCGTTCTTTTAGCAGTTCGGCTGCCATTTTTAGGTTGAACGGTTTCTGGTTGGAGCCTACCTGATCGGCAACGAGAGCGCTGGAGGAGGCCTCTGGTTTTGCCAGCAGCAACAGGATAGCGAGGATGATGGCACAACCTGAACCCAGCCAGAAAACAAACTGGTTATTGATGGTAAACATAATACCGACGATAGACGCACAGAGCGCCCAGCCGAGACAGCCGAACAGACGCGCACGGCCAAATTCAAACTGGCTACGGCGGCTGACTTTCTCGATATAGGCTTCAATGGCCGGTGCACCGCCGTTGTTGATGAACCCTAGGTACATCCCGCCGACGATAGAACCTAAAACGATATTGTATTTTAGTAATGGGCCGAAAACATAAATGAAGAACGGAGCAAAAAACACCAGCATTATGGTAATAATCCATAGCAGGTGTTTTCTCAATCCTAATTTATCGGAGAGTAAGCCAAATATCGGTTGAAATAGCAGAGCGAAAAAAGAAATACAGGCGAAGATAATTCCCGTATCGCTTTTACTTATTTGGTTAATATCATGCAGCCAAATAGGGAAGAAGGGGAAGTAAGCCCCCATGATGAAGAAATAGAAAAAGAAAAACAGACCGAATATCCAGAAATTCCTATTATGTAGGTAGTACATGTTGCTTTCTCCGATATGCATAATATCCGCAACGTTTATTTTGACGTCGGATAGATACTTGCTGGATATAAACAGGGTGGAAAGAGGCGGTATACCCGTCATACTTCAAGCCGCAGGTGTGTTGGCTACGCTTAAATACTCGGCCCGTCGTGGGCCTCGCCCTAAGGGCCGCTGCGAGCAGCGTTCAAATCTGCTCCCGGCAGATTTGTCACCCGAATCACTTACTTGAGTAAGCTCATCGGGATGCCTTCTCTTGCCGCCTGCAACTCGAATTATTTAGGGTAGATACCCGCGCTCTTTCGTTGTTTTTTAATACTGTTTTTTCATATCAATACGGCTGGTGATGCTGCATGGCGACGCGATAGTGATAATGCGTCGCCGTGAGTAAATCATCGCGATGAACGCTAGGGCTCCAGGAGTCATCGCCGCCAATTCCCATGTGGAAGCCATCCAGATTGAGCCAGACGCCTTTTTCCTTTTCTAATAAATGATGGTGAGTGCACGTCATTAATTGTGTTAACCCGTAGCGGCTTAACCCAAAGTGGAAGTTTCCGGTGATGGTCCATTTGCCATACGTCAGCGTACGCGTATTGCAGCGCAGCCCGTTTTCCGTTGGGAAAATGTAAGGCGTGTGCAGGTCATCCAGCGGCAGATTCCAGTGGCCATGCTGTGCCGCGAGCTGTCGGTCTGGGTAATTTTCATGAGGCCCAAGCCCGACCCAACTGACCTGAGGCGCGATGTCGGCTAACTGGCAACTCAAGCCCACTCTGGCCAGTGACGGCAGCGTCGTGGCGACATCAACATCGACATCCACGGTCATCACGCCATGTGCGTCAATCTGCCAGCGCTTTCTACTCCGCAGCAGGATCTGTCCGGCATGGCGGAATATGTGCTCGGTGACAATGTGCACGGCATCGGCGAGTTGGTCAGCCCGAATCGCCACACACTGCGTCTGCAGTTGATAAAGTCCGGCCGATTTCCAACGTTCGGCCCAGGCGCGTGGATCGATGCGATCGACCTCGCTGATACCGATGTCGTTATCCAGCGGGGCCCGAACAAACTGATCCTGCAAAGGAGTTAACAGCGTTGGGGCATCCGCCGTCCACCACTGTTCCAGCCAGCCGCTCTGACGGTTAAAGCGCCAATGTTGTTCGCCCTGAACGATGTCAAAGTACGCATCGGACGATTGCAGAACGGGTGGTTTCCTCTGTCCAGAACTCGGTGCCTCTGGAAGATGAAGCGGTGCAGGAAGTTGCCACTGATCCCAGGCACAGCGGTGATTAGCTTCTGACCAGGCGGTGGCTTTAGGCTGTACAACTTCAACATTGAGCCAAAGCTCTCCTGTGCGATCGACTGTGGGAAGGGCTTCCAGCAGCGTCAGTGTCTGGGTAGTCTGCGGAGCGAGTGTCAGCGGTAACGAACCTTCTGCGAGCGTCTTATCATTCAGCGTAATGCACCAGTTCAACTGCTCGTTGTCCGTATGGCGAAACAGGTATTCGCTGGTGACACGCAGCTCACACGGCGACTCAGCCTGCCAGGCGAATTGAATGTGCTGCTGTGCCCGCTGGGCTTCATACAGGCTGGTATGCGGGGTGCGATCGGGAAAAAGCAGGCCGTCCAGACAGAACTGGCGATCGTTAGGCATGTCGCCAAAATCTCCGCCGTACGCCCAATAGGCATTGCCTTGTTCGTCGCGTCGGGTCAGTGCCTGATCGACCCAGTCCCAGATAAATCCGCCCTGTAATCGAGGATATTGACGGAATGCCTGCCAATAGCGTGCGAATCCCCCCAGACTGTTGCCCATCGCGTGTGCATACTCGCAGAGGATGAGAGGCCGATGCTCGTCTGGCATGCTGACCCATTTGGTGATCGACCATTTGGGGACGCTGGGGAAGGGCTGATCTTCATCAACGCGAGCGTACATTGGGCACACAATGTCGGTCGCACGGCTATTCGCGCCGCCGCCTTCGTAATGCACAGGGCGAGTCGGATCATGGCGTTTGATCCACTGGTAGAGCGCGTCATGGTTTGCGCCGTAGCCGGATTCGTTCCCCAATGACCAGATAATGATGCAGGGATGATTGCGGTCGCGCTGCACCATCCTTGAGACGCGTTCGCTGTAGGCTGGCAGCCAGGCGGGATCGTCCGACAAACGATTCATCGGCTGCATGCCGTGTGTTTCAATGTTCGCTTCATCCACAACATACAGGCCGTAGCGATCGCACAGCCGATACCACAGTGGATGGTTGGGATAATGTGAGCAGCGTACGGCGTTAAAGTTATGCTGCTTCATCAGCATAATATCGCGCCGCATTGTGTCTTCATCCATGACCTGACCGTGCTGCGGATGGTGTTCGTGACGGTTAACCCCGCGGATCAGCAGCGGTTGACCGTTCAGCAGCAGCAGGCCGCTGCGGATTTCAACTTTTCTGAAACCGACATCATAGGCTTCCGCTTCGACTAGCTCGCCTTCTGCCGTTTCCAGTGCGATAACAGCACGATATAGATTCGGCAGTTCGGCGCTCCACAGGTCGGGCTGTGGCACGTCGATGCGGAGAAAAGATTTGTCATGATAGGCACCGCGTTCATCAACAATATTGCTGCCGAATGCCTGCCGCGTACCACCGATGAGCTTATTACCACGCCAAAGCTGTGCGTGGACGCGATGGTTTTTGGCCTCAGCTTCAGAGAGTGTTGCCTTCACCTGAATATCCAGCGTGCCGTGGCGGAAATCGTCGCTGAGCGGTGTAGTGAGCTGGATATCGCTGAGGTGAACCGCTGGTTTATGCAGAAGGGTGACGTCGCGAAAAATGCCGCTCATACGCCACATGTCCTGATCTTCCAGATAGCTGCCGTCAGACCAGCGTAGCACCATCACCGCCAGCCGATTCTCGCCGGTTGTCAGATAGCGGCCGATATCAAACTCCGCAGGCAGGCGACTATCCTGTGAATATCCTACCCAGTGGCCGTTACACCAGAGATAAAACGCGGAGTTAACGCCATCAAAAATAATCCGGGTTTGTCCGCGACTGATCCAGTCGTGATTGACTTTAAAAGTGAGCGAGTAACAACCTGTAGGATTGTCTTCTGGCACATAGGGTGGGTTGACGGGGATCGGGTATTTTACGTTGGTGTAAATCGGGGTGTCATAGCCCTGTAGTTGCCAATTGGCAGGCACCGGAATGGTATCTGAGTCAGGCAGATCCTGCTGTAACCAGCTTTCCGGTACGGCTTCCGGGCGGGTGAAATAACTAAACGTCCATTCACCATTCAGGCGGCGAAGCCGTTGAGAAGGCTCATCTTGCTGTGCAGCAGCCACGCTGCGCCAGCTGTTGAACGGTGGGTGAGCGGGGAGCCGCTGATAGTGAGTACAGGCTGGATTTTCCCAATCACGCCGGGCAAGGATCTCTTGCAATGTGGCGCGATGGCGTGCTGGATACGGTAAAACGGTATCGCTCATGATGGCTTGGCTCCTGAACGTCTTGAGTCTGTTTCTGTGATTGGGTAGTGAAATTGTTATCCGCTCACAATTGCTGTTGCTCATAACATATCGACTCGTCAGGGCGAGTAAAGTGGAACGTGACAATAAAGTGGAAGCGATCACAAAGATCGTTTGTAAAATGAGTGGCGATACATCGAACTTGGAAAGCGCTACGCAAGAAATCAACGAGAGATGATAAATAACTTATTGTTTATCATCTTATTTTGTTAGGGTTGTGCATCGGTGGTGAAAAAAGTGCTGTTGTGTAAAGGGTTACAAGTCGTGTAAGGGGTTACAAACATAAAGGGTTACAGCCTTTGTAGCTGACGTGTAATGTCCAACAGGTTTTTGGTGAGTTCTTGCAGGGAGGCATGGGTTGATGAATGTACGGCGGTGCTATGGCGTACGATCAGTTCGGTGGGTAACAGCAGTGATGTGCTCTGGGTAGGATCGCGCAGCGTGGCGAGCAAACGAGTGACGCCTTCTTTACCTAATAGCCTGAAATCCTGGCGAATGGTTGTCAGTGGCGGAGTGTAATACGCGCTGTCCTGGGTATCGTCAAAACCGATCACTGACATCTGCTCCGGTACGCGCAGGCCATACTCGTGCAGCGCACGCAGGACGCCAAGCGCCATTTGATCGTTCGCGACAACAATGGCGGAGACGCGCAGGGATTCTCCCAACAGGGCCAGCGTCTGGTGATAACCGGATGCGGCGCTCCAGTCACCGTGTAGCACTGAAGCGGGGGTGAGCTGCTGTTTTTCCAGCTCGGCTAGCCAGCCTTCATAACGCAGACGGGCGGAGATCGACGTCATTGGTCCGGTCAACAGGGCGATGTGTTGATGCCCCAGCTGTACCAGATGCGTGATGGCTAAGCGTGCGCCGTGATCGGGGTCGAACATGACGTTGAGTATGTCGGTATGCGGATCGGCATCCATAAACAGGACGGGGGTGTCTGCACAGGTCTGGCTAATGTGGGCGACTTCATCCGTGGATAGCGGAACATTCACGATAACGCCGCTGACACGCTGAGAAAGCAGGTCGTTAACGGCATTATTGCAGGTGTTGACATCCGGGCTGCTCAGCATGGACATCACGATGTTAATCCCTAGCTGACTGGCGGTGGCCTTAATCGCTGCGGCAATTTGCGAAGGCGCGTGCAGTGACAGATCGGTAGTGACCAGCCCCAGCGTGGTGATGGTTTTTCCTGCCAGCTGCTGTGCAACGCGATTTGGCGTGTAGTTAAGCGCCGCCATCGCCTGTTCCACTTTACTGCGAGTACGGGATGACACATGAGGTGCTTGATTCAGCACGCGGGAAACCGTCTGATAGGAAACCCCTGCGTACTCGGCGACATCGTTTAAGGTTATGGGTTTCTGTTTCATAGCGGCTATTCCGTGCGTGATTCCATGCGTAAAAGAGCATCATCATAACAAATCGCACAGGGAATCCGTAACAGGCGTATGTATTCCGACACAATCAAAATAGACCGAAGAGAAACTGAGGTTCGTAGGCGTTTTTAGATGTTTGTAAAAAGTAAAACTGGGAACTGACACTAACGTTCAGACTGATAACAAACCTATGTGCAGAATTAAAACGGGAGTAACGGAATAGAAGAGTAAAGCGTTTGCGCCATGGATGGCGCAATCCGAGCGTACAGGGATGTATTTACAGCGTCTTTACGATCTATCCGTTACTACCGCTCGACGACCTTTGTCCTCAAACCGGGAGCAAGCGCTCCCAGTTTGAGGGATGGTTACTTGATGTTTACTGCTCGGACAACACAAACATGCCGTAAGGGTGGATTTGCAGATAGTAGCTGTCGCCCGGATTCGGCTGAAGCTGGGTTGCGTTAACCTGCAACAGCATCGACTGTCCGTGCCAGTCCACCTGCACTTCGTACTGCGGCCCCATGTAGGCGACCTGCGTGATGGTGCAGCGCTGGCTTTCGTCACCCTGATGGCTGAGCGTAATGGCTTCCGGGCGAATACCGACGGTCGATTCGCTTAAGCCGGCGGCAAAGCCCTGCGGACGAGGAATGAGGTAGCCGTAGATGTTCACGCTGTCTGCCGTGAAGGTGGCAGGGAAAATGTTGGCATCTCCCATAAAGCTGGCCATGAAGCGGGAAGCCGGCTGGCGATAAAGCTCCTGCGGCGCACCCAACTGCATGATTTTGCCTTTGTTCATCACGAGAACCATGTCGGATACCGCGAAGGCTTCACTCTGATCGTGCGTAACATACAGCGAGGTGATGTTGAACTGCTGCTGAAGCTCACGGATTTTCTCACGCATGCTGCGGCGCAGGTTAGCATCAAGGTTACTCAGCGGCTCATCGAACAGCAGGACTTTAGGTTTGAGGATCAGCGCACGCGCCAGAGCGACACGCTGCTGCTGTCCACCAGAAATCTGGTCGACGTAGCGATCTTCAAATCCTGCCAGGTCGACCAGCGCCAGCGCTTCTTTTACGCGCTGATTGATTTCAGCCTTCGGGCGACCGAGCATTTTCAGCCCGTAGCCGATGTTTTCCCCCAGCGACATATGTGGGAAGAGAGCGTAAGACTGGAACACCATACAGATATCGCGCTGTTGAATGGAGCGCTCGGTGACGTCTTCGCCATCGATAAAAATCTGGCCTTCTGTCGGTTTTTCCAATCCGGCAACGGCCCTAAGTACCGTGGTTTTACCGCAGCCTGATGGCCCCAGCAGCGTGACCATTTTTCCCTGTGGGATCGCCAGATTCAAATCATCAATGACGGTGTTGTTGCCGAAACGTTTAGTGATGTGCTTCAGTTCGACAAAGCTTTTTTCAGTATTCAAGGTAATCACTCCGCTTAGGCATTATTCTTGGCTTTCGTGCGGGAAATCCGCGCTTCACCGACCAGATAATCGAACAGGAAAATAATGGCCAGCATGACCACAATCAGGATGGAACCGTAGGCAATCGCCATACCGTATTCACCGTCTTCCACGCGGTTAAGAATGTAAGACGTGGCGACGCGAGTATCCGGTGTAACCAGGAAGATAATGGCGCTGACGGTAGTAATGGCGCGCACGAAGCTGTAAATCAGCGCAGACAAAATGGCCGGACGTAGCAGCGGTAGCAGAATATAAAACACCGTGCGCATCGAACCTGCACGCAGGCTGAGTGACGCTTCGTCCAGTGATTTATCCAACTGCCCCAGTCCGGCAATACCCGCACGGATACCAACCGGCACGTTACGCATCACCATCGACATGATGACAATCACCGCCGTGCCCGTTAAGTAAACCGGCGCGCTGTTAAAAGCCAGGATGTAAGACACACCGGCAACCGTACCCGGCACCGCAAAACACAGCATGGTGGTGAACTCGATAGCCTTCTTACCGTAAAACTGCTGGCGCACCACGATGTAGGCGATAAGTAGCCCGAACAGTGCCGTAATCGGTGCGGCGATACCCGCGAACAACAGCGTATCCAGCAGGGAAGGCCAGGCGCCGTCGCTAAAGCCTTGTCCGAACAGCTTGCTGAAGTTTGCCAGCGTCAGGGTGTAATCCACGCCCCAGTTAACGGTAAAGCTGCCGTAGAAAATGCTGCCGTACAACAGGACGTTAAAGGCAATCCAGACATAGAGCAGGATGCTGACGATCCACACCAGCGAAACGGGTAGCGGCTGCACATCACCCCGAGAGGATTTACCGGAAATCGTCACGTAGGAGCGTTTACCGATCCACAGATATTGCACGCAGAACACGGCCAGTGAGAACACGAGTAGGACAACGCCGAGCGTACTGGCTGCCTGGTAATCCAGCTGTGCCCCAGTAATGTAGAAGTAAATCTGTGTGGCGAGTACGTCGAAGTTACCGCCCAGCACCAGTGGGTTACTGAAGTCGGCCAGCGACTGGACGATCACGATCAGGAACGAGTTGGCGAGCGCCGGTTTCAGCAAGGGCAGGAAAACCCGCTGAAAGGTTTGATAACGGTTAGCACGCAGGGTGTACGACGCTTCTTCCAGCGACGGATGAATGGTCTTCATCGCGCCTTCCAGAATCATAAACGACATTGGCGTGAAAGCGAGTACCTGCGCCAGCCAGATGCCGGTAAAACCGTACAGCCAGTTGGTGTTCGTCAACCCGAACCAATCCACCATCAGCTCGGTCATATAACCGGAGCGGCCCATCATCAGCGTCACGCCTAACCCGACAACAAACGGTGGCGTAACGATAGGCAGAATGGAGAAAATGCGGCCGATAATCGCGGAGCGGCGGGCAATACGCGAGGTGTAGATCGCCAGCACCATACCGAAGAAAGTACAGCCGATACCGACAGCAACCGACAGCAGGAATGAGTTCCAGATCACCCGTAAAATGTGCGTCTGACCCAAAATCTGCATAAATGCCAGTGGCGCGAATTCACCGCTGTCGTTGGTGAACATCGGAATGAAGATAGCGATGCTGGGGTAAAGGATAAAGACGCCAATCAGTGCGATGATGCTGATGAGCGAGCCGATGACGAAGCGATCGCCACCCAGCCAGTCCAGCCGCGATAGCGCCAGCGTAATAATCGCACTCAGCGCGACAAACAGCGCAATAGTGCCATAGCCCATTCCGCGACCTTCCACTGTGGCACTGATGACCACGAAAAGGGCACAGAACAACGCGTAAGCTGCATCAAAACGGTGGCGGCCACGCTGTTCACGACCGGGCGTAAGCAGTGGACGTGCGAGCAACCCGACTGGGAGCAGGAACCACAGCAGGCTGATATTCAGGCTTGACCAGCTGTAAGCTGCCAGCAGTTCATCGCGTGAGGCATCCAGCAGGCCGTAATCCAGGCTCCACGCTGGCAGCAGCAAAAAGGTTGCTGCAATCAGCGCCAGCCACAGGAAAACGGGATCCCGCTTAGGCGTCGGTGAAAGAGTTAGTGTGTGTGACATGATGGTTCCCTGGTGCGTGCAAGTTTTATAAAGTTGTTTTATGAGATTGAATCGTCACAGGTATTAGGTGGTGAATAATATTGAGTAATGGTTAATTAGCGATGCTGAGAACACGGCGTTAAGCGAAATGCGAGCAAGACTTGCCGCCGTGTTCCCATTATTTTTCAATCAATAGAAGTCAATGAATCAAGGTCAATGAATCGAGATTATTGGCCCATTTTGACTTCGTTAACCCACTTGGAAATCAGTTCTTTACGTACGTCTGCTGCACCGTATTTGTCCATGTCGTAGTTGATCAGTTTCAGATCCTGCAACTTCAGAGACAGCGGAGAAGCTTCGGCGGTGGTGTTGGTCAGAATCTGGTAGGACTGACCTTTCTTCCAGGAGAGTTCCTGTGCTTCTTTTGACAGCGCCCAATCAACGAACAGCTTGGCGTTATCCATATTGCGCGCGCCTTTCAGGATGCTGACGCCGCCAATTTCATAGCCAGTACCTTCACACGGGGAGATCAGCGTCAGCGGTGCACCTTTCTCTTTTTCCAGCGAGTAGTCATGCAGGAAGCCGATGCCGATAGCCGTTTCGCCACGTGCAGCGTTACGTGCCGGGGCAATACCGGATTTGGTGTACTGCGACACGTTGGTATTCAGTTTTTTCAGGTAATCAAAGGCCTGATCCTGCCCCCACAGCTGGGAGAAGGTCGCCAGTGCGGTATAAGCCGTACCGGAACTTTGTGGATCGGCAATCTGGATTTCGCCTTTGTAGATTGGGTTGGTCAGATCTTTCCAGCACTGTGGAACCGGCAGGTTTTTCTCTTTCAGGCGATCGGTGTTGACGCCGAAGCCGAGGATACCGACGTAAACGGCTGACGAGTAGTTGCCTTTACGTTTTGCGGGATCGCGGAACTGCGGCATGATCTGCTCAAGGTTTTTAGACTGATAAGGTTCCAGCAGATCCATTTCGCCCGCTTGAGATTGCGGATCCAGCGTACCGCCGTACCACACGTCAGCCTGTGGGTTTTTCTTCTCTGCATCGACTTTCGCCAGCGTGCTGCCAGAACCGTTGCGGATAAAGGAGGTTTTAACGTTGTGTTTCTCACCGAAGGCCTTGGCTTCTTCCTCACAGAAGGCGTTGGTGGCGCTACAGTAAATGACCAGACGTCCTTCCGCCCGAGCGGTAGTGGTGGTAACAGCAGCAACGGTCAGTCCAGCGGCGATGAGGGTAGTTAAGGTACTCAGTTTCATGATGTTTTCCTTATAGGTATCTATCTGTTGTTATTGCTATTTTGATGTCATCAAACGTTCCCGGCGGCTGACACCTGCCATCAGCAGCGGCATCAATAACAGTCCGATGCAGGCTGAAGCCAACGCCAGCAGAGTAAAAAATCCCGACCATCCGTAGTGTTGCAGCACCTGTGCCAGCGGCCAGCCCGCCAGCGCTGCCCCCAGATAGGCAAACAACGCCAGAAAACCTGTCACCGTGCCTGCGGCATCCTTATGGCTGTATTCCGTCGCAGCCAGACCGATCAACATCTGTGGTCCAAAAACAAAAAAACCGATACTGAAGAAACAGGCCGCGAGCAGTGAATAGTGGTGAATCGGTGCCAGCCACAGCGCGGTCATGGTTAAAAACAGCCCTAATGCAAACAGCAAAATCATCGGTGCGCGTTGACCACGAAACAGCAGGTCCGAACCCCAACCGGCAAACAGCGCCCCCATCAATCCGCCCAGTTCAAACAGCGACAGCGTGGCGTTAGCGCTGAGCAGGTTGAAACCGTGGCTCTCCGACAGCCAGATGTTCCCCCAGTCATTCAGTGCGATGCGAATCAGGTACACCAGAATGTAGGAAAACCCGAGTAGCCAGATGGTACGGTTACGCAAAATCGCATCGCGCAGAATCTGGCGCATTGGCATCGGCGGGCTCTGCTGCTCCTGACGAAGCTCAAGCGCATCGCGTCGCCACTCGCCAACGCTGGGCAATCCCTGCTGTTGCGGTTTATCGCACAGCTGCCAACACAGCCACAGACCAATCACAATACCGATGATGCCCGGCACCAGCAGCGCCGCCTGCCACCCCCATTCGGAGGCCAGATAGCCCGCCAGCAGGGGAACCGCTGCACCGCCGATGTTGATCGACGTATTCCAGCACCCCCACCAGAGGCCGCGTTCATTGCGCGAATACCAACTGCTCAGCAGTCTGGCGCAAGGTGGCCACCCCCAGCCCTGAAAGAACCCATTCAGCGCCCAAACAATCAGCAAACCTGTGAGCGACTGGCAGTACATGAACAGAATATTCAGCACGCCGGTAATCATCAGCCCGACACCCATAAACCAGCGCACCTGGCTGCGATCGCACACGATGCCGGAAATAAACTTGGACGCGCCATAACAGAGATAAAACAGCGTCCCTAGCAGACCGATATCGCCTTTGCTTAACCCTAATTCCAACTGCATCACCGGCATGACGAAGTTGATGCTTTTACGCGTCAGGTAAAACGTGGCGTACCCGATGACCATGGAAATCAGCAACCGCGGTCGCCAGTAGCGATAACGCTGGCTGATTTGTGTTGGTGAAAGCTGTCCCGCTGGAAACATGGGTGCCTGCATGGGGTTCTCCGTCGCGTTGAGAGAAGAGTAGGGGGATGTGAATTAAAAAGGATGAGACAAGGTTTTAGGTGGCTAGGAATAATTCCTAGCTAATCGTCTTTTTGTTTAAATTTTGTGGGCAAGTTAACAATTATGTGCGTACCGCGCGGCGTGGCAGCGTCGCCAATGGTGGCGGCTTTTACCAGCCAGTTGCCACCCAACGCCTGTACGCGTTCCTCGATACCCCGCAGGCCAAAGCCACCGCCTGTCGGATGCGACCGGTCTTGTGCGATGCCCACGCCGTTATCAATAACGTCGAGCGTAATCAGGTCATCCTGTTGGGAAAGCCGAACCGTAATCTGCGTAGCGCTGGCGTGCTTGTTGATGTTGTTAAGCAGTTCCTGCACCAGCCGGTAAAGGGTGAAAACCACTACGTCATCATGCGGAGGCGTGGGGAGCTGATAATCCAGCTGAAACTGAATACCGCGAGCCAAGAAGGCAAATTCATCCGCCAGATGATGCAGCGCTTTATCCAACACCATTTCATCCAGCACCGGTGGACGCAACTGGCGCAGAAGCTGGCGGGTGGTGTGGTGGATGCGCCGCGACAACTCGCTGATTTGTCCGGCAGCATGCTGAGCCGCATCGGCTGGCGCGCTGTGTTTCACCAGCATGGCCTGAATCTGAATGGCAGTGATGTTTTGGCCGATGTCATCGTGCAGTTCGCGCGCGATGTCTTTACGCACGGCCTCTTCGGTGTGGATGATGCGCTCCATGAGTCGCCGCCGGGTTTTCAGTTCCTGCTCCAACTGATGACGATAGCGCTGGAGCCGCTGTGCCAGCTGTTGCTGACGGCTGATCGCAATCCCCAGCCCAATGCCGAGCAGCGCCTGTGTAGAGAGAAAGAGTTCCAGCTCGCGCAGATCGTCGAAGGCACCGCTCACCTGACGCGTGACGGCAATCATCAGACTGCCGAGTACGGCGGAGAGCACGCCGCCTTGCCAGCCGAATTTATACGCCATGACCACGTTAGGCAGAAAAACGAAAATCAGCAGCAGGCGTTCCATCTCGGGTGTGAACGTCATTTGCAGGCAAACGCCGATAGAAAAAAACAGCGAGCACCAAATCAGCAGCGAGGTACGCAGCGGCGGATCGGGGATCTCCTGTGCCAGCAACGTCTGCAAGTGCTGTTGTTTGATGTATTCGTACAGCAAATAGGTGAACGGGATCAGTAGGACGCCGCCGGTAAACGTCGCCAGCAGCGTTTGTGTCAGCTGCGAGTGTAGCCAGGGGCCTATAGCGATGCCGTGCAGAACGGTATTGAGCGTCAGCGCTGCCAGCAATAGCAGAAGCCGTTGCCAATAAAGCGTATAGCGATGCCAGATTTTATGCGTGATGATGGCCGGAATCAGGCTGAGGAACGGAGAAAGTAGCAGCAGCGAACGCGTTATGAGCTGCTCGCTAATAAGCCAGCTCTGGATGGCGATTTCCGCAAGCAGTAAGGTCGGCCAGTACTTTCTAGGCAGCAAAATCATCAACGCCAGCCGCAGCCCTTGCGGTAACAGCAGCGCTGCCTGCTGGCCGTTGTTGCTTAAATAGAAACTGATGGTCCACAGCGCCAGCCAAATCAGGCTATAGAAAAAGGCCAGAAACAGCGTCATGCCAATGACGTGCAGGCGACGCATGATTTATTTCCCAGCCAGCAGTTGGTGTTGCAGTGCAAAGTGCACCAGTTCTACCGTGGATTCACACTGTAATTTACTGAGAATATTGGCACGGTGAACGTGAACGGTCTTATGGCTGAGTTCGAGCTGTTCAGCGATGCTTTTTACACTAATTCCGTTGATCAGCAGGCTGAATATTTCCCGCTCGCGAGGGGTCAGCGCCAGCAGCTCTTTCGGTGGCTGCTGCTGATGGCGAATGGCGTGTAGCGCATCGGCACACAGGTAAAGGCCACCGCTGCTGACCACGCGAACGGCCTGCACTAACTCTTCCGGGCCACAGCGCTTCGTGAGATAGCCGCCTGCACCCGCATCCAGCGCGCTTTGTACAAATGCGGTGGTGTCATAGATGCTCAGAATAATGGCGCGAAAATTAGGACGCTGTTGACGCAGGCGGGTTAATAGCGACAGGCCGCTTTCATCCGGCATGGCGATATCAATCACGGCAACATCAATCGGCTGTTTGAGTAGATGGGGCCACGCCTGTGCCGCCGAAGCATATTGTCCAACAACCTGAATGTCATTTTCTAATGTCAGAAGCTGTGCAAAGCCAGACCGTACAACGATGTGATCGTCAACTAAAGCCACATTAATCATGGTTTCGCCGTGTGAATTCAAGGTCATCAAAACGTCATAATGCGGGGGAATCAAGAGGCGAGCAATAGCAGATAAGTAAAATGGAATCGGCTTAACAGATATCCCCGTCATACTTCAAGCTGCTTGTGCGTTGGCTGCCCTTACTTACCCCAGTCACTTACCTGAGTAAGCTCCTGGGGATTCGCGCGGTTGCCGCGTTACAAGGCTATAAATGAGCCTCGCCCTAAAGGGCCAACGCTCTGCGTTGTTCAAAACGCTAACGTTTTGTCACGCAACTTGAATTATTTAGGGGATATACAGTTCTATTTATTGTTTAAATGATGAAAAGCATATTGATAGAACGCGGAGTTATTTGACTCGCTTAATCGAGGAACATACTGTTTTTCTCTTTAACTCCATGTGGTTACAAACCAATGGAGTTACACATCAATGTATTTACGATATCAGGGAATCGGAGTGATGACGAAATGGCGTATAGCGCTGGTGGCGGGAATGGTCACGGCGGCGATGGCGTTGACGGCATGCGATAGCGCAAGCAATTCTGCCAACCACATTAAAGTCGGCGTGATTAACGGTGCGGAGCAGGACGTCGCCGACGTCGCGAAGAAAGTAGCAAAAGAGAAATATGGTCTGGATGTCGAACTGGTGGGGTTCAGCGGTTCGCTATTGCCGAACGAGGCAACGGATAAAAGCGATTTGGACGCGAATGTCTTCCAACATCGTCCTTTTCTGGAACAGCAAAACCGCGAACACGGTTATAAGCTGGTGGCGGTAGGAAATACCTTCGTTTTCCCGATGGCGGGTTATTCGAAGAAGATTAAAAGTATCAACGATCTGAAAGCTGGCGACACCATCGCGATTCCATTCGATCCTACAAATCTGGGACGCGCGCTGTTATTACTGGAAAAAACCGGATTAATTACTCTGAAGCCTGATACGGGCTTATTACCGACGGTGCTGGATATTACGACCAACACGCACAACCTGCGTATTATGGAAGTGGAAGGGGCACAGTTGCCGCGTTTGCTGGACGATCCGCAAGTGACAGTAGCGATTATTAGCACGACCTATATTCAGCAAACTGGCTTAACGCCAACGAAAGACGGTATTTTTATTGAGGATAAAGAGTCACCGTATGTGAATATTATTGTGACTCGTGAAAATAATAAAGAGGCGGAAAACGTCAAGAAATTTATTCAGGCCTATCAGTCTGATGAAGTTGAACAGGCGGCTAACCGTATTTTTAACGGCGGGGCAGTGAAAGGTTGGTAGTAATAATAATTAGATTGTTATTATGCCACCTCTTTTATTGTAGAGGTGGCAGGTTATTAATTAAAAATGAATTATTTGCAGGGTTTGTTTTTTATTAAATTCGATTAATAAGCTTAATGAATTCCCTTCTATACACTCTGTAATTGTCGAAGGCGTGTTATTTATTTTTATTAACTAATACACCGGATGACATAACTATTCACTAATTGTAAAGAGGGAAATTTATGGCTTATCCAACAACAAACCTTAATGGGATTATTGGTTTTGCAAAAGCGGGAAATGTTACCGGAGGAACAGGCGGTAAAGTTGTTACGGTAAAATCACTGGCCGATTTTAAATCTGCTGTGAGCGGTTCAGCAAAAACCATTGTGGTGCTGGGTTCCTCGCTGAAAGCATCCGCGTTGACCAAAGTGGTGTTTGGCAGCAATAAAACCATCGTTGGTTCTTTCGGTGGTGCTAATGTACTGACCAATATCCACCTGCGTGCTGATAGCAATTCATCCAACGTCATTTTCCAGAATCTGGTTTTTAAACATGATGTTGGCATCAAAGATAATGACGATATCCAGCTGTATTTGAACTACGGTAAGGGATATTGGGTGGATCACTGTTCATGGCCTGGGCATACGTGGAGTGATAACGATGGTAGCCTCGATAAACTGATCTATATCGGTGAGAAGGCGGATTATGTCACGATCAGTAACTGCTTATTCTCAAACCATAAATATGGTTGCATCTTCGGCCATCCGGCAGATGATAATAATAAAGCTTACAATGGCTATCCGCGCTTGACTATCTGCCATAACTATTACGAAAACATTCAGGTGCGTGCACCCGGCCTGATGCGTTATGGTTATTTCCATGTGTTTAACAACTACGTCAATAAATTCAGCCTGGCCTTTACGGTCGCGCAGAATGCCAATGTACTTTCTGAGCGTAACGTATTTGGCTCCGGTGCGGAAAAGAAAGGAATGGTTGACGATAAAGGCAATGGTTCAACCTTTACGGATAATGGCAGTTCACCGGCGGCTGTGGCAAGTAAATCACCTGCGGCTAAATGGACGGCGTCATCTAACTATTCATATAGTTTGATGAGTACCTCTGCGGCGAAATCCTGGGTGGTTGCTAATGCAGGCGCACAAAATAGTGCGCTCAAGTTCCCATCATAACCACGGAACGGTTATTTATCTTCGTTATTGCATACGCAATATTATGAATTGATATTCATTAGATATTAAGCGTATTACACGATGCCACTCGGCTGCCGAGTGGCATATTTATTGAGATATATTCATCAAAGAATTAAGCGGCAATATCATTTCTCGGGCTGTGGGTAAAATACCACTCGACCGTTTTCTTAATTAACTCTTCCGTTGCATCGACATAGTGCTGTGGTGACGTTTTAACTTCCTGATCCAGAATCAGGGGAAGCTCGGTACAACCCAGAATAATTTTCTCAACGCCAGCCTGTAACAGGCGATCTTTTACCGGTGACAATAGGCTATAGGCTCTGTCGATATCACCGGATTTATACGCGTAGATGCTTTCCATTACCTGGTGTTGGTCTGCATCATCCGGCGTGTAGCACTCAATATTATCGGTAATCAGATTGTCCTGATAAATTCTTGCTTTCACCGTCGCCGTCGTCGCCAATAGGCCGACGCGTGTGGTGTTGGCATGCTTAATCGCCTGACAGGTCACATCAATAATGCTGATCATTTCTGCACGGCATTGCTTTTTTAAGTCATTAAACCAATAGTGCGCGGTATTGCACGGGATAATGATGCATTCAGCGCCCGCGTTTTCGAGAATTTTCATATATTGCAGCATTTTCTCCAGCGGTGACGCGCTGTGCTGGAGAATGCATTTCGTTCTATCAGGGATATCAGGAATAGACACAGCAATCATCGGAATATGGTCTTGATCCCGATACGCTGGCGTGTTTTTGATCAGCTTTTGCATCGCATCAACGGTAGCACCTGGCCCCATACCACCAAGAATTCCCACGAGACTGTTCATGCTGTTTACCCTGTAGCATTATGAAATTAAAAGGATAATCGCATACTGTTTGGCAATGTGAATTGCTAAATTCCCATCTCCTATGTGGGATTTGCATAACTATTAGCATCCCTATGCTTTTATTGGTTTTAACGGTGTATAGTGGGCAGCTGCTTTATTGGCGATGTAGGTCGTTGGCAGATATAGAACGTTGGCATAGGGAACGAAAATATGACGCTGCGCGTTTTGAGTGAGGGGTGATGCTGAATAATATCGAAACCAAGTGGCTGTATGATTTTATCGTGCTGGAAGAACACCGGAGTTTTACGCTGGCTGCCGAGAAGCGGAATATTTCTCAGTCCTCATTCAGTCGGCGAATTCAGGCGCTGGAAGCGGCGGTTGGCTTTGATATTTTCGACCGTAGCGCGTTGCCGCTACAGTTAACCGAGCAGGGGCGCGTGTTCCACGCCTATATCCGTAATACGCTAGATGATTTGGAGTATCAACTCAATAAGCTGCACGGCGGGGACAATTACAAGAATAAGATCACCATCGCCGCGGCGCATTCGCTGTCGGTCTTCATCATGCCGGAGCTGTTAAAAGACGTGCCGGATCCGCAGGAAAAAATCTTCTATGTCGAATCGATCGATGTCGATGAAGCGGTGCTGAATCTCAAAGAAGGGCGCAGTGACTTCATTTTCTCATTCTACAATGAGGATCTGATGGGAGAGCCCTTCATGCACGAGAAGATCCTGGAATCCCGGCTTTATCCGGTCTGCGCGTGTGATAGTGCGGGGAAGCCGCTGTTTGATGTCAGCGCCTCATCGGTGCCGCTACTCAACTATACCGAGACGAGCTACATGGGGCGTCAGGTCAGCCGCTACTTATCCAGCGTCGACAGCGATAAGTTTACGGTCAATTTCGTCTCTTCCATGAGCGACTTGCTCAAACGTATGACGAAGAAAGGTTATGGTATTGCCTGGCTGCCGGACTATTCCATTCAGGAAGAGCTGAAAAACAAAGAGCTGACGATCCTGAGCATGGAAAATGCCGTGATCCGCATGGGCGTTTATCTCTATCGCCTCGATGCGCGGTTGAACGTGGCTTCTGAGAAATTCTGGCGCTACATGAAAGGGCTGTCATCAGCATCTGGGCTATAAACGTTGTGACAGCGTTGGCAGCGCAACGAGAGATAAAAAAATAGCGGCCCGAAGGCCGCTATAGATGACGTATTCACTCACCCAGCATTAGCTATTTTGCGTAGCCTGCTGAGGTTCCTTATAGGCGACGACTTCGTCGGTAGCCTCTTCATTTTCATCATCATCGTGGATGTCTTTTTCCAGACTGGCCACAACGGCGGTAGAGATACTGTTACCGATGACGTTAGTTGCAGTACGGCCCATATCCAGGAACTGGTCGATACCGATGATCAGCAGGATACCGGCTTCCGGCAGGCTGAACATCGGCAGCGTTGCGGCAACCACCACGATAGAGGCACGTGCTACGCCTGCCATCCCTTTACTGGTGATCATCAGCGTCAGCAGGATCAGGATTTGTTCAGTAACGCTCAGATCGATGTTGTAAGCCTGTGCGATAAACAGAATCGCAAAGGACTGGTACATCATAGAACCGTCGAGGTTGAACGAGTAACCAAGCGGCAGTACAAAGCTGGTGACTTTTTTCGGCACGCCGAATTTGGTCAGCGCTTCCATGGTTTTCGGATAAGCCGATTCGCTGCTCGCCGTAGCGAAAGCCAGCATGGTAGGTTCACGAATCAGCTTCGCCAGTCTAACGATGCCTTTGCCCAGGAACAGGTAGCCAACCAGGAACAGAACGCCCCACAGTACGCCCAGACCGAGGTAGAACTCACCGATCAGTTTACCGAAGTCGTAAAGCAGGCCCAGACCTTGTGTGGTAATCGCGGAAGCGATTGCGGCAAAGACAGCAATAGGAGCCAGCGCCATCACGTAGTCGGTCACGCGGAACATCACTTTGGTCAGTTCTTCGATCATGGAAATGATCGTGGTCGCGTGCTTGTTTTTGCCTTTTACATAGGCAAGCGCGGAGCCGAAGAACAGAGAGAACACCAGAATTTGCAGGATCTCATTGTTCGCCATCGCTTCGACGATACTTTTCGGGAAGATATGGCTGATGAAGCTCTTAAGCGTAAAGCTGTCAGTGTTCAGACCTGTCGCAACGTGCTGTGCGGGGATTTCGAGATTCATGCCTGCGCCAGGTTGGAACAGGTTGGCGAAGACCATACCGATGAGCAGGGAAATGAACGAAGCGCTGACAAACCAGATCATCGCTTTCATACCGATACGACCAACGGCAGAAGAGTTTCCTCCCATGCTTGCCAGGCCGGAAACCAGCGTAGCGAAGACCAGTGGCGCGATGATCATTTTAATCAGGCGCAGGAAGATATCGGTAACCATGTTGAAATAAGATGCGACTTCTTTTGCTCGACTGCCGTCAAGATATTGATGGCAAGCCCAGCCGATTAATATTCCCAGGACGATAGCCAAGACTATCTGTACAAGTAACTTCTGCCTTTGCATATAAACCTCATGTTGATGAATTGACTCAGACAACACAATATTATTGCCAGCGTGATGGCTGGTGTTTTCCCTGAATACACCAATCCCTCACCCGAACCTGTTATTGGGGTGTTGTGTCTGCCCGCCGATATTACAACGATTCTTGCTTTTTACATTTTTTTTCTGCGGATTGTTATGTAATTGTGATCCTTGTCATGCGAAAAATGCATGTCCATGTCGCTTGTAATGATAAATAGGGATGTGATACGCAGATTGCGCAAATCGTGAAATTTTTATTAATTCATTATTAAACAGTAACTTATTTCGGTTTGTCGCGGATAAAGATAGTTGGAATAAGGTGTTGAAGTAGTGTTGCTAATGACAGGTGGCTATACATCAATAAAACAGATGGTGAATTACTTAAAGATTAAGTAAAAATAAAAGTACAATTAACGAAAACTTTATATACATGTCATTTTATAAAAATATTAATTTTTTAATTATTTAAAACGTGACTTTGTTTTTATGTTATAGGTTTCACTTTTCTTGTTGTTGATATGAAGTTTAATTATTGTTCTATGTGTTTCTATTTGTAACTTCCTGAGCGTTTAGAGTGTTTAAAATGGTGTTTTTTATTTTTTAAACATATGTTACTGATGATTTGAGACCTCGCTGTTGGTTATTTCACCGAAAAAGATCGATGCTGACTTTATCGTGGCACGCTTTTTCCAGATGCTTTTTCATCCAGTCTGCCGCTGTTTCGATCTCTCCCCGTTGCAGGAAATCCAGAATCGCCAGATGCTCTGCAATCTGTTCCAATCGCTTGGGATTGAAGGCTGGACTCCCTTGTCGATATTCCACCAGACGCCGTAACTGATTGATTCGTTGCAAACTATGGTGGGCGAAGCGGTTGCCACTACAGGCAAGCAGCGTTTCATGAAAGTGCGTATTGGCATCGAACATTTCATGCGGTGTGAGCGTCAGGTAACCCCCATTGAGAATGTCTTCTTGTTGCTTACGGCAGGCGTTGAGCGTGTGCTGATCGATACGAAACTGCGGCGACAGCAGACTGAGCGGCTCGACCAGCAGGCGGAACGTAAAACTTTCCTCATAGGCCGTGACGGAATCGATAATCGGCGTGGTTCGCCAGCCTTGACCCGTGCGGAACTCCAGCCAACCTTCCTGTTGAATACGCGTCAGAACGTTACGCAGTACGGAGCGGGACACCTGACATTCTCGCATCAGATCCACTTCTGAAAACTGCTCTGGCAACCGACGAGAGAGGCGCATATCGACAATCTTTCGGTAGAGCGGTTCTTCGCTGCTGGCGGCTAATTCGGTGACCAAATGCCCTAATTCATGGGCATGGCGGTCAAGATAAAACCCCCGGTTACGGTGGTAATGAAGCATGCCTTTTTCCGTCAGATACAGCAGCGCGACCTTGACCGGCGTGCGCGAGGCGTTCAATACCTGCGCCAGCGACGATTCGATCAGATGAGCGCCGGGCGGCAGCTGCTCGCGGCGAATATAGGCGACAATCTGTCTGACAATCCTTGTCTGTAGGGGAGTTAAAGCCATGGCTATCCTGCTATGTCGTTTAGGGTATTACGAGGAATCTTTATGTTCTTGTCAGTACGGCTCGCCTGCCAGCAGAGCATGCTCCGGCTTGGCCGGAGCAATCCTGTTTTACTGGTGATAGAACGGAAATGCGCCGAAGACAATACCACCGACCAGCAGCGACAGGCTGACAAAAATCGCCCATTTGATTGCAAAGCGTTGGTGATCGCCGATGTCCACTTTTGCCAGACTGACCAGCAGGTAGAGCGACGGCACCAGCGGGCTGAGCAGGTGGAACGGCTGACCGACAATCGACGCACGGGCGATCTCCTCTGGGGTAATACCATAGTTGACCGCCGTCTGGGCGATAACCGGTAAGATTCCGAAATAGAACGCATCGTTGGACATCAAAAAAGTAAACGGCAGGCTAATGAGCGCGGTGAACACCGCGAGATACGGGCCGAAACTTTCTGGTATCACCTGCAACAGGCTCTTCGCCATGGCATCCACCATACCCGTACCGGATAAAATCCCGGTGAAAATCCCCGCGGCGAAAATAAGCGATGTCACCGCGAGCACGTTAGCGGCGTGTGAGCCGATCCGCGCTTTTTGCTCCTCCAGCTTGGGATAGTTGAGCATGACGGCGATAGCGAAGCCGACCATAAACAGCACCTGAATAGGCAGAATCCCGATCACCAGAAACACCAGCAGCAGGGTGGTCAGAATAAAGTTAGGCCAGAACATTTTAGGGCGGCGGTTGGCGTCGCTTTCTTCGTCGCTGCCGTTGCCCAGATTGATCGATGCATTCTGGAAGTTGCTGACATCAATGATCCCCAGCCGTTTGCGCTCCTGTAGACCCAGAAACACGGCGACGCCGACCAGCGTCAGGCTGGCTAAAACAATTGCCGGGAGCATGGGGAGGAAAACGTCCAGTGCATCAACGCGCAATGCGGCGGCGGCACGCGCCGTCGGGCCACCCCACGGGGAAAGGTTCATCACGCCGCTGGCGATGTTAACCAGACAGGTCAATCCGAGCACGTTCATCCCCAACCGCTGATAGAGCGGCAGGAATGCGGCAATTGCGATCATATAGGTCGTCGTACTGTCACCGTCCAGCGCTACCATCAAGGTTAACACAGCGGTGCCGACCAACACTTTCAGCGGATCGCCTTTAACCAGACGGAGAATGAAGCGCACCAGCGGATCGAACAGCCCCGCATCGATCATGATGCCGAAGTAGAGAATAGAAAACGTCAGCATAACGCCGGTTGGTGCCAGCGTTTTGATGCCGTCCAGCATCATCGCACCCAGCCCCTGATAGAAACCTGCGGCCAGTGCGAACAGTGTAGGGACAAGAATCAGCGCGATTAGCGCAGACATCCGCTTGGTCATGATCAGGTACATAAAGCAGATGACCATAGAGAAACCGAGAATAGTGAGCACAGTGGATCTCCTGTTTTTTATTATATTCTGAATAACTTACTGCCTTTCTTTCGGCGAATTTGGGGTACAAAAAGCCGTGCAGTTTTTTATAACTGCCTATCGAAAGGGATGAAATTAGGTTATTTCCCGACGTCAGCGACGTTCAGAAGAATACGAATGAAAGGCGGGGATTAGCTTCCAGGGTCGATACGAATAATAAAGGACAGATAATGAGGGAGCGATAAGATAACGGTAATCGGTAACATAAACGACCTCTATACGAGCAATAATAATATTCCTTTTATCCCCGCCAGCGTCCATCTAACCGATTGTTTAGTAATTATTTTAATCGACTTGATCACTGCCGCTACAAGGGGCTCTTTTTGTTAAAAACAAATTAAAGCATTGTAAAATGAAACGCAAATTGCGCTAAATTGGAATAAAAAACAATTGGGCGGAGGGGAGGGCGGTGATAACCAACATAATTTTAAAAGATAAACAGAGATGTGAAAATTTAAGGTGTGCGTAGAAGTTTATTATCGATTAACGGAAATTTATCCGTTTTCATTAATGAAATTTTACAAGATGAGGTGGGGAATAAAGGCATTATCGGTGAAGAAGATTAAACGGTGTCTAAACCATCTGTATTTCCTAAGCCGCCACGGCTTTTACCTGACGGCTGAGGTTCGCGGCGGCTTAGGTAAGGGAGATTAACTGACGTTTTCTGCGGTGCTGCGCAGCCGATCTTTCAAGTGGCTGTATTCCTGTTGTACATAGTTCTCGGCTGCCTGCTGATCGTCAATGGCTTCCAGCTTAACGGCGCAGTGTTTGTACTCCGGTGTTTTGGATACCGGATCGAGATGATCCAGCGTCAGCTCATTGCAGGCACCGATCCACCACTGGTAGGTCATATAGACGGCACCTTTATTGATGCGCTCGCTGACGGCAACGCGCGAGATCACTTTGCCGCGTCGCGACGAGATCCAGGCTAGCTGCTGATCGTGGATGCCTAAACGTTCAGCGTCGTAGGGGCTAACCTGCACGTAGCCCGGTTCATCCGCCAGCGTTTGTAATGCGGTGCAGTTGCCCGTCATGGAACGGCAGGAGTAATGGCCAACTTCGCGCACGGTGCACAAGACCAGCGGGTAATCCTCATCCACCAGCTCCATCGGCGGTCGCCACTCGGCCGTGAGCAGTAAGCCTTTCCCGCTGGGACGATCGAAGTGATTACCGGCGTACAGCCATGGCGTGCCGGGACTGTCTTCCGTTGGACACGGCCACGGCACATAACCCAGTCCCGCCATTTTCTCGTAGGTTGCGCCGTAATACAGCGGGCAGAGTGCTCGCAGCTCGTCCCAGATCTCCTGCGTGTTGTTATAGTGCATCGGATAGCCGAGCGCTGTTGCCATCAGGCTGATGATTTCCCAGTCGGGTTTCACATCGCCCTGCGGCTCCACGGCTTTATAAAAGCGCTGGAATCCCCGGTCGGCTGCGGTATAGACCCCTTCGTGCTCGCCCCAGGAGGTTGCGGGTAAAATCACATCGGCAATCGCAGCGGTTTTGGTCATGAAGATGTCCTGCACGATCAGCAGCTCCAGCTCGTTGAATGCATCGCGCAGCATCGACAGATCCGGCTCGGTTTGCAGCGGATCTTCGCCCATCACGTAATTAGCTCGGATCTTCCCTTCTTTTATCTTGTGCGGGAGATCGGTCAGCGAGTAGCCGATTTTGTCGGAGAGTTCAGGTACGCCCCAGGCATCGGCAAATTTCGCCAGCACCGTTTTATCCGTGACGTTTTGATAACCGGGGAACATATTGGGCAGCGCGCCCATATCGCAGGCACCCTGCACATTGTTTTGCCCCCGCACCGGCCCGACGCCAACGTTCGGACGCCCCAGATTCCCGGTCAGCAGCGCCAGACCAGATAGCCCTTTGACCACATCAACGCCTTGACCCCACTGTGTCACGCCCATTCCCCATAGAATGGTGGCGGACGGCGCAGCGGCATAGATCCGCATCGCGTCGCGAATCAATTTCGGCGACAGTCCGGTGATGTTAGCGACATACTCCGGCGTGTATTTCGCGACGGTTTTGCTGAATTCCTCGAAGCCTTCGGTATGGCGGGCGACGTACGCTTTATCGTAGTGACCTTCGTTAATCAGCACGTTAGCGAACGCGTTGACCAATGCCATGTTGGAGCCATTTTTCAACGGCAGCCACAGATCGGCGATGCGGGCGGTTTCAATATGGCGCGGATCGCACACGATGATTTTTGCCCCGCGTGCTTTGGCTTTCAGGATCCGACGCGCCACGATGGGGTGTGAGTCTGCGGCGTTGTAGCCAAAAATCAGGATGCAGTCGGTTTTTTCAATTTCGCAGATAGAGTTGCTCATTGCGCCGTTGCCCAGCGTCACCTGTAGCCCGGCAACCGAAGGGCCATGGCAGAGTCGGGCGCAGCAGTCGACGTTATTATTCCCGGTGACCGCCCGGGCAAATTTCTGCATCACATAATTGGTTTCATTACCGGGACCGCGTGACGAACCGGTGTGCATAATCGACTCGGCACCGTACTTCTCTTTAATCGCTTTCAGTCGGGAACTGGCGAAGCCGATAGCTTCATCCCAGGATACGGCCTCAAAGGGCGCACCTTTCTGGCGTCGAATCAGCGGCTGCTTTAAACGCGGCGTCAGAATTTTCGTGTCGTTAAGAAAATCCCAGCCGTAATAGCCTTTCAGGCACAGCTCACCTTCATTGGTGACGCCGTTTGCGCCTTCTGCACCAACCACTTTGCCGTTCTCTACCAGCAGGTTAATTTTGCAGCCTGACCCGCAATACGGGCAGACGGTAAGCACTTTCTGCATGATTATTCTCCAAAGCCGAGTCTTGGATCGTAAGAACTGCATTCCTGCGGCAGGCTGTTGATGCAGTCATCTAACCTTCGATAATCACCGATAAAGAAAATTAATTTACTGATCGTGGTCATGCTCAGGGCGATGATAAATCGTCCTAACGTGTTGAGTGCCGCGACCTTTTTCCATAGGACATTCGTCTGGAAAATAACGTGACTGCGTATTCATCCTCTTTATCCGTTAATGCCTATACTGTTTTTGACGATATTAACTCTATGTGCCACCGACCGGGCTGGGGTAGTCATGCCTGTCGGCTGTTTAACACAACGGAAATTGGCATCTCAAGGAAGATAACGCATTCTATTCGTTAATTTTTTGAGCTTAATTTCCCATCTAATGGGGCATGAATCAGGGAATTCCAGAACGTCTGTGAGATCGCGTGGGATAAGGGCGCGAGACAACGGGCGGCACCGTCATGAGTAAAAAGTAAATACTTTTCCGACAGAGCGTGCGGGCGGGAAATATTTGTTAACGTCGCGGAGTGCATTATGGAATTTCTAAGAAATGTCAGCATAAAAATAATGGTGCTGGTCATAGTGGCTTCCCTGTTAGTGGCGTGGGGAGTGGCATCAGGATTCAGTCTTTACTCGCTTTATCAGGTCACGAATTTGCTGGATAAAAGTGAGACTCAGCGAAAAACGTATTCCCATCTGGTTTATGGAGCCGATCAATATTTTCGGGCCGTAACGCGTATGGAAAGAACGATGGATTATTTGCAGCGTAACGAGCCAGAAAACGCCAGGCAGACGTTGGAAATGGCACAGCGTGCAATCAAAAACACCAAGGACTCGCTGGAGAAATTCCAGACGGCGGAGCACGTCGGTGTCGATCAGGCAACGGTTGATGCAGTAAAAAACACCTGGAACACCCTGATCTCCTCTTCTATTGATCCGATGAATTCAGCACTGCAACGTAATGATTACGAAGGGTTCCGACAGATATTCCGATCCGTTTACCCCCCCATCAGTCTGACATTTGGGGACGATATCAAACGCTATTCGGACGGCATTACCGCTTCGTCATTGATTCCAAGCGTGAATGAACACAATACCCAAAACCGTAATTCGTTAATTGCCGTGATGGTGATTGGCCTCATCGTGTTGATTTTCACGGAATACTATTTGAGGAATTATCTGGTTATTCCGATTTCAGTGCTCAAATCTCATCTGGCACAGCTCACGGCAGGGCGTTTAGGGTGTGAACTGGCTGAATTCGGCAGGAACTGTGCGGGGCGGCTAATTCCCGATATCAAGCGATTGCAGAAAAGTTTGCGTGATACGGTGACCGTCATCCGGCAGAGCACGACGGAAATCAACAACGGGACGTCGAGCATTAAGGATGGCAACGATAACCTTTCCAGCCGCACAGAACAGCAGGCCGCAGCGCTGCAGCAGACGGCGGCCAGTATGGAAGAGATTAGCTCCACGGTCCGGCAAACCACTGACCACGTGCATCAGGTGCGTAAGCTGGCGAAGGAGGCGGCGGATACGGCGCAAAAAGGCGGGAATATCAGCAGCAACGTGATGACGACGATGGATGGCATTAGCGCCAGTTCCCGACAAATTTCCGATATCACCTCGGTGATTAACAGCATCGCGTTCCAGACCAATATTCTGGCGCTGAATGCGGCGGTTGAAGCCGCGCGGGCAGGTGAACAAGGACGAGGATTTGCCGTGGTAGCCGGTGAGGTTCGTACGCTGGCACAGCGCAGTGCGCAGGCGGCGAAAGAGATTGAGGCGCTGATCGCTGAGTCGGTTTCACGGGTTGAAACTGGTGCAGGGCAGGTTCGACAGTCCGGTGAAGCGATGACGGCAATCATTGCCTCCATTTCGCATGTGAACGATCTGATTGGTGAAATTGCAGCGGCAACGGATGAGCAAACGCGCGGGATTACGCAGATTAGTCAGGCGGTGCACGAAATGGACAGCGTCACGCAGCAGAATGCGTCGCTGGTGATGCAATCGGCAGAAGCGGCTGCCCGTCTGGATGAACAAACCAGCGAGCTGTCCGCCGTGGTGGATGTGTTCGATCTGGAGTCGGATTGCGACCCGACAATGTCCTTTTCCCGCCCAGCGGTCGCAGCCCCCGTTCATCGCGCGGTTGGGCAGAGCACCACGCCGCTACTGTCGGCACAGGGTCGCAACGGTGAGGGATGGGAAAAATTCTGATCCGTAGCGGGTTAAACACGGAACAGACGTTGAACGCAAGATGACCCATGATGCAGGCGACGAACCGGGCGGAAAAGCATCTGCCCGGTTCTGTTGCTCGCGGGTAATCGCCTAAAAATGATCGGTGAAACGCGTTAACCGTGACGCGTGTAATGCGTTGGATTACAGAAGGAAAATGGTGTTTTTCTCTGTAAATCTGACTGTGGTAATGTAAAGAAATATCATTTTAAGACGGGTGTCTCTAGTCTTGAAATAGGTGATTTAAAGAAATTGGCATATTTATTGCTATATTTTATTGGTGATTTTTTGCCGTTTTTAAGATCGAAAAACCGTATTTTTCTAGGGTTATAGAAATGAAACGGAATTTTTTGGCATCAAGTTAAGTCAGAAATCATTTGTTACATACTAAAGTGGTTGTTGCTCATGTTTTCGTGACGTAAATCAAGACAGATGGCGGCATCAAAGTGATAATAAGAATAAATATCATTTGTGCTTCATCACACGCTTATGTCTATCTGGCAAAAAACGCTTCTGCTGTTGTGTTGGCTGTTGAGTTGTTCAGTGGCAGTTGCCGCGACCGATTACGCCTCATTTATTCAAGATATCGAAACCCGGCTGGATAAAACGGCTCAGCTCTATGAGCAGCAAAAGCCGGATGATGCCCGCACCGAAGTTCAGATGGCCTACTTCGAGGTGTTTGAAAACCTTGAAGGCCCTATCCGTATCAACATTTCCGCGCAAAAAAGCTATCAGTTGGAAGCGACCTTCGGTGAAATTCGCCGCATGATTGGCGAAGGAAAGCCGCAGGCCGAGGTGCAAGCGAAAATCTCCTGGCTGAAGGGCGAACTGGATGCCGTTCTGCCCGTGCTGTCGGAAGGGCACAAGCTGGTCGCACAGGAGCAGCACGGTGCCTATGACAATGCTGAGATCGCACCGTACTGGCAGCAGAGTTTCAAAATCATCGATGACCAGCTCGCGCAGGCCGTGACTGAATATCAGGCTGGCGATTACAAAAAGGCCAGCCAGAGCGTGCAGCAGGCGCACTATCAGGGTTTTAAAAACTCTGAAATGGAGATGTCGGTCAGGCAGAATCGCTCAGCGCAGCAGGCCGCTTCCATTAATCAACAATTCTCCGCGCTGATTACCCTGGCCGGTCAACCCGATCAACTGACGGATGTCGCCTATCGGGTCACCACGCTGTTGCAGGATATCGAAGATGTCTTGCCGGGATTGCCGACAACGCGCGATAGCCAGCAGGCCACGGCAGCACCTGCCGCGAACGCCGATGCGGGTGCCGTGCCGGACGCAAACTGGGCGAAAGTCGCCGACGATATCAATCAGGCTATTGCCGCTGCGATCGCGCAGTACCGTCAGGGTCACGTCAAACCCGCCATCATGGCGGTGCAGGACACTTATTTCGATCTGTTTGAAGCCACCGGCATGGAGAACAAAATTGGTTCTCGCGATGCGGCGTTCAAATCGACGCTGGAAGGCTATTTCACCCGTCTGGTGAGCCTGATGAACGCCAAACAGCCAGCGGAACAGCTGCAAGGGCAGGCCGATGCGCTACAGCAGGAACTGGCGAAGGCGGTGACCATGCTAGGCGATGGCGGCGAAACCCACTGGAGCCTGTTGATCTACAGTCTGCTGATTATTGTGCGCGAAGGGCTGGAAGCCTTGCTGATTGTGGCGGCTATCGTGGCCTATTTGGTGAAAAATAATCAGCAGGACAAGCTGCCGCTGATTCGCCAGTCGGTTTACGTCGCGCTGCTGTGTAGCGTGATTACCGCTGTCATTTTCCAACTCGTGTTCACCAATTCCGGTGCCAGCCGTGAGCTGCTGGAAGGCATTACGATGCTGATTGCTGTCGTGATGCTGTTCTTCATGAGCTACTGGCTGTTGTCCAAAGTGGAAGCGCGGCACTGGAAGGCCTATCTCGAAGGCAAACTGTCCCATTCGCTAAGCAGCGGCTCCCTGATTGGCCTATGGCTCACCAGCTTTCTGGCCGTGTACCGCGAAGGCGCGGAGACGGTGCTGTTCTATTACGCGCTGGTCGGTGATGCCAGCAACATGGCGGGGCACCTCTCCATTCTGGCCGGGTTTGCTATCGGCTGTGTGATTCTGCTGATCGCCTATTTCGTGATGCGCTACACCATCGTCAAACTACCGCTGAAGCCGTTCTTCATGTTTACCGGCTGCTTTATGTACCTGATGGCGTTTGTGTTCGCGGGTAAAGGCGTGCTGGAACTGATCGAAGGCAAACTGTTTGAACCTACATTGCTGACCGGCGTGCCGGAAATCAGCGGGTTGGGGATTTATCCTTATGTGGAAACGCTGATTCCACAGGGTGTGCTGGTGGTCGCGGCGTTAATCGCTCTGTGGGTGATGCGGCGCAGGGCGTCTGCTGTCTGATAAAAAAAGCGTCCGACGTTAATTAATACTGAAAGCAATAAGAGCAGCAAATAACCATAACAACCCCAATCGCTTAGCGAATTAAGCGAAGAGGGACGACTGAGATGAGGATGGGTTTGATGAATATGCAAAAAAGTCTGATTGCGGGTGCCGTTATTGCCGGTATTTTCACTGCGCCTGCCGCGCTGGCGTTTAAAGAATATCCAGCGGGTGAGCCTGTTTCCATGAACGAAATGGAAATTGCCGCTGTTTATCTGCAACCTATCGATATGGAACCGCGTGGGATGGGCCTGCCTGCTGCGAAAGCGGACATCCATCTGGAAGCCGATATTCACGCCGCTGAAGGTAACAAGAATGGCTTTGGTGCCGGTGAGTGGATGCCGTTCCTGACCATCGCTTACACTCTGACTAACACCGATACCGGTGCGAAGCAGGAAGGCACCTTCATGCCGATGGTTGCCAGCGATGGCCCGCACTACGGCGCGAACATCAAAATGATGGGCGTGGGTAACTACAAAGTGACTTACCACATCGACCCGCCATCAAAAGCCGGTATGCACCGTCACACCGATGGTGAAACGGGCGTAGGCCGCTGGTGGAAACCGTTTGATGTCAGCTTTGACTTCAAATACGTCGGCTTAGAATAAGGTCTTCTGTCCGCGATGTTCTGTCGCGGTCATGTTCACGCCTCTGTGGGCCGTTATCGTGGCCCGCAGAGGCGGCGATTTTTCGGTTCGTGTACTGATGCCACTTGGCATCACGCCCAACCGACGCACCTGCAACTTGAAAGGTGACGGGTATGTATACTCTAAATAATTCAAGTTTCAGGCAGGCGGCAAGGGAAGGCGTCCCGATGAGCTTACTCAGGTAAGTGATTCGGGCGACTGAACGCAGCCAACGCACATGCAACTTGAAGTATGACGAGAATATGAGTTATTTCTTTATCACGACACTTCAATCCTTCCTGCCGATAGCGCTATTGCTGGGGCTGAACTGGAGCCACCGTTCCACGCCGACAGTCAAAGCGCTGGGTTGGACTACGCTGCTGGCACTGTTCGCCGGTACGTTTATTGGCGTGCATTTTCCTAACGGGCAGGCGTTTCTGCTGGGCTTTACGGCGCTTCAGGCGCTGGCCTTGATCCTGTTTCTTGTCTGTCAGTGTTTTTCCCACCCGCGTATTGGCTATCTGTGGCAGGCGCTGCTGGTGGCGGGCGCGGCGGTGCATTGGGGCAACGATCCCAATCTGACCGCGCTGACGACCACCCATGTGGTGAATACCGATCTGCTGCTGAATTTCAGCGCCGTGCTGCTGGCGTTTGGCTGGCTGGTGTTCTGTGCCGCGCTGTGCGGCACGATCGTGCGCCGCATTCACTTACTGCGCTGGCCGCTTCTTGCGCTGCTGGTCGCACTTCTGCTGTTGCCGATAAGCGGCAACCTGCTGCTGCTGTTGATGAAGTTACAGGCGCTGGGGCTGACCAAGCCGCGCTTGAGCTATGTGGCGCACGTCACCAACAGCGCGCATTTATTGAATTACCTCAGTGCATTGTTCATGGCGGCGTTGGCTGCCGGGCTGGTTTGGCCGCTGCGGCATGCGCGCCGCCAGATGCTGGCCACGCATGAGGCGATTGAAAAGCGTAAAGCGACGGCAGGCTATCGCACGCTGCGCCGTACGCTGTTAGCGACGATCACGGCGCTGTTGGTGGTGGTGTTGGCTCAACTCTATTGGGACAAGGTCGCGTCGCAGCCGCCTCGTCTGTCGGAAGCGCAGCCGGTGACGCTGGCAGCCGATGGCAAAGTGCATATTCCGATTGAACAAGTGCGTGATGGCAAGCTGCATCGCTTTGTGTGGATTGCCGATGACGGCAAGGCCGTGCGCTTTTTCATCATCAACCGCTATCCCGATCGCCTGCGTCTTGGCGTGGTGTTTGATGCCTGTTTGCTGTGCGGCGATCAGGGCTACGTGATGGAAGGCAATCAGGTGATTTGTGTCGCCTGCGGTGTGCATATCTTCATTCCTTCTATCGGGAAGGCGGGCGGCTGTAATCCCGTGCCGATCGAAGGGTGGAGCAACGACGATAATGAACTGGTGATTGGGCGAGCGTCACTGGCGGCAGGCACTAACTACTTCTCGACGGTGGTGTCGATGGAAGTCATCGACCCGGTTGATGGCTCCAAACTCACCAACGTGAGTGCGGAACACAAATATCGCTACGGCGGTAAAACGTACTTCTTCTCGTCGGAAGCCAACTATAACCGCTTCCGCGAAAGTCCCGCGAAATTTGCCACTGCCAAAGCGGCAACGGGCGAGCAGGCTGAGGGGGAATAATCATGCTGTGGCGACTGTTACGTCAGTCCTGGCGCAGAAATATTCGGCGTAAATTGCTGGCGGTGCTGACCGTGTTTTTGGCTGCGGGGTTGATCTCCGCGCTGCTGGCGGTGTCCATCGATATCGGCGACAAAATGGCGCGCGAGCTGAAGTCTTACGGCGCGAATATTCTGATTGAGCCAGCAGGACAAGCGGCGCTACCCGCGCTGTTTGGCGAGCGCAGTAACCCGCTGGAAGGGCAGGATTTCCTCGATGAGGCCGAACTGCCGAACATCAAAGATATCTTCTGGCGCAATAACATTGTCGGCTTTGCGCCGCTGCTGAGCGGTGATGTCGAGATCAGCGGACAGCCGGTTGCCGTGCTGGGCACCTTCTTTTCTCAGCCTGTCGCGGTGCCGGATGAAGAAGACTATCGCACGGGACAAATGACCGTGAGCCCTTACTGGCAGGTGGCCGGGCAGTGGCCGCAGGAGCCGGTGACGACGGACAATGTGGCGCAAACGCTGGTGGGAAAACAACTGGCGGCGCAAACGGGCTGGAAAGTCGGGGATAAACTCGCGCTGCACGGCGCAAAAGGCGATACAACGGTAGAGGTGAGCGGCATTCTGAGCAGCGGCGGTGATGAAGAAAGCCGACTGGTGATGCCGCTGGCAACGGTGCAATCGCTGCTGGGGTTAGCCGGTAAAATTCAGGCGATTCGCGTATCGGCGCTGACCGTGCCGGAAAACGAACTGTCGCGGCGGGCGCGGGAAAATCTGGAAGCGCTGAATGCCGAAGAGTATGACCTCTGGTACTGCACCGCGTATGTGTCTTCGATTGCGCACCAGTTGGAAGAAGCCATTTCTGGCTCGGTGGTCCGTCCTATCTGGCAGGTCGCAGCCTCGGAAGGCGTGGTGATCGACAAGATCCAACTGCTTCTGGCTGTGGTGACCTTTGCCGCGCTGGTGGCGGCAGCGATGGGGATTGCCTCGCTGATGACCAGCACCATCATGGAACGGGCCAAAGAGATAGGGTTGATGAAAGCGCTGGGGGCGCGCCAGTGGCAGATCATGCTGCTGTTTTATCTCGAAGCAGCGCTGAGCGGGCTGGCGGGCGGGATCGCGGGCTGCGTCGCAGGCTGGGGGCTGGCGAAAGCCATTGGCCTGATGCTGTTCGGCGTACCGCTGAGTTTCGCGTGGATTGTTATCCCTTGTGTGCTGGTGATCTCGATGCTGATCGCCATCATCGGAACGTGGTTCCCGGCACGCCGGATCGCCAAACTGTATCCGGTGGAGGTGCTGTATGGGCGCTAATGGCTGGATGAACAGCATGTTCTGGCGGCTGGTCTTCCGCGCGCTGCGGCTGCGTATGCAGCGCGTTAGCGTGGTGTTCGCTGCGCTGATGGTCGGGGCGGCGATTGTGACGGCGATGTCCGCGGTCTATTTCGATATCAACGCCAAGATGAGTCAGGAACTGCGCACCTTCGGCGCGAATTTTTACATCGGCCCGGCGCGGGGCAATACGATTCCACAAAGCACGTTTCAGCCGATTATCGACAACGTACCAGTTGGGTTAATCAATGCGTCCAGCCCTTATCTGTACGGTATGGCGCGTACGGAGCTGGAGAAAGTGGTGCTGATGGGCGTGTGGTTCGAATCGCTGCGGCAACTGGCACCGTACTGGCAGGTCACGGGTAACTGGATTGGCGTCAGCTTCGATGACCGTAACGCCATGATTGGAGTGAAGCTGGCGGAGCGACTGAACGTCAAAGTCGGCGACAGCATCACGCTGGTGGGCGACGGCGGGAAACAGCGATTGCAGATCAAAGGCATCGTGGAATCCGGCGATGCGACGGACAACATGTTGATCGTGAATCTGGATCTGGCACAAAAGTGGCTGGATAAAGAAGGCGCGATCAGTAATGCCCTGTTGAGCGTCAGCAACGATCTGGGGCAGGTCGATCGCTTCGCTGCCCAGCTCCAACAGCAGTATCCGCAGTTGGAGATCCGCCCGATCCTGAAAGTGTCGGCGTCGGAAGGTCAGGTGCTGAATAAAATTAAAGGGCTGATGGGGCTGGTATCGGCGGTGATTCTCGTGCTGTCTTCCCTGTGTGTGAATACGACGCTAATGGCGATTGTCGGCGAACGCGCCCGCGAATTTGCGCTACAGAAAGCGCTGGGTGCGAGCGGACGAGACATCATCCGGCAGATGCTGGCGGAAACCGGCATCATCGCGCTGGCGGCTGTGTTATGCGGTTTGCTATTGGGCTATTTGCTGGCACAGGTGTTGGGGATGGCCGTCTTTAACGCGACGATCTCGCTGCGTTTACCCGTGTTCCCGCTCACGCTGGTGCTATCGTTGCTGGTTGCTGCCGTCGCGGCAGTGGTGCCTACCCGGCGTGCAATCTACGTCGAACCAGCCAAAGTCTTGAAAGGAGAGTAGCTCGATGTCTGTAGAGGTGAACGCGCAGGAAAGGGCGCAGGCAGCGGAGGCGGTGATTGAAACTCGCCAGCTCTATAAACGCTTTGGTCAGGTTACCGCGCTGGAGAACATCAATATCCGCATCGCGCGCGGCGAGTTTGTCGCCATCATGGGCGCATCTGGCTCGGGTAAAACTACGTTGATGAATATTCTCACCTGTCTGGATACGGTAAGTGAAGGGCAGGTATTGCTGGACGGCGTCGATGCCGCTGGGCTGGATGAAGAAGGGCGCCGCCAGTTCCGGGCCGATAAGATTGGGCTGGTATTCCAGCAGTTCCACCTGATTCCGTTTTTGACCGCGCTGGAAAACGTGATGCTGGCGCAGCATTACCACAGCGTGGTGGATGAAGCGGCGGCGCAGCGCGTGCTGGAACAGGTGGGGCTGGCGCATCGCGTCGATCACTTACCGAGCCAGCTTTCCGGCGGTGAGCAGCAGCGCGTGTGTATCGCCCGTGCGCTGGTGAATGAGCCTCCTGTGATTTTCGCCGATGAACCGACGGGGAATCTGGATGAAGAGAACGAACGGCGGGTGCTGGATCTGCTGAAAGATCTGCATCGGCAGGGGCGTACCATTGTGATGGTGACGCACAATCCTGAGTTAGGTCGGTTTGCTGACCGTATTATCCGCCTGCAACACGGCAAGTATTTTGGTGAAGAGGTGAATCATCATGAAATGGCGTAACGGGATTACCGCGCTTTGCCTGCTGGGTTTAGCGGCGCTAAGCGGCTGTAAGGAAGAACAGGTTAGCGTTGGAGCGCAGGCTCCGGCGCTGGCGGCCTACGATCTGGCAGGGCAGCAGGTGGATCTGTCGCGCTGGCAGGGGAAAAGCGTGTACCTGAATTTCTGGTCGTCGGGCTGTGGCGGCTGCATGGTTGAAATGGGCGCGCTGGAGAAGCTGAGCAAGGAGTATGGCGATAAAGTCGTGGTGGTTGCGGTTAATACCGATCCTGACGGCGTGGATATCACGTCGATGCTGGCGCACCACAAGGTGACCTATCCGGTGGTGCGCGATCAGTTGGGTATTACCAAAGAGCGCTATCAGGTCAGCGGCACGCCAACCTCATTTATTATTGATGCCAACGGCAAGGTGACCGATCAGCATCAGGGCGCGAGAGATGAAGCACTGCTGACCGCGCTGTTTCAGAAGCTGGCAAGCCGGACATAAAGACCGGCTATTTTCACAGCCTCTTAGGCGTGCGTTTATTCGGTTCGTGAAACCGGCATCGGGACTTCTACCACCGTTGATTTTTTCACAACGACAGGTTCCGGTTTCACGCGCATCGCGTAGATCACCCCGACAATCAGGCAGGTGATGCCACAGAGCGTCAGCAGCGGCGGCCAGGACTGCCGGATGATGAAGGCATAAGTTAGCCCCGCCAGCGTTTCAAACACAATCAGCGGCCCTACCAGCACCGTCGGCAGGCGCTGGCTGGCTTCGTTCCAGAACAGCGTACCAATCCAGGAACAAAACAGCCCAATCGCCAGCATCAGCGGGATGAAAATCTCAGGTCGCGGGCCAAACGGCTGCGTAAAGGTGCTATCCGTTAGCGCCAGATGGCCGCACACCAGCAGATAACCCAATAGCGCCAGCGGTAGCGTGACCAGCCCCTGCGCCGTGGCCCAGGTGGTCGGCGTATTGCCTTTGTGGTCGCGCAGCCAGCGGGCGTTGCGCAGCGGATACCAGGTCCAGCAAACCACGGCGAGAAAGGCTATCGCAATCCCACTGGCATAACGCCATAAATCGAATTCGACGGTGGTGCCTTTCAGTTCCGCAATATTGACGCAAACCAACCCAGCCGCAATCAGCAGCAGCGAGGGCAGCAGCCGACGCCAGGCTACGCGGCCATCGTGCTTGCTGTACAACACATTGGCGGTAACGGAAATCACCACGGGCAGGGTGCCGATAATCATTGTTGAGATCGGTGCGCCCGTGCGCTGAATCGCGCTGGCGAGCAGAAAGTAGTACAGCAGATTGCCGATGATGGTGAGCTTCGTGGCCTCCAGCCAGTCGCTGCGGGTCAGCTGGCGCAGACGACGGCGATCGATCCACGCCAGCGGTAAGGCAATCAGCCCAAAAGCCAGATAGCGTCCGGTGGACTGCAAGGCCGCAGAGTAGTCCGGTACGATTAATGGCCCAACAAAAATCAGCCCCCACATCAGTCCGGCGGCAAGCGCAAATAAAACCCCTATCAGCATGATAAACCCATTTTTTCACAATAGTGCATCGCGCCAGTCTAGGGAGAGTCGGTGTTGAATGATTGTAGGATATTGCTGTTTATCCCCGTCATACTTCAAGCTGCTTGTGCGTTGGCTGCCCTTACTCACCCCAGTCACTTACTTGTGTAAGCTCCTGGGGATTCGCTCGGTTGCCGCGTTACAAGGCCATAAATGGGCCTTGCCCTAAAGGGTCAACGCAGAGCGTTGTTCAAAACGCTAACGTTTTGTCACGCAACTCGAATTATTTAGGGTATATCATCTGTCTGGGGTAACGTTGAAAGCATGCGTGCTGAAAGCGTTAGCGCTGAACCGGATACACCTGCTTTTGGTAGCGAATGGGCGTGACGCCATAGCGCTGGGCGAAGGTGCGGGTCAGATGTGCCTGATCGGTCAGGCCGACGGCGACGGCGATATGGGCGGCTGCCATACCGCGTGTCAGCATCTGTTTAGCCTCATACAGCCGGATTGCCATCAACATCTGGTGCGGCGTGACGTGGAACTGCGCTTTGAACTGGCGCAGGAAATGGTACGGGCTCAGAGAAACCAGCGCCGCCAGCTCTTTTAAGGTAATGGTGTGGGCGAAATTCTCGCGCAGATAGGCTTTCACCACATCAAAGCGGTGCAGCGGTTCAATCCTCTGGCGCTGGGCAATGTGCGCGTGAGGTCGGAAAAGCGCAATCAGCGACAGCAGCAGGCTTTCACTCGCCAAGGGATCGGTCGTCTGCCACAGCGCGGCTAGCGTCATCGCCAACTGGCGTGCGGTTGCCGGATCGTGGCGCACGACGTCGGTAAACCACCAGCCTTTCTCGCCGGAGACGTTCTCCAACACATCGGGTGGAATGTAGATCATGCGATAGCGCCAGCCGTCTTCCGTCGCGGATTCCCCCGTATGTAGCTCATCAGGGTTCATCAACACTAACGAATCGACAGGCGCAATATGCTTGGCGCCACGATAGCGGAATCGCTCCGCACCGTCGTCAATGGTGCCGATGCCAAACGCCTCATGCGTGTGCGGCTCAAAGGCATAACGGCAGATGTGCGCATGGTAAAGCTCAATGCCGGGCAGCGCCGGTAAGTGCCGGAACTGGGCATAGTCTCTCTCATCGGTAAATTGTTCCGGTACACCCTGCATGCTGCCACCTTGTTTCTGATCCTGACCGCCATCATAGCAGTGATAGCGCGTCAGCTTGAAGTCGTGCGTCCTATTTAGCCTGAGCAGAAATACGGGAAAAAGGGAATAAAAGCACCGGGATAAATAGACCGGAAAGGCATAAATCATAGCGAAATGGTTGATTAACGGTGCGTGCGTGACAAAAGTGAATTTATCTAACTATTTGATTTTACTGTTTATGTCTATTCCTTGTTAGATAAGATAGTGCGACAGACATACCGTTAGTATAAAAAAATATAATCAACTCCATTTGCTTATTTGTTCTGGCTCTCATTACTTGCATCAATATTGCTATCTGTAATAAAGGACAAGGGAGTGAAAGGTGAACTTTCAGCAACTGAAGATTATTCGTGAATCAGCACGGTGCAATTACAACCTGACCGAGGTGGCGAATACGCTGTTTACCTCTCAATCCGGCGTGAGTCGCCACATCCGCGAGCTGGAAGAAGAGTTGGGGATTGAAATCTTCATCCGTCGCGGCAAACGCCTGTTAGGCATGACCGAACCGGGAAAAGAGCTGCTGGTGGTGGCAGAGCGTATTCTGAATGACGCCAGTAATATCCGGCGGCTGGCGAATGTCTTCACCAATAACGACACCGGCCAACTGGTGATCGCGACCACGCATACGCAGGCGCGTTACAGCCTGCCGCCGGTGATTAAAGCCTTCCGCTCGCTGTATCCTCAGGTGCGTCTGGTACTGAATCAGGGTACGCCGGATGAGATCGTGGCGATGCTCCATTCCGGTGAGGCTGATATCGGCATTGCCAGTGAGCAGTTGATTAACGATCCCTCTCTGGCGGCGTTCTCCTACTATCGCTGGCACCATTCGGTGATTGTGCCGGAGCACCATCCGCTGACGCAGGAACCGGTGATTACGCTTGAAATGCTCAATGCGGAGCCGCTGATTACCTATCGTCAGGGAATTACCGGTCGTTCGCGCCTGGATCGCGCGTTTCAGGCGGTGGGCATGTCGCCGGATATTACGCTGAGCGCGCAGGATTCAGATGTGATTAAAACCTATGTCGAGCTGGGGCTTGGGGTGGGGATTGTGGCCGATATGTCATTCGATCCGGTGCGAGACAAAGGGCTGGTGCGGTTGAATGCCGAGCATCTGTTTGAAGCGAACACGGTCTGGCTGGGGTTAAAAAAGGGTCAGTTACAACGTAACTATGCCTGGAAATTTATTCAGCTGTGTAATACAGAACTGTCGCTGGATGACATTAAAGATAAGGTGTTCTCGGATAACGATGAAGCGGTGATTGATTACCAAATCTGATTGATAGCGCGATTTCCTAACCCGATGCCCAGCCAGCGTTTTTTCTGACTGGGCAGGGTTTTTCCTTTCGATTTTGTCGCGATTTTTTGTATCGCGATACCCGCCGTTTTCTGGGCTCGATTTAGCATAAATATGGTTTAGCGTGCCGATAATCTGCTTGATCTGATCGTGCTGCAATAGTAGCATCCCCGCCATAACAATAACTTATGTCTGAATTTTTGTTAAGCGATACAAATACTTGTGCGTTTTTATTGAATAATTATGTTAACGATTTTGGTATCGCAATAGAACATTTACCCTAAATAATTCGAGTTGCAGGACAAAAATGTGTGCGTTTTGCACCGTGCGTATGCAGCTTGACGTATGACGGGTTAATCCATCAGACATCCTTCTCACTAGTCAGTCACCTCCACGTTGATTTTTTCGGTTCGCATTGCGCCGGAGTCGCGCTAGCGCCATGTTTGTGATGGCGGGGAGTTTAAAACGGAAAATGACGATGAAAACACAAAAAATCAGCCTTGCCTGGCAAATCCTTATCGCGTTGGTTCTGGGTATTGCACTCGGTGCCGTACTGCATGAACAGCAAGAAAGCCGCCAGTGGCTCATCAGCAATATTCTTAGCCCAGCGGGCGACATCTTTATCCGCCTGATTAAAATGATCGTTGTCCCGATTGTCATCGCCACGTTGATTGTCGGGATTGCGGGCGTAGGGGATGCCAAAAAGCTCGGGCGCATCGGCTTCAAAACCATTCTCTATTTTGAAATCATCACGACGGTAGCGATTATCCTTGGCATCACGCTGGCGAATGTCTTCCAGCCGGGTCATGGCATCGATATGTCGACGCTGACCGCCGTTGATATCTCGCAGTACCAAAAGACCACCGAGCAGGTGCAGAGCGGTTCGCACAGTCTGGTAGGGACGGTGCTGTCGCTGATTCCACCGAATATCTTCGCCGCGATGGCACACGGCGACATGCTGCCGATTATCTTCTTCTCGGTACTGTTTGGTTTAGGGCTATCTTCGTTGCCGAAAGATCACCGCGAGCCGCTGCTGAACGTCTTCCGCGGTGTGTCGGAAACCATGTTTAAAGTGACGCACATGATCATGCGTTATGCCCCTGTTGGGGTGTTTGCGCTGATTTCCGTCACGGTTGCCAACTTCGGTTTTGCGTCGCTGTGGCCGTTAGCCAAGCTGGTTATGCTGGTTTATGCCGCGATTTTCTTCTTCGCGCTGGTGGTGCTCGGTATCGTCGCACGGCTGTGTAAGCTGCGTATCACCATCTTGATCCGCATCCTCAAAGATGAGCTGATCCTCGCGTACTCCACCGCCAGTTCCGAAACCGTGCTGCCGCGCATCATCGAAAAAATGGAAGCCTATGGTGCGCCGAAGTCGATTACCAGCTTTGTGGTGCCGACCGGTTACTCCTTTAACCTCGATGGCTCTACGCTGTACCAGAGTATTGCGGCGATCTTCATCGCGCAGCTATACGGCATCGAACTGTCGATTGGGCAGGAAATCGTGCTGGTGCTGACGCTGATGCTGACGTCTAAAGGCATTGCCGGCGTACCGGGCGTGTCGTTTGTCGTACTGCTGGCTACGCTGGGCAGCGTTGGTATTCCGTTGGAAGGTCTGGCGTTTATTGCGGGCGTTGACCGCATCCTCGACATGGCACGTACGGCGCTGAACGTAGTAGGAAATGCACTGGCGGTACTGGTCATTGCCAAGTGGGAAAACCAGTTCGATGAGAAGAAAGCGCGGGCCTATGAGCGTGAGCTTAAAGGGATAAGCACGCAGCCTGCCCAGCAGGGATAATCCCGAACTATTTCAAATAGCCTATGCAACGGGCGCGTCGAGTGATCGAGGCGCCCGTTTCTTTTCTTGCTCTAATACTGGCTATGCCGCGTGGCTATCTATCACTCCAGTTTCTAGCGTTTGCGTGCGCCACAGTGCTCGTTCAATACGCTCGGCATCCGTTGCAAAAGGAAGGCGGGCGGCAATTCTCGGTGCGATTTTCACGTGCTGCGCGATGCTTTCAACCAGCTGTGGACGTTCATTCAGGCCGAGGGCACTCAACGTCATGGGGCTTCCGTAGCGGCGCAGCTGGGCGAATAGCTCTTCGCGATCGGCGTCGCTATCGTGTTCCAGAAACGCCTGTACGGCCAGCCCAAAGCCCACTTTTTCGCCGTGCAGCCAGTCATGCAGCTCCGGCAGGTGCGTCATGCTGTTGTGAATAGCATGGGCGACGCCGATGCGTGGCACTTCATCTTTCATGCTGTTCGCCAGACCCGCCAGTGCGATAACGGCGTCGATCGCGCCGCGTAGGGCTGGCGTGACGAGACCTTGCTCATTATCCGCAATGGCCTGCTCGCCATAGGTATTCAATGTTTCCACAGCCAGCTTCGCCGCCTGCGCTTTAAGCGCTAACGCCAGTCCGTCATCGCCGTGACGCAGATACGGTTGGAATTCATACCACTTCGCCAGTGCATCCACGATACCGGCTTTGAGATAACGTGAAGGGCTGCGGGCGATGATCTCGCTGTCTACCAGCACCCACACCGGTAAACGTGTTAGCGCAAATGCGCCGTTGTGCACACTGCTATCGCTATAAATCACGCTGAAGGATGACCAGGCGGCGCAGGTGGCGGCAATCGTCGGTACAGTGATGACAGGAATCTGTCCCAGAATGTCACCGACGACTTTAGCGACATCCAGCACGCGTCCGCCGCCAATCCCTAAAATCAGTTCTGCGCTGAATGCGCGTGCCTGTGCGGTCAGCGCTTCTATCGCAGGTTTGGTGCAATCGCCCGGCAAAAATTCGACCTGATACCGTAAACCGAATTCATTAAGGCTGCGTTCAACGGCCTCTGATGTGCTTTTCCATGCCTGCGGGCTGGTAATAATCAATATTGTGCTGGCGTAGGGCGCTGCATATTCGCCGACAGAACGGATGACGCCATCACGATTCAGATAGGTTTGTGGCGCTTGTATTGCAATCATGGTCGCGACCTCTCATCTCTGTGGGAAAAGATAAATCAGTTGTAGCAGCGATGCAGAACGCCGCAAAAGAACAATTCTGGCTATGAATGAGCAGATTTCGCATAACCAGAATGGCAGCGAAATACGGTCTGGCAGGCTTATTTGGAAAAAAGCGGAGAGGGGCTGGTTGGCTCGGGGTTGTCAGTCACTTCGCCGCCCATTGCTGGGCGGCGTTTAGGGATAGCGAACTGAATTACAGGAAGCCGTACATCGCGGCAAACACCCATCCAAAGACGCAGGATGTGCTCACGCCGATCAGGCCCGGCAGAATAAAGCTGTGGTTGATAACGAAACGGCCGATTTTGGTGGTACCTGAACGGTCAAACTGGATAGCCGCCAGATCGCTTGGGTAGGTCGGCAGAATGTAGTAACCATAACAGGCTGGCGCAGAGGCCACGATATACGCCGGATCCACCCCGATTGCCAGCGCAACGGGGACAATCGCCGCCAGCGCCGCCGCCTGCGAGTTAACGAACTTGGACACAATCAGCAGGATAATCGCGTAAGCCCAAGGGTAGACTTTCACCAGTGAACCGAGCGTGCCTTTTATCTCTTCCAGATGCGCGCCGAACATGGTTTCAGCCATCCAGGCGATACCGTATACCGCGACGATGGCGATCATCCCTGAACGGAACACCTCATTCTTCGAGATCGAAGACGGATTGGTTTTGGTCGCAATAATGATGATGGCACCAGACAGCAGCATAAACATCTGAATGACCAGCACCATCGACAGCGGCTTACCGGCAAAGACCGGACGCAGCTCTTCAACGGCACCCAGAATCGCTACCGCCGCGATCGTTGCCAGAAAGATCCACATGGCGATCCAGTTACTGCGCGGCAGTTTTCTGTCGAGCAGCGTGGCGGTATCGCCATACACATATTGTTTGTTTTCTGGATCGGCGATGAATGCCTGAAAGTCTTCATCCTTGTCCAGATCCTTACCGCGGAACCAGCTGAAAATCCCAATCGCCAGAATACCCAGCAGGGTAGAAGGGATGGTAATAGACAGTAGATCGAGGAATCCCAGGTGTTTGCCCTGGAACGTGAAGTTAGCCAACATGGCAACCAGCGACACCACCGCAACAGAGACCGGACTGGCGATAATCCCCATCTGAGCACCGATCGAACTGGCGGCCATCGGTCTTTCAGGACGGATATTATTCTTGATGGCGACATCATAAATAATCGGCAGAATGGTATACACCACGTGGCCGGTACCGCACAGGATAGTCAGAATACAGGTGACGAACGGCGCGATAATCGAAACGTATTTCGGGTTACGCCGCAGCATACGCTCCGCGATTTGCAGCATCACATCCAGCCCGCCCGATGCCTGAAGCGTTGCCGATGCGGCCACCACGGCAATGATGACCAGCATGACGTCAACGGGTGGTTTACCCGGTTGTAGTTTAAAAATAAAGACCAGAATAACAAGTCCAATCCCGCCTAATAAACCCAGCGCGATCCCGCCTTTTCTTGCCCCGTAAAAAAGGCAGATCAGGACAATGACTAATTGAATGATGAAGTCCATAGTAGCCCCATTGCATTGCTTTATAAGATGAACTGATTAGTTAGAATTAAAATAAGTGAGTTTTTACTGTGGGTACTATATGGACGGGTGGTTATTTATTTTCTTGATCTAAATCTATTAATTTTTACCTTTGCGCTATTTCCGGAAAATAAAAGATCCCGGTCGCAATAATAGCGTATTTCTGATTTCTTTAGTTATTTAACTGTAATTTTAATTTATTAATAGTGAGGTGAGGCGTCAGTTGGTGAGGCTGTTAATGATTTGGTGGGGCTTTTGAAAAGTGATTAAATTTTCGTTCTTATTTTGTTGTGTTCAGTGTTCTTCTATTTTTTATTTTCGTTAATGATTGCCGTAAAAAATCCAACCTTAATGTTACTTTGGATACCTCTAATGAGGTATTTTTGCATATTGTATTGTTTTTAAATGATTACTTTAAAAATGATAAAATGAATCCCTTTTTGATAATGAAGTCAACGTCAGGCCACTTGAGAATAACCGAAAAATAAAAACGGCTGTCGCGAAACCGCTATACCCTAAATAATTCGAGTTGCAGGAAGGCGGCAAGAGAGAGAATCCCGATGAGCTTACTCAGGTAAGTGATTCGGGTGAATGAACGTAGCCAACGCACATGCGGCTTGAAGTATGACGGGTATATTCACATCTGGAATATAGCTGACGGATTTTCTGCTATTTTCACATCGGATGCGAAGGAAGACATTTTTATAGTGTGATTGGTTATTAATATAAAATTTTTATAAATATTTTAGAATATCTGGATGCGGCTTATTTTCCTTTCTAAATAGGGTATGGCCGCACATCAGCGTTTGTGTTCTGAATTCACGTTGTTAGAGGTGTACGAAATAGGTCGCTAACTGCCGCAGCGTCTGTTCGTCCAGCGTACCGGCGTAGTAGCGCAACTGTAGCCAGGCTGTCAGCCAGGTATAACGCGCTTCGGTTAGATCGCGCCGTGCGCCATAAAGCTGCTGTTCGGCATTCAGCACGTCAAGATTCACGCGTTCCCCACCCTGAACGCTCTTCTGTGTGGCGGTGACCAGCGCCAGCGCCGACTTTTCCGTCAACTCATAGGCGCGGATTTTCGCCTGGCTGCTGGTGACCAGATTAAACTGGCGACGCAGCTCCGTCTGGATGGTCGCCGTCTGTTCGTCCTTTTCCCGCGCGGTTTGCTGATAGCGCTCCTTTGCCTGACGCGTCGCGGCAGAGACGCCGCCGCCGGCAAAGATCGGTACGCTGACGCGGATACCAATCGAGCGAGTATCGTATTTCTGGTTGTAGCTGTTTTCGGTATCCGATTGCGTATTACGCGTGCTGGCAACCAGCGTGACCTGCGGCAGGTGACCCGCCCGATTCCGTTCAATGCCGTATTTCGCCACGGCCAGTGACTGGTTTAGCGCTAATAGCTGTGCGTTGTGGCGTAGCGCCAGCGATTGCCAGTGCTGATAGCCCGCAGGCTGAAGCGACTGCGGCGTGAAGCGTGGCGTGAGCGCCGCAAGCTGATCCACACCAACGGGCATCCCCAACAGCGTTTCCAGTTCACGTAGGCTGATATCCAGATTGTCCTGCGCTTCGATGAGCTGCGCTTCCGTCAGGTTGACGCGCGCTTCGGTTTCCAGCATATCGGTGCGGGTGCCTTCTCCCTGCTGGAAGAGGCGTTGATTCAACTGATATTGCTCGCGATAAGCGCGCTGCTGTGCCTGAACCAGCGCAATCTGCTCGCGGCTAAACAGCACGTTGGTGTAAGCCTGAAACAGACGTACCAGTAGCTGCTGGCTGGCATCGCGCAGCTGCTCATCTGCCAGCACGGCGCTGGCTTCACCCTGCTGATAACGCGACCACGCCGCGTAGTCGATCAGCGGCTGTTGCAGAGAAAAGCTGGAAGCACGACTAGTGTAATCCCGCTCCGACTGTTGCCCACCTGCCGTCACCGTAGAGTCGTTACGGGACTGGCTGTAGTCATAGGTGACTTTGGGCAGCAGCCCGGCGCGGCCGATGTTCTTCTCTTCGCTGTCGGCATTGCGCGCGTGTACGGCGGCCTGAAAAGCCGGATCGTGCGTCAGCGCCTGCTGCCAGGCTTCCATTAATCCCAGTGCCTGACTCGGTGCGCTGTAGATCAGTGAGAGAACAAGCGGGATGGCATAACTGGAGCGGATCGCCGCGCGATAAACGGATGACAGGCGCAGCATGATTACTCCTCGGTCAGCGCCAGATGTAGGCGATCGGAAAGCGGTTTAAAAAGATAGTTGAGTAGGGAGCGCTCACCGGTACGAATAAAGGCTTGCACCGGCATGCCAGGGCGAACGTCCAGCCCGGCGAGCTGCTGCTTACCCTGTTCATCAACGTGAATACGCAGCGCGTAATAGGGTTTTCCGGTCTGCTGCTCGACGAGCTGGTCGGCACCGATCAGCGCGACAACGCCGGAAATACGCGGTGTGGTGCTTTGGTTGAACGCAGAAAACAGCAGCTCCACCGGTAGTCCGTTGCTGACTCTGTCGACCAGTTCGATAGGCAGCTGCGCGTCAATCAATAACGGCTGCCCCTCAGGTACAATCTCCATCAGCATCTGCCCGCTATTCACCACGCCGCCTTCAGTGTGCAGCGCCAGCCCAACCACCGTGCCGCTGGCGGGGGCGCGAATGTGCGTGTGCTGAAGTTCATACTCCGCCGTTTTCAGCCGCTGGGTAAGATCCTGAATGGAGCGCTGGGTATCGGCGAGTTGGGCGCGTACCTCTTTCTGGTATTCGTTCTGACGCTGCTGAATTTTTTGCTCCAGCTCGACGACCTGTTGCTGGAGCTGTACCTGATTATTCCGTTCCTGCGCGATCGCGCCCGCCAGTTGGGCTGCCTGTCGCTCGACGTCCAGCAGGCGGTTACGGGCGATATAGCCTTCCTGTGCCAGCGGACGCAGCCCGCTCAACTGCTCGCTGATAATCTGAAATTGCGTTTGGCTGCTGGCCAGCAGCGCCTGTGAACCTTGTGACTGCGCTTTGGCCCCGATGATCGCGGCCTGTATCGCGGCGCGTTCCTGTTGCAGGGCTGCACGACGGCTGATGAAGAGCTGTTGCTGGGCAATCTGAATTTGTTGCGTGACGGTGCTGTGTTGCTCCGTGGGGGCAGGGAAGGCGATCGTGTTCAGATCGTCACGTTCCGCCAGCAGACGTGCTTCGCCCGCGAACGCTTCCTGAAGCTGGGTAACGAGATTGTCGCGCTGCGCCTGAGCGGGCGTTTGGTCCAGCGTGGCAAGGACTTGCCCAGCCTGCACATGGTCGCCATCCCGTACGGTGAGCGAGGCGATGCGTCCGCTACTGACAGGCTGCACGGCTTTTCGGTTATCTGCGACGATGACCCGACCGGATACGCCGACGCCTTTATCCAATGGTGCCATGCCAGCCCACAGCAGCAGGCCACCAAAGCCTGCCAGAACCAGCCAGAGACCGTACTTCAAATAGCGTCCGGCGTCGGTGTGTAACGGCATCGCCGCGACGTTATCCGCCATCGGATGGACGGGAGTTGTTGGCTGTGATGTGACTTCGCGTAACGCGGACATGGTTATCCTCTTCTTTCCATGATGCTGTTCTGATGGCAGGCGTGCGTTATCAATGCGCTGAGCCTCATTTATCCGTTGCGGCTCGTCGCGGCGTCGGCGCGCTGTATACCATGCTCAACCCGGAGGAACCGGGCTCTTTTGGGGTAAAAGCATTGGCGGCGTCAGCTGTTTTAACCTGTGCAGGTTTGGCGTTGGCGGGTTTCGTCATCGGTTTGGCAAGAGAAGGATTGGCAGGCTTGGCGCGCTGTAACTCTTTCAACACCTGCTCGGTTGTGCCGAAATACTGGATCTGTCCGGCGCGCAGGACTAACAGCTTATTAGCGCAGGACAACAGAGCAGGCTTATGTGTGATCAGCACCTGCGTGCTTTTGGCTTCCTGCTGAGCGGCAATCGCGGCCAATAAGGCTTTCTCGCCATCGTCATCCAGACTGGCATTGGGTTCATCCATCACAATCAGGCGCGGCTGGTTGTAAATGGCTCTGGCAAGAGCAACGCGTTGCTTCTGACCGCCGGACAGCCCGGCTCCGCCTTCGCCCAGTTGCGTATCGTAGCCCTGCGGCAGCCGCAGAATCATCTCGTGAACGCCTGCCGTGACGGCAGCGGCAACGATCTTTTCTGCATCCGGCTGGGTGAAACGGGCAATGTTTTCGGCAATCGTCCCGCTGAAAAGCTGGACGTCCTGCGGCAGATAGCCGACAAAGCGGCCCAAATCGCCTTTGTCCCACTGGTGCATGTCCGCGCCGTCCAGCCTGATTTTGCCACCGAGGGCAGGCATGGCGGCAACCAGCAGGCGGGCGAGGGTGGATTTGCCTGAACCCGACGGGCCTAAGACGCCAAGCACATCGCCGGGAGCCAGTTCAAACGTGATATTCGCGAGTATGGGCGTGCGCGTGTTGGGCGCGTTAGCGCTGAGCTGTTCCACCTGAAGTTTACCTTCCGGGGCGGGCAGCGCCATGCCAGCAGGGCGCGCCGGATGGTTGTCGAGCAAGATATTGACACGCTGCCAGGCGAGGCGCGCCTGCATCCACTGTTTCCAGACGCCAATGATCTGATCGATCGGGCTGAGTACGCGGCTCACCAGAATGGAACCAGCAATCATCATACCGGGCGTGATATCGCCGTTGACGGCCAGCAGCGCGCCCAGCCCTAGCATCAGAGACTGGAGCGCCAGCCGTGTGCTCTTCGTCAGCGAGGTAATGTTGGCGCTTTTTTCGCTGGCAACGTTTTGATAATAGAGAAACGCGTTATGCTGCGTCAGCCAGCGTTCACGCATGGCGGGCAGCATTCCCATCGCTTCGATGGCATCGGCATTGCGCAGATTGGCGTTGGCCTGCTGCGTCGCCTGAACGGTGTTTTGTGCGGCTAAGGCCAGAGGTTCGCGCGTGAGTTTTTGATTCAGCCAGGCCAGCACAATCAGTATGATCGCCCCCGCCAGCGCCATTACGCCCAGCCAGGGATGAAGTAAGAAGATCACCAGCAGATAAACCGGAAACCACGGCGCATCAAAGAAGGCGAACAGCGCATTTCCGGTGGCGAACTGGCGCAGGGCAGTCAGATCGTTTAAGGCCTGGCCGGCGCTCGCCGTGCCGTTCCTGAGGTTGCTTTCAAACGCCGCATTGTAGATACGTTGATTCAGTCGCATATCCATCTGCGTACCGAGGCGGATCACCACGGCGCTGCGTATCCATTCCAGTAATCCCATCAGTAAAAACAGGCCCAGCATAATGATCGTCAGCATCGCCAGCGTCATGGTGCTGCTGGATGGCAGTACGCGGTCATAAACCTGGAGCATATAAATCGCCGGTGCCAGCATCAGCAGGTTGATGACGGCGCTGAACAGGCCAATTCCCCAAAATCCCTGACGGTAGGCGGCCAGCGCGTCAATAATCTCCCGACCTGATGAAGCCGGATGGGATGCGGACATGGGATGTTCCTTCTTCAATAAAGTCGCCATCGTTCTCACTGTGGTGTATCCACAAGGTGGAAGAGGGGAAAGCGGTTAGCCGTACCGCTATTGACGCGGTTTGCCAACGGTTATTACACTCACTAGACCGTCGCGGTTCAGATGTTCTCTCCGTACCGCGACGGTGTTCACTCAAACGGCTAAAAGCGTCATCTTTTAGCCGTTTTCTTATGCCGCCAGCAGATCGGCCGTTTCGGCGACGCCAACGACGTCAACCACGGTATCGGCAGAAAGCGCAGCATCAGAGGTCGCTGTAGCGAAGCTCAGGCTATCCAGGCTGGCGTTAATATCGATACCCGCATTGCTCAGCGCAGTCAGCAGCGGCTGAACCTGTCCGCTCATCAGGCCGTAAATCACGTCGTGTACCACGCCGCGATCGCTAACGGTCAGGTTGGCAACGTCCGTGGAGAGATCCAGTCCGCTGAAGGTGACTTCTGGTTCCGCAAGCGAATACGTGGTGCCTGCTGTGGTGCCGCCTTGCAGGACGTTCCCGAAGGACAGGGTGTCCAGATCGCCGTACAGCGTGTGGGCAGGTGGGGTGAAGAGGCTGTAGGTCAGATCGCCGCCGGCAATGAGCGCGGAGAAATCGTTCTGCGTACTCGTGATCGCATATTGAGTACCGTCTATAAAGGTGTCGCCGCCGTAAAAGCCTCCGGTATTATTGCCACCGACTTGTGTATTACCCGCGGTATGGTTAACGTCACCAAACGCTGCCGACCATTCAGTCAGGTAGCTGGCAATGCTGTAATTGGCATAGTAGGCATCGTAGGTAATTGCAAAACTCATAATAGATTCCTCATTAACTAACGATCTACAGGCACGGTCATCCGTGTCTGTTGTGAAAGAGGATGAGCCATCCCATCCCCTTTGTTTTCCTGCCTCCCGCATGGGGAAACAGAGAAATTAGAATCGATACTCCACACCAGCCTGCACCGTTCTTCCCCGGCTTGGCGTGTAACCCAGTGATTCGCCATAGCTCACGATGTAAGTACGGTTAGCGATATTCTCGACGGAGCCACGCACCGTCAGGCTGTCGGTCAGACGATAGCTGGCGTACAGATCGTAAACTTCATACTTGGGCCAGTCGGCTAAATAGGCTGAGTTGGCCGGTGCGGCAGCGTCCTGATAGCCGGGAGCAAAACGCATCGTGACGCCCATATCCAGCTTGCGGTCGAAGACGCGCGTCCCCAGCGTGACGGAACCGCGGTCGCCCGGCAGATAGGCGGCGTTGCTGAATAACAGCGTTTTCTGGCAAGAGGCATCGCTGGCCGTGGTATCAACAGGCGTGGAGTAGTAGTTGCCTCGGGAACCGCCAACGGTGGTGATGCCGCCCATCCAGGCCACCGGTGCACAGAAATCGTTATTGCCGATCATGTGGGTGTAGGTGGCATCGACATACAGAAAGCCGGCGTCGTAATTAAGCTGGTATTCCATGCCGCGGAAGCGGCTCTTCGCCAGATTGTTTTGGAACACGGAGTTGCTGAGTGAATAGCCGTTATAGCCCGGCTTATTGCGCGCGCCGTTCAGGCTGATGTAGTTGTTTATCCGGGTGTCGAAATAGGACACCTTGCTGACCAGCCTGTCGCCATCGACGAGCAGGTCCGGCTGCTGAATATTGAACCCGACTTCCCAGGCGCGGGAACGCTCCGGCTTAAGGTTGGGATTCGGATACAGATAGTAGTTGCCCGCGCTGTAGGTGCCGTTGGCAAAGGTTTCGCTGACTGACGGCGGCCGCCAGGATAGGCCATAGCTGGTGTACAGCTGTAGCCATTCAACGCCGGGACGGACGCCCGCAAACAGGGTGGGGGACAGCTTGCCGTGCTCGTCATCGACATTCCAATCCTGCGTGGTGGTCGCGAACGGCGGGCAGAGCGCGATCGACCGTGCAGTACAGGGATTCGTAATGGTATAGGGGATTTCCCGATAGCTGATGCTGGTGGTGCCGCGTAACCGATAGCGATCGTACCGCAGGCCGCCTTGCAGCGTTACCCATTCATCGTAGGCGTAATTCAGATTCGCGAACAGGCTGGCCATTGCACGATTCCCTTCCGGGGTCGCGTTACTGGCGGTGCTATTGGCGCTGTCCGTGGTGATCTTGTCGTAATAGAAGTCCATTCCATAATCAGCTTTCAGATCGTGCGCGCCCTGCTGCCACAGCGTTGAGGTATTCTGCGCCTGCGCCCCGTAGGTACGCAGCCGCGTGCTCTCGTGATACGCGCTGGTATTGGAAACCGCATAATTCTCGGTGTCGTTATTGGTATCGGCGTAATAAATCTTGGCCTTAAAATCCAGCCAGCGCTGGTTGTCCGGTTTCAGGCTGTAATCCAGCGCGGTACTGCGCGCCATAATCTCGCTGTGCCCGCTGGCCTTCCAACCCAGTTCGGTATTGGAAAGGTTGGACAACGTCCCGACATTTTCAGAAGAGGTTTGCGTTTGCATATAGCTGAGCTGGAAGCGCTGATTAGCTGGCAGATTCCAGCCGATTTTCGCCAGCCGCGAGCGCATGGTATAAGCTGCGCTGGTCACTTTTTGATGCTTTAAGTTATTGGCCCACTCTTCGTAATTATTTGAATTGCCCGGGATACGGATATTACCGAGATTGCCATCATTGCCCGGCCAGTAGTCGCCCAGATGACGTTCGCTGGCACCGACCAAAATGTCGCCGCTTTCGTTACCCAGTGCGAGCACGCCACTGCCGATAAAATGCGTTCCGTTGTCGCCGGTGCTGGCATGCAGTTTTCCGCCCAGCTCTTTACCCGGAGCGAGAAAATCGTGGGCGTTAACGGTGTTAAATGTAGCGACGCCGCCCAGCGTACCCGCGCTGCCCATCACGTTTGTCGCGCCTTTTTCAATCGTTGCGCCGGAGAGCAGCTCCGAATCGATATACATCTGTCCATTGCGCTGGCCGTAGCCGGTTTTTTGAAAATTCTGCCGCACGCCGTCGATGTTCATATTCACGCGACCGAAATCCTGTATTCCGCGGATGTTGACCGACAGCGACGGGTCCTGCTGGCTGACGCTGGAGTAAACGCCTGCGGACTGTTCCAGCAGATCGGCGGCGTGGCGGGAAGGGCGGTTATCCATCTGATCGCGTGAAATAACGCTAATCGCGCGCGGCTGTTCGTAGATCCAGTCGCCTGGGTTGGCGACGGTAAAGGCGCGAACTGTCATCACGTCGTCTATTTTTGCCGTATCGACGTTGACTGAACGAGGGCGCAAGGTAATGACGCCATTGCTGCCGATCTGGAAATCGACGGGATGAGTGCCGATCAGCCTGCGCAGCCCCTGTTCTGGCGTGAAGCGCCCTTGAAGCGCAACGGCCTGCATATTTTCCAGTTTAACGTCGGCAAAAAAGACCTGTAGCCCCGCCTGTTCGGCGAAACGCAGCAACGCGCTGCTCAACGGCTGCGCGCTGATGGAAAAGGCGGAACTCTGGCGAGCCGCTTCCTGAACGCTGGCGGTCTGCGTTTCTGCTTGCGCATAGTGGAGCGAGCCAGACAACGACAGTGCGATGCCGACGGCAAGAGAAAGTGGATTACGTTGTAACAAGCGGCTGTCTTGCTGTTGTGTTCTTTTAAACATTTTTCGCCTGGTCTGCCATCGGTTAAATCATCAATAAGCATTAATAAACAAAGGGATAATTAGCCCTCTTTTTCTTAATGAAAATGATAATAAAAATCATTACCTAAATATGAAGACGGATGAGATGACAGAACCCGTAAAAAAATATTTAAATTTTTTTCTCCGGCGCGTTGCGGCCTTGTGAACGTAAAGGGAATTTATGCGTGATGACCACTCCTGAGCAGCATGGCAGGAGTGGGGAAGACAGGTGGGAGAAAGGATCAGTACAGAACCGTGACGCCGGGGAGAGAAACGGTTTTGGCACCCAGCTCGGTGGCGATGGTTTGCAATGCGCCATCCAGTTCGTTCAGTGAAAAGATGCCGCTGACCTGACGCTGGCGCAGGGCTGACGTGGGGATAACGATCGTACCCGAGCGATACTGATTGATACGTGCGATGACGACCGCGAGCGGCTGTTGATCGAAGATCAGCAGGCCGCGCCGCCAGTCGCCGCGCTCACGGCTATTCCAGCCGGGGAGGCGAGTCATCCCTTGTTCGGTATAACGTGCTGCCTGTTGTTCATCAAGCCGCAGCGTTTGCCCGTTTGCCGTGACCTGAACGCTGTGCTCCACCACGCCGACGGTCGTGGTCTGTGATGAATTCTGCACGATGAACTGCGTGCCCAGCGCCTGTGTGGTGCCTGAGGCGGCATCAACCAGGAAAGGGCGTTTCTCTTGGGCGGTTGTCGGCGCGACGGTGAACCAGGCGGAACCTTGCAGCAGCGTGACGCGCCGTTCTTGCTGCGTATAGGCGAGCGAAATGGCACTGCCCGCATCCATATCGACCTCACTGCCGTCCGGCAGCGTAACGTGTTTAACCTGATGTGCCGCATGATAATCCGAACGTAACATGAGGATGCCGTCGGAAATCCAGGTTGCGCCGAGACTGAAACCCAGCAGCAGCAAGGCGGCGATTTTCCACTGCGTTGCACGGTTAACGCGCCTGATGAGAAAGGTGGCTGGCGGTTGTGGCTGTAGCACCTGCCGTTGCTCGGCGTTGAGCGACCCAAGTCCATGCCAGAGCATCCCTGCCTGTTCCAACGCGTGGCGATGGCGCGGATCCTGTTCCAGCCAGTGTTGGAATGTCAGTTCCTGTTCATCGTCCAGCGGCGCTTCGGCCAAACGTATGGCCCAGCGTGCTGCCTGCTGTTGGATTTCAGGGGGATAATCGTTCATGTTGTAGGCCTGGAGTGTGTAGGGTCTCTAAATAGGTAGACGTCTGACGGCAATAAACCCGTAAATAATTTGTGATTATTTCACGATGAGCGACGCATTTCACGAGGCGCGGATCGTCATCATCGCGTGCAGCGTCATGGCAAGATGTTTCTCAACGGTGCTGAGGGAAATCTCCAACTGTTGAGCAATTTGCGCCTGCGTCATATGCTCAAACCGGTGCAGATGAAATATCAGCTGCGTGCGTTCAGGCAGCGTCGCCAGTACGTTTGCCAGACGCTCCAGCTCCTGCTGGGCGATGGCCGTTTGATCGAGCTGGGGGGCAGCATCCGGCAGGTATTCCAGCGTCGCCTCCGCGTCGTCAACGGACGCCGCCATCTGCCAGCGCTGCTGGTGGCGGACATGATCAAGCAGCAAATTATTTGCTGTCTTATAGAGATACGCCTTCTTGTCGTCTACATCATCTTGCTGTTCCAGCCGTTGTGCCAACCGTAAAAAACTCTCTTGCACCAGATCGGCTGCTGCCTGAGGGTCGCGCAGTTTATGATTGAGATAGCGTTCCAACCGTTCTGCATAGTGGTTGAACAGCATTCTGAGTTCAGACTCTGACATGCCAACGTCCCGTCAGGTGACCTTCCCGCCGACTCTGCGGCAACAGAACCCCTTTCCCTTGTCACAGCGCTATCCATAGCAATGCACGGCACTGTCCATAACAATGCATGGCACTGTCCGTTGACGCCGACGGGGTAAGGTCCTGAATAATAAATATGTGTAATTGATAATTATTATCACATATGCCGAACCGAAAAGCAGAGTTAAATCTTCTTCAGATTGGCGGATTTTCGTCATCGACTACACTTATCTTTGCTGGCTTATTATTTAATCAGGAGAGACGAAATGACCACGAAGGACTCAGAGCAGGATCCTAAAGAGGTGACGGTTAGCGAAGGGCTGGCAAAGGTGCATGAAGCATCAGAGCAGTTGACGGAAGAAGAGATTGAAGCGCTGGCGGAAGAAGCCAGACAGGCCGCCACGCAGACGCAGAAAGAGTCGGGCAACGCGCCCTAGTGTAATGCCGCAGGTTGCAGAACGGAGCGACAGGTAAGCGCAACGTGGCAGGTTTTTTGCACAGACATTTTGCAGATAGTGATGAAAAACAAGATGGTTTTCTCTCTGTAAGGAAAATGTATGCACGATAAATTACTCATAGAAGGCAAGCTGGTCGCGGGGAAAGGCGAGGCGTTAGCGGTATTTAATCCTGCAACAGGAGAGCAAATTGCCGCCATTGCACAGGCCGACCTGCACCAGGTTGATGCAGCCGTGCTGGCTGCGGAGTCGGCTTTTGCACACTGGGGACAAACCACGCCGAAAACGCGCGCGACGCTGCTGCTACAGATTGCCGATGCCATCGAGGAACACGCAGAGACGTTTGCCGAGCTTGAATCGCTGAACTGCGGTAAGCCCTACCATGCGGCGCTGAATGATGAAGTGCCTGCGGTCGCTGATGTGTTTCGCTTTTTTGCCGGCGCGGCGCGCTGTCTGAGCGGTTCGGCGGCGGGAGAGTATCTCGAAGGGCACACCTCGATGATCCGGCGCGATCCGGTTGGCGTGGTAGCGTCCATCGCCCCGTGGAATTATCCGCTGATGATGGCATCGTGGAAGCTGGCACCGGCACTGGCGGCGGGAAACTGCGTGGTACTGAAGCCGGCGGAGCAAACCCCGCTGACCACATTCTATCTGGCACATCTGCTGGCGGAGATACTGCCCGCTGGCGTGGTGAATATCGTGTTCGGGCGCGGGGCGGATATCGGCGATGCGCTGACGGGGCATGAGAAAGTGAATATGGTGTCGCTGACCGGCTCAATTGCAACCGGTGCGCATATTCTGTCGCATACCGCCGCGAGCGTAAAACGCACACACATGGAGCTGGGCGGTAAAGCGCCGGTGATTGTTTTCGACGATGCGGATATCGATCAGGTGGTTGATGGAATCCGCAGTTTCGGTTTTTACAATGCGGGGCAGGACTGTACTGCCGCCTGTCGGCTATATGTACAGCGTGCGATCTACGATGAGGTCGTAGAAGCATTAGGAAAAGCGGTGGCGACGTTGAAAATCGGCGATCCACATGATGAAACCACCGAGCTGGGGCCACTGATTACCGAGCCGCAGCTGGAACGCGTGATTGGCTTTGTCGAACGCGCCAAAGCGCTGCCGCACATTACGGTGGTGACCGGCGGCGAGCGGGTGAAAGGGCAGGGATTTTACTTCCAGCCCACGGTGCTGGCGGGGGCAAAGCAGGAAGACGAAATCGTCCAGAAAGAGGTGTTTGGACCCGTAATCTCCATCACGCCGTTTGACGATGAAGCGCAGGTGCTTGGCTGGGCGAATGCCTCGCATTACGGGCTGGCCTCGTCGGTCTGGACGCGAGATATCGGGCGGGCACACCGTCTGGCCGCGTGCCTTCAATACGGCTGTACCTGGGTGAACACCCACTTCATGCTGGTGAGTGAAATGCCGCACGGCGGGCAGAAGCTGTCCGGCTACGGCAAGGATATGTCGATGTACGGTCTGGAGGATTACACCATCGTGCGTCATATCATGATCCGGCATTGAGGATCTTCTGCCTCCTCAGGGATTCTGTTTGTCCTGCACGAGAAACCGGTACTGGAGAAACCGGTAATGATATAGCGCGTTTGTCCAGCCCCGGCGTGCCCCAAAAAAGGGCGCGCTGGGCAAAAGCAGGGCATCACGTGTTGCTTTTATTTTCTTCATACTGGCATGTGCCATTCTTATTGGTTATTAATTCCGTCTATTCGTATTTAGTTCAAATCATATACTGAATTTTTGTGTTAGATCGCGTTTTTGTATTTTATTCTAATTTGGGGCGGGCGACTGGCGTGTTATGTGCATTAATTAAAGTGGCATCGCGTGATGTCCGTTTTCAAGGAGCGCATTTTGTCCAGATCAAACGCCCACCTTAACCCGCTAGAGTGTACTCAGCAGGCACTGCATTGGATTCATAGTGACACGCTATCCCACGATGACATGGCGGCACTGAATCGAGAAGTTTTGAGTTGTTTTCGTGAATACGTCAACCCGGGTTTTCTGGAGTACCGAAAATCTGTCACCACCGGCGGGGATTACGGCGCAGTCGAATGGCGCGCCAGCGGACCGAATACGCTGATTGATACCCAAGGGAATGAATATCTGGACTGCCTCGGCGGTTACGGCATTTTTAACGTCGGGCATCGTAACCCTAACGTGATTGCTGCCGTTGAGCGCCAGCTCGCCAGACAACCGCTGCACAGTCAAGAACTGCTCGACCCGCTGCGGGGATTGCTGGCAAAAACGCTGGCGGCGCTGACGCCGGGCGATCTGAAATACAGCTTCTTCTGCAATAGCGGAACGGAATCGGTTGAAGCCGCTTTAAAGCTGGCGAAGGCCTACCAGTCACCGCGTGGTAAATATACCTTTATCGCCGCGACAGGTGCATTCCACGGGAAATCGCTGGGCGCGCTTTCTGCCACCGCCAAACCCGCGTTTCGTCGTCCCTTCATGCCGCTGTTACCCGGCTTCCATCATGTTGCTTTTGGCGACATCAACGCCATGCGCAAGCAGGTTGAGCAATGCCAGAAGACCGGTGATGACGTGGCTGCCATCATCCTTGAACCCATTCAGGGAGAAGGTGGTGTGATTGTGCCACCGGAACATTACTTGCCTGCGGTCAGAGCGTTATGCGATGAGGTTGGGGCATTGCTGATTCTGGATGAGGTACAAACCGGCATGGGTCGCACGGGCAAGATGTTCGCCTGTGAGCATTATGGCGTACAGCCTGACATTCTGTGTCTGGCGAAGGCGCTGGGTGGCGGTGTGATGCCGATTGGCGCAACGGTGGCGACGGAAGAGGTCTTCTCCGTGCTGTTTGAAAATCCGTTCCTGCATACCACCACGTTTGGCGGCAATCCGCTCGCCTGTGCGGCGGCACTGGCGACCGTCAATGAGTTGCTGACAAAGAATCTGCCAGAACAGGCAGCGATACAGGGGGAATTTTTGCTACAGGGCTTACGACAGCTGGCGGCCGAGTATCCTCAATTGATTATTGAAGCAAGAGGAATGGGGCTGTTGCAGGCTATCGAATTCAGGAAAAACGAGATCGGGTATGCCTTCGCGAAGGAACTGTTTCAACGTAATGTTCTGGTGGCGGGCACGTTGAATAATGCTAAATCGGTCAGGATTGAGCCACCGCTTACCATCACGCGCGAGCAATGTGCCCGAGTGCTGAAAGAAGCGAAGGAAGTGCTCAAGAAGCTTAATGGCACAATGCCTGACGAAAATAAAATGAAGGAATATGCGGTAGAGTGAAAAACGAGACGGAAACACGCAGCACCCTATTAGGTTCACTCCGAAAGCCAGCCAGCCCTTACTGACTGGCTTTTTTTATGCTGGCGATCTGCGCTTCGCAAACGCCTTTGCAACGACTTCATGCGGGATAACGTGCGCTATGGCGTACCGCTCTCCGCCAGTTTCTCGACCAGATCAAGACGCGTTTTCCATGGATCGGCGATATCGCGAGTCTGTTCTGCACCTGCCGCAGGGATAAACAGAATGTTGTCTTTCTGGCTGCTATAGGCGTTCCATGTCGGTAAACCGCTGGCGTTAGGGTTACCGGTACGGGCAAAGTTCACCCAGTACTGATTCATCTGCTGGGCAACGGCACGATCCTGCAGTGTGGTTTTCTCGCCATAGCGTGCCGTTACCGTGTTAAAGACGTATGGAATCTCACTGGCGTGAACGGCAGCAGGCCACTGCGCGCGCATGCTGTCGGCAACGTAGCCAAAACGGAATTGCCAGACGGGTAGCGCGGCTTTTTCCCAAATACGTGCGACAAAACGCGCCGGTTCCACCATGAAACGGTCGCTGGAAACGGCCTTGGCGATCTCCTGCGGTGACATACCGTGGTAAGCCTGAAGAGCCTGCTGCCGATCGCTGGCAGGGAAAACGGCAACCGCGTCGTCTGACGTCGCGACTTTCGGCGGGAAACTGATATCGGCATCCGTAGCGCCAATCATCAGCGGCACGCGCTGGAAGTTACCCTGACGGTAGCTATCCTGCGGCTCTGCGGCGATCGCTTTGCCATCGAGCATCGGGCCGGAATAATCCGGTGCATTCATGGAGGCCATATTCAGGCCGTTCACCACGTTATCTGCGGGAATTTGCCGCAGCGCCGTCAGGGCTTGCGCATCGTGACCGCTGATGCCATTTGCGCTGGCAAAGGCGAGACCGGCCTGCTCTGCTTTTTGCCAGCTTTGGTTAGGCACGATATTTTGTCTGCCGGAGCCGGATTGAATAATCGCTTTCTGGAATAATCCCTGAGATAGCTCGCTGGTCAGCAGAGAGCCGACGGCAAAACCGCCTGCGGATTCACCAAACAGGGTGACATTTTGCGGATCACCATGGAAAGCGGCGATGTTTTTCTGCACCCACTTCAACGCCGCAATTTGATCCATCAGGCCGTAGTTGCCACGCAGCGACTGGTCGGCCAGCGCCGGATGGGCAAAAAAGCCAAAGCGGCCGACGCGATAGTTGAAGCTGACGAAGACGACGCCCTGACGGGCAAATTCCTGCCCGGAATAAATCTCGGGCGAGGCGCCGCCGTTGACGAAACCGCCACCATAAATCTATACCATCACCGGCAGCGGGCCTGTGGCGTTAGCTGGACGCCACACGTTGAGTGTCAGGCAATCCTCACTGAATCCAACACCGAGCGGCGCGGCATCGCCGGGAAAAGGATTCTGCATGCAATCCTTGCCGTATAACGTTGCTGAGCGAATATCGCTCCAGCTTTGCACTGGTTGCGGCGGTTGCCAGCGCAGTTCGCCGATGGGAGGGGCGGCAAAGGGGATGCCTTTAAAAGCATCGACGCCTTGCGTCTCGCTCCCGCTGATGCGGCCGCTGTCTAACGTTACCTGCGGATCGTTTGCCAGCGCCGGCTGGCTGGCGGCAGCCAGCAGTAATATCAGGCTGGCAGTGATTTTTTTATCCATGCGTTTTTCCTTAGGGATGAAAACAAAAAAACCTGCCAGACGTGATAGGCCTATCACGTCTGGCAGGTTCGCCTTTTAACTCGTTATACTTCAAGTTACATGTACGTTAGCAGCGTTCAGTCACCCGAATCACTTACTTGAGTAAGCTCATCGGGACTCCTTCTCTTGCCGCCTGCCTGAAACTTGAATTATTTAGAGTTTCTCAATCAGTCACGCCCTGTAATGTCATTTATAGGCGCTTTGCACTGGGCTGACAACCTTAGGTGTGCAGAAATATGATAATCATCAACATGATGCAGCAGCGGCGTTGTCAGTCTTGCCGGTGTCAGCGGGTACGAAGTATCTGCAGTTATCGGTGTTTGCGGGCGATCAGTACATTCAGCGGTGCCATGGGAAATGCCTGATGACGACGAGTTTCGACAGAGGTAAAGCCCGTTTTTAACAGCCACTGCGTCAGTTGACCTTCCCGCGTGACGTGGCGTCCACTCATTTGCATCGGCAGGTAGAACGGCAAAACCGGTGCGGCATCCTCCGGCGCTTCGGCAATTTCCGCCTGTGCCAGAACCAGCGTGCCCTCCGATGCCAGCGTATCGTGGAGCGCTGCCAGCATGGCGGGGATATCTTCGACAAAATGCAGGAACGAAGAGCTCCAAATCAGATCGTATTTCTCGCTGGGCAATGCGCCGCTTTGCGCTGACAGACGTGCGGATAATCCGGCTGCGTCAATATTGCGATGCGCCACGGCGGCGGTCTGCGGCAGGTCATACACCGTGCCGGAGATCTGAGCGTGACGCAGCGCCAGCGTAATCGCCACCCAGCCGGGACCGCCGCCCAGATCGAGAACGTGTCTGATTTGCGGGAAATCCGGCAGGCTGGCGATCAACTGCTCGGCACGGTCGGCCGTTATTGCCCGCTGTTCCTGAGCGATTTGCTGTTCCGCGGCATTGGCCCACGCCGCATCGCGCGGTAATTCGCCCAACTGCGTTTGCAGCGGCTGAGACATACCGTCGCCGAGCCCCTGACCAAACTGACGCAGGCTGGTCAGGCGAAAACGCCAGGCGTCGCCCAGAAAACGTGAACTGCTGCGACAGAGCACGGCGGCGCAGGCCGGAGCGGTGCAATAGCCGTCGTGATGACGCGTCAATAACTGCATGCTCCACAGGATCTCAAGCAGAAACCCGGTTTTCTCCGGCTGCCAGCCCAGCGCTTCCGCCAGCTGTTGCGGTGTGGTGACTTCTTCCAGTCTGTCGAAAATCTGCTGTTCCAGCGCCAGATATAAGGCATCCGCCTTCACGCTGTTGGCGGCAAGCTGCCATAACGTCTCTAATGGATTCATACGTGGTTTTTCCCATTGATGGTCAGTCGATAGGGAATATGCTATCTATAAATGAGAATCGTTATTATGTTCATTGTTATGCGAGGCGGCATTTTTCATATGCAAAACGGCGGGGGAAAAATGGCGCAAAGACAGCAACGGGGGCGAGAGGGACTACCGTCAGGCGACCGGTGCCGGATGAGTGAGGTGAATCGTTCTGATTCACGCCGAATACTGCCAGGCAACATCGGTGAGTGTTGGTCGGATTTCAGCCGTATTGATGCGGATCTGTCGCTGGCGCGTTCGCAATATCGCCCGTATCGTGCCTTGGTGGAAGAAACGCAGAACCCGCATTCGCAGCCGATGCTGGTCATGACATTTGCGCTGGCAGGGGAGTCTGCTTATTACGATTGCGGCGGCTCATCGATCGGGTTTCGCCAGCAGCATGTTACGATGACGACGTTTGGTGCCAGCGCGGGCGAGCGCCATTATCAGGCTCAGCAGCAGGTCGATCAGCTACGGCTGCTGGTGGGGAAAACGGCGGTAGCGCGCTATTTTGGCGCGGACTGTGCAGAGCAGTTGTTCAACGATGATGGGGTACAGCTGCGCGCATTTACGCCCGTCTCTGCGGCCAGTCAGGTTCACGTCAATGCGCTGTGCGGTGATGGCGATCCGCTAAATCGCCATATTCATGCCTTAAGCCTGCTGGCGCAGTATCGGCACGTCCTACAACCGGAAGAAAGACACGGCGGTATTCATCCCCAGGAACGACAGCAATTGGAGCAAGTATGCCGTTGGATGCGCGAGCATCTGGCCGAACCGCTGACGCTGGCCTGTATTGCGGCTCAGGCGGGAATGAGTGAATCTAGACTCAAACTGGGGTTTCATCGCTGCTTTGCGACCACGCCGGGTCAGATGCTATTGCGGATGCGGATGGAGCGGGCGCATCAGCTACTGGAACAGGGATTTCAGGTAGCGCAGACGGCCTGGCAAGTTGGCTATCGACACCCCGCTAATTTCAGTCTGTCATTTACGCGCTATTTTAACCGTAACCCGAAAATGATTACTTCGCGTAAGTAAAAATACCCCACTGACAGTAATGTGATGATTTTGTCATAACTATTTACCATTATTTTCCTTTTATTATATTCCCGCGCGTTATTTGGACATGCGGTGCCTGAATCCGAGCTTTTGTCCAAATTCTTCTATACTTCATCCAGCAGTATCAACGTGTAATGAATATTGCGACCAATAAGCGGTTTATTTTTCAGCGTGCAGTCGGGTGGTTCCCTGTGCATGAAAAAGAGTGTTTCATTTTTAATAAACGGTCGCTTTTTAAGCAAAGGAAAAAAGGATGAGATTAAAAAAGAAAAAAATCGAACCGATGAAAATTCAGGACATTACCATTATTGATAATGCCAGACTTAAAAAAGCCATTACCGCCGCCGCATTGGGTAATGCGATGGAATGGTTTGATTTTGGTGTATATGGCTTTGTGGCGTATGCGCTCGGACAGGTCTTTTTCCCCGGAGCCGATCCCGGCGTACAAATGATTGCCGCGCTGGCAACGTTCTCGGTTCCCTTTTTGGTTCGGCCACTCGGCGGAATATTCTTTGGTGCGATGGGGGATAAATTTGGCCGCCAGAAAGTTCTGTCGATCACCATTATTATCATGTCGGTGAGTACATTCTGTATTGGCTTGATTCCGTCCTATGAATCGATTGGTATTTGGGCACCGATACTGCTGCTGTTGGCGAAACTGGCGCAGGGATTCTCCGTCGGGGGGGAATATACCGGTGCGGCGATTTTCGTTGCTGAATATTCCCCGGACAGACGACGCGGCTTTTTAGGGAGCTGGCTGGATTTCGGTTCTATTGCCGGGTTCGTGATGGGCGCGGGCGTCGTGGTGCTCATTTCTTCCATTGTGGGAGAAGAAAGTTTTCTGGATTGGGGATGGCGTATTCCGTTCTTTATTGCTGCGCCGCTCGGATTAATTGGGATTTATTTGCGCCATGCGTTGGAAGAAACGCCGACGTTCCAACAGCACGTTGACAACATTGATAAAGAATCAAAAGACAGCATCCAATCCCCGCCGAAGATTTCTCTGCGTGACATTGTGACCAAGCAATGGAAAGGTCTGCTGATCTGTATCGGGATGGTGATTACCACCAATGTCACCTATTACATGCTGCTGACCTACATGCCGAGCTACCTTTCACACAGCCTGAATTACTCGGAAGATCACGGGGTGATGATTATTATTGCCGTCATGATCGGGATGCTGTTTGTGCAGCCGGTGATGGGACTGATGAGCGACCGCTATGGGCGTAAACCGTTTATTATTTGCGGCAGTATTGGGCTGCTGCTGCTGTCGGTGCCCAGCTTCATCTTGATCAACAGCGATGTGATTGGACTGATTTTCTGCGGATTACTGATGCTGGCCGTGCTGCTGAATTCGTTCACAGGGGTGATGGCTTCAACGCTGCCCGCACTGTTTCCTACGCATATTCGCTATAGCGCGTTGGCGACGTCATTTAACGTTTCCGTACTGGTTGCGGGCTTTACGCCAACGGCGGCGGCGTGGCTGGTGGAATCAACCAGCAACTTATATATGCCGGCGTATTACCTGATGGTGATTGGGCTGATCGGCCTGATTACCGGGATGTCGATGCGTGAAACCGCTAATCAGCCGCTGAAAGGCGCAACGCCCGCGGCATCGGATCGGACAGAAGCCAAAGAGCTGTTGCAGGAACAATACGACAATATCGAGCAGAAAATAGAAGAGATTGATGAGCAAATCGCCGAGCTGGAGAAGAAAAGAAAACGGCTGACCGAACAACATCCTGAGATTAATTAGTCTCATCTTCCTATGTTAGAAAAGCGCCACGAATGTGGCGCTTTTGCTATGTCGCGTACAACGACTCTGTCACGTAGGACTAGCGACCAATGAGCCGCAGCTGGGTGCAAAACGGGCAACCGCAGCCGTTAATGGAGGTCGCATCGCACTGGCCGGGATGAATGGTTTCCAGCCCCATTGGCGTAAAGCTTGAAAAGGTGCGCTTAGGCTCATCGATATTGTTCAATCCACTCTCCGTAGACTGAGCTATTTTTGCCTGAAACGCCGAGGCTTGTGTCGCGACGAGGGAAAGAAACAGAACTGACAGACCTTTTTTCATTGGGCTTATCCGCTAGGGTATTTGGTTTGTTATAACATAACGTATTTAGTCACGCCAGAGCAGCTGACCGCCTGAATAGCGGTCGGCTGCCTAACCGCGTCGTCCGATTAACGGAACGGTGGCTCGTTAAAGGTGCGTAGTTTACGTGAGTGCAGCTTATCGCTTTCCGCCCGCAGCAGATCGATAGCGCAGATGCCAATCTGCAAATGCTCCGAAATCGCCCCTTCATAGAAACGGTTCGCCTGTCCCGGCAGCTTGATTTCACCGTGCAACGGCTTATCCGAGACGCACAACAACGTGCCGTAAGGGACACGGAAGCGATATCCCTGCGCGGCAATCGTTGCACTTTCCATATCCACGGCGACGGCGCGACTGAGGTTAAACCGCAGGGCAGAAGCCGCATAGCGTAGCTCCCAGTTGCGGTCATCGGTGGTGACCACCGTGCCGGTACGCAGACGCTGTTTAACTTCTTCCCCCGGCATACCGCTGACCATCTTGGTGGCGTCATACAGCGCGCGCTGCACCTCGGCGATGCTGGGAATCGGGATATCCGGCGGTAGCACGGCGTCCAGTACGTGATCGTCACGCAGGTAAGCATGCGCCAGCACATAATCACCGATGGACTGGCTTTCGCGCAGGCCGCCGCAGTGGCCGATCATCAGCCAGGCATGTGGACGCATAACCGCGAGGTGATCGCAGATGGTTTTCGCGTTGGATGGCCCGACGCCAATGTTGACCATCGTAATCCCTTTACCCTGACGAGGAATCAGATGATAAGCGGGCATCTGGTGGTTCTTCCAGGCCAGATCGGACACCGTCTGCTCGGGGTTTGGCGTCTCGGCGGTGATGTAAATACCGCCAGCACAAGATAGCGCCTCATACGGGCTATCGGGATCGGCAATCTGCGCACAGGCCCAGCGTACAAACTCATCGACATAGCGTGTGTAGTTGGTGAAGAGGATGAACGGCTGAATATGTTCTACCGGCGTGCCAGTGTAGTGACGAAGCCGCGCCAGCGAGAAATCGGTACGCAGCGCGTCGAAGTGTGACAGCGGCGACGTGGTGGTGGCGTGAAACAGCCCATCTGCCGTCTCGTCCCCAATCTGCGACAGCTCTGTTGTGGGGAAATGCTTGGCGATACCAGCGCTCATCGAACGGTCAAGAATCAGATCGGAACCGTCGAGCACGTAGGGGAACGGAATTTCCTGCTGTGACGGGCTAACCTCGATGGTGACGTCATAATCCCCCTCCAGCAGCGCCAGCTGTTCCGCCAGATAAGCACGTAAAAATGCCGGACGGGTAACGGTAGTGGAGTAACTGCCGGGATGGGTAAAACGCCCATAGGCGCGATGGCGGGGGTGACCGGTCGAATTGCCACTCCAGCTAACGCGGAGAGCTGGGTAGGCAAATAGCCCCGCCGTGCGCGCGTTAGCATCAGGCAGCGTGCCATCATTGATGAAGTCCCCGATGGCGTCGCGCAGCGCTGAGACGGCGTCATCATACAGCGCTTCCAGTTTATCCAGAGTCTGAGTGACGGTAAGACTGACGTGGGATCCGCTGTTATGCATATTCTCTCCTTTAATCACGCTCTACACATATTCATATGTACTTCGGCAGAGGTTAGCTCACAGCGTAACTGAAGATGCCCAGCCCCGCCATCGTGAAATCTGGCGGAGCTGTGAACGTGGAGAGAAGCGGCGCTTAAGCTGTGTCCCATAATAGATTAGTGCTTGTGGCGACCGGAAAGGTTCGCCGCGCTCACCGCCAGTATCGACAGCACGCCGAGTGCTGCCGCCGGTGCCAGCACGCCCCAGAAGGCGCGTTCGATATACGGCATCCCCTCAGCCAGAACGCGTCCCCATTCCGGCGTCGGCGGTGATGCGCCCAAGCCTAAAAAGCCGAGCGATGCGAGCGCCAGCGCAATGCCAGGCAGTTTCAGCATGGCGTGACGGAAAAGCGGGCCAATCAGCGCGGGCAGAATATAGAACAGGCTGCGCCGTATCGGGCCGACGCCGAGAATCGGCAGCATTCGAATATAAGGGCGCGCATTGATTTCGGCGACCAGTGCCGCCGTGTGGGCCGCGAGCGGTGCCCAACTCACGGCAATCACGGCAATCGCCGCACCCGTTGCCGTCGTGCCGTTTACCGCAGCAACCAGCAGCCCGGCAATCACTGGCGGCAGGGCGTTAGTCACTTCAATCGGGCCGGTGAACAGGCGCGGAAAGAGCCCAACCAACAGGCCAATTGCCAGACAGGCCAGCGATACCGCCAGCGCCAGCAGACAGGTATTTAACGTACCGTGTGCGACGCGTGCCAGCAAATCACGCCCCATCGCATCCGCGCCAAAAGGCAGCAGAAACGACGGCGGTTGCAGACGTAGAAAGGCTGAAGTATAGGGATCGCGCGGCAGGCCAGCCAGCAACAGTAGCGTCAGCAGCAGCACGCAGATAATCGGTAGCCAGATGGCATGACGAGACGCGGGGCTACCATGCTCTTCCGGCACGGGCATTGCGCCGCTCCGCAGCGCGCGTCCGAGAATCAGCAGCCGAACGCCGCTGGCGGCGATGCCAGCCAGCGAGGCGATGAGTAAGAGAATCAGCACGCCGACCTGCAAGGCGGGCAGATCCTGTGCCGCTGCGGCCCCTAGCGTGGCGCGTCCCAGACCGGGAATCGCGAATACTTTTTCGACGGCGATGGCACCGCCTGTTAACGAGACCAGCACCAGCCCGACCAGCGGCATCACGCTGGGCAACGTGCGTTTCAGCACCGCCAGCGCGATATGACGACGGCTCACGCCAGCTACACTCCAGGTGGTGAGCCAGTTTTCGCTGAAGGTGGCGGATAGCGCGTCGGCAATAATCCGGCCAAGGTAGCCGCCTGCTGGAATACCGAGCGCCAGCGACGGCAGCACCGCGTAGTGCAGGCCCAGCCAGCCATAAGGGGGAAACCACTGTAGCCAGACGGCACCGACAATCAGCAGAAATGATGCCAGCAGGAATTCGGGCAGCGCGGTAAACAAGGCGGCAAACAGACCGCCTGAACGATGAACCTGGCCGCGTAACCCCTGCCGAAAGGTAGGGGCGCACAGCACGGCAGCCAGCGTGAAGGCCACCAGCGCCGAGGAGGCCATTAGCGTGATCGAGACGCCCGCCGCTTGCAGCATCCCCGGAAGGACCGGTCGGCCAGACACCCAGGAATTGCCCGCATCGCCGTGCAACAGACCCGTCAGCCAGTTCAACAGCAATTGCAGCGGGCCTTGATCCAGCCCGAGTGAGTGACGAATCGCGTTTAGCGTTTCCGCCGTCGCTTCCTGCTCGCCGGAACGGGCGCGCAGCAGCGCCAGCGCCGGATCCTGACCGGATAACCACGGCAACATGCCAATCAGCACCACAATCCCCGCCAGCGTCAGCAGCCGCGAAAACAGTGGAATCAGCACGCCGTATCGCGGGCGTTGCGTCTGGTTGATGGTCGCACAGGTGCGGCAATACAGCGATTCGCTCATAAACTCGTCATCTTTCTGGTTGCAGATGCGCTATCCGTTACTTGGCGCCGGTAACAATATGCGTAGCGGCGTTAATCAGCGTACGTTCACGCGGGTCGCGCAGTGCGTCTTTTACCTGTGCGCTTTCACCTTGGATTACGCGTTCATGCAGCATTGGGATCGCGGCATCGCTGGCAATGATCAGGTTTTCTGCCTGCATGATGGCCTGACGGCGTGCTTCGCCAGCAGGAATTGCAGCCGCTTTCTGTAACGCCTGATCGATCTCCGGGCGGCACAGTTGCGCGATATTGAACGACCCTTCACAGGCGAAGTCGCTGTATAGATAAGCGACTGGATCGCCGGAATCTAGCACCGTCGCGCGCGATAAGATAAAGGCGTCAAACTTGCCCGCCAGCGCGTCGGATTCGATCTGCGCATATTCACGCACCACCTGTTTTACCGTAAACCCAGCGGCAGTGAGCTGCTGTGCCAGATAGACCGCCACTTCAGGTAGCTCAGCGCGATCGCTGAAGGTTGCCAGCGTAATGGTGGCACCCGCAGGCGTACCGGCTTTGACTGGGTTCACTACAGGTTGACGCAGTCCTGCCGCCCACGGCAGTGCAGGGCCTAACAGACCCTGCGCGATATCGGCGCGTTTCTCATACACGTTGTCTACCAGCTGCTGGCGATTGATTGCATCGCGCACGGCGGCACGCATCGCAGGATCTTGCATCACGCCATGACGCGTATTCAGATACAGCGTATTGGTGCGCGGCATTGGCACTTCATGCACCAGCGATTGCTCCAGCAGCGGTGCCTGTGAAACGGGAATGGCTTCGACAATGTCCGCCGTGCCGGTACGTAATGCAGCAGCACGTGCTGCGCCGTCGGAGACAAAGCTCACGTCGATACCGCTGGCCTGTGCTTTCTCACCCCAGTAACCGTCGAATCGATCCAATACCGCGCTGCTGGTGCCGGTGACGGTACGCAGAACGAACGGGCCGCTTCCGGTGTTGATCGGATTGACGACGCCATTTTTACCGTATGCCGCGCTGGAGAGAATCGCCAACTGCGGACTGGATAAACGCTGCGGCAACAGCGGATCCGGTTTAGCCGTGGAGACAACGACGGCGTTATCGCCATCGGCTTTTACCGTTAACTGCACGCCGTCCAGAATGCGCGGTTTGGGGGCGGCGGCGGCGGCCACGGTGAGCGCATTCACTACCGTGGCGGCGTTTAAGGCGGTGTTATCGTGAAAATGGACGTTCGGGCGTAGTTCAAAACGCCAGGATTTATCATCGATCTGCTGCCATGTTGTCGCCAGCGCAGGTTGGGCTTCGCCGAGTTTGTCGAGTACCACCAGCGTTTCTGCGGTGCTCCAACGCGACAGCTTAAAGGCATCATCGCTCAGCGGTGTCAGGCCGGAGCGCGGCGGCTGAAGCATCGCCAGTTTGATTCGACCGTCATGATGCGAGGAATGGTTTTCCTCCGGCTCGTTGAAGCAACCAGAAAGCAGCAGCGTGGCTGACAGCAAGCCAGAAACGGGCCACAGGCGATTACGCATATTCATCAATCTGTCCTTATTCATTCACGGTTGGAGCGGATTTAAACGGGCGGCAGATGACCATCATCGCCAGCGAACTGCACAACGGCACGGCGGCGAGCAGCACCCACGGAATGGCGGCCTGCGGTGACGGCGTCAGCGCGCGGTCAAGCTGGCTGCCGAGGATAAAGTTGCCAACCAGAACGGCGATGCCACCCATCGACGCCAGCGCGCCGTAGTGCGCCCCCAAATTCTGGTTGTTGGCAAAGCGCGGGATAAGGTCCATCCCGACGGGAACGATCAGCATCTGCCCCAGCGTCAGCAGCGTAATTAACGAGATAGCGGGAAGCAGGCGCTGCCAGCCTTCAGGTGGCGTGCTGGAGGCAAAGAGCGCGACGCTAAAGAACGATGCAGCTAGCAGCGCAAAGCCCAGTGGCAGCATGCGTGCCGCGCCAACCCGACGGGCAAAACGCGCCAGCGGGAGCTGTAACCCGATCACCAGCAGGGAAGCCAACACAAACAGCGGCCCGAGATCTTTCTCGCTGCTGCCGGAGCGATGCAGCTCAACCGGCAGCGCCAGATAGAGCTGGTTGTAGCTGAACAGATAAGCGCTGTAGGCAATGATGAACGCGACAAAGCGGCGCTGGCGGAACGTTTCCCACCACGGGGCAATCTGCAATTCTCCCCGATTACGCTGCGTTGGCGGCAGGCTGAAAAACAGGACGATGAGTGCGATAACAAACACGCCCGCACCGGCTAGCGCCACGCGCTGGAATCCGTATCCCGCCAGCACCGAACCGAGCAACGGCCCCAGTACCGCGCCTAACTCGCCGCAAATAGCAAACAGGGCGAACCACTCGGAGCGGCTGCGTTTTCCCTCTTTTTCACTTTGCGTACCGGCCTGTGCCATCAGCGCTTCAATGGCGGGAGAGAACAGGGCTCCACCGACACCGGTCAGACAGGCACCAAGGATGATCGGCCACAGCGAGTCGCCTAACGCCAGCAGGAGATAGCCGCTGATACGCACGACGCAGCCGCATAGGATGATCACGCGCGCACCGAAGCGATCGGCCAGCGCACCGCCGACTAAAAACATGCCCTGCTGAGAAAAGGTGCGTAAGCCAATCACCAGCCCGATGGCCCAGCCGGAAAGCAGCATATCGTCACGCAGGAAAATGGCCAGAAACGGCACGACGGCATAAAAGCCAATGTTGAAAACCAGCTGGCTACCCAGAAGTAACGGGGGATAAGGCCGCGGGGCGCGGTTGGCGGTAAGGTCTGACATGTCATGATCCGTTATAAAAAGCCCGTTACGGGGAATGTGTTATTGATGCGATATTTTATGGTAAAAAGCGCGTTTTCAGCGAGCTAATAGCCCGACGTCGATAGGGCGGGAACGGCCTGCAACAGACGGGCGGTGTGCGCCTGCTGCGGCGAAGCCAGCACCTCGGCTGTGGGGCGATCTTCAATAATGCGTCCGCCGTCCATGACCAGCATTCTGTCGCACAGCCCGGCGAGCATGGAAATGTCGTGCGAGGCCATCAGCAAGCCCATCTTATTTTGTTCGGTAACCTGTTGAAGCAGGGCTTTAATTTGTTCACGTAGCGGTAAGTCCAGACCGCTGACGGGCTCGTCTGCCAATAAAAATTCGGGTCGGACGATCAGCGCTCGCGCCAGCGCAACGCGCTGTGCCTGTCCTCCGGAAAGCTGTCCGGCGACCTTATCCAGAAGCGTGACGCTCAGTCCTACCTGATCCATGACGTCGCTCAGGCGGGCAGAATGATTTCTATTAACGTGGCGGACCTCATCGGGGCGGAGTCGTTTCAGCGGCTCGATGAGGAGATCGGCGACGCGCTGACGCGGCGCGAGCGAGCCTGCCGGATCCTGCGGAATGTACTGAACGCGGCGGCGATACCAGAGCAGCGAACGCACCGAACCGGGCGTAATCAGGTTGCGGTCGCAGTACACCGCGCCACGCTCCGGCGCTTCAAGCGCGAGCAGGGTTTTTAGCAGCGTGGATTTACCACAGCCGGACGCACCAACCAGCCCGACGCGTTCGTGCTGTTGCAGGTTCAGCGACAGGTCGTGAAAAATCGCACTGGCGGGATCGGCCTTTTGCCACGGCAAGCGTGAAGTCTGGCGATAGCGGCTAACGTGCTCAAGACTTAAAAACGGTGAGGGAACCGCATGCAGGTGGTGGCTCATCCGGCGAGTGCTCCGGCAGCGGGTAACATCCTGTCGGATAACAAGGTGTCAGATAAAAGCGTGTCAGCGCGACGAGCAGCAGCGACCAGACTACGGGTATAGGACTGCTGTGGTGCATTCAGTAATTGCTGCATACTACCAGATTCAATGACTCGCCCGTTTTCCATCACCAGACCACGCTGGCAGAGTTGGGCGGCAACGGCGATATCATGCGTAATAAACAGCAGAGCGGGAGCATCCGGCTGCGTGCTACGTTCCTGTAAAACCTGCAATACCTGCTGCTGGGTCATGACATCGAGCGCGGTTGTGGGTTCATCTGCTACCAGCAGGCGCGTTTTGCCGAGCAACGCAAGGGTAATGCAAATGCGCTGACGCTGACCGCCGGACAGTTCGGTAGGATAGCGTTGCAACAGGTTGGGAATATCATCCAGTTTCATAGCAGCCAGAAGCGCAGAAAGTTCAGCGGAAGAGGGGGTTTTCAACGCCAGTGACAGCTGTTTTCCCAACGGCATGAGGGGATTGAGCGCCGTTGCCGAGTCCTGGAACACCGCAGAGACGCGGCTGACCGATGGGCGTGCCAGCGCTTTCAACTGACCAACCTCTTCGTCATTCACCCGAATACTGCCACGAATCTGGCAGCCCGACGGCGGTGTGCCGATGACGGCTTTGGCGGTGAGGGATTTACCAGAACCGGACGCCCCGAGTAAACAGACACGTTCACCCGCGAACAGCGTAAAGCTGATATCGCTGACTTTGGTTTCACCGCCCATGGACAGGCTCAGGTTTTCTACCTGAAGAATGGCGTCTGTGTGTCTGTTCCGGTTAATCATAGATAACGTATAGGGGCAGTGTAAATCGATATGTAATAACATAACAAATTACAACGAAGTGATGCAAAGGAAATGTGATCCAGCGCGAATAAATTGGCGCAGAGACGCCGTCTTAGTCGACCGCGTCGATGACGAAAAAATGAGGGGGAGAATAATCGCAGGGAAGTGCGGACTATCTCGTGGCGTGTATTTTTAGAGCCTACTCATTCGATGAGTCAACAAGCTGTGCCAGTTCCGTCGCGCTCAACTGAGTAATCTGGCTGACCTGAGCAGGCTCCATGCGGCTCACTCGGCGGCCACGTCCACCGCTGCATAATTTTTTAAGCCGGATATAAACCGCCGCAAGTTGAGGCATTTGTGTAAGAGGCAGTGTACAGATAGACGCGATCTCACTGGGAGCGAGATCGCGTTAAGGTATGGGGTTTAGCTCTGTTGCGTGGTTAGCCACTGGCGCAGGCGTTCGGGCTGCTGTGCGCTGCTCAGGCGAGCCTGTTCTTCACCATTGACGAGCCATAGCAGGGTCGGTAACGTCCTGACCGCCAATTGCTCCGCGAGGGCAATGTGATGATCGGCGTCCAGATAATGGCTCGGCAAGTCGCGGTATTCCTCGTTATCCAGAATCGTTTCCAACTGGCGATAAAGGCTCTTGCAGTGGACACAGCGCTCTGCGCCCACTAGCAGCAGCTGTGGACCACGTTGGGCTGCCAGCTCAGGCCAGTCGTCGGCGGTCAGTGGAGCAAAGCGCTCACGGTTGACGGCAAAGAGTTTCGGGCTGCGCTTGAGGTCTTCGCTGTCAGTCGCGACGCACAGGGCATCGCCGCCCTTTTTGTAGGGGCGCGTGCCGTCAATACGAACCACGCTGGCGAAGCCGGGGGCGGCGGCACCGGGTTGACGTAGCTGGGTGTTGTCGGGGGCGAGCACCGGGTTTTCCTGTGGGCGCGGCAACTGGGGTACCCACTCGTAGGGCACGCGGTAAGCGCGATACAGCATGTTAGTGTTTACCGTCTTGCCCCAATAGGGGGAAATAAACTCCCAGACAATCTCGTGTTCAACGGTGACTTCGAACAGCCGACCGTTGGCCCCTTCGTTGATCAGTGTATTACCGTTCGGCAGACGTTGGATATTGCTGATGTACGGGCTGTAAAAACGGAAGGCGTCGGTTGGATGCGGGATGCCCGCTTCGTACGGCGAATAACGCCAGACAATATCCAGCGTTATCGGATTGATTTCCAGCACGCGGGAATAGTCACGCCAGGCGTTTTTCACGCCATCGGCCGATGCTGGATTGGGCGCGCCGTAGCCTGCCCAGCCGCCGTTATCAAACACCAGAATATTGCCCGCGCCCGGCAAGCCGGCAGGGATCATATGCGCGTGATGCTGACCGATAATCCAGCCGATGTGTTTGAGTTCAGGCGTGTTGTAGTTGGGGCCAAGCTGCCAGACGATATTGCCGCTTTGCTTGTCGATGATGGCGATGATGTTGGATTCGCGCGCGTCCCAGATGATGTTATCCGGGTGGAAACGGGTATCGCCCTGATCGAACCACGGGTTGGGGCCGAGTGCCGACATGGAGTTGATGTGCATCCAGTCGCCCATCCCGCCGCCGCTTTTGCGCAGGTTAGGGTTGTTGTACAGCGCAGTTTTCGCGTCGTCGTCAAAGCCCAGCTCATCGAAATGGTCGCTGCAACGCCATTCCCACAAAATGTTGCCTTCCCAGTCCACTTCGATGATGGTGTCGTCGAGCAGCAGTTTGTCGCTAATGCGTTCATTGTGCAGGTTGGTATGCGCCAGCAGTAGCGTGTTGCCGCCGATCGACTGCGGTTCCTGCCCCGGTGCGTAATAGCCGACCGGATTGCCGCTGCGCTGGTAGTCATGATGGACGCGCGCCATCCATTCAGGCGGAAGATCGGGATCGGTAATGTGTTCATAGCCGTTGAATTTCCACACGACGTTGCCGTCCCAGTCCACCTGAATCAGGTCGACCATGTCCTGCATGCCGTAGCGCGAGTCGCGTTCGCCGCTGTGCCCAAGGATGTAACCGCCGGGCAGGATTTTATTGGGGAAGCCGTGCAGGCCTTCCCACAGGCGCAGTTCGGTGCCGTTCATATCCACCAGTACCGCGCCACGTTCCAGTGCCTGAAAGACGGTGTAGCCGCCCCAGGCTTTTTCCGGGTTGTAAATCGTTGTGCCGGTTGGGTAGACGGAAGGGTGTCCCATAATGGTGCTCCAGTATTTACGTGTTCAGAGAAGAGAGAGCCGCCGTATCGGCAGGCTGCGTCAGCAAGGCGAGCAGATCGCTGCACTGCTGGTGAAAAGCCTGACTGTCGCGCTGGCGCGGATGCGGCAGAGAAATCGTCGCAATCTGGCGGATACGTCCCGGTCGCGGAGCCAGTACAACGACGCGATCGGCGAGATAGACCGCTTCCTCGACGTCGTGCGTCACCAGCAGCGTAGTGGTGCCCTCCGCCTGATGGATGCGGCGCAGCTCCTGTTGCATCTGCTGGCGGGTCAACGCATCCAGCGCGCCAAAAGGCTCGTCCAGCATCAGGATGCGTGGATTGGCGACGAGCCCGCGCGCGATAGCCACACGCTGTGCCATGCCGCCGGAAAGCTGGGCGGGCAGGGCATCGGCAAAATCCTGCAAATGCACGAGCTGGATAAAGTGGTCGATCAGGCGCTTCCGTTCTTTGTCGTCGATGGCTTCATTCGCCAGCCCGAGCGCGATGTTTTGTCGCACTGTCAGCCACGGAAACAGGCGCGGTTCCTGAAACACCATGCCGCGCTCACGTCCGATGCCGCGCACGGTTTTCCCTTCGACCAGCACGCGTCCCTGATAGTCGTTGTCCAGACCGACCAACATGCGCAGCAGCGTGGATTTGCCGCAGCCGCTGCTGCCAACAATCGCCACCAGTTCACCGCTGTGGATCGACAGGGAAAAATCCTCAATCACCGTTAACGCCTCGCCCTGTACGCGAAACTGTTTACGAAGTCGATCGAACTGCACCACCGGCGGTGATACGTCAAGGGTTGTGGACGTCATGCGATTTCTCCTGCGGAACGCCAGCGCGTCATCCGCTGTTCCAGACCTAATCCGACGCGGTCGAGCACCGCGCCCGTTAATCCAATCAACAGCATGCCGCTGATAATCAGGGGCATATCCAGCAGCTGTTGGGCGTTGATCATCAGGCTGCCGATTCCGGTGCCGGATGACATGAAGTATTCCGCACCGATGGTGCCAAGCCAGGCGTAAATCAGCGACAGACGTAAACCGGCGAAGATTGCGGGTGCGGCACCCGGCAGGATCAGCACCCGCAGTCGGGTTGCGAGACGGAGCTGCAATACCTGTGCGACTTCCTGTAAAGCCTGAGAACGCTGGCGGATACCGCGATGGCTGGCCACCAGCATGGGGAAGAACGACGCCAGCGCGACAAACGTGATTTTCCCGACGTCGTCGTTGCCAACCCAGGCGGTCAGTAACGGCAGCCAGGCAAACAGCGCGATCTGGCGCAGCGTCGCGACCGTAGGGGTAAAGAGGGCATCGCTGGTGGCATTCAGCCCCAGCAGCACACCGCACACGAGCCCCGCGATAATGCCGCATACTGCACCGGCGAGCGCACGGGTCAGGCTGGCCTGCATCGCCTCGGTGAGCGAACCATCACGGATGCCTTGCAGCAGCATGTGCCACACATCAGCGGGCGGTGGCAGCAGCAGCGGATCGATCCAGCCCAAACGGCTGGCCTGTTGCCAGAGCAGCAGAAGCAGAAAGGGTAAAACCAAAGCGGATAAACGGCGAGATGGCGCAATGGCTAAGCGACTGAGCGGCGGGTGTGGCCAGTAGACCAGACGACGCTCCAACTGATTGATTGCCCACTCCATCGTCAGCCCCGCCAGCCCAATCACGGCGATGCAGACAAATACAATATCCAACTGAAACAGCTGACGCCCCCATACCAGCAGGTAGCCAATGCCCTGAGATGACGCCATCAGTTCGACCACAATCAGCGATACCCACGCCTGCGAGAGCGCCAGCCGTAAGCCGGTTAACCAGGTGGGTAACGCGGCGGGCAGCGTTAATTTAATGAGGCGTTGATGCCACGGCAGGCGCAGAGTGCGAGCAACTTCCTGTAGCGCATGCGGCACGTTGCGCACGCCCGTTTGCGTATGCAGCGTCACAGGGATAATCACGGCCTTGATGATGACCGCGAGTTTTAAACCGTCATCAATCCCGAACAGCACCATAAACAGCGGGATCCAGCCCAGCGTTGGAATTTGTGCCAGCGCGTATACCGTCGGGTGCAGCAGGTGCTCGGCGCGGCGCGAGGCGCCCATCAGCGCACCAAGCAGCGTTCCCGCAAGAACGCCTGCCAGCAGGCCGCTCGCCAACCGTTGCAGGCTGATAAAGAGCTGCGGCAGGAGATCGTTGTGCCAGAGTTCGGCGGCAGTTTTAGCGACGACATCGGGAGCCGGGAGAATCTGAGCGGGCATCCAACCGTAGTGGGTGCTGATATACCACAGGGCCAGCAGCGCCAGCGGTACGATTAGTGGCACGACAAGAGAATAGGCTCGTGCTATCGGCAGTGCAGGCCAGACGATCGCGGTTTTTTTCAGCGGTATCGACTTATTCATTTTATTCCCGAAAACCATCGCAGTTGGATGAATAGGGAATAAAAAACAGGTTTCGACGTTGAACGCCAATGCAATAAAGCGATGGTCGCCGTGCAATAAATGCATATGCGTAGCCCGAGCCCGCCAGCCCTGATTTATGCTTTTTTCCGCTGAACAAACTTGTAAATGTTATTTAAGCCTGACGCCGACGGTTCGTTAGTTTTCATGGCAGATGAAACGAATGATTAAGGAAAACCGTATGCAACAAACCACCCTGTTGATCACTGCCTCGCCGATAACGGCATCTTCCCGCTGGCGCAGGAGGATGAAGGTGTTAAGTACTGCTTTGCTGATGGGTGCGGCGCTCGTTTCCACCGTTCAGGCAAACGACGCCGCCCCGCAGGATGCACAGAAACCGACGGAGATTCGCATTGGTTTGCCGGATCAGAGTGCAGGCAGCAAGCCTTTTATCCGCGGGCCGCTGGGGTTGGCGCATATTCGCCAGCAGTTGGAGAAAGAATTTGAGCCGCAAGGCATCAAGATTCAGTGGTCGTTCTTTAAAGGCGCGGGCCCGGCGGTGAATGAGGCGCTGGCGAACAAGCAGTTGGATGTAGTGTATCTGGGCGATCTGGCGGCTATTATCGGTCGTTCAGGTAGTCTGCCAACGCGGGTGCTGGTCGGGTCACGCGGATCTAATTCTTATCTGGCCGCGACACCGGAATCGGGCATTCAGCGCATTGAAGACCTACGCGGCAAGCGGATTGCGGTCTACAAGGGGACGGCCGATCAGCTGTCGTTTGAACGGGCGATTAAAAGTGTCGGGCTGAACGAGCGGGACGTGCGGGTGATCAATCTTGACTGGACGGCGGGCAAAGCGGCGCTGGCGGCCAGACGCGTGGATGCGGTGTGGGGCGGTGTCTCTCTGCTGGCGCTGCGTAAGCAGGGCATCAATATTGTGACCACCAGTCGGGCGCTGGGCTGGCCGAACACCACGCAGGCTGCCGTGCTGGCGACGCAGGACTTTATCGACCGTTATCCGGGCACGACGCAGCAACTGGTGAATGTGCTGGTGGACAATGCGCAGTGGATCGGCGATGCGCAGCACCTGCCGGAATACACCGCGCTAATGGCTGAACAGAGCCAGATTCCGCAGGCGATCTTTCAGGAAGAGCTGAAAGCGGAAGATCTCCCTTTCCAAAGCTCGCCGCGTCTCGACCCCTTCCTGCTCAGCAGCTTGCAGGACAGCATCGAGCGGGCGAAAGCAGCCGGGCTGATTCGCAATACGTTCTCGGCCAGCGACTGGTTTGCCGGCCAGTTTGTTGATAGGGCGCTGAAAGCCAAAGGGCTGGAATCAAACTGGGCGGTGTATGACGCCAGCGGTAGTCCCACGAAATAATCACGAATGCGCTCACAGGGTCGGCAGTGCCGGAGCCGGTGAGCGCAGCCTGTCCTGCGCCAGTATGGTTTCAATCATCAGTTCAGCCAGCGGTGGCAGCGTTCTCTGCAAACAGGTGACAATACCGAAGCGGGTTTGCATATTTCCCCATTCCGGCGGCGTGCCCGTCAGCGGAATTTCTACCAACTGATGGCTTAATCGTCCCAGCGCAAAGCCATCCTCGCTGGCAAAACTGATGGCCTGCGTGTGTCGCAGGATGCTGAAGACGGAATAGATATGGTCACACTGAATCTGTGGCCGATAATCGGGCTGACGCGTTAACGCCGCCAGCACCTTGCGCATGCCAACGGGCATAAAAGGGGAGGCGAGTGGAAAGCGCAGAAGATCGTCCGGCGTCACGTTTGCCTGCTGCGCCAGCGGGTGTGAAGAGTGGCAGATAAAGAAGCAGCGCTGCTGGCTTAATGGCTGTACGTGGAGGTTGGTTTCCATTTCGGCCTGCCAGGTGTCGGCAACGATAAAAGGCCACTCATCGGCCAGCAGCCGCTCACGCAGGGACTGCCAGTTATCCACACTGTAGGTGACTCTGGCGCGCGGACGAAGGGCATGGAAATGCGCGACCGCTTTGGGGATCAGCGTGGTCGACGGTGCGGGGCCGCAGCCAAACGTCAGTTCGCCTTCCTGTGCCTCGCTGATTTGCCGCATGTCGGTCATCAATTCCCAGGACAGTTCCTGCATACGCCGCGCAAACGGCAGCAGCGTATTGCCCTGCCACGTCAGTGCAAAACGGCGGCTCTGACGGTCGATAAGCGGATGCCCCATCGTTTGTTCCAGCGCCTGAATGCTGCGACTGAATGCCGATTGCGACAGGCAGACAGCCTCTGCGGCTTGTACAAAACTACCATGTTCGGCCAGTGCAAGAAAATTGCGTAATTGCCGTAAATCCAGATGCATGTTGCAGCTACCTAACATATCGATTTTCCCCACTTTTTAGGCGGAGGTCGGCTGGCAACGCAATGAACAAAAAGTCATAACTTATAGCGAATTGATTGCTATAGGCCTTCGGCGCACGCAGGCCGCTGTCTGGCGCGGTCAGCGGCTATTTCGCCAGCGCACAGGAAAAATCCTGAATTTCTTCCACGGACCCGAGACTCATATTGAATACGTCAAGGCTGCTGGCGAGCAGTACCTTTTCACCTGCTGGCGTGGAGACCATCGCAAGACCGTATTTGCCGATAGATTCATCCCGCTGCTGGGCGTAGCGATCGAGTGTTTTGAATGGATCGCTTTGCGTCAGTTCGTTCGCCGTGAGCGTTTTTGCCAGATAGGTATGCCCGTTGATTTTGACCGGCAGCGTTTTCCAGTCGGCAGAGAGTGTCGGGAATTGCTGATTCAACGTTTGATAAATTTCCGGGCGCAGGCAGGCAATGTGGATATGCAGCTGGTTTTGCGTGCGTCCATAGCGTGAATTAATCGCTAGCGAGAGGTAGTCATCTTTGATTGGTTTGCCCGCTTCACGTGAAAGATGGCCGCGCCGATCCCACGCCTGCATAAAGAAATTAGGTACGTTTTGCTGCAAGAGTTCAGGGCTCTCGATGCCGCTGATTTTATCTGTTGGGAGCAACAGGTCGTGATAGGGACCGTTTCTGTCATCGAAGAGCACGTAGCCCTCTGCCAGATTAACTTCCAGACAAGGGGCCGGATTGCCATTGCGTTGCTGATTGGGCACGCATTGTTCACTGACGATCTCCCACAGTGCATTGCTGTTTCCCCGACTAACCTTCCACCCTATTGCCGTGGCCGCCGTGAGTACAATGATGGCAGAAACAGTGAAGATCAAGATCGTGTTGCGTTTCATGACGGGTCTCCGGCAGGCGCAGAAAGCGCTAAGTAGCGGGGAAAAACGGGGCATGATAAATCAGTGATAAGCCAGTATGGGGCAGCGGCGATGTCATTAATATGACTTTGGTGAAAGGAGAAAGGCTAATCGGTAACGGATTGTAAGAGAGAACGGTGGTGGAATGGCACATGACACGGCCTTTTAACCTACACAGTAATGTGATTAAAAGGCCGCGGTAAAACGACAGGAATCAGAACAAGTCGACCCGCACGTCCACGCCAACGGTTCGGCCCTCGTTGACCTGTGCGTAGCCTGATGTACCACTCATAAAGCCAAAGGTGCGGTAGCGGCGGTCGAAGACGTTATCCACATAGCCAGCAATATTCACTCGATCGGTGGCCTGCCAACTGAGGCGCAGGTCGGTGGTGGTATAGGTGCCCTGACGCAACGCATTGTCGCCGTCGAAGTAGTGCGGCCCTACCACGTTGAAGGCTAGACGCGGCATTAACGCGCCGAACGAGGTATCGATCAGTCCGTTCAGGCTAGTGCCAGCCCCGTAGCGCGGGACGAAAGGTACACGTTTATCCTGATAGCTCTCGCTGTCGCCAGCGAATTCAGAGCGGACATAGGTGCCGTTGATATCCCATGACCAGTTAGGAACGAACTGCCACTTCAGCATCATCTCTACGCCACTGGCATCGGCGCTACCTGCGTTGCTGAGCGTTTGCATACCGACCGGGCCGGAATACAGCTGCATATCACGCGTATGGGTGTGGAACACTGCGCCCTGAAGCTGCACATCGCCGCTCTGATAGCGCGAGCCGATTTCATAGTTAATCGATTTCTCTGCACTATACGGAATGGCCTGCGTGCCAGCGGCAGGTGAATAGTTAAAGCCCGTTGGTTTGTAGCCCTGCGCGACGCGGGTATAGACACGCCAGTCATTATTCAGCAGATAGCTGGCGGAGAGCTGTCCCAGCACCTGATCGTCATCGACACTATTGCGGTCACCCACGTTCATGCCGGAGAACTGCTGGTGGTAACGGGTTTCGGCTCTATCGTGCGATACGCGCAGCCCGCCGCCCAGATCGATGCGGTCGGTCAGATGCCAGGTCAGATCGCTGTAAGCGGCTAACGTCTCCGACGATGTGTTGGCATTGCTTTTCATAAACGGAGAACCAGCCTGGATGTAGGTCAGATCGAGTTTCTGACGCGTGTTCTGGCGGTAAAGGCCGAACACCATATCCACCGTGCGGCCTGCGCCGTGCGTGGCGGCTCGCAGTTCCTGCACGTCCTGATTCCAGCGCTCCGGCATGTCGGCAATCAGCGTACCGTTCGGGAAGGTGCGGTCATAATTCTGCTGCTGCCACGCGCCGATCAGGCTGAAGATCCAGTTATCGGTGGTGTATTTTCCGCTTAGCGACTGGCTGTGCGTGCAGCGGCGTAATGTAGGATCGGGTGCGCCCGCGGCGATCTCCAGCGTCCGGTTTTTGGCATCGCCAAACGGCAGATAAGTGTCCTGCGTAGCGCGCGTGCAGTCTTCCGTCAGTGCCAGACTGGTTTCCCACGGCTGATCATCGGGGGCCAACCGGAGTCGAAGATTCCCGACGCTGGATTTTGTTCCGCCAAGGTTATCGCTGCCCGTGGCGGGGTTGGTCATCGCGCCTGAATCGACCTGACGTAGCAGCGTGACGCTGCCATACAGCAGGCCATCCTGAATGGGGCCGCTGAGGTTGATTTTGCCGTGATAGCCGTCGCGGCTGGCAACGCCGCCTTCGACATAGCCACGCGGCGTGCTGTCCGGCTGCTGAGTCACGATGTTGATAATGCCGCCCTGGGCGCTTTTACCGTACAGCGTTCCCTGCGGACCTCGCAGCATTTCGATGCTTTCCACATCGGAGAGTGCCTGCACGGTGTTGGTGGCGAGTTGTGGCACGCCGTCCACGTAAACCGTCACCGCCGGACTGTAGAAATCCTGGGCGGAAGACACGCCGCGCAGTGAGATGGAAGGGAACAGCAGGCTACCGTTATTCCCGAGGTTCAGGCCGGGCATCACGCGGGTCAGCTTGTCGGTGCTGGTCACGCCAGCGTCTTTCAGCTCCGGTGCCGTCACGACGGTAGAAGAGACGTTATTGGCCGAGGCGGAATAGGGCGACTGTTTGCTGGCGGAGACAACAAGCGTATCGTCCTGAGCGGCAAAGGCGCAGGAAGAGAGAAACACGCCGGTTAAGGCGAGCGGATAAAGACGCATTATTTTCATTATTAAATCCCTGAAAAGACTAAAATCGCTGTCAACGTAACGGCTTTCATCACGACGCGCTTTAGTACAATACGGAAAGCTACAATACGGAAAGCTACGGTACGAAAGCGTGTGAGACAGAGAGTGATGAAAGTTAAATGATAATCGTTTGCGTTTTTTGAGCTACCCGTATCGGGTCTATTTCAACCCGAATACAGCAGACTTCTTGCGCATTTTCCTGCCTTAATCCTGCCCCCGCTGGCTTGCTGTAGCGGGAGTGATTCCCTCTGAAAACGCGCGGAAAAGCCGCACAGATAGCCGTTTGGCGGGCCACAGGCTGGCGACGGCGAAGCAGGCCAGCACGCCCAGCGTGGTCTGGTAATTTGTGTGATGCGCTAACTGGAGCGCAGCAATCGACACGATCATGGCGACAGCTGCATCGGTCGATTGGAACAGCGCATAGTCGGAAGCGGGCTGATGCGGTCTGACTAAGCCCATCAGAACGTTGTATAGCGTGACAAACCCGACGGCGGCAGCCAGATTGACCACGCCAAAGAGCGCGATCCAGGCGTTCAATGAATACAGCGGGTAGCCGACGGCCAGCACAATGGCGAGTAGAGCGTGCACGACCATGACGGGCAGCAGACAGCGCAGCGCGCCCATACGGCGAATCAGGACGTTGGCGAGCACAATCCCGATGCCGCTGACGGCGGTGCTGTATACGGTCATGACGATGCCCAACTGGCTCAGGCTAAGCTGTCTGTCGATCAGCATGACGGTCTGTAGCGCCATCATGCCGCGCATCGCCAGATAGAAAATGGCCGTGAAGGCTACTACCGGCCAGAGCGCCTTAAGCGTCAGACGATTTAGCGTCGGGCGTGCGGCTTGCTGACTCTGACGAGCCGGACTCTGACGATCCAAAGTCTGACTGTGCTGGATAGGGGACTGCTGGATATAGCGCAGTGGCAAGATGAGCATCAGAAGCGATAGCCCCGCCAGCGCGAAGAAGCCGCCTCGCCATCCCGCCTGTTCCGCAATACTCAGGAATGCATAAGAGCCGAACAAAATACCCAAATAGCTGCCGCCGACCTGTGCAGTATTCGCCAGCGCGCGACTGGCGGCGTTGGTCGTGCAGATCGTGATGCCGTCGGCATAGATATCGTGGCTGGCGGAGAGCAATGCCAGCAGCATCAGCGCAATGATGATAGTCAGGACAGAGTGCTCGGGGGAGATGACGCCAATCACGACCAGCGTTGCCGCCATCGCGATCTGGAGCAGCACCAGACTGCCTAAATAGGGATTACCGCGCAGAGGAAGCGCGTGACGCTCGCCCCACGGTGCCCACAGGCATTTAGCAATCCACGGCAGAAAGGTCAGCGACAGCCAGCTTAGCTGCGCAAGATCCAACCCCGCGTGGCGAAAATAGCCTGCCACGCCTTGCATAATGAGTGCGGTGATCATGCCCTGATGGAGGTAGAAACACCAATAGGGCAGATAGCGTGTCATCGGGTTGTGCGTCATGGTTTGTCGCGATCCAGCAGCATTATCGCCAGCGCCTGTGCTTCAAGCGAGGTGGCGACGACAAAATAGGCATACGGCGCCTGCCCAGACTGCGCCCAGTTCTCCGCCCATTCCACGTACTTTTGTCTTTTGGTTTCGTCGCTTTCGATGCGAATCGCACCCGCACAGTATTGCTGTTGCAGGCTGACGTTATCGCGCGTCCACTGAAGATAAGCATTCATAAAAATAGGGGAGCGATGGGGCAGGTCGGCACCGGTCATACAGAGAACAAAGCGTTCTTGCGCGGCATACAGCTGCGCGATCTGCGCCATATAATCCGCGGATTCCTCGTCGGGCACCTGTTCTGGCATATGCAAGAAGACCACCGGCCAGGCGTCTGTATCAAGGAAAGGATGTGGCGTTGTAATGGAATCGGGCATAGCGGTTTCTCCGGTTTATTATGGAGAAAATGATAATCATTCGCTGTTACGGCGCTACCCGAATCCAGTCTATTTGTACCCGTATCGGGATGAACGGGACGTTGGTTTTCAGCTAAATGTTCAGGCGCTTGAAAGCAGAAGGCGTGACGCCAAACTGCTTTTGGAAGGCGGCGCTAAAGTGGCTGGCGTTGGCATAGCCCAGATCGGTGGCGACCACCATGACGGGTGCGCCTGTGACAAACAGCCGACGCCGCGCTTCGTGCATACGTTCGGCCTGAAATAACCCATAGATGCTGTTATTGAAGAGTTGGCGAAATCCGCGTTTCAGCTTGAGTACGCTTATTCCGGTTTCTCTGGAGAGCATGGCGATAGTAGGAGCCTGTGACAGATCCGCCAGCAGCAGATCTTTGGCCCGCAGCAGCTTTTGGCGATCGGCCAGGCTGAGCGTGTCCTGTTGGGGAACCGCGTCGGCATGTCCGGCGACGGCGAGGCTAACCAGAATCATGCTTTGCCCCAGTAGCCACAGGGGCGCATGACGGTTTTCACCAGCCTGCTGCGGGTGCGTCAGGCTGGACAGCGCGTGGCTCAATACCTGCGCGGTCGCCCGCATTTCGGCATTGCAGTCGCAGTGGGTGCAGAGCCGGCCGGAATCTAACTGCTGTTGCAGGTTACCGGTGAGATTCGGCACCCAGTTAGCCAGTAACTCAGGGCTCAGTGACACCGTGACGCTTTCAAACTGTCCGGCGTAGGATGACGTGCCCTGACAGTCTGGGGTGTAGCTAATACAACCCGATCCTTGCTTCAGCACGTGTTCTCGTCCCCGATCGCCTTTCAGTGCAAATTGCGAATCTCCTTGCAACGAACAGGAAAAATTGATGCGTCCCCAGTCGTCATGCAAATGCATGGTAGTGGGCTGTCGGAACTGTCCGCGCCACACCAGAATATCCAGCCCTTCCTGAAGCGTAGCGCGCAGCAGGCTACAGTCCGCACCGGTATCCGGCCGCATGACGTGCAGTTCAGCGATCAAATTTGAAATGGTGACTTCAGGCTCGCTGGTGGCTTTCAGTGGGGAGGCATTCAATGGACAGACTCCTGAAGAGACGGGTTGCGGTCATCGGACGATCCGGTAATTGGACGATCATCGCACCGCAGTTGATGACGGTAACCCGTACCGATTCGGGTAGAAATCGGCTCGAATCGGGTAGATACGCAATTGAGAATAGTTATTATTCCTGACTTTATTGCCGCCGTCGAGTTGATTTGCTTGCGTTACGGGTAAGCGACTGTGCGGGAAGGAGAAAAGAGAACAACTATGCCACATTCCGCTGTTGAGGGCGGTTCATCCGCTGCCACGCCGCCTTCTACGCCACAGAACCGAGCCTGGCACATTATGCACCCCGTAAGAGGGCAAATTCGTCTGGCGATGTGCCTGTCGGGGCTGTCGGTTCTGGCTGGCATCGCATTTCTGCTTTTTCTGGCGTGGAGTATCCAACTGCTGATCGTGCAATCCGCGTCATGGCCGCTGTTGACCATGGTCGGAGCGTTGCTGTGCCTGTGCGCCAGCTATCTGCTGCGTCTGCTGGCTTTTAATCAGTCTCACTACGCCGCGTTTCGGCTGGAAAATCAGATTCGCAGCGCGCTGGCGGAGCAGCTGGCGCGGATCCCGCTGGGTGAGGTGCAGCGTCTGGGCACCGGTTCGCTGGCGAAGATCGTGCAGGATGATGTCAAAGCGCTTCACCTGTTTGTAGCGGACAGCACGCCGCTCTATGCCCGCGCCTTTGTGGCACCGCTGTGCACGGGAGCGTTACTGTTCTGGCTGGACTGGCGTTTAGCACTGGCCGCCTTGCTAGTGCTGGTCATCGGTGCCGTGGTGCTGATGCTGGCGATGCGCAATGCCGGCGAGATGAACCAGCGCTATAACCACGCGCGGGAAGAAGTCAGTACCGCCGTGATCGAATTTGTGCAGGCGATGCCGGTGGTGCGCACCTTCGATACCGGCGCGTCAACGTTTGGGCGCTATCAGCAGGCGCTGGAAAATTATCTGGACGTGCTTACGCGCTGGTATCAGCAGGCGGGGTTCTCGGCGCGTTTCTCCTTCGCGGTGCTTAACCCGCTTCCAACGCTGCTGGTGCTGTGCTGGGTGGCATACGGTTTCTATTACGCCGGCGAGCTGGACTTCAGCCTGTGGGTCGCGGTGCTGCTGCTCGGTAATGGCATGGCAGAAGCGGTTATGCCGATGATGGCGCTGAACCATATGGTAGCGAAAACCCGATTGAGCATCAGCCGGATTCAGGACGTGCTGGCGCTATCGCCGCTGCCGGAAACGGAAAGCGATGCCTTGCCTGCCGATGCCAGCGTGAGCTTTGAACAGGTGAGTTTCCGCTACGACCAGCACGCGAGCGACTGGGTACTGGAGGACGTTAGTTTTCAGGTGCCAGCCGGATCGGTTACGGCGCTGGTAGGGGCGTCTGGCGCAGGGAAAACCACCGTGGCGCGGCTCATTCCCCGCTTTTGGGATGTGACGGTCGGGCGCATTTTGATTGGCGGCGTTGATATCCGGCAGATGAAAACCGCCACGCTCATGCAGCAGGTGTCGTTTGTTTTTCAGGAATCCTTCCTGTTTGCGGACACCATCGCTAATAACATCCGGCTCGGCTTGCCGGAAAAAAGCATGGAAGAGGTGATTGCTGCCGCGACGGCGGCACAGGCGCACGATTTTATCATGGCGTTGCCGCAGGGTTACGACACGCTGGCGGGTGAGCGCGGCCAGTTCCTGTCCGGTGGACAGCGCCAGCGTATCGCCATCGCGCGGGCGCTGTTGCATAACCGGCCGATTCTGGTGCTGGACGAACCGACGGCCTTTGCCGACCCGGAAAACGAGGCGGCGCTGCTGGCGGCGCTCGGCGTCCTGATGCGGGGTAAAACGGTCATCATGGTGGCGCACCGCCTGTCGACGATCCGCGATGCTGACCAGATCGTGGTTTTCGACCGTGGACGGTTGAGCGAGTCTGGTCGTCATGACGTGCTGCTGGTCGCACAAGGTCGCTATAGCGAACTGTGGCGACACTATGAGCAGGCGCAGAACTGGGCGCTAGGTAACGCACCGAGCAACGGACAGTCAGGAGAGCGCGCGTGATGAACAAAAACCATACCGTCATAACGACGCAGTTATTCGCATGGTGGCACACGTATCGTCAATTGGAGCGGGTGACGGGTTCACAATCTCGACTGTTCCGTCGGTGTTGCGTAAGCCTGCTGGCAGCGGCTGTTGCGCAGGGGTTAGCGCTGGCGTGCCTGTTTCCGCTGCTGTCGGCGTTCACCCACGCGGCGGCTTCCCACGAGATAGCGATCTGGCTGGGACTGATGACATTTCTGAGTCTGCTGACGCTGGTGCTGCGCTGGTATGGCCAAGGGTTTGAATATCGCGGGCAGCTTGCGGCGGCAACCCATGAACTGCGTATGCGTCTGGGGGAACAGCTGCGGAATATGCCGCTAACCACGCTCCAGTCCGCGCGGGCGGGGGATATCAACGCGCTGCTGCTGGGCAGCGTGGATGAGAACCTGAACTATATGCTGGCGATAGTAAACCAGCTGCTGCTGGCTATCGTGACGCCCGTCATGATAGCGCTCGTCATGCTGATGGTGGAGTGGCGATTGGGCGTGAGTCTGTTGCTGATCTTTCCCGCCATCGTGCTGCTTTATCGCTGGCGGCGACCGGCATTTGCGCGCACGATGCAGGCGCTGGCGGAGGCGAATCAGCAAACCAGCGCCGATATTGTGGAATATGTGCAGGGGCTCGCCGTTCTAAGAACCAGCTGTCAGCAGGCTGAACGTACATCGGCGCTGCGCCAGCGTTTTCAGCATCTACAGCAGATACAAACGTCAGCTCACCGCAGCGGTGTCAAACCCGGTGCGGTGGTTGCCAGTGTCGTGGAGTTAGGTCTTCAGGGCGTACTGATTCTGGGTATCAGTGGCGTTGTGGTGGGCGCGTGGGATATAGCTATCGTCGCCGCGATGATGGTGATTGTGGTTCGCTTCTCTGAACCGCTGGCGACGTTTGTCAGCTATACGGCCGTGCTGGAATTGATTAATACGGCGCTGCACCGCATTGACGATCTGCTGGCGATTGAACCGCTTCCTGTACATCGACCTGTCGACGTGCCGCTGACGTATGCGATTACGTTCGAGCAGGTGAGTTTTCGCTATGCCAATGAGGCTGAGGCGGTGCTCGATAGCGTGGACATCGCGCTGCCGGAGAAGGGGATGACGGCGTTGGTTGGGCCGTCGGGCTCGGGGAAAACGACGATAACGCGACTGCTCATGCGCCATGCGGATCCGCAACGCGGACGCGTGTGTATCGGGGGCGTGGATATTCGGCACATGCCAACGCGTGAAGTAAATCGGCTGATTTCCGTGGTGTTTCAGGATGTCTATCTGTTTGATGATTCAGTGCTGGCAAACATTCGGATGGCCCGCCCGGATGCCAGCGACGCAGAGGTCGAGCGGGCTGCCGAGGCTGCCCAGTGTCTGGACTTTATTCAGCGGCTGCCGCAGGGATGGCAAACGCGGCTGGGCGATATTGGCGGCAGATTATCCGGCGGCGAACGGCAGCGTATTTCGATTGCGCGAGCCTTATTGAAGGACGCGCCGATTGTGATTCTGGACGAACCGACGGCGGCGTTGGATACCGAAAGCGAGCTCGCCGTACAGCGGGCGATTGACAAGCTGGTTCAGGACAAAACGGTTATTGTCATCGCGCATCGGCTATCGACAATTGTGGGCGCACATCGAATTCTGGTTGTCGAGAATGGGGGGATTTCCCAGCAGGGAACGCATAGCGAATTACTGCGTGTTGAAGGCCGTTATCGCGCGCTGTGGCACGCGCAACAGTCTATCTCACTAAGGTGAAATAGACTTGATAATGATTATAACGGTTCAGGCTTGATAAGCTGTAATTCTACGCCCAGTCTGATGGCGTGTTTGGCATTCAGCACGCCCAGTTTTTTTACCACATTACCAATATGGAATTTCACGGTGCTGATTTTGATATCCAGAATCAGCGCAATTTCCGGGTAAGTTTTTCCCATGCTGGCCCAGTACAGAATTTCGTTTTCGCGCTGGGAGAAAATCTCTTTGTCACCTTGCTTTTTGCTTTGAGGGCTTTGCGTCATCTCTTTGTAAAGCGTGGTAATTTTCTCATGAACGGCAATCAGCAGCATTTGCAGTTTGTCTTTGTTTTCCTCAACAATATTTTCCATATCCGTTGGCGCGTGCTCTTCAAACATAATCGATAACGCTGCCAGATTATTATTGTTGTCATGCAAGACAAAGGTGTAGCCATTAACAATATCGTACTCTTTTGACAGATTAAAAATCTTGGAGAACTTCAGCTTAGAGTTAATAACGATGTTGTCTTCCCAGGAGAACGGCGAAACTTTATTTATCGCCGTCAAAATAACCGGATCAATATGCTGATAGTTATTCTCTTTATAGGTATTAACCCATTCCTGCGGGTAATTTGAGATGATCACAACCTGAGAGGGGTTCTTCTTGTTCATGATCATGTAGGCGTATTTCAGGTCGCCATACTGCTTTAATTTTCGGCCGAGATAGCTTTTTATCGTGTTATTGATAATTTCATTGTCAGAGCAAAATACAGACATGTAACGGCCTCAATAAAAGCAAGAAAGTACCCATGATATAGATGGCATCCTAAAAGTATAGTGCTGACCTATACCTAAGTCTAACTACTGTTACCCCATGATATCACTTATAATTTTTTCATGAACAGGACAATTTATAAAAAATTTAAGAAAGTAAATTTTAAAAAAATTGTTACAAATTGATTTGCCAACCCAGGGAATTACCCATAATTTTGTTCCTGTTCTGTCTACTGAATTTAGGGTGTGTGGTATCAAGCCACACGCCCTAAAAACAGGGATCCCGTCATTCGGAGCTGGATAGTAAATAATCCGTTTTCGCTTATCAACCCCCGTCGTCCTTTGCTGTTCATCGTCATGCCTTTCTTGTTCTTCTCCCGCTGTTACAGGCTGCAATGCTGCGTTATGTAAAGAGGCGGCGGCGAGGCTAATGTTTTGATAATATTGCTATATCGAATCCTATTTTGCTCGTCAGCATCGGCTGGCAGGAGTGGTGATGAAAGTCCGCACTAAGGCTCGCCGTGAGGCCATCGTTAAAACGGCGGCGCAGCTTTTTCAGGAAATGGGCTATGAACGCGCCACCATGAATGAGCTGGCGAAGCGGGTCGGCGGTTCCAAGGCGACGCTGTATGGCTATTTTTCAACCAAAGAAGAGCTGTTTACGGCTGTCGTTCGCGAACATGCGACGATGCATCTGTCCGAAGCCACGGCGGAGCTGATGACGGACACGCTGGCAGCCGAAACGCTGGACGTGCAGCTGACGCGCTTCGGCGAACGCATTCTCTACGTGTTGACCAACGATAGTAGTGCGATGGCGATTTATCGGATGGTGGTGGCAGAGGCCGGGCATTCCGATATTGGTTCGCTGTTTTATGATTCTGGCCCGAAAGAGAACGTCGATAAACTTTCCGAACTGATGGCGGCTGCGATAGCACGGCAGGAACTGAAGCCGGGAAACCCACGTTTGCGGGCGCTACAGTTTTTGGCGCTGCTGACGGCAGAAATCGATGATCGTATTTTCCACCGTCATTTACGGCCAATAAGCCTCGAGCGTATCCGCGAGATCGTCGGGGATGCGGTCAGTATGTTTATGGCCGGCGCGGCGGCGTAAGGCAGGTGCCTTGGCGATCCGGCATCCAGCGGGTCGCCGTTGCGGCGATCTGCTCCGCTAGCCGAGCGATGATCTGCTGCTGAGCGTGCAGCATGGCGGTATCACTGCCCACCGCCTGCTCGGTAAACTGGCTGCGACAGATCAATCGTGCGCGCCCATTTTCTTCTCCAACGGCGCTAAGGCTCCAGTCGGCGTCGAACGCCACCGATTGACCGGGCCAGCTATCAAATCGCCGAACCTGAAGGTGAATTCTGACCACCGGCGTGTCTGCCGAACGCACCAAGCCTGAAACATCCTTCGTGTTGAGACGCTGCGTCAGATCGGCGGAAAGCGCGGTACGGATTTCTTCATTTAGCGGGCTGAGCCAACGCTCGTTATCCAGCACGACAGCACCGCTATCCCCCTGTCGAATAACGATCTGCGACGTATCAAGCTGTGCCGGGACGCCAACAGGCAGCACATCGATGAAAAAGGGTGCCGCGTGCGTTGTGTTTGCCATAAAGGATAAGGTCGCAACGGGCGAGGCGGGCGTCAGCAGCGTGTGGTAACGCACCGGAGGCGACGAGCAGGCGCTCAGCAACGCAATAACGGTAAGCGATAAGAGTGGTGCCACTCGTTTCATCTTGAAGATCCTTCTCGGGAAAGGGGATCGCGGTTCAATGCCGCCGACGAGGCATCACTTGGTCGCCCTTGTAGCAGCGACTCCGGATGACGGTCAATCTGCTCGGCCAGGCTGCGCAGGGCGCGTAAGGTGCGCTGAATTTCCTGTAGTGACTGCGTGATGCTCAGTTGTAGCGGCGAATCCTCTTCCAGAACATCCTGTGCGCGGCGTGTGGCCTGCTGCATGTTTTGCATCAACCGATTGGCCTCCGGCAATGTCTGCCCGTTAACCTGTCGCAGCGCTTTATTGGCTTCTACCAGCGTAGTGTTCATGTTGCGGCCGATCGCATCCAGCGGCAGGCTATCGATCTTGCCGATGATACTCGCCATCTGCGTTTGTAATCGGTCAAATCCCCCATCGACGGTGGGCAGCACTAACGGGCGGGCGTTGAGATCAAACGGTGTCTTTGCCGCATCGGGCACAAAATCAAGTGAGATATAGAGCTGTCCGGTCAGCAAATTGCTCGGTGCCACCTGTGCACGCAGGCCATGTTCAACCAGATCGCGCGTAAACTCAGCCGTTTGCTGTTCGAGCGACGTCGCCTGTTTAGGTAACTTATCCAGCACGTTGCCGAGACGGTTAGGAAACACGTCAATGCTGACGACGGTTGGAAAGCGGTAGCCCGTTTTGCTGTAATCCAGCTCAATGGCGGTCACATGGCCGATTTTGACGCTGGAGAATTCCACGGGTGCGCCGATCTCCAGACCGTGCAGCGAACGGTCAAAGCGGAGTTTGAAGCGGGTAGGCGGGCCATCCGGTGGTGACAGGGCAGATTCCCGATCGCTCGCCAGCTTGTAGGTGGTCAGCGGTTCCGGTCGGGCAATGGCGTTGTCCAGATCGGGCGTGGAAAATGCGATGCCGCCGGCCATGATGGCCGCGAGGGTTTGTGTTCTGAGACGAAAACCGTTGGCGTCTACCGAGAGATCGACTCCGCTGGCATTCCAGAAGCGGGTATTTGGCGTAACAAAGCGGTCGTAGGGCGCATCAATGAAAACCTGAAGCTGGACGCTGCGGCCATCGCGATTCAACTGGTAAGACGCGACGCGGCCGACGGGGATGCGGCGGTAGTAAACCGGCGAACCGTTATCCAGCGATCCGAGATCGTCCGCCTGAATGATAAAACGGCTGCCCGGCATGCCGTTAATCACCGCAGGTGGCGACTCTAAACCGATAAAGCGAGTTTTTTCCTGAGTCGATTCGCCTTTATCGGCCCCGATATAAGCGCCGGAAAGCAGGGTATCAATCCCCGTCACGCCGTTGATGGCGACGCGTGGACGAACCACCCAAAAACGGCTATCGGCATGCGCCAGATTTTCCGCATTTTTATTGAGCTGTACCGTGACGAGAACCTGCTGACTGTCCTGACTCAGCGAGATGTCTTTTACACTGCCTACCACGACGTCTTTATATTTGACGACGGTGCGGCCCGCCTCAAGACCGCTTGCGCTCTGAAAGGAAATCACGATTTCCGGCCCGGTGTCCGACCAGGTGTGAATCAGCATGGCAAGCCCCGTTAGCATGGCGAGCGCCGGTACCAGCCAGATTAATGCGATTCGCCAGCGTTGGCGGATAATCACCGGCTCGCCGGGTTGTTCGTGGATCATTTCTTGTCACCTTTCCAGATAAGACGCGGGTCATAGCTCATGGCAGATAGCATGGTCAGTATCACCACCAGCCCAAAAAAAAGAATGCCGCTGCGAGGTTCCGCTTCACTCAGCGGCGGAAATCTGACGAGCGCAGAGACGGCGGCAATGACGACGACATCCAGCATGGACCAGTAACCCACCCATTCCGTTAGCCGATACAGCGCTGCACGCTCGGCCATCGCTTTACTGCTTTTTTGGCGAGACATGACGAGCAGCAGGCCGAGAATCAGAAATTTCATACAGGGGATGACAATGCTGGCGGTAAAGATCAGCAGGGCGATGCCGTAATCGCCGCTGTGCCAGAAATCCATCACGCCGCTTAGGATGGTGCTTTCGCTCCCCAGCCCGAACAGGCGGGTATACATCACGGGCAACACGTTAGCGGGAATATAAAAAATCAGGGCGGCGACCAGTAACGCGCAAGAGAACGTGGTGCTGTCTTTGTGGGAAGACGTCAGCCGCGACCGGCAGCGTGGGCAGCGCGCCGCGTCGTGCGTGTCGGTATCATGCTGGCAGACGAGCCCGCATACCGGACAGGCAACCAACGGCTGGGCGGATGGATTACTTTTCATGGTTGACCACGCTGCGGTTTCTGTCCGTGGGCATCAGCGACCACAGCGGGCGCAGATCCAGACTGTTGACGACAACGAGCAGCAGCATCAGCGCCGCCAACGCCCAGCAGCCCGCTCCCGGCATGACCTGCATAAAGCCGGAGAGCTTGATGGCGGCGATCAGAAAGCCCAGCGTCGCAATCTCCAGCATGCTCCAGGGACGAAGCCACAGCAGTATCTTCATCACGGGAACAAAACCGGGCGCACAGCGGCCTTGGTTGGCGAACATCAGTACCCAACCGGTCAGCATGATTTGCAGAAACGGGGCAATAATCAGGAGAAAAAAACAGCCTATCGCCAGCGGCAAGGTCGCCCCGTTAGCCAATGCGAGCGCCGCTTGCCACAGCGTGGCCGTATTCTGTAGCGCATGGAAACTAACGCGCAGTACCGGATAGCTATTGGCGATAAAAAACAGGATGGCCGCCGTTTGTATCAGCGCCAGCCGATGCCCGATATTCATCCAGCCTGAACGATAAAGTGTGGCCTGACAGCGTGTGCAGCGTGCCGCCTCACCGGGATTTAACGCCCGGTAATGATGCACGCTGTCGCAGTGCGGACAGATAATTAAGTGGGGATAGATTGTCATCATGCTGTTCCGCACCGTTATAGTCGCTTTTCGCTTACTTCAGCATGTCCGCCAGTTCTTCAGCGGCTTTATCGATACCGACTTCCGCAGCACTCAGTGCGCCCACGCTGGCGCTGACATTCATGGCGTTCGGATACTGCTTCGCGACATAGGCATTGAGCAGTTTGTTGGTCGTCGCATCATAAATTTCAACGGCATAGTTCACGGATCCGTTGAGCAGACCTTCTTTGCCACGGATGGACTGCACGATGTTGTAGGGCCCGCCAGCCAGGTCGAATTTGGTAAACGTACCGGCAACCGGCGTCGTGGTATCGGCACCCGTCAGCGTCAGTTTCAGCCGCAATGTGCCGGGGGCAGGCGAGGTCACTTCGTTGAAACGAGAACGCAAGGTTTTACTGAACGTATCCTGCATATAGGCGGCCAGCGACTGCTTGTCCTGCTGTGACATGTCCTTGAACTGGTTATCGCTGCCCTGATAAATGCTGACCGGGTCGATGATGATGTGAGTGTATTGCTTCCAGTCGACAGGCGTAGTGTAGCGGTAAGGAATGCGATCCGCGTGCTCACCTGAGTTTTGCGCCAATTGCGAAGACGATGCGATGCCGCTGTAGCGCACGGGGGGATTGCTCGCGCAGCCCGTGAGTACGACAGCCAGAGCCAATACGGTAGGACGTGCAACCCGGGATAATGTGAACATATGAGAATCCTGTAAAGAGAACCGCGAAAATAGCGTGATAACACGCAGCCTTAGCCACACGACGCCCAGTCACGCCAGCCGCTTAGGTGTCAGAGCACCTTCACCGTTGCTATGCGTAAATGTCGGCATGCGTACTTTTTATAAAACTGAACTGTACGGTATGTTTTTAGTTTTTTCTGACTGCGGTGTCAAGAGAGGTGAGAGGTTTTCTTCTCAGGCAACATTTCTGTCACGATTTGGGATAAGGTGTTGGCAAATTCTGCCGATATTAATGATTCAGGGAATGCTATCTGCACCTTAAGGATGCTAGCCGACTGTTATACTGAAGAGGGCTGATATCCCGTCTACTGGTCCGATGATTTGCATCGTTGGATGATAAGGTTGACACACTTAATAAATATTTACGTTTGACGCTGGATAAGATTGAAGAACACGACTATCACGTACAGTGGAGCGGTCGGATGTTGGTTCCTGTTTGCTCACATCTCGAATGTTGCCTTGTTACGGTATACCTATAATGACAATGACTCGCACTGAGGAAAGCATGGATAATTTTCAAAAAGAAATTGATGAGAGAACAAACCTCACCTCTGCTAATAAATTTGAACTCTTATTATTCCAGCTGGGCAAATCACCTGAAGGTGGCAAATCTGAGCTGTTTGGCATCAACGTGTTTAAACTGCGTGAAATAGTGCCGATGCCTACGCTGACCAAAGCGGCTGGCATGAAATCGCCTATGCTGGGTATGGTCAACATTCGTGGACAAATCATTCCCGTTATCGATCTTCCTGCCGTCGTCGGCAGTTCATCAGAAACCGGTCTGAACATTCTCCTCATCACTGAGTATGCTCGTAGTACGCAGGCATTCGCCGTGGAGTCAGTCGACGATATCGTTCGTCTGGAATGGAGTCAGGTTCTGGCCGCTGAAGCGGGCGTGAGCAGCTCCTATATCACCAGTATTGCGCGTCTTGATAACGATAAAGACAGCAACCGTCTGGCGCTGGTGCTGGATGTTGAACAGATTCTGTTTGATATCATTCCTGGCGATCGCGAAACCAAGCTCAAGAACGCAGAAGAGAAAATTTACCCTTATACGCCAGGTGCGATTGCGATTGTGGCGGAAGATTCCAAAGTCGCTCGTTCGCTGCTTGAGCAGGGGCTAACCCAGATGGGCATTCCGTTTAGTATGCACATCACCGGACAGGATGCCTGGAACAAGATTCGTGAAATTGCCCAAGAAGCGCAGTCAGAAGGACGACCCATTTCGGACAAGATCTCAATGGTTCTGACCGATTTGGAAATGCCGGAAATGGACGGCTTTACGCTGACAAGAAATATCAAGCGTGAAGAATATCTGAAGAATATTCCTGTCGTGATTCACTCTTCACTGTCCGGTAGCGCGAACGAAGACCACGTACGCAACGTGGGTGCAGATGCTTACGTCGCGAAATTCGAGATCAATGAACTGTCGACGGCGATTCAGACCGTGCTGAATAAAGTGAAAGTCCGCCGCTAGTTAGTCAAGCGCACGTATTACCCTATTCGGCCTTTGCCTCCTCCTTGGCGGGAGAGGGCAGAGGCCGATTTTTTTAGTCGCTAGTTATCTGAATAGCGTGCTTTCTGGCTCCTGAATACGCCAAACCAGAAAGGTGTCGCTGTCAGAAAAATATGACTATCAGAATGAGGTGGTGACCCCCGCATAGTAGGCACGTCCCGGCTCATTGTAGGTAGACGCGCCTTTCGCCTCGCGATAAATCTGCTTATCAAACAGGTTACTGATACCTGCATTGACGCGCAGGTTCTTGTTGAACTGATAGTTCACTCCCACGCCCGCAACGGAGTAGCTGCCGATTTCGCGCGAAGAAAGCCCACCAGCCTGGCTCTCTATATGGTTCGTCGCGTACTGACGCGGTTTTTGTTTGCCGTACATCGTCCAACTGACGTTGGCAGACAGCTTGTCCGTAGCCTGCCAGTCCAGCATCGTATTGACGGTGTATTTCGGGATGATCGACAGCGGATTGCCGGTATCTTTATTTTTCGATTCAATCATATAGGTGGCGTTGGTGCTCCAGTCCAGCGTGTCGTCAATCACCGGCACCAGCAGGTTGGCTTCCAGCCCTTCTACCAGCGCTTTACCGCCATTTTCCCAACGCAAGATCGCCGCATTTGACTGCGTCAGCCCAAGAATATCGGTACCGGAAACAATCTTGTTTTTATAGTCATTGCGGAAGTAGGTCACACCTGCCTGCCAGCCGGCATGTTTGAACTCCAGCCCGACTTCTTTGTTGACGCTGATCTCGGGATCCAGATTGTCATTGCCCGCCAGATAGCAGCCGCCGCCGTTATTATAATCTACGCCGAACGGGCAGCCGTTACCGCGTGAATAAAGCAAATAACCGGTAGAGGATTGGTAAAGATTTGGTGCTTTAAAGGCGCGCGCGATGCCCGCTTTCACGCTGAACATCTCGCCCAGTTCCTGTTGGATGTTCAGGCTGGGGCTGTAATTACCGCCGAATTTATCGTGATAATCGAAGCGCAGGCCGGGAATCACTTTGGTGCCGGGTACGACTTCGATGTTGTCTTCAAAATAGAGCGCACTGAGTTCGGCGCTGTTTTTGCTGCTGCGCTGAGAAGGGTTGACTGATGTACCGGGAATGGTGTCGCGGCTGTCTCCTGGGTAGCTGCTGGCGGAGGGATCGTTTAACTGCTCCCGATTCCACTCTGCGCCCAGTGTAAGCGTTTGCTCGGCCCAAAGCTCAAGTGGAATATTCAACTCACTATTAATACGCAGATTTTTTAAGCGGCTGGTGCTGTAGCGATCGCTATTAATTGATCCTTCAAAACGGCCATACAATCCTTCGTCAAGCCGGGTGTTATTCGTTTGATCGTAAGCGATGCCCAGCTTGGATTGCCCCCAATCCCAAATTCCATTGTGGGTGATGGCATAATTCTGGCGATACAGTCGGTTGGTTTCAGCCCCGCTTTTTGCCAGACTTTCGGGGATGACCCCTCCGCCGCTGAACTGCGTATCGCCGGTATAGATATTGCCCTGACGGCTATAGCCCGCTTCAATATCAACGATCTGCTGTGGTGAGAGTTTCCAGGACAGTAGTGTATTGAGGTCTTTATTGCGCACGCCTTCACGGCCGGCCGCGGCAGAACCGTTCTGGTTACGGTTGATATCCCAACTGTCAGAATCGGTTTTATTGATATTGCCATATAGGCGCATGGTGAGCGCATCACCGGCCAGCGGGCCGCTCAGGTTGATATTGGCGCGACGTGTGGCACCTTCTTTGCTGTTTTCTGGCTGATTGCCGTACAGCGAGAGTGAGCCAGTCCAGACGTTGGACGGACGCTTGGTGATGATATTCACCACACCGCCAGCCGCACCGGAACCGTAGCGTGCCGCCGCCGGGCCACGGATGACCTCAATGCGTTCCACTTCTTCTACCGGTACCCAGTTCGTATCGCCTCGGGTATCCCGCTCGCCGTCCCAGGCGTAGCGAACCGCGTTACGCGAGGTCACCGGACGACCATCAATAAGAATCAGCGTATTTTCCGGCCCCATTCCGCGCAGGTCGATCTGGCGGTTGTTGCCTCTGGCCCCGGTGGCGCTATTACCTGTGAGATTCACGCCCGGCATCTTACGGATAATGTCGGAGAGATCGTTAACGGGCGGTGCTTTTTTAATATCGTCCGCCGTGATGATCGATACCCCTGGCTGCTGTTTTAATTCCTGCTCGGCGGTGGCCTTGACGGTCATCACATCCTCGTCGGCGGCCTGCGCCGTGCCTAAGTGTGCGCCAAGTAGCCCGGCAACGATTAGTGCCAGTGGTTTTATGGTATGGAATTGCGGTTTGTGCATTTTTTATTTTTCATCCCTAACGACGCGCATATGTACGAATGCAAACGAGAGTTATTTGCGTTTGATAGTTTGATAAAAAATAGTACATATGTACAGTTTTTATTGTGAAGGGCAGATAGAGAGAAAAGGAAATCGACAATCATTGAGGGGTAAACGGCTTTCCCGCGAGAAAACCGTATGGTTTAGCGGAAGGCGTTATACAGCGCAGAAACCGACTGATAAACCAGATCGCGCGGCAGCGTGCGCTCGTGTTTTTCCAGCAGCGCGCGGATGAAAAAGCCGTTCATCAGTGTACCCAACGGCAGCGCGGCGCTGTCGGGAGCGACCACTTTGATGATGGCGACAACGGTGTTAGACCATTCGAGTGCGATAGGGCGCAAGGAAGGACGTGAAATAGCGGCGGTAAAGAGCTCGTACTCACGCGCCAGATCGTCGATATTTTCGATGCCGCGCATGACAAAATCGGTCAGGATATCACGCGGGTCGTCGTGGCGACGCTGGTGAAACCAGCTAAACATATCATCGCGAAACAGCGCAATTGCACTGCTCATCACGGCATTTAGCATGTCGTCCAGGCTATTAAAATGGTAGGTGGTCGACCCTAACGGCACGTGGGCTTCATTTGCGACAGCGCGGTGCGTTAAAGCGCTAATGCCGTCACGTTTGATGATGTTTGTGGCCGTTTCGACAATATGTGCCGCACGGGAATGCACCGCTTCCAACCCTGTACCGCTCGGCGTGACGCCTTTCTCAGCCAGCCAGGCGATCGCCTGTTCGGAGATCGTTTCTCCTGTGGGGATGAAAGATGTTTCTTGCTGATAAGTGGTGATGGATGACGGTGGCACCGCGCAATGAGCCGTGGTGGCACGTGCGGTCAGCGTACTGACACTATCGTCCGGCTGGAATAAGGATTTGGCATCATCGATCATCGTCTGCCGTTCCTCGCGATCCAGCGCCACGAAGCCCAGTCCCTGCAACAGAAAAACGCCTTCTGTGGCGAGAAACGCGAGGCGGATGCGCCGCATGGTCGGCGTAGCGTCACGTAACCGATCCAGTCGGGTGCGGTAAAATTCCCGCACGGGCTCCAGCATAGCAGGGGAGTGAACCAGCGCGGTAAGCAGACCCACCGCGCGCGATGTTGTCTCGTCTTCTTCCTGACCTATCGCTGTAATGTGGCCCAACACATCGGCGTGAGGCTGGTTGGCGTAGCGTGCGGTTTGCTGCTGCGCCTCCTGTTCAAAACGCGCCAGCTCACGCGACAGCATGGCCATGATCAACTGGTCTTTACTTGGGAAGCTGTAAACCAGTCCACCTTTACTTATGTCAGCTTCGGCGGCAACGGCATCTAGCGTAAAACGATGCACGCCATCGCGCAGCAGCACTTGTTCCGCAGCGTCCAGAATCCGATCGTTTCCAATGGTTTTTTTGCGCGCCATCACATTGCCTTGTATTTTCGACTGGTCAGTCATATATTGCGCTCAGCAATACGCATCTTATCCGATTCGCACTCCCTTTGCTGTCGGTTATTCATGATTGAGTGGTCCATTTTTGAGGTGTTATCGATGTCTGATTCGTCTTTACTGGCGTCGCGCAGTTTTATTCTCATCGGCATTTTAGGCATTCTGTGTGCGTTTGATGCCATGTCGATTGATATGTATCTCCCGGCTTTCCCTGCGATCCAGCAGGATATCGGAGCGGACGCGGCAGGAATGCAGACCTCTCTGTCGGTCTTTTTGATCGGGCTAGCGCTTGGTCAACTGGTCTATGGTCCGTTGACCGATCGCTATGGTCGAAAAGGACCGCTGCTGCTGGGCATTGTGCTGTTTTCCGTGTCTTCCTTGCTGATCGCCCATGCTTCCACGCTATCGTGGTTTGTCTTTTTCCGCCTGATGCAAGGTCTCGGGGGGGCCGCCGGATTAGTGATTCCGCGTGCCATCGTGGCGGATTTGTACTCGGAGCGCGATGCGGCAAAAGTGTTCTCGCTGCTCATGCAGGTGATGGCGATAGCGCCGATTGTCGCACCGCCGTTGGGCAGCCTGCTGCTTGGCTCGCTGGGGTGGTCAGCCATTTTCTGGGTACTGACGGTTGTCGGCATGTTGATGTTGTTTGCCACCTGGCGCTGGGTACCGGAAAGCCTGCCGCGGCGTGACCGCGTCGCCGGCGGCACGTTGTCAGCGTTAACCGGCTTTGCCGCACTATTGCGGCAGAGAAAATTCATGGGCTATACGCTGTCCGGTTCTTTTGTGATGGGTGGCCTGTTTACCTATATTGGCGCGTCTGCCTTCATCTTTATTGAATACTTTCACCTGTCGCCCACGACGTACAGCTACATTTTTGCGTCGAATGCGCTGGGTATGGTGGCGCTGGGACAAATTAATATCTTTCTGCTGAATCGCTGGCGTGAATATCAAATCTTGCCGATTGGGATAGCCCTGCATGTTGCGGGAGGGTTGGTGTTATCCGGCGTACTGCTGGCTGGCATTGCATCGCTGTGGATTGTCACGGCATTGTTATTCCTGACCATGAGCTTCCTGAGTCTGGTATTCGGCAATGTGGTGGCGGTGGCGATGAATGCGGCACCGGGTCAGACCGGTTCGGCTTCCTCGCTGCTCGGCGTATTGCAGTATGTTTTTGGCGGGGTAGCCGGCGTGATTATGGGGGTTGTACATGACGGCACGTTACTGCCGCCAGTGATGCTATTAACCGTCTGTGCGATAGGCGCATTGCTGAGTGGGTGGTATGCCTCACGACAGGCGGGTGTCGATAGTATGGAAGAAACATTGACCGATCGTCGCGCGCCGGAATAGGGAAGGGCGCTGAAGACAAAGTAGAATGCCGCCTGCATTGATTGGCAGGCGGCAGAAGATTAATCCAGATCGGATGCCTGATGGCGTTCGGCGACCTGCTCAGACTCTTCACCCCAGGTACGGTTGACCTTGCGACCGCGAATTACCGCTGGACGGGCGGCAATTTCGTCAGCCCAACGAATCACATGCTCATATTCGTGTACGGACAGGAACTCTCCGGCGGAGTAAAGCGCGTTCTGTACCAGCCCGCCGTACCACGGCCAGACGGCAATATCGGCAATGGTGTAGCTGTCGCCGGCCAGATAGCGGTTCTCTGCCAGTTGGCGGTTGAGCACATCCAACTGACGCTTGGTTTCCATTGTGAAACGGTTGATCGGGTATTCAAATTTTTCCGGCGCGTAGGCGTAGAAATGGCCGAATCCACCGCCAACGTAAGGGGCGGAACCCATCTGCCAGAAGAGCCAGTTCAGGGTTTCCGTGCGCGTGGCGAGGTCATTCGGCAGCAGCGCACCAAATTTCTCGGCCAGATATACCAGAATGGAGCCGGACTCAAACACGCGAATTGGTTTCTCGCCGCTTTGATCAAGCAGCGCCGGGATTTTGGAGTTCGGATTGACGTCGACAAACCCGCTGGAGAACTGATCTCCATCGCCTATTTTAATCAGCCAGGCATCGTACTCTGCACCTGAATGGCCCAGCGCCAGCAGCTCTTCCAGCATGATTGTCACTTTCACGCCGTTTGGCGTTGCCAGCGAATAAAGCTGAAGCGGATGTTTGCCAACGGGCAGCGCTTTTTCGTGCGTTGGGCCAGCTATCGGACGGTTAATATTGGCAAAAGCACCGCCGGAAGAGGCCGGCTGCCAGACTTTTGGCGGCACATACGTTGGGGAGGTAGCCATTCAAAAACTCCTTATGCATGAAAAGAGAGCGAGTTAAGTCAATACCATAACAAACTCATGCATTTTGCTGATACCGTTCTGTGCTATCTCTACTACATATTGATATAACGCGAGATCCGCACATTGCTGAGGGAAGAAATCAATGTACGGATCGCCATCAAGGTTTAATAGCCGACGGTAAAGCGTTGACGAGAGTGTGCCGGATTTTCAATTTCATCAACCAGCGCGACAGCGTAGTCCTCAAAGGAGATGCTGCTGCCTTGATCATTACTCAGCAGCGTGTCCTTGCCGAGACGGAAAGTACCTGTGCGCTGGCCCGGAACAAACTCGGCGGACGGTGAGAGGAATGACCAATCGAGATCTTTTTCCTGCTTTAACAAGTCGAGGAAAGCTGCACCACGGGAGGCTTCAGGGCGGTAAGCATCAGGGAAGTCCGGCTGATCGATCAGACGCTGACCCGGCGCAATTTCCAGACTCCCCGCGCCGCCGACGACCAGATAGCGTGTTACACCTGCGGTTTTAACGGCAGCAATCAGAATTGCTGGATCGGACGAACCAAATTTAACGGCGCTGACCACCGCATCATGCCCTTTAAATAAGGCGACCAGAGCGTCCTTGTCCAGTGCGTCTCCTTGTTTAGCCGTTACGTTCGGCAGCGAGGCAATCTTTTCTGGATGGCGCGCGATGGCGGTGACCGTATGCCCACGGTCTGATAATTCTTTAAGAATGCGTGAACCAGCATCGCCTGAGGCACCAATGAGTGCGATATGTGACATGTAGACTCCTTATTTTCTTTTTTTGGGACTAAGTAACAAAAATAGACTATAGAGAATCTGGATGGTACATTGCCGGCTTTTCTCCGACAAGAAGTCACCGGCATGCAACCAGGTCACACAGAAATGACTAATGACACACTCCTCACTGACACGGTTAACCCAAAAACGTCGCCGGCGGAAAGCCTCGACGATTCCGCGTTTGATCATCCTTGTCCGATCCGTGATGTGTTGGATCGCATCGGCGATCGGTGGAGTCTGTTAATACTGGAAGCGCTGGCGCAAAATACGCTGCGTTTTAACGAATTAAATCGCCATATCGACGATATTTCGCGTCAAATGCTGTCACGTACGTTAAAACGGCTAGAGACGGATGGGTTTATTCATCGGACGATTTATGCAGAAGTTCCCCCGCGCGTGGAATACACGCTGACGCCACTCGGGCATTCCTTTTTGCAGCCTATGCAGTTGTTGATTCAGTGGGCCGATAAGAACCATGCGGAAATCTGCCGCTCCCGCCGTCAGGCCAGACAGCGCGATGCCTAAACGGCTAATTGACGCTAATCAATAGGTCCCACCACGCTCTAAATACCACCTCATCGTGCGACCTTGTTCGCACGAGGCCAGCATGTCATTTCACTTGCATCGTAAATCTGGAATACCGCTTCGGCTTCTTTAGTTATGTCGGTGCATGTCGTTTTATACCACGTCATTATTCACATTATTGCTTTTAACCTATATAGCATTTGAGCTATATTAGAGGTGGCACTGTGTGGAAAATTGAAACGACGGACGTGTTTGATAGCTGGTTAAGTCCGGCAATGAAAAGCGCTTTTATGATGAGATGATTCCGCTTGCCGATCGGGAATTCACAAAGTATCTGAAAAAATCAGAGAAGAGAGGGTAATGCTATGGGCAGAACGCTGGAACAGCTTCTTGCGGATGAAAAACCAGACGTTGTCGTTGAGGCTCACGCTATAGCGGCAGACATGTTACTCAATATTCATCTCGCCGAACTGCGTGAGAGGGTGCAAAAAACGCAAGTGGAAATGGCGCAGGTGCTTGGATTAAAACAGCCAACCATTGCGGGAATGGAGAAACCCGGCCGCGATTTGAAACTTTCCACACTCAAACGCTATGTTGAGGCGACCGGCAGTAAACTGCGCCTTGATGTTGAACTGCCGGACGGTTCTCACTACGGGTTCACGCTGTAACGTCTTATTCTGTATGGCCGAAAAGACGATGTTTGTCCTATTTGTCCGCGCGGATTTTCGCGTCATTAAGCAGCGTGAGATAGCGTTGGCTTGAGATGTTCCTGCCGGTGATGACGCAGACGGTTTTGCGTCCGCCAATCTCTTTCGCGTAGCGAATGGCTCCCGCGATAGCGGGCACCCCTGAAGGCTCGACGACATGGCGATGCAGATCGAGCATTGACAGCATCGCAGCTTTGATTTCGTCTTCAGAGACGGTGAGCACACGATCGACGCGATCGCGAACCAGCGGCCAGGTCATCGCGCTGGGCTCTATATAGCCACTCACGCCCTCGGCGATGGAGGAGGCCAGATCGACGTGAATTGCTTCACCCGTTTCTTTCCAGCGGGCGAACGTTGGGCTCGCTTCACTTTGTATACCCCATACTTCGATAGCGGGATTGATTGCTTTGGCCGCTGTCGCAATTCCGGAGATGAGCCCGCCACCGCCGATGTTTACCAGAATAATCTCTGCATCCATCCAGTCTTCCATGATTTCAAGACCGACAGTGCCACCGCCTGCAATCATATGCGGGTTGTCGTAGGCAGAAACGAAGGTGGCACCTGACTGGTGCGCAGCGGCGATAGCCGCTTGCCTCGCTTCTTCGATGTCATCAAAGAACGTAATACGTGCGCCACAGTCTTTCATGGCTGCGACTTTCATTGGATCTGCCGCGCGTGGCAAAAAGATGGTTACGGGGATGCCTGCGACCTGTCCGGCATAGGCGAGCCCTAATCCATGATTTCCTGCCGTGGGGGCAATAACGCCAGCACGGCGCTGTTCTGCATCCAGATTGGCAAGAACGTTTGCCGCACCACGCAGCTTAAAGCTACCGGTCTGCTGGAGGTTTTCCATTTTGAGTCGGATTTCGGCACCGACAAGGGCGGATAGCGGCGGCGAAGGATCCAGCGGTGTCCTGCTTATTGTTCCCTTGATCTGCTGAGCGGCGGCGTAAATATCTTTCAACGTTACAGAGTCGGTTGCCCTTTGGTGTTCGCTTGTCATAGTATTTCCCTATCAACTGTATATGGAAATGACTATATAGGTATTTGGCTATATGAACAAGCATGTGGCGACAACGGCCGATTTGCTGCGAGCGCTCGGCAATGAGCAACGACTCATCATTCTGGAATGGCTGGCCGATCCCCGCGCGCACTTCCCGGAACAGCAGGACGGGGATCTGGTTAACGATGGGGTCTGTGTCGGTTTTATCACCGAGAAGATCGGCCTGAGCCAGCCAACTGTCACCGGTCATCTTCAATATCTTTCGAAAGCCGGAATTGTCACATCGAAGCGCATAAAAAACTGGGTGTTCTACAAGCTCGTCCCTGAGCGTTTAGAGGAGGCAACCTCGGTATTGTCTGAGCTTGCAAAGGTCGCCTCTCGTCAACATAAACCGTCAGAATAGGCCGTTAGCCGTCATCGCTTCGCCTGAGACTTAGCTGAGTGAGCCCGCGCAGCCCAGCTTGGCAGATGGGTGAAGGCAAGGACGACAAGTACGATACCGCCAGCCAAAAAGAAGGTCAGCTGCATGCCATGTGCGAGAGAAGTGGGGGCGGCATGGGCAAAATCTTCCGTACCGACACCCAAAGCGAAAATCTGTCCCATGAGCGATGCTCCGACGATCAGCCCAATATTGCGCGACAGGTTAAGCAGGCCAGAGATCGTACCGCGCTGATTTCCGGGAACCTGGGCAAGGGTGGCGGTGTTGTTTGCCGCCTGAAAGAGCTGATAACCCGGCGTCAGGACAATAATGGCAAGGATATAACCCGTGACGCCAAGCATTGTTGGCAAGATCGCCAGCATAAAGGTGCCAGCAATCACGAGGGTGAGTCCGGCGATGAGTGCCCGTCCAAATCCCCAGCTATCGACCAGTCGCCCTGACGGAATGCCGCAGAAAATCGCAATAGCAGGGCCAATGGCCATAACCACCCCCACCAACGTTTCCTTCAAACCCAGACCCTGACCAAGGTAGTAGGGGCCGACGATTAGCGTCGTCATCATGATGGCGGCGACGGCGGCATTGATCGTGAGGTTCGGCAACAGCGTCGTGTTCCGCAGCGGCAATCCTCCTGATAATGCAGCCTTTTCCTTCACCGGCGTGGCTGGCAGTAGGGTAAAAGCCATGAACAACACGATCGTGACCAGTGGGATCTGTATCCAGAACAGGCTACGCCATCCTGCTATCGCAAGCAGGAAGCCGCCGACAGAAGGGCCAAGCGCGGTACCCAGTGCGGATACCGTTCCCAATATTCCCATCGCTCGCCCGACATGCTTCTCCCCAGCCGTCTGTCTCAGCAGTGCCATGCCGAGCGTCATCAGGAAGGCTGCACCGATCCCCTGAAATGCTCTTGCCGCGATAAGTTGCCATAGCTGGGGGGCAATGGCGCACAGCAGCGACGCGATGGCGAAGAGCCCAAGACCTGCAATGAAAACGGGTTTCAGCCCATAGCGATCGCCAAGGCGACCCGCGATCACAACCGAAAGCGCCATGGCTGCAAGATAGGCGATGACAACGGCCTGCACCTGCGCGAAGGGCGCAGAAAATACGGCTGTCAGCGTCGGAAGGGCAATATTGGCAATGCTTGTTCCCAGCGAGGCCGACAGTATTGCGAGTGCCAGTGTGATGGTGACCCCCGATTTGGCGTGCTCTGGTTCGCCCGGTTGGTTAATTGTCATTTTTTATCCTTGTCAGAATGTGGGTTCCAGAGCATGCTACAAATTCAAGTCGACTTGAGGTCAAGCATGAAATTTCTGGATATAGGCGAAATCGCGGAGAAGAGTGGAATTAAGCCTTCGGCGCTGCGTTATTACGAGGAAATTGGGCTAATTGCTTCGGTGTCCCGACATGGGCTTCGGCGGCAGTTTCCTGCCGACGTGCTGCTGCAGCTCAGGTTGATTACGATGGGGAAATCGGCGGGGTTCTCACTGCAAGAAATCGCTGGCATGTTTAACAAGGATGGGATGCCGGACTTGCCCCGCACTGCGCTGCATCAGAAGGCCGACGACATCGATCGGCAAATCCATGAGCTGACGATATTGCGCGACACGCTGCGGCACGTCGCCGACTGTTCTGCGCCATCGCATATGGAGTGTCCGACGTTCAGGAAACTCGTGGAGACCACGCATCGAAAGAGCCAGATGCGCGATCAAGCGAGCAAGTCAGCCACGCGAAAAGCGCCTCAAAAAACGAAAAAATAACCTGCAATTCCGCTGTCTGGGGCCAGTTTTTCTACGCCGCCAGACCCGCTTGCACCGGATATGCAACCGGTTCCTTATTTCTGTTCATGCCCTCTCTTTTCCTCTAGAATTTCCGCCATTCGGGTCGTGCTGAATCAAAGCAACGTCAGGCAGAACCACGACATTAAAGAATCATCTTCGATAAATAATCAGCATTGATAAAGGATAAGTGCCATGAGCGAAAGATTTCCGCACGGCTTTATGTGGGGCGGGGCCACCGCAGCGAATCAGGTCGAAGGAGCCTACAATATCGACGGCAAAGGACTGTCGATTGTGGACGCAATTCCCGGCGGTAAAGCGCGTTTAAATATCGTGGCTTCCGATGCGTTTGACTTCACGCTGGATGAGCAGCGCTACACCTATCCTAACCATAAAGGCATCGATCACTACCATCGCTTCCGTGAAGATATTGCGCTGTTTGCCGAGATGGGCTTCAAATGCTATCGCTTTTCTATTGCCTGGACGCGCATCTACCCGAACGGCGTTGAGCAGCAGCCCAACGAAGCGGGGCTGCATCATTACGAACAGGTGATTGATACCTGCATCGCCCACGGCATTGAGCCCGTGATTACGATCTCTCACTATGAGATGCCGCTGCACCTTGCCACCGTCTTTGGCGGCTGGAAAAACCGTGAATTAATCGGTCACTTCGAGCGCTTTGCCCGCACGGTGCTGGAGCGCTTCGGCCACAGGGTGAAGTACTGGATGACCTTTAACGAGATCAACAGCGCTGCCCACTTCCCGATCATGAGTCAGGGGCTGACGGTGCAGACCGGTGCGCTGGATCCACAGGCGAAATTCCAGGCATGGCATAACCAGTTTGTCGCCAGCAGTCTGGCGGTGAAAATTGCGCATGAGACCCATCCGCAGATCCAGATCGGCTGCATGATCCTGTTTGCCACTAACTACGCCTATGACTGTAACCCCATCAATCAGCTGGCGGCGCTGAAAGAGACGCAGTCATTTAACTTTTACTGTGCGGACGTGCAGGCGGGCGGGAAATATCCCTACTACGCGAAAAGTCTGTGGCAGTCGCTGGGCGTCACGCTGGATATTCAGCCGGGAGATCTGGAGCTGATTAAGCAGCACACCGTCGACTATATCGGCTTCAGTTATTACATGTCTTCCACCACCTACAAAACTGACCCAGATGCGGCAACTGCCCACGGTAACCTGCTGGGCGGGGCGCGTAATCCGTTCCTGGAAGCCAGCGAGTGGGGATGGGAAATTGATCCGGTGGGGCTGCGAATTGCGCTCAACCAACTGTATGACCGCTATGAAAAACCGCTGTTTATCGTCGAAAACGGTCTGGGGGCGGTGGATAAACCGGATGAAGAACACTACATCGCTGACGACTATCGCATCAACTATTTGCGTCAGCACATCGAAGCAATGGCAGACGCGATTGCCGACGGCGTTGAGCTGATGGGATATACCCCGTGGGGCTGCATCGATCTGGTCAGCATGTCTACCGGCGAGATGAGCAAACGCTACGGCTTTATCTATGTCGAACTGGATGACACGATTTCCGGCAGCGGCAACCGCTATAAGAAGAAATCGTTCCACTGGTATCAGAAAGTGATTGCCACCAACGGTGGTGATATCAGCTAAATGAAGACTTCCCGATGCTGAGGGAATCGGCATCGGGAATGTTTTTTCGCAGACCAGAAATTTATCGTCCAGACTTAACCCAAAGACGTAGTCTGCGCAGGCATTGTGCTTTACACTGCGCGCTGCAAAAACTGAGCAGATAAACGATTAAGTAGGCGACAATGGCGATGAACGGAACGATCACAACCTGGTTTAAAGATAAAGGTTTTGGATTTATCAAAGATGAAAACGGCGATAACCGTTATTTTCATGTGATTAAGGTCGCCAATCCTGATCTGATTAAGAAAGATGCGGAGGTCACTTTCGAACCCACCACGAATAACAAGGGGTTGTCAGCTTATGCTGTGAAAGTGGTGCCGGAAAGCAAATACATCTATATTGCGGGTGAGCGCCTTAAGCTCACGTCGATTAAGTCTTATCTGGTTTACAGCGAAGAAGTGCCCGCCGACACCGGCATTGATAAAGAAAATGTGGTGCTGTCTGTGGGGATACTGATGAATAGTATCAGGCCGAAATCAACCGCTAAGCCGGGTGAAATGCGCTCGCTGAAAAAACTGGCGATCACCACCTTTCAGGGAACGACGTTAATCTTCTCGGAAGATGAGATAGACATCGATGCCACGGCGAAACTGCTCAAGGTCTGACATCATTCGGACTGATCCTGTGCCGAAATCTCTGCGCCACTCATAAGCAGAATTTCGGCATTGCTTCTGCTAGCTCCCTCCAAATGCACTCCACTCCGCGATCGCGTCCTGCAACCTGGTGCAGCCTCAAAAATTACAGGTATAATCCCACATATTATTTAACGGGTTTAGGAACGAAGATGACAAAGCTCACCTTACAAGAGCAGATGCTAAAAGCGGGATTAGTGACCAGCAAAAAAATGGCCAAAGTCCAAAGAACGGCGAAGAAATCACGCGTTCAGGCTCGTGAAGCAAGAGAGGCTGTGGAAGAAAATAAAAAAGCACAGCTTGAGCGTGATAAACAGCTAAGCGAACAACAAAAACAAGCTGTTTTATCTAAAGAGTATAAAGCTCAGGTGAAGCAGCTTATTGAAATGAACAGAATCAATATTGCAAAAGGCGATATTGGTTTTAACTTCACAGATAATAATTTAATTAAAAAAATAACTGTGGATAAGCTGACTCAGTCTCAGCTGATTAGCGGTCGCCTCGCCATTGCTCGTTTGGTGATTGATAGCAGCGGCGAGAGTGAATACGCAATTATTCCCGCGATCGTAGCCGATAAAATTGCGCAGCGAGATGCGAGCAGTATTGTATTAAATAGTGCGCTGAGTCAGGAAGAGCAAGACGAAGACGATCCGTACGCTGATTTTAAAGTGCCTGATGATTTGATGTGGTAATTAACGTTTTACCGATGCGTATATAGATGAAAAGCCCTTGCGGGCTTTTCATTAAGGCTTATGTATCGCTTAACTCGGGCTGAACTCGCTTCAAGCGATCTACTTGGCGACGTTATTTAGCCAAGAGTTCTTTTCGGACGATTGCCGCGCCGGCACTTAACGCATTGAGCTTGCCTCTTGCGACGCGACGAGATAAAGGCGTCATGCCACAGTTGGTAGACGGATAGAGCTTGTCAGCATCCACAAACTGAAGGGCTTTTCGTAACGTATCGGCGACTTCCTCTGGCGTCTCAATGGTATTGGTTGCCACGTCAATGGCACCTACCATCACTTTTTTACCGCGAATGAGTTCAATCAGGTCCATTGGAACCCGGGAGTTCTGACATTCCAGTGAAATGATATCGATAGCCGATTTTTGCAGTTTAGGGAAAATTTCCTCATATTGACGCCACTCGGATCCCAGTGTCTTTTTCCAGTCGGTATTGGCTTTGATGCCATAGCCATAGCAAATATGTACCGCAGTTTCACATTTAAGCCCTTCAACGGCTCGTTCTAAAGCGGCAATGCCCCAATCATTCACCTCATCAAAAAACACATTAAAGGCGGGTTCGTCAAACTGGATAATGTCGACACCCGCAGCCTCTAACTCTTTGGCTTCTTGATTAAGAATTTTGGCGAATTCCCAGGCGAGTTTTTCGCGACTTTTATAGTGGCTATCATAGAGCGTATCGATCATCGTCATGGGACCCGGCAGTGCCCATTTAATGGGTTGCGTGGTTTGCTGGCGTAAAAATTTGGCGTCTTCAACAAAAACGGGCTTCTGGCGAACCACCGCACCGATGACTGTTGGTACACTCGCATCATAGCGATTACGAATTTTAACGATCTCACGTTTCTCGAAATCAACACCGCTGAGGTGCTCAATAAACGTCGTGACAAAATGTTGGCGCGTTTGCTCGCCGTCGCTGACAATATCAATGCCAGCCTGTTGCTGATCCGCCAGACTCAAACGCAACGCATCTTGTTTGCCCTCAATCAGTTCCTCGCCTTGCAATTTCCAAGGGGACCAAAGGGTCTCAGGCTGCGCCAGCCAAGAAGGTTTCGGTAAGCTGCCTGCAGTGGAGGTGGGTAACAATATTTTCATAATAATCGGTGACCTTGTGTGTTTGGTTAATCAAAGAACGTAATTAGCAGACCATTGCTCAAGAATCGCTTGGTATGGTTTGATGAAGTTTTTCTCAGTAAACTTTCCCTGCTCGATAGCCAGCAGGCTACGTTCTTCTCTATCGTAAACAATTTGAGTGAATGAATGATCCTGATGATTCAGGCTTGGCTGATAGCATTGGCCTGCCGGAGAATTGGCATTGTAAATCTCAGGTCGGTAAATCTTTTGAAAAGTCTCCATCGTGGCGATGGTGCTGATCAGCTCAAGATTCGTGTAATCACTCAGTAAGTCACCAGAAAAATAGAAAGCTAAAGGCGCGACGCTATTTGGCGGCATAAAATAGCGAGCCTGCAATCCCATTTTATGGAAGTATTGATCGGTCAATGAATATTCATCTTGCTGGTATTCGACGCCTAACACAGGGTGCTGATTGCCAGTCCGATGATAGGTGTTTTTACTTGAAACGCTCAGGCAGATAACTGGCGCTTTACTAAAATTCTCTTTGTAACAATCTGAATTTACGAAGCATTTAAATAGATTGCCATGCAGGACGCCAAAGCTATCAGGGGTGCTAAATCCGGGGTGATTCTTATTATAATCTGACAGCAAGACGCTAAAGTCATAATCTCGCACGTAGGAGGAGAAGTTATTTCCTACAATGCCTTCAATGCGCTCGTTAGTTTTTTTATCAACAATATTGGTTTTCAGTATTTCAATGACGGGGAAGCTGCCGCCATTGCCTTCTATATCAACCTCAACGGAAATGATATCAAGTTCGACAGAATAGCGATCGCCTTTGGGGTTATCCCAATGCGCCAGAGAATTGAAACGATTGTCAATCATCGTTAAGGCGTTGCGCAAGTTCTCTTGGCGGTTTTTTCCTCTCGCCAGGTTCGCAAAGTTGGTCGTGATACGCGTGTTTTCGGAGGGGTTATAATTTTCATCGAAACACGTGTTCTTAATCGTAAAGGTGAAATTCTTATTCATCGCGATCTTGCATCCTAATTCTTGATATAAAACCTGAATTTATTGCTTGTTTTTCCAAGGTTTTCAGGTCTTATAATTTTGCAGGTTTCATATTGTCTATAGTAGTGCACAATTTATGCCAGACTCATCGAGTGAGTAAAAGTGATTTAATTTCAATAGACATGAGCCATCTTCATGACCTGGTGTACGGTGCGAATCGGCGCTGTTGCGGTAGTCTCTGTAAAGGTGTGTTTAAGTTTATAACTCAATAGGTTAATGGTGGTTGATTGCATGACCTAATAGTAAAGCTAAAACGAAAAGCTCACCCTGTCTTTTGCTCTTAAGAGGCTAAACGGTCCTCGTTTAGCTCCTTGCCCCACACGGATGACAGAAAAACGACATAAGAATGGTATTATTCAGGCCAGATGATGCAGGCATCAACGGCATAGACCTTAACCCTTGGGGACGACTGATGAACAATGAAATACCGCTTAAATTTTATGACATCACGGATGAGTATGCGACGGAATCTGAAAAACCGGTGAGCGAGTCAGAACGTGACGCTCTGGCGCACTATTTCCAACTGCTGATCACTCGCTTAATGAATAACGAAGAGATCAGTGAAGAAGCGCAGAAAGAGATGGCCAGTGAAGCCGGTATCGACGCGTTTCGTATTGATGAGATCGCGACGTTCCTGAATCAATGGGGCAATGAATGACGCTTGTTAAGGGCGTTTGGAAACAAGCAACATTGAGGTTGTGATGTTCGCGTCCCGCTTAGGTAACCGTAAGCGGGATTTTTCAATTTGGCTGGGGCAGGGCGATGGGCGTATTTGATTTATAACGCTACTGGCTTGTCTGTGGCTGTAACTGATAAACCCATGCCGTAACCTGTTGGTTTTCCGCTGTAATAACCACAACCTCAACGCGATCATAGCCCTCTTCAAATTCATCCAGCATTGGCCAGTGCGCCTCGAGATTATCAGATAAAAATAGATAACCGCTGACGCGCGGCCCGTGATCGTCCAATACGAGCCCTGGGAATCCCTCAGCAGCGCCCCAGCCACTCTCATACAATGTGCCAGCCACATCACCCGGCAGCCAGTCTCCACCGATGTTTTCCAGAATATAGGCATTTTCGTGGCCTGGGCGCAGCGTCCCGTAGACAAACAAACGTTCCATTTTCCCTCGTCAATCAAAGCAATGAATATCCAGCGGGTGAAGAATAATGCTCACGTTAGGGTTTAATAACGCGGTTCGCAACAGGATCTTCACCGCTGATGAGCGGGTGCTGAGTGAATTGTGTTTTCCGCATAGCGATCTCCTCAGAGGTATGTGGTCAGGATGTTGGAAGATCTCTAAAAGTGAATGATGCTATTTACCGGGATCGATAACGCGGAGAAAATGCGGGTGTGCCCGGTGATTGCCGTCGGCACACTGATGATGGGTTAATCAAATCAGGAGGACACAAGATGTCAGATCATCCCACGATGGCTCTTCTTGGGCCGGGGGCAATTGGTACTACCATTGCCGCTGTGCTGCATGACGTTAACCGTACGCCAGTCCTTTGCGGACGCACTGCGCATCCGCAATTAGTTCTGCGTCACGATGATGGTGAAATTGTGGTGCCAGGCCCAGTATTGAGCAATCCGGTGGCTATCAGCCATCCATTCGATCTGGTGTTTGTCGCGGTGAAAACCACCCAAAACGTCGACAGCGCCGAGTGGCTGAATGCGTTATGCGATGAAAATACGGTGGTCTGCGCTCTGCAAAACGGTGTCGAGCAGAAAACTCAGTTGGAACCCTATGTCAACGGTGCAACGGTGTTGCCTTCAGTGGTCTGGTTTCCGGCTCAGCGCGAGCCGGATGCTTCAGTCTGGCTGCGTGCCAAACCGCGCCTGACGTTGCCGGATGTGCCGCAAGCAAAATGCGTCGCTGAGGCGCTCAGTGGTACACGCTGCACGGTTGAGCTGTCTGCGGATTTTTTATCTGTCGCATGGCGCAAGCTGCTGCAAAATGCGGTCGCAGGCCTGATGGTGCTTGCTAATCGCCGTGCCGGTATGTTCTCACGCGGGGATGTAACGGAACTGGCTCTGGCCTATTTGCGCGAGTGTCTTGCTGTTGCGCGTGCCGAGGGGGCTGTGCTGGACGATGGGGTTGCGCAGGAAATCGTGGATAATTTTCAGCGTGCGCCTGCGGATTTAGGCACGTCAATCCTTGCAGACCGGCAGGCGAACCGCCCGCTGGAATGGGATATCCGCAACGGTGTGGTACAGCGTTATGGTCGTGCACGGGGTATTCCTACGCCTATTAGCGATGTGCTGCTCCCGCTGCTGGCGGCAGGGAGCGAAGGGCCGGGTTAACGCCGTGACGTGAACTGTCGGCGTGTTTGTAAGACAACGACGTCATTCAACCTGACGCTATTCGTAGTATATTGAGAGCATTGTTTACTATCAGGCTGAGTACATGTCTTACTCCATCGGTGAATTTTCCCGGCTTTGTGGGATAAATGCGACGACGCTCCGCGCCTGGCAGCGTCGTTACGGCCTGCTCAAACCGATGCGCACAGACGGTGGCCACCGGTTGTACAGCGATGACGATGTCCAGCAGGCGCTAAAAATTCTCGACTGGGTGAAAAAAGGGGTCCCGGTCAGCCAGGTGAAACCGCTGCTGGCTCGCCCAGGCACGCGTCGAACAAATAATTGGCTTGCCCTGCAGGAAAGCATGTTGCAGCGGTTGAAAGAGGGAAAAATCGAATCCTTGCGCCAGTTGATTTACGACGCGGGCCGCGAGTATCCACGTACGGAACTGGTCCGTGAAGTATTGCGCCCGCTGCGCAGCAAAGTCTCGGCCAATATTCCGGCGATGATGACCCTGCGCGAAATCCTCGATGGCATCATCATCTCCTACACGTCGTTTTGCCTTGAAGGGGATAAAAGAGCGCCAGGTGATAACTATCTGATTACCGGCTGGCATCTGAGCGATCCGTGCGAAATTTGGCTCGAAGCGCTTATGCGCACCGGTCAGGGGCTTCGCATTGACGTCCTTCCCGTACCGCCAGCCACTCTGGCGCCGGAGATTTTCCCGGAGCGAAAATGGCTGCTGGTCACCACCGGTAAACTCACCGCGGCTCGCAAAAAACAGATTGACCTTTGGCAACAGCACGTCGCTTCCTTAGACGTCATTCCTCTGTAATTCCGCTTTTTCATCTCCCAATCCTTCACTTCGCTGCCACCTGTAAAGGTGGCGGACGGGTAACGCCTTCTAATAAGAGAAAATTTCACCTGTAAAATAGATATAAATAATCTATTGAAATTATTGTGAAATAAAAAATAACACTGGTAAAACTTGGACAAATAAAAATAATTGTGTAGATTTTAATTATGCGATTACGCCACGTTATTCCAAGCCCAGGTGAGACTCATGAACACATTGTCATCCGTCATCAACCGATTTGTGGATTACTACGCCGAGCTGGATACCCAGCAGCCATCGGCGCTGGCCGAGATTTATCATCCGGATGCTTCGCTTATCGACCCGTTTGGTGAACATGAGGGGCTGGTTGCGATCCAGCGTTATTTCACCCATCTGCTGGCTAACGTTGAGCAGTGCCGCTTTTCCATTGACCCTTCCCTCAGTAGCGGCCATCGTTTTGCCGTAACCTGGACCATGCACTGGGCCCACCCGCGAGTTGCCGGGGGAGAGGCGCTTACCCTTCAGGGATGCTCAATCGTGGATATTCAGGACGATCTGATTATTCGTCAGCGCGATTATTACGACGCCGGAGAGATGATCTACGAACACCTGCCGTTACTGGGCTGGGCGGTGCGCGGTGTGAAAAGGAGGGTGCGTTCATGAAAACGGTCCTCATCACGGGTGCAAGCTCTGGCATAGGCGAGGGGCTCACAAAATCCTGGGCCGATGACGGTTACCGCATCATCGCTTGCGGGCGAGATCCAGACAGGCTGGAGGCGTTACAACAATACAGCCCAAACATCACGGTTAGGTCGTTCGATATGACCGATCCTGAGGCCTGCCGTCAGGCGCTGTCCAACTGCGCTGCCGATTTGGTCATTCTCTGTGCGGGAACCTGTGAATATCTGGATCATGGCGTTGTGGATGCCGCGCTGGTGGAACGGGTGATGACCACCAATGTTCTGGGGCCGGTAAACTGTCTGGCCGCGCTACAGGGGCAGTTGGTTTCGGGAAACCGCGTGGTGCTGGTCAGCTCCATGGCGCACTGGCTGCACTTCCCACGGGCAGAGGCTTATGGTGCATCGAAAGCGGCGCTGACCTGGTTTGCCAATAGCCTACGTCTGGATTGGGAGCCAAAAGGGATTGCCGTCACGGTCGTCTCGCCGGGCTTTGTTGACACGCCACTGACCCGCAAAAATGATTTTGCCATGCCCGGTCAGGTGAGCGTGGACAGCGCCGTGGAGGCTATCCGTCGTGGTCTGGCTAAAGGGAAAGATCACATCACGTTCCCGACAGGCTTCAGCCTGATTTTGCGCCTGCTGGCAGGGCTGCCGAATTTTCTTCAGCGCGCGTTGCTGCGCAGGATGGTGCGTTCATGAACATTGCTATTATCGGCAGCGGTATCGCCGGGTTGACTTGTGCCTGGCGACTGGCCGGACACCATCAGGTTACGCTTTTCGAGGCCGAACCCACATTAGGTGGGCATACCGCTACGGTTGATGTCACTACTCCGCAGGGGACGTATGCCATCGATACCGGGTTTATCGTCTATAACGACCGCACCTATCCACGTTTTATGGGCCTGCTCAGCGAGTTGGGCATCCGTGGGCAAAAAACGCAAATGAGCTTCTCCGTGCATAACCCAGAGAATGGTCTGGAGTATAACGGCCATACTGTCGCTTCGCTGTTTGCTCAACGTCGTAATCTTGTCAATCCGACATTCTGGGGACTGCTGAAATCGATCGTACGTTTTAATCGATTGGCAAAAGAAGCGTTGGCGGGTGAGGTGGATGAGAGCGCTACGCTACAGACTTTCCTCGATCAGCACCGTTTCAGCGGTTTTTTCGCCCGTCATTACATTTTGCCGATGGGAGCCGCTATCTGGTCGTCGTCGCTTCAGGAGATGCGCCGCTTCCCGCTGCCGCTATTTTTGCGTTTCTTTGAGCACCACGGTCTGCTGGATATCGCTCATCGTCCGCAGTGGTACGTGGTGCCCGGCGGTTCGCGGGAGTACATTCGCGCTATGCTGGCACAGTTGGGCGATCGCCTGACCCTCCATCTTAACGCGCCGGTGCAGAAGGTGATGCGCCACGACGGAGGCGTTCAGATCCAGCTTGAGGGATCGAGCTATACGTTCGATCAGGTGATTTTCGCCTGTCACTCCGCGCAGGCATTGGCGATACTTGACGAGCCGACGTCTGCCGAGCGTGAGGTGCTGGGGGATATCGGCTGGCAGCGTAACGAAGTGGTGTTACACAGCGACCCGCGCTGGCTGCCGGTGCGCCAGCGCGCCTGGGCCAGCTGGAACTATCGCCTGAGCGAACATGAACAGGATAGTGCCTGTGTCACCTATAACATGAATATTTTACAAGGGTTGCCAGAGGGTAGCCCCTTGTTCTGCGTTACCCTGAACCCGGAAACACCGATTGACGAGCGCTATGTCTGGAAGCGCTTTGTCTATGAGCACCCGCTGTTTAACCCCAAAAGCTGGCGCGCACAGGCGCGGCGCGGTGAGATTAACGGCTGTCAGCGGAGCTGGTATTGCGGGGCTTACTGGTACAACGGTTTTCATGAAGATGGCGTACGTAGCGCACTCGATGTGGTGAAGGGGATCGCCGCCGCAGGAGAGGGGAACTGAAATGAACAGTTGCCTGTATCAGGGAGTTTTACGCCATCGGCGGCTCCAGCCGAAAGTGCACCATTTTCGCTACAGTATGTTTATGGCCTGGCTCGATCTGGATGAACTCGACGTGCTGCCGTCGGCAGGCATCCGCCGTAACCGATTTGCCGCTGCCGCTTTCCACGATGCGGACTATCCGCTCGGCACGCCGCTCAAAGAGAACGTCCTTGACCGGCTTGAAAGCCTGATCGGCGAGCGGCCTGATGGCCGGGTTATGCTTCTGACCCAGTTGCGCTATTTCGGGTTCCACTTTAATCCGGTCAATTTTTACTACTGCTATGACCATATGGGCATCTTGCGCTGGATACTGGCGGAGGTGCGCAATACCCCGTGGAACGAACGCCATTACTATGCGGTCGATGGTCATGCGGTCGATGGTCAGGAGGCCCGCCCGCTGGAAAAGGCGTTCCACGTATCCCCCTTTAACCCGATGGACATGGTTTATCACTGGCGTTTCAACAGCCCCGGTAAAACGCTGCATATGCATATCGAAAATCATCAGGAATCTAAAGTATTCGATGCCACGTTGGTGCTGCGCCGTGAACCACTGACGCGCGCAAACCTGACGTCACTTCTGCTGCGTATACCGTTGATGACGCTGAAAACGGTGTTCGCTATTTATTGGCAGGCGCTGCGGCTATGGCTTAAGCGTGTGCCGCTGTACAACCATCCCGTCAGCAGGAGTGAACGCTCATGACCGATCCCGTCTTTGCGCTTGAACCCGACATCCCGCGCAACGCTCGTATCGCGCGCTGGCTGCTCTTTCGTTTGCTAAGTGGTATCCGCGAGGGCGCGATCACGGTACGTGAAGGGGCGCAGACTTTCCATTTTGGCGATGCTGCCGCCACACTGCGCGCCGACGTGCAGATCCTTGCTCCAAGCGTGTACTGGCGTTTGCTGACAGGCGGTAGCCTCGGCGCTGCTGAAGCCTGGATAGACGGCGAGTGGGAGACCAATCAGCTCACCCCGCTGTTGCAGATTCTTGCGTTCAACAGCAAGGTGCTAGAGCAGATGGAAAGCGGTTTTCGTCTGCTGGGCAGGCCCGTTGAGCGGCTTCGCCACTGGACGCGGCGCAACCATCGGCAGCAGGCGCGGGAAAACATCGCTGCCCATTACGACCTGGGCAATGAGTTCTACGCACATTTTCTCGATGAGGAAATGCTCTACTCCAGTGCACTGTTCACCGCCGACGAGCAGGATCTTACCCTGGCCCAGCGGGCAAAGATGACCCGCCTGTGTGAACAACTGACGCTGACGGCCAGCGATCACCTGCTGGAAATCGGCACCGGTTGGGGGGCGATGGCGGAGTTCGCCGCTCGTCATTACGGCTGCCGCGTCACCACTACCACGCTGTCGCAGGAGCAGTACGACTGGGCGAAAGCGCGGATTGCCCGCGCGGGGTTGCAGGATCGAGTGCAGGTCCTGCTGTGTGACTATCGCGATCTGACCGGCGAGTTCGATAAGCTGGTGTCGGTCGAGATGATAGAAGCGGTAGGGCAACGCTACCTGCCAGCCTTCTTCCGCACCTGTCAGGCACGTTTGCGCCCGGGAGGGAAAATGGTGATTCAGGCCATCACCATTCAGGATCAGCGCTACCGCGACTACAGCAAAAGCGTCGATTTTATTCAGCGCTACATCTTCCCCGGCGGTTTTTTGCCAAGCATTACGGTGATGAGTGAGCTGATGACGCGACACACCGATTTTGTCGTCCGCAATCTGTTCGACATGGGGCCTGACTACGCTCGCACGCTGGCACAGTGGCGGCAGCGGTTTGTACACGCCTGGCAGGATATTGAAAAGCTCGGTTTTGATGACCGGTTTCGTCGTATGTGGCTCTACTACTTTGGCTACTGCGAAGCCGGATTTAATGCACGTACTATCAGTGCGGTGCAACTGACTGCGGAGCGCGTATGAAGCGCTATGTGCAGGTCTTTCTGATGGCAATCGCGTTCGATCTCTACTGGACGCTGGTGGTGTTGTTTCGTGAACGAGGCCTGTTTTTGTGGCTTGCGCTCGCGATACTGGCCTGCCTGATGCTATCGCCTGCACACCGTCTTTACGCCCTCCTGCTCGCCGCGGCGGGGAGCGGCCTTGATGCGTTCTGGGTATGGACGGGGCTGATCGACTTTGACGGCGACGTACTGCTGCCGCTATGGATGGTGGCGCTGTGGTTGATGTTCGCTACCGTCTGGACTGAACTGACCCGCACGACCACGCTGCCGGTGTGGCTACTGACGCTGATGGCGACCTTTGGCGGGCCAGTGGCGTACATCATCGGTGAACGTCTGGGTGCGATGACCTTCCTGAAGTCTGACATTATCGTCGCCAGTTGGATGGCGTCGGGCTGGCTGATTCTGATGCTGTTTTTCCACATGTTGATGGGGAAGCGACAATGAGAACCGCGTTATTGATGTTGCTGTGGCTGACGGCCATCACGCCCGTCGCCCATTCTGCCGACTGGTTAAGCTGGCGCAAAGTGGGTGATGCAACCCTAACCTGGGGGCCGTTCACCGTCTATACCTCCCAACTACTCACGCCGGACGGCCGGTATAACGGTCCGGAGCAGGATCAGGCGTTAATTATTACCTACAAACGCAATATCGACCGCGACGAGCTGGTCGAGGCCACTCGCGATCAGTGGCAGGCGCAGGGCGTTCTGGCACGCGAACCGCAGAGCGAATCCTGGCTGCGTATGCTGCATTCCCTCTGGCCCGACGTCACACCGGGGGCGCAGCTGGCCTTTGTGTTTAACGGTAAGCAAGGGCAATTCTGGTACCGCGCCTCGGCGTCACAAAAAAGTTTTGCCCCGCTCGGTCCGAGCCAGCCTGCAACCTTTAGTACATGTTTTCTGGCCATCTGGCTCGATCCTCGCACGCAATATCCCGAACTGCGTCAGCAGTTGATCGGAGGTAAAAAATGAAACGTATTCTGACACTGTGCCTGATGCTGGTAATGCTGACAGGCTGCAGCACAGAGGTTACTGACTACCGACAACAACAGCCGTCGCTAGATATCTTCCAGTATTTTCAGGGGAAAACCGAAGCGTGGGGCATGGTGCAGGATCGCAGCGGTAAACAACTGCGTCGCTTCCACGTCGACATCACCGGTAACGTCATTGGCGACACGCTGACGCTTAACGAGCATTTCGTCTATGACGATGGTGAGCAACAGCAGCGCGTGTGGCATATCCGGCGCATCGCTACCGATCGCTACGAGGGCACCGCGGGCGATATTGAAGGTGTCGCGACAGGTCAGGCTGCGGGCAATGCTTTTAACTGGCGTTACAGTATGAACGTTAAAGCTGACGGCCGTACCTGGCTGTTACATTTTGATGACTGGATGTACCTACAGGACGGCACGCATCTTTTTAATAAAACAGAGATGAAGAAATTCGGGATCACCGTCGGGACGGTCACGCTTTTCTTCACCCGAAATACACAGTAAAGAGGGGAGTGCCATGACTATTCAACCCGTCATTGGGATCAGCGGATGTTTAACCGGCTCGGCCGTACGGTTTGACGGCGGGCATAAACGTATGAACTTCGTCATGGATGAGCTGGCGCAGTGGGTGACCTTCAAACCCGTCTGCCCAGAGATGTCCATCGGCCTGCCCGTGCCCCGTCCGGCTCTGCGTCTGGTACAGACGGCAGAAGGCGACATTCGCATGCGCTTCAGTCATGCCCCACACGACGATGTAACGGAGAAAATGGCCGACTTCGCCGAGACTTACCTCTCACATTTGGGGCAACTGTCGGGCTTTATCGTTTGTGCCAAATCGCCGAGTTGCGGTATGGAGCGCGTGCGGCTGTATGACGAAAAAGGCAATCGCGGGCGTAAAGAGGGGGTTGGTCTTTTTACCGCTTCATTACTGGAGAAATACCCGTGGTTACCGGTTGAAGAAGATGGTCGCCTGCACGATCCGGTGCTGCGGGAGAACTTTGTCGAGCGTGTTTTCGCCCTACATGAGCTGAACACTCTGCGTGCCAACGGCCTCACGCGGCGTGCGCTGCTGGACTTCCACAGCCGCTATAAACTTCAACTGCTGGCACACCACCAGGCGGGCTACCGTGAGATCGGGCCGTTTGTCGCGTCGCTGCATGAATGGGAAAACCTGGATGATTTCTTTGTGGCCTATCGCGAAAAACTGATGACAATCCTGAAGAAACCCGCTTCGCGGAAAAATCACACCAACGTGCTAATGCATATTCAGGGTTATTTCCGTAATCAGTTGACCCTCCGCCAGCGTGGTGAACTGCGCGAGGTGATCCTGCACTATCGCGATGGACTGTTGCCCATCCTCGCCCCACTTACGCTGCTGAAGCACTATCTGGCCGAATACCCCGACCGCTATCTGCTAACTCAAAATTACTTTGACCCTTATCCGCAGAGTTTGGGTCTTCGCCTTCCGGTTCACTGAGGGAGAAAGAGGGAAAGGGCATGATAAATGGGGCAAAGGTTACTTAATCTGAATACGCGTATGGGAGTCCTGCATTATCACGGGAGTTTCCATTACCCTGAACATCTCCCGCGGATATTCATCAAAGAAATGTTTTGGTGGCGCGATATGATATCCTTGCACATTAAGGGATTCTGATTTGCCATAGTGAGCTGATGTTGAAACGAATGTAGCGTTCAGATCTGTCAGTCACCTAAACGTTAGATTTATTCAATAAAGACTAATATATGTTGAATAAGGTTTTTTCATCTTTATGACTTAATAAGAAACAATATATGGACCTAAATAAAAATTTTATTCATTATCTCTGTCTCGAAGCCTGATACGGTATTCAATCATCCATAAAAAGCACTCAATATTTTGTTATCAAAATGAGGTCTTATTGTCAAAGGAACATGACAATATGGGGGCTGCCCGTGTTGTGATTACATTCACTGTAGTTGCGAGTTCTACAATGCATTATTGACAGTTTTATTCTTTATTTGTTAGAGTTGGTGGTATTTAAAGGGTGTGCTTTTTCCTTAAAATAGGGTTAATAATATATTGTATATTAAATTAAATAAAACAAGGATGATACTATGTCACATATTGTTTATTTGACGTTGGAAGGTGAAAAGCAAGGGTTAATTTCATCTGGTTGTTCTACACTTGATTCGATCGGAAATAGATACCAACATGGGCATGAAGACCAAATACAGGTATTAAGCCTAAATCACACTATAACCCGAGAAGACAATGTAGCGCATCACCCAGTACAATTAACTAAACCTATAGATAAATCATCTCCATTACTTGGTGTTTCAGTTTCGACGAATGAGTCGCTTACAGCAACATTCTATTTTTATCGAACTAATCAGGCTGGGCAGTTAGAAAATTTTTATGAGTTGAAATTGACTGGTGCTAGAGTTGTTGCTGTTTCATCGACATATCCTCACTCAATTAATAATACAGAGTTAATTCCTTTTGAAGATGTTATGCTAAGATACAATACTATATCTTGGTCGCATAAAGTTGCAGGTACGTCAGGATATAGTATTTGGGGGTGAATTAGGAAGTTAATAAAAAGGAATTTATACATGCCAATTCATGGGAAGTTTATTGTTAATAATGCTGATTTCTCTCCTTTGATAATGTATGGTCTTGGTACTTTTTTGGCTTATTCTGGCAATCGTGTATACCGCAACCAAGCCGGTTGTATTGGAATACCAGACAATGGCCCAATTCCTGACGGTCTTTACCATATAGTAGATAGACCAACAGGTGGTTGGAAAGGAATGGTTCGAACAGATCTTCATGACTTTTATTCATGGCCCACCTCAACGCCAGTAATCAAATATGAGTGGTTCGCTCTTTATCGTGATGACGGGGTAATTGATGATTATACATGGGTTAATGGTATAAAACGTGGGAACTTCCGCCTGCATCCACCGGGCCCACTCGGCATCTCATTAGGCTGTATAACTCTACAACATAGAACAGATTTTTTAGCAATCCGCCGAACATTAGTATCAACCAGAAAAACGAAACTGGCTAATGGCCTGATGTCATATGGAACGATTGAGGTGATCCTTAATGGTCATGAAGCGTGTCCCAACGGGAGTTAAATTACTCATTGGTGCTGTGATTTATATTCTAACATTTTTGTTAGCAAGACCATCGGATCCTGTAACGAAGGGAGAGCGAGAGTTTTGGATAAAAGCGGCTGAGTTATTCGGAGAGCGTGACGCGGAAGGGTTTATAGGGATAGCTCTACTTATAGGTTGCTTTCTTGTAACATTGGTTAGCTATCTAACCGTTGTTCATATTGTAGAGAAAAAGTTAAATGAAAATCATTGAGCACTTTAGTGGGTATTGAATTGTTTTTTAATATATTCATGACTTATTTCATGTGTTGATTTTTATAACTCAGTTAGTTTGCTTTTTTCCATGATGCGCATTCTACACAAGGATAGTATTTCAATGATGAAAGCAAAAGGGCCTAATAGCTGACGGTTCACCATAAATAAAGACAGGCATAGAAGGTTGTGATCTACTTAGTGTTCCACCAAAAAGTAAGGTCACGCCTCTATGCTTGCTTCACAAGTTTGCCATAAATTTTTTAGCCAGCCCCTGAACTCACTGCATCAGTACCGTAAAATTGTAGGTATCCCTGAAATCCGCACCATTCTCTTTTAGAGATTCTCTGGCATGTGGATTAGGTTACCATGAAAGCGAACTTCCGTTTCTCGTTCATCGCAGATGTTATGTGGCCTCGAGTCTGTCCGGCTTGTGACAAAGCGGACATAGCTCACACAATTGAGAATTAGTCGTTTGAAAGCAGTTAACCTCAAATTGAAAACTTTCATTACATCCCATATATCGATGTAGAGGGCTTCCCTCTTAAACCGTTAAAGGATAACTATCATGGCTCTTAAACCTGGTCCTAAACCAATTGCTAAATCGACAGGAAAACCTGATAAACGTCGGCGTGATAATAAGGATACTCCCGGTAATACTCCGGAGTTAAAACCTAGTAAATCCACAGGGAAATAAAAAATAAGCCAGCGAATAATTTAGGGTGTAAATGAATTTTTATACCCTATTACGAAAAGAGACTACAGAATATTTTTCTGTAGCCAGATCTGCGTACCTTCTATGTCATATGCTTTTGCTCCATATCCTTTCGCAAGCAGGGACTCCGGCAGATAATCGTCATATTTATCCAGATATTTTTCTGGAACATCTGCAGCGAGTTCTGATTCTGAAGGCAAGCCCGAAAATAGCATTTGTTTTAGCGCGTGTTGGACAGTGGGTACACTTGCGTCATCTATTTCTATAACACCTGCAAATGAACTGGCTTTAAAGCTGCTACGCATGAGTAAGGCCGTTATTGTATTAACGACTTTATCCCCCATCCACGGGAGAACGTAACTACGCTGGCCGTCAGAAATAAAATGGGAGTTTTGCAGATTGAAACGCTTAAAACTGTCACATCCTTCTGCAAAGAGGCTTCTGGCGGTGGCATCGGCATAATCGACTCTCTTACTTCCTATCGCGATGCGATAATCATTCTCCCTGTATATGGCGAGCATCTCTTGGCGAACAACATCATGAACAGACATACCCCCACCACTAAACTGTGGCGGCTGGCCGCCTTTGGTCGCCTCGACATAGATAACTTTTTTTTCCACCTCGATCTCTGTCACTTTCCAGCGGCGTCCACCGAAGATTATGTGCTGGTCAGGCAGAAGGGGAGAGTCCACTGGTACTGTGCCAAGGGTTCGGCTTCCTGCGACAATGCGGAACTCTTCTGGAGTATTGAACACGGCGTAAAACGTATAATGGTTAGTCAGTTTCTCCCCCTCAGCCCCGATAACCATTTCACCGCTAGCAAGTTGTGTCAGCAGACCGTATCCCCCCATATGCCGAAGCAGAGTTTTGAAATCAGTTAAGTCGATGTTCCGGAAGGGGCCTGTCTGGCACAGTTGTGACCAAAGTTGATCGGCTCGAACCCCGCCCCATTGCGCTGTGATCGCAAGGATTTGGTGCAGCAACGTGGAGTAATGCATCTGGCGGGCATCAGCCGGTTCGAACCATCGCTTAGTGATCATCAATCTAATCATCGCCATCGACTGAACCAGTTGTAGCCGCAAGCGGTCTACCATGTCGCTGGTTGCGGTAAGTTCTTGCTCAGAGATCAGCATTCTCAGAACCGATGGCGAATCTCGCCGTCCTGACCGGCCCATACGCTGACGTAGGCTGGAGACGGAATGTGGAGGAGTAACCTGTATAACCGACTGCACCTTACCGATATCAATACCCAGCTCAAGCGTCATGGTACAGACTGCTGTTGTAGGCAAATTACCCTGCTGTAGGCGGGCTTCGAGCGTCTCGCGTAATTCCCTAGACAGGGAGCCGTGATGGGGAAAGAATTCATTAGGAACAACATTTTCCTCACACATGTCGCTCAGCGTCGCCGCAATGCTTTCAGTGCGCTTTCGACTGTTTGCAAAAATTAAATGGGAGTCTCCACGGCAGAGTCTGAAAATGTCAGCGCAGACGTGTTTTTCTGCTGAGCTTTGTGGCTCTTCTCCTTTTTCGGTCACCGGTATCAGATAGCCTTTAACCTGCACTTGCAGTGTGGCTGTGCTATTGCTGTCTGTCACAATTTCGCAGGGCAATCGCTGATCCGGACGCAACAGTTCGGGCACTTTATCCAGTTCTCCTAATGTAGCGCTCAACGCAACGCGGGGAACCGGATTCGCATGACGGCCCAGTACATGATCAATTCTGTTGAGAAGGGAGAGCAACTGCATGCCGCGCTCAGTACCAATAAAGGCATGAAACTCATCAATAACAATGTAGGCTACTGGCGAAAAAGTCTGTTTAATCCAACCCGATGAATTTATAAGTAAAGACTCAAGTGATTCTGGCGTAATAAGAAGGATACCCGCTGGGTCAGTCCGTATTTTCTTCTTTTTGCTTTGCGGTACATCACCGTGCCATGGTGTCACCGGCATATCCAGCGCTTCGCCAAGGCTCTCAAGACGTCGATACTGGTCGTTAATCAGCGCCTTAAGCGGGCTGATATAGATAATACCAAATCCACCTGTGATATCTGCAATCGCTGAACAGGCAGGCAGAAAGAAAGCCTCTGTTTTACCCGCTGCCGTACCTGCACTGATTAGCACGTCTTGGTCACGGGCTAAAACTACCGGGATAGCGCTCTCTTGCAGGGGCCTTAATGCAGACCAGCCCTGCTTATAAACCCACTTACGGACGCGGGGATCGAGACTATCGTATGCGCTGCTCATAATTTGAAGTTGGCCAGGCCGTTATCATCCTCTTCTTCCTGCGCAATGGTCTCATCCATGTCGCTGGGCCTGTCATCTTCAATCGCCACACCCGAGATTAGCGTCTGCCAGCTTATCGTACTGTTTTGTTCCAGCACGGCCAGCATATCCAGGAAACCTTTGATGGTGTTTCGGGGGGTACGGAAGTAAGCATCTCCGATGCTTTTACTGCAGTGGTGCAGAAAACCGGTAAGTGCATCATCTGATACCAGATACTTTTCTGGCTCTCCGCCTGCATAAACATGGCGAAGATTTTTCAGTAAAATATACAATTCCTCTGGGGTGAGGCTGGCAAGATGTAGCGTAGGTGACGAGTAGTCAATCACTCCTGCTTTCTGAGCGAACCGATTTTCCGCCAGACGCGATTGCAACGCCTCATAGCTGTAGAGCCCTTTACGCGGATCAAACAGGAACTCGGGCGTGCCTCCAAGAACAAAACCAATATTCTCGGCAGAACCCTGCAGACAGTCATTCAGGATCCGCAGGATCTGTTCATAGTTTGCAGTCCTCGCTTGAGTGTTGTTCAGCTTATAAAGGTTTACCATCTCGTCGAGGCTGACCAGTAACCCTGCATAGCCTGCCTGACGAACAAACAGGCTTACCAGCTTCAATGAATCGTAAAACGAGGCGTCTGAGATAATAGTCCGGACGTCGAGATCGTTTCGGGCATCGGTTTTTGTGGTGTATTCGCCCCGCAGCCAGCGAATGGCATTGGATTTTAACGTCTCGTTATCCTGTTCATGTCCGCGCCAGAATGCATCGATGACTTTAGCAAAGTCATATCCCCCCACCATATCGGACAGAGCAGCCAGGCGTTGGTGAATAACCGACGAGACTGTAGTGCCATCCGCATCAGCCTCCTTCCTTGCCTCCGTGACGAACCGCTCCACAACACTGAGTAACGCATTACCATCAGGTTTGTTGCGGGTGGACATGTTCTTCATAAGCTCCGAGTAGAGATTGCGCGCCTGACCTCCCGATGAGTGAATGCGCCTGTCGGGGGAAAGGTCGGCACTGACTGTTACCAGCTTTTTTTCCAGCGCAATAGAACGTACAACGCTCAGAAAGAACGTTTTGCCTGAGCCGTATTCACCGATGATAAGTCTGAAGCTCGCGCCGCCGTCCGCGATCCGCTCAATATCCTGATGGAGAGCCGTTATCTCATTCATCCGGCCCACCTGGATGTGCTGAATGCCTATTCTTGGCGTTACACCAGACTTCAGTGATTGGATAATAGCATCCCGCTCTTTAACTCTTATGCGTGTCACAGACATTAACTATCCCTCTAATTCTTTGGCAATTTCCAGGTCTACCCAGATATCATCATCGTCATCATCCAGCACTGGTGCATCAACCACTGCATAGGACCAGTCATTAATAACCTCAAGTGCACCGCTGAGCATCAAATTAAAATTCTCGCACAGTTCCGACACCTCTTTCCGGGGCCACTGTTCCTTTTCCAAAAGCCTGTGGTAAAGCTGGCTATGTGCATTATCAAGGCCACTATCATGCGCTCCGGCTGCGGGAGTGCTCTCGCGCAATTCCGGTTCGTCCTCGGTGAAAATTGCGCTAAGCAATTTACGGACATCGTCTGTGGCTGACTCATGGTGAGCCAGCACGCTGGCGTCCAGCGTGAACTCAGCGGCCCCAAGACTCGCTGATGCAGACGACAGCGGGGTAACCTCTGCCGTAGAATGCTGATGGATGTTGCCGGAGATAGTGGAAGGATCCAGTCCTAGGCCTGAATAAATTTTTTCCAGCTGTTTGATTTCGGCGGGCTCAATTCTGCCATCTGAGCAGGCTACTCCCACGATAACCTTACCTACTGCTGATTTTTCCATCGCACTCAACAGCGCTATTCTATTTTTCATGCCTGCCATGTTGGCCGGGGTATGAAGTTGCCACGTCAAATACGCATGTAAGGAGCGTTTTTCATCTTCGCTAAAGCCAGAATTATGGTCGATAGCATTTTCCAGCACTTTCTGCTCGGCCTGATCAAGGCTATTGTCGGTTAAAGCCACCATTGACCCCAGCCTTAGCGCCATCACCGCTGAGATAAATGCCGGAGATGGTGGTAAGCGCGCTCCCTCACCAGCGGCAAATAAAACCAGTGAGCCGCCAGCTTCTGCTTTCACATGGTGGTAAAGCGGATCAGGTGCCAGGCAGTAGCCCATTTTCAGTGCAAAGGCCTGCATCAGGTCGGCCTCTTTTTTATTGATTTTCGCCGGGCAAGTGGCTCCCATATGTGCCCAGAAGTCAGCAACGGTGGTTAGCCCCTTGTGGCTCGCTATCACTTCATCAGCCCAGCGTTTGAATGTATTTAAAACTTTTCCTGCGCTTTCATTGATGATTTCCATAGGCAACAACATGATTGCCGCAGTATCATTTTCTGACGTACCTTTCCTGCCAAGATAGCGGCTGTAAGCATCCAGTTCATCTGTACAGATCTCTGCAAGCGTCATGATCTTCTGGACTGGTCCCTTCAATGCACTAGGGTCAGGCAAGTCTGGAACAGGAAGGCGAACGCCACGCAAGCTGGGACTTGCAGGGTTGTAATCCAGACGCAGTCGCGTTTTATTCGGTTTGACAACCATACCTTCACCGTATTTGAGGGTATAGCGCCGTTTGAAAAGCGCAGCGAATTCTTTCGCACAGCGGCGGGCGGGAGTTCGTAACGCATACTCCGTGTGATTTGTTACCCACGTCAGCGCCAGATCGGCTGACACAGGAACTCCAGCATCCACAGCCTTTGCCAGCGCTAGCTTAAACAACATACCATTGCTGAAACTCGAATCACGGCCAAGATCGGCAACCAGATCAACATCTGGGCGCAGAATAGACATTGCTTCCAGTAACTGGGACGAGTAATTCCGGAAAGAGCGGTTCTCAATGAATACCGATCTTAACCGGCAGATTTCATTAAATAGAGTACGGAACTCTGCGTCAGGTGTATTACCATCCCGGCAGTCAACAAGTGCCTTTCTTTCCAGCCCATACAGATAGATAAATACGTAACCTACAGGGCATGACGCGTCGGACCTATCACTGGCAAGCCAGTTTAGATACGCGCCGCGCGCATCAGCTGAAAGCGAGGAATAGCTGGGCCAGTATCCCAATGAACCATCTTCATAAAGATAAGGTTTGTGGCGAATATTGAGCGTGTCGTCAATTAATGATGCCTCAGTGCCATCATCATAATAGCCACTTAAGCTCTGCCCAGCAGGCTTCATCCGCTGACCGAAATAAAAGTAACCACCGGTAATCTCCACACCACCCACAGTGGCCACATCACCCGGCAATACCCATCGAGCCAAAGTACCAGTAGTAGTTTTTGAGGTATTCTGACGTTGAGTCGTTGTTATTCTGTATTCGACATTACGACCGCCCAGTGTAAAAGTTGCCAGATCATCATCTTCACTGTCATCGTTTCTCACAACAGCCTCTTTTTTCTTGATGTCAGCAAGCCATTCTTTAGGTGGCGCTTTCACGATTTTGGAAGGATAAGAATCTGCAGATTTATATTTTTTCTTTTTGAAAAACAGTAGATAAATTACATAAATCGCCGCTATAAATATCCATAGCTCCATGGGTAATAACCTTAAGAATGACTTTTCTCATACGCCGAAAAAATGGCGAGGGAAAATAGGGGGAAGTGGATTAATCCTAAAATAATACTTCTGTATTGCGAAGTTTAAAATCAAAACATGACCAAATTTAGCTCATTGGTTTTCACCGATAAAACCATTAGCTAGCAGCTAAATGCGCAAAGTCGGCAGTTAATTCTTAAGACGGACTAATGCTAGGCCTCCGGGTACTGTTGCGTTATTGCGTTAACATGTGAACAACAGCTACGTAGATGTAGACACGGCAAGACTTTACACTGACTGCAAAACTTACCTGTTTACTGAGCAGAGTTCACGATCCTGCTGGAGACCTAGTCTATTAATCTCTAGCGTTCCCGCTTTTTCATAAAGCAGACTGCCATATCTTATTGTTTTCTAACTCAGAATACTGACAGCTCAACTTTGAACTAATATCGTTAAACCCAAACCCATTTCATCGCTGCGGCCTAAGGGGCGCTACGCTCGATTATGCAGGGTCAGTTTTTTCTCCCGTGTGACTTACGTTCCCGAATCAGCTTCCGGTTAATCGTTTCCCAACACAACCCGTCCAGCAAGGGTAAATGGCACGCATTCTGCGTCCTTGCGTGCCGGAATGCTGTAGGGAAAGCGAACGAGCGTGCCTTACTGATAAGAGCGCGTGAAGCGGGTATTAACCTGAGTGCTACTCTGTCAACCGCACTGGATGCGGAGCTTCGCCGTCATGAAGCGAAAAAATGGCAGGAAGAAAACAGGGAGGCTATCGACGCATTAAATCGTTTTCATGATGAAAATGGCTGTTTCAGTGATGAATACAGGACGTTTTAACTACGCAATTTACCGTATACGGTAATACTGGGAAAAGCGCCGTTTATCCGCTGTTGCTCGATGTCACGAGCGATATTATTGGGAAATTGAATCGTCGGATAGTGATCCCATTGCTCCCTATTGAAAAGTATCCGGCAGGCCGCCGACCGGATCGCTTTGTCCCCGTCGTCAGGCTGACAGGCGGCAAAGAATACGCCGTAATGACCCACGAGCTGGCCAGTATCCCTGTCCAAGCCCTGGGCGCGGTGTTTTGTGATGTTCGCAGTACCGTTCTCAGTTAAAGGCTGCAATAGACTTCCTCATCGACGGATTCTGACGTTTCTTTCTATGCTGTTAAACAGGCATGCCTTTAATCGTGGGTGACGGGAGGCTGTTCAAGTTCGTCTATCGTGCGGAAGAGAAACATCTCCCGATTTTTCGCATCAAAAGGAACTGAAATTCCGTTCCTTAAGCGCCCAACGCTATGCGGATCTCTTTGCCACAAAAATAGTATCTGAAGTACCAGAGGCGCGAACCAGTAGGTTTAACGTGAAGATACAGGCCGTGAGAATCGGAAACTTTGAAGGGTTTTGCGGACGGTTTCACGTTGCGGATTTTTGAGTCATTAAGAGACATTTGGGGGTCACTCCGTCATCGAACCAGCGTGACCCCCAATCTGACCACCAAATTCTCCCGATGCAGAAGGAAAACAGAATGCGCATCGGAAATACTTTTGCACGTGAAGGCATTGAATAAAATGATAAAAACAAAAATCCCGCTTAAGTTTCCTTAAGCGGGATTTTCTAAATTTGGCTCCTCTGACTGGACTCGAACTTCATCTGTAGCTCCTGTTATTAGTGGATTAGTTTAAATACTGTTATTTTTTACCAGCATTTTTACCATCATTATTTAATCTTCAACTATTAAATGTCAATTAAAAACAATTTGTTGTTGTCATAACCTGTTGTTTATTGCTGCTTGTTCAAGGTTTTATTCTCAACATCATATTGTCAGTGTTACTATAATTTTTATGTTTGTGAAACAGATGATTATTGACTGACAGATCAATTTTTAACAGTGCTAATTGATTGGAACTGATACAGGCTGAAGCTTAATTCACTATGCGTGAAAATCTGCATCCACTTAATCATCTCCAGCAAAACCTGAAACACCTACATACGACAGGCTGATTTGAGCTGTGAGTTCAATGGGTCGATGCAACGCTATCCTTAATCAAGGGGGACGTTGCCATGAAACG
>NZ_JBIXKO010000010.1:0-155504 GCF_044751765.1 Pectobacterium sp. CHL-2024 | reverse complement strand
CCTATGATAAAAATCATGGGGTGGTAGCCGGTTAGAGGACTTGACTAACAACACGGTTACTCAGTCGCCGTCGCCCTGTGAACCCTGGCTTTTGGCTAAATTATGTCGCTGCGCGATGCCTTCGTCGGTATCAGGCTTAACGGACCGCTTGCGACACGCTCCCGGCGTGGCGCAAGCTTTCGCCGCGTCCATGCGGCTCATCCTAAGCCTGCTATCGCCTCAGCATAATTTTTTACGCCAGATAACGGCCAACTCCGATTTCGCTCCCTAATTATTTGTGTATTAGGAAACCGCTCATCGTGGTGAAAGGGCAGCACCGCTGCCCCACTTACCGTCAGACATCCGTCAGGCGCTTGCGATCGACCTTACCGCTGCCAGTTTTGGGCAACTTGTCGAGCACCACAATGCGTCCCGGCACCATGTAAGCCGGTAGGAACTGATGCAGCTGTTTACGTAACGCCAGCTTGGTCATCTCGGAACCGGGTTTATATTCCACGTAGCCGACCAGCACCGCCTCATCCCCTTCGCCCTGAAGTTTGACGGCCGCATCCTGCACCTGTTCGATCCGTTTCAATTGCGCCTCGATTTCCCCTAGTTCGATGCGAAATCCCCGTAATTTCACCTGATCGTCAAAGCGGCCAAGGTACTGATAACGATCGTCCGCCAGCAGCCGGACTTTATCGCCGGTGCGGTACATTCGCTGCCCAGACTCCGTCTGCTGAATAAAACGATCCTGCGTCAGATCGTCACGCTGCCAGTATCCGCTGCTCAGCGCTTCACCGAGAATGCACAGTTCGCCGACCATCCCTTCCGACAGCGGATGACGATCGTCATCGATCACCAGATGCTGGTAGCCCGCCAGCGTGTTGCCCAGCGCGACCGTGTGCTGGTTCTCCAACGCGGCGCCGTCAATCTGCGCCATCTGCGACCAAATTGTCGCTTCGGTTGGCCCATAGCAATTCCACAGCGTCTTACAACGGCTGACCAGACGCTGCGCCAGTCGCAGATCCAGCGCTTCACCGCCGCACAGCGCTACCAGATCGGGTTTGCCCTGCCAGCCCGCCTTGAACATCATTCGCCAAAACGCGGGCGTGGCCTGCAATACGTTGATCTCAGGCCTAGCCTGCAAATACGCCGCGACCGCCTGCGGATCTTTGTATTCCTCATGCGTAGTCAGATGCTGCACGCCGCCAACCCACAGCGGCGCAAACACTTCCAACATGGAGATATCAAACGCCAGCGTGGTAATCAGCAGCCAGTTGGCGTTATCCGTTAAAGCCAGCCGATCTACGCTGGCATGAATAAAGGTTTGCAGCGCCCGCTGACCAATCACCACACCCTTTGGTTTCCCCGTCGAACCGGAGGTAAACATCATGTAGGCCCCGGTTTCCGATCCACCGGCCCGCGCCAGCTGTACGCTCGCCGTGGAATCGCTGGCGGCATACGGTAAATCACACAGCTTCAGTATCGGGCAATCAAACGCCAGCGAACCGCCGGTATAGCCGTCCTGCAAGACCACTGCCAGCGCCGCTTCCTGCTGAATCGCCTGTAGACGCTCTCCCGGGAAATCCGGCTCCAGCGGCACAAACGTCACCTGAGAAAACAGGCAGGCCAGCAGCGCCGCCACGGTGTCAGGCTGACGGCTAAGGTGCAGCCCCACTCGCTGACCAGCCGTCACCCCTTGCGCCGCCAGCGCCTGCTGAATCAGCGCCACACGTTGCAGCAGTTCCCGATAGCGAATTTCGCGTTCCTGAAAGGCGATCGCCACACGATCCTGACGCGCTTCCTCAGTAAGACGCGCCAGCAGCTCATCGTGCAATGCGAGCGTCGTCGCACTGTGCGGTAGCGGTGCCACCTGCGGACTGAAGCGAATCTGCGCCAGACGCTCCCAGCGCTGTGCCAGCAGGCCATCAAGTAGCTGCGTGAGATCGCAGGCCATACGCTGTAGCTGCCGATTGTCGAACTGCCCATCAGGCGCGGTCAGAATGACCCGACCGTGCTGGACCTGCACGATGAGCGCCACATTCTGAGCTACGGCAGGTAACGATGCCCTCTCCCCCACGATCAGCAGGCTGCTAAACAGCGCATGCTGGGTATCTGCTGCCAGCATCTCTGGCGCGGACTGCGGATCGCACGACGATCCCACAGCGGCGATCCACTCGTTGACGAGACGATCGCGCTGTTGAAAATGCACGATCAGCGGCCTTACGTTGTCAGGAAGATCGGACGTAACGAACGCCGCACACACCTGCTCTTCACCGCTGTATTTGTACAGCAGCCAGCTCCATGCTGCGCTCACCAGCGATGTGGGATAGCGCTTAATCAGTTCACTGCTGTGTCGCTGTTCACCGTGCGCGGCCCCAACCCGCTGCCCGAAGGCCGTGGGCTGTTGGATATCCGCCAGCGGATTCCCCACTGCTTCATCGTTCCCTGTCATGACAGCGTTTCCTCATTGGCGGTAACCCTCGACTGTGCCAGATGCCCGCTCAGCGCCTGCGGTGACGGGTAGCGTTGTAATAACGCCACGCTCACCGGCTGCGCTAACGCACGACTCAATGCCTGTGCCAGCGCAATACGCTGGAGCGAATCAACACCGCTTTCACACAGCGTCTGCGACCAGAGGCCGGATTCACCGAGATGTAGCACCTGCGCCCACACGCGCAGCAGCGACTGGGCTGATGGCGTATCCGGCTGGCTAAGACCGCTATCTGCCACCGTTTTCTGCGCAACCACCGAGCCTGTCGCTTTCTCATGCCCGATAATCTCGGCTGGCTGCTGCGGCGCACTATTGATTAGCGCGACCACTTCGTCATGCCAGCGCATCAGCACCCGACGCGCCTGCGCACTGTCCAGCACATCAGCGTCAAACTCGAAACGCAGCAGCATGCAGCCCGCCAGCTCACGCACCACCAGATTCAGCGGCATCTCGACTTTTTCATAGGCGGCGGAGAACTCGGGAGATAACCGATGCGGATCGTCAGCGCGTTGGCCCTGTTCTGCTTTCGCGCCGGGCCGATTTTCATTAACGGGATAGTTTTCATAAATAAACAGACTGTTGAACAGACGCGGACGTCCGGCCGTCAGCGCAATCAGCGACTGCGTAGCATGCTGGTTCATCGCCATCAGCTCATTCTGCAACTGCACCAGATGCTGTTGCAGCGATACCGGCTGCTGCCAGCTCAGCGCCAGCGGCAGGCTGTTGATGTACAGACCCACGCTGCTCGCCACGTCCTCCACCGGACTTTCCCTGCCCGACAGCACATTCCCGACAATACTGACCGCATCGCCGGTTGACCGCGCCAGCAGCCGGTGCCAGGCATATTGCGCGATAATGCTGTGCGTAACGCCCACCTCGCGGGCAAAGGCGATGAGTGCAGCCTGATCCTGTTCATTCAGGCTCACGCCTGTGACCTGCGGTTCAACCTGCGTCAGATGCTGGCTGAGATCGGTGCGTTTCCCTGCCGCCGCAAACAGCATCGCTACATCGTTCGTCTGCGCCAGCAGCGGCTGCCGCTGCTGCCAGAAAGCTTCAACGGCGGACTGCTGCGCCACGGCATGCCGCGCATAATCCACATAAGCGCGATCCACCTGAATCGCGGATGTTTCGCCGTGCATAAATGTTTCACCGTGCATTAATGTCTGATAATCACGGTGTACCGCGCCCAGCAGCTGCGGGCCGCTCCAGCCATCAATCACGCTGTGATGACAGCTCAGGAGCACCCGATAATCCTGCTCATCCAAACGGAAACAGGCAATATGCAACAGCGGCGGCTGCGACAAGTTAAATCCAGTGCGTAAATCCTGCTGGCGATAGCGTTCGATGACAGCCAGTGGATCGGCCTCCTGCGTCACATCCTGATAGTAGAAAGGCAGGTCTACCTGCGTCACAATCACCTGCACGCTGGCATACTCGCTTTCCAGCGCGGCACGCAGCGCTGGGAACCGCTGAATCTGACGCTGCCATGCCTGACGATAGCCTTCCACGTCCAGCGCCTGCGCGTAGCGAATCGGCGTTTGCAGATGATAAGCATCGTCCTGCGGACAGCGCAGACGGTGATACAGCATCGACTGCTGGAGCGATGACAGCGGCAACAGCGTGTCGATGTCATAACGCTGCGACAGGCTGTCGAGCTGCGTCTGGCTCAGCGTCACCGCCGGGAAGTCGCTGGGAGTAAAGACAGTGCCGTGACGTAACTGTGCCAGACAGGCTGCCGTCAGCGCACGCAGATTCTCCGTGAACCGCGCCATCAGACGTTCGCTGTCACGCTGGTTGAGGCAACCGACCTGACGCAGCGTCAGCTGTCCGCCCGCAATTCCACCGTGGAGACTGATAACCTCCTCCGGTTTATTCTCCGGCGAAACGCAGCCTCCCGGCGCAACATCCACCGGACGCCACACGCCAGCCGCCTGAACCGACAGCCCGAGATAGTTGAACACAATCGGCGACAGCGTCAGAGAATTGCCCTGCGGGTGATGGTAACGCAGTGGGTTAAACCCGACGCCTTTATCCGGCACCTGACGCAGCTGTTCCTTGCTGGATTTAATCAGGGAAGCCCAGTCGGACCGATCTTGCAGACACACCGGATAGGTGCTGGTAAACCACCCTACCGTGCGGCTGACATCCAGCGTCGGATCAATCGCCTCGCGACCGTGCCCTTCCAGCATGATGCGTGCTTTTTCACCCCAGCCGAGATCGTTTAGCGTGCGGGTCAGCGCCGCCAGCAGCAAATCGCTGACGTCGGTATTAAAGGCACGGTTAGCTTCGCTCACCAGCTGGCCTGTCGTTTCCGCGTCCAGCGTCAGAATCGCAGCGCTGGCCTGGCCCTGCCGATCTTTCGCCGCCAGCAGTGCCGTCTGATCCACGCCGTTTTCCTGCGCCTGCCAGTACGTCAGCTGTTCCGCATGCTGCGTAACATAGTTGTGCAGCGCCGAGCCCCACTGGCGATAGCTCGACGTTTTCGGCAGCAGCGGTTCACCGAGGTACAGCCGTTCGAGATCGTCGACCAGAATGCGCCAGGAGACGGCATCAATCACCAGATGGTGGAAAGCGAGGAACACAGCCGTGTCCGCCTGCGGATGGTGGAGTACCAGTGCGGCGGCCATCGTTCTTCCCTGCGTGGGATCGAATTCACTCTGTAGCGCGGTAAACGCCTGTTGCAGACCGTCGTCACCGAGCTGGCGATAATCCAGCGTCGACACCGCAGGACAAGGCACATCCGTCAGATAGCGCTGCCCGTCCGCATCACAGGCCAGACGCAGCGCGTCATGCTGCACCATCAGCGCCTGCAACATCGTAGTCAGGCATTCGGTATCCACGTCCGGCAGTTGGATCATCGCCGCCTGATTCCAGTGCTCAGGACGTGCCAGCGGCTGTTCCATAAACCAGCGCTGAATCGGCAGCAGCGCGAATTCGCCTTCCAGCGTGCCCTGCTCCGCGACAATCCCGGTGTCGCGGTTATTCTGCGCCAGTACGCGACACAGACGCCGTACGCTCTTCGCCTCGAAAACGTCTTTCACCGTGCAGACATAGCCCGCGCTGCGCAGGCGGGTGGTCAGTTGGATACTGAGGATGGAATCGCCGCCTAAGCGGAAGAAATCATCCTCAACGCCCAGCGGCGTATTCAGCACGCTGCGCCAAATCGCCAGTACGTCCGCTTCCAGCGGATTATCGGCTTCACCGTCGCCTTCACTTGCCTCCAGCACCGGCGGCAGCTGTTTCGTATCCAGCTTGCCGTTTGGCGTCAGCGGCATGTCTTCCAGCAGAATCAACCGGAAAGGCACCATGTATTCCGGCAGGTGCTTCGCGACATCAATCAGCACGGCGGCAGCTTCCGGCGTGCTGCTGCCCGCTTTCACCGTGCCATAGGCAACCAGCGCCGGACGGTTTCCGACCTGTGCCACGACGACTTTAACCTGCTTCAGCGACGGACATACCGCCGCCAGCTGTGCCTCAATTTCACCCGGCTCAATGCGGTAGCCGCGCAGCTTAATCTGCTCATCAATACGGCCACAGTATTCATAGTCGCCGTTGTTCAGCAGTCTGGCCTTATCACCCGTGCGATAAATACGCAGCGTCGCCGTGCTCTGTTCGGTGTTGTTCACGTCATTCAGCGTGATGTGTTCAAAGCGGCTGGCGGTCATCTGCGGCTGGTTGAGATAACCACGCGCCAGCCCAAGCCCCGCAAGACACAGCTCGCCCGGCACGCCCGCCGGACACAGCTGCCCTGATGCGTCCAGAATCAACGCCTGAATATGGGCGATGGGTTTCCCGATGGTGACAGGCTGACCTTTACGCAGGCGGGTGCTCAACGCGGTAACGGTACACTCCGTCGGCCCGTACATGTTGTACAGCGCGACCTTATCGGCCCAGTTTTCCACCACGGCGTTCGGACAGGCTTCACCGCCCAGGCCAATGGCCTGAATGCCGTTAACGTGCTGTGGATCGAGAATCGACATCAGCGCCGTCGGCAGGATCAGGTGCGTCGCCCCCGCCTGTTCGGCCTGCACAATCGCCCGATCGTTGGGTTCGCCAAACGCCAGCGTGCCCCCGCTGCTCAGCGGCAACAGCGTCGTCATGTTACCGGCGTCAAACGAGAGCGACATGCAGTTGAACATGGTGCTTTGCGGCGTGAACGCGATGCGATCGCGATGATCGTCCAGCAGATTGATCAGCGAACCGTGTTCGATCATGACGCCCTTCGGCAGACCGGTCGATCCCGAGGTGTAGATCACCTGTGCCAGCTGCTGTGCATGGCGCGGAATGGCTGGCGGTTCATCGCCCGGCAGATCGTGCCACTGTGCGACAACCGTAGGATCGGTCAGATCGATGCACTGTTCGGCAGACCACTGCGCCAGCTGTTGCCCATCGCCGCCGAGAATGACGGCAAGATTGGTATCGGTAATGATGTGACGCAGCCGCTCAGGCGGATAGTCGGGATCCAGCGGCACATAGGCAGCGCCCGCTTTCCAGACGGCCAGCAGCGCAATGACAAAATAGCGATCGCGCTTCGCCAGCACGCCAACCAGCGACTGTTCGCCCAGCCCCTGACGGTGCAGCCAGTGCGCCAGCTGATTCGACTGCCTGTTCAGTTCAGCATACGTCAGCATATCCGTGCGCTGTTCGCCGTCAAAGGCTATCGCCAGTTGCTGGGGATCGCGCTGTGCGATGGCTTCAATCACGTCGGTTACCGTCAGCTGCGGCTGCGGATAGCTACGCGGTAGCTGCTGACTCTCCGCCAGCACAGCGGCAAAGCGATCCGCTTCCATCAGCGGCAGATGCCAGACATCGGTTTCCGGTGCCTCAACCACGGCCTCAATCAGCCGGATAAAGCGGTCGGCGTAATACTGGATCGTCTGGCGCTCAAACAGCGCGGTGGCAAACAGCCAGTCCAGCCGCACCTCCCCCATCAGCTCCGTCACCTTGACCGAAATATCGGTCTTGGCAGGCAGCACCGGCGATGTTTCTTCCGCCGCATCACAACCGGGGATCAGATCGTTAAAATCCACTTTGGCCTGATACACCAGCATCACCTGGAAGATCGGGTTGATCGCGGTGGTGCGATCGGAGCCGATCGCCTCGCTCAGTGCCTCAAAACGGTAAAGCTGGTGATCGAAAGCCGACAGATCCTGTTCGCGGCAGTATTGCAGGTAATCGACAAAGCTCTGGCTGTCCTGCAACTGGGTGCGCAGCACGATGGTATTAACGAAGAAGCCGACGACATCTTCGATATCCGGCCGCTCGCGATAGGCCAGCGGTGAACCAATGACGATATCTTTCTCGCCGCTGATGCGCGCCAGCATCAGGGAAAACACCGCATGCAAGCCGATAAAATTAGACGTGTTGTAGCGCTGACACAGACGCTTAAATTTATCCCACAGATCGTTGTTGATCGCGGAGAAGATCACCTCACCGCCGCTGTTCTGATGCGCCGGACGCGGTTTATCCAGCGGCAGGCTGTGCACCTCAGGGATCCCCGTCAGCCGCTCAACCCAGAACGGTTTGAATTCGTTGTGGTAATCCAGAAACGACGCAGAATTGAACCAGTGTGCGTAATCGATATAGTTAAGCTGGGTCGGCTCGACGGGATGAGGCTGGCGGTTTTGACAGGCCAAAAAGGCCAGTTTGAAGTCCGCAAACATATTCTTCACCGACCAACCGTCGGAAATAATATGGTGCTGGGTGATCATCAGAACGTGCACTCGCTCGCTCATTTTCACCAGCCGCACGCGGGTGAGATCGCCCGCCGTGAGATCGAACGGGCGGCTGATTTCCGCTTTTACCTGCTGCTGCAAGCGCGCTTCCCGCTCGGCTTCCGGCAGCAGTGAGAAGTCATCATGCTGTATCACAAACGGTTGATAGGCATCGATACGCTGTTCACCCTTGCCCTGTTCATTGACCACAAAGCGGGTACGCAGGCTGGCATGGCGCTGCGCCAGCGCGTCAAAGGCAAACTCCAGCGCAGCCACATCCAGCGTGCCGGTCAGGCGAAAATAGACCGGCATATTGTAGAGGTGTGACTGCTCTTCGTACTGTTCGATAAACCACAGTCCGCTTTGCGATGACGACAGCGGGCCAGACGTGGCATTCTGCGGCGTGATGGGTCGCTCAAACGCCTGCTGCGCCGTCAGGCAGCGCACAATGGCGTCTTTGTTTTCCTTAATCGTGCGCCCAATGTCTGCCGTGATCGCGTCTTTGTTGGACTGCGAAATCAGCTGTCCCTGCGCATTCAACGCCAGACGAACGCCCTGCCGTTCCAGCTGCTTTAACAGCGTTACGATATCTTTCATGACTTGTCACTCTCTCAGCAAATCAGGCCGTCAGCGTTGCCCCGCCATCCACCACCACGTCCTGCATGGTGATGTGGCTGGCCAGATCGGAAGCCAGAAAAACCACGGTATTGGCAATCTCTTCCGGCTGAGCAATCTTGCCCAGCGGAATCCCCAGTTTGTACTGGTCAGGAAAGCCCGCGATAGTGCGCTGTTCAGCATCGGCGCTGTGCCACATGCCGCGCTGCATCGGCGTATCCGTCGAGCCCGGCGACACCAGATTGCAGCGCACGCCGTAAGGTGCCAGCTCCAGACCGGCACAGTGAGACAGGCTGGTGAGCGCCGCTTTTGAAGCGCAGTACGCCGCCATCTGTAGACGGGGAACATGCGCGGCATTGGAGCCGACGCAAACAATCGCGCCACGGCGCTGCTGCTTGAAATGCGGAACCAGTGCGTTCAGCAGGTAAAACGCGCCAGAGGCGTTGACGTTAATGCACTGGTGCCAGTCGTCCACGCTCAGCGCGTCGATGGCGCCCAGGCGCAGAATTCCGGCGGCATTAACAAGAACGTCGAGCCCCGTTTCTGCCAACTGCTGCCGACAGACCGCCGCCACACTGTCCGGTTCGCTGATATCCAGCGTCACGTAGGTAAACGGATGATCGTAATGTCGAAATGCGCGGTCGAAGCCGATCACGTTAGCGCCCAGCGTGACAAACTGGCGGGCAATGCTTTCGCCAATGCCGCTCGCCGCACCTGTGACCCAGACGGTCTGGCCGCTGAAATCAAACTGAAGAGGTTGTGCCTTGTTCATCATTTTCCCTACCACACCATTTCCACGCTGTTTTCATCCTGTGACAGCCTGTCGTCGAGATAGCGGCAGAAGTCGCTGAGCTGGGGATGATCGAACACATCAGACACTTTGATGCTGACGGAAAATTCAGCGGCCAGACGGTTGACGATCTGGATGGTCTGCAACGATTGTCCGCCCAGTTCGAAGAAGTTATCCCGCGATTGGATCCCCGACACGCCGAGGATCTGCTGCCAGATGGCGCTAACCCGATTCTCGGTTTCGCTGGCTAACGCCTGCGCCGGTGCTTCGTCGCGGTATTCCGCTAATAGACGCTTGCGATCGACCTTGTTGGAGCCAGTTTTCGGCAACTGGCGGAAGGCGCGATAATCGGTCGGGATCATTGCTGGCGGCAGTACGCTGCCCAGACGCTGTTTCAGCGCACGCGCATCAATCTCGCCTGATTTCGTGGCGACAAACGCCACCAGACGCCGCACGCCGTTGGGGTAAACAATACCCTGCACGCAGGCTTCATCAACGTCCGGCTGCGCCAGCAGATGGGCTTCGACTTCCCCTGGCTGAATCCGGTAGCCGCTGATTTTGAATTCGTTGTCCATGCGCCCGAGGTACAGCAGTTGTCCTTTTTCCAGCCGGACTCTGTCACCCGTGCGGTAAGCCGGAAGCTCCTGATCGCCCACCGCTATTTGCGTAAACGCCGTGTGTTCTGTACCGATGTAACCCGCCGCCAGCGTTGGCCCTAACAGCACCAGTTCCCCTTCTGCCGCAGGGCGGTCGCCCGCCGCCAGAATCAGCGCATTGACACCCGCCAGCGGCAGACCGATAGGAAGCTGTGCCACATCGGCAGACTGCGTTTGCAGATCGCAACTGGTCGCCACCACCGTGGTTTCGGTTGGGCCATAGGTGTTGATTAAGCGCAGCGTGTTCGGTGCATGGCGCTGCCACTGCGCCAGCTGTTCGGGGTACACCGCTTCACCGCCAATGATGATGGCTCGCAGTACGGAAGGCATGGTCAGCGTGCCGGTTTTCAGCCCTACCACCCATTCGTTCCAAAATGCGGTCGGCAGATCGAGCAACGTAATCGCTTGTTCTTCTACCTGCTCAACAAAGGTCGGAATCGACTCCAGCATCTCGTCGGTGCGCAGAACCAATGTCGCACCGCTGGTCAGCGTGGCAAAAATTTCTTCGATGCTGGCATCAAAATTGAACGGAGCAAATTGCAGCACGCGATCCGCCGCACGCAGCCCGTAGCGCTGGCATGCCGCCGCCGTGAAGTGATCTAACGCGCTGGCGCCGATCTCCACGCCCTTCGGTAATCCGGTCGATCCCGAGGTGAACATGACATAGGCAATCTGCCCGTCTCTCGCTTCCACAGGCGGCAGCGCGGCAGCCTGTGCGCTGGATGACAGAAGATGCCCCGCCAGAACGATCTCACCGGAAAAGACCGACGCCAGCCGATGCTGGTAGTCCGCCTGCGTCACAATCGTACGCAGCCCGGCAATCTGGATGATGTGCTGCTGACGTTCGTGTGGCTGTTCAGGATCGAGCGGCACATACACCGCGCCGCACTGCATCACGGCCAGCAGGCAAATGATGGTTTCCGGGCTGCGGTTCAGCATAATGCCGATGCGCTCACCGGGCTGAACGCCGCGCTCATGCAGCGCCGCAGCGGCCTGACCGCTCAGATCCAGCAACTGCTGGTAGCTGTACTGCCGGTCGCGCTGTGTCAGCGCTGGATGATGCGGATTTTTACGCGCCTGCTTGGCAATCGCGGTCAGAACCGGTTCGACAAAAGGTTCAGGCTCGCGGCTGGTGATCAGCGCCAGTTCGCGTTCTTCACGCAGCCAGCGCCCCAACAGCTCGCCGCTGGTCTGCTGCGGCTGTGCCAGCCAGCGTTGAAGCAGCGTGAACAGCGTTTCTTGCAGGTTGGCAAGCGCTTCCGCGCTGTAACAGGCCGGGTTGGCATCAAAATCCAATACCGGTGTGCCATCAGGTTTGAAGTGGATCTCGATCGTCAGATCTTCTACCGGTCCTGCGCTGAGATTCAGCGTGCTGGACGACAGCGATCCGTAGTTGAGCGGATGATCGAACGGCATGATATTGATCAGCGGGCCGAAGAGCCGCTGTTCACCGCCGACGCGGTTCAGATCGCGCCGTAAATGCTCATAGCGATAATGCTGATGACGACGCAGCGTGCGTTTGGTGCGGGCAACCTGCTGCGCCAGTGTGACAAAGTCCGCCTGCTCATCGACCTGAATGCACAGCGGCACGATATTCATCTGCATGCTCGGCACCGTCAGCGAGGCGGAGCCGATACGGTTCATCACCATCATGCCGAACGTCAGTCTGTCGCTGCCGGACACCAGCTTGAGGTGCGTCGCCAGCATTGCCAGAAACAGATCCGGCCAGCTGATTTTATTGCCTTCACACAGTGCGGTCAGCGGCTGCCAGATATCCGTCGGCAACACGCTGCTCTGGCGCAAAAAACGCGCCGCAATCGGTGCTTTCTTCTCGCTGAAACTGGCCGGTTCCGGCATCGCGTTCAGCGTTTCCAGCCAGAAATCGCGCGCCTGCGCCGTCTGCCCGCTGGCATCGCGCTGCTGTTCTTCTTCCAGTACCTCGCTGAACGGGCCGAACTCCGCCACCGCCACGGGTTGCCCCGCCGTCAGCGCGGTATAGATCTGGGCGATGCGTTGAAACAGCATCGTCGTGCCAAAGCCGTCCAGCGCAATGTGGTGCACGCAGCTGTAGAGAAAATCGCGCTTTTCACCGCACAGCAGCGCAAAGCGACAGGGTAATCCGTTCAGCAGATCCAGCGGCTGGGCGATTTCCTCACGCGCCCACTGGCGTATCGTCTGCTCTTCATCCTTCATCGGCGCAGGCAACAGTTCAATAATCGGCAGCACGCCAATCGGCACCGGCAGTTGTGAAGCCACAAAGCCGATTTCCGGCTGGTCGGCGTGCTCACCCGCCACTTCAACAAACTGGCAGTACAGGCACTCGCACTCCATGACCGCCTGACGGATCGCGCTCAGCATGGCTTCAATATCAACCTTGCCATCAAACGCGATGCACTCCGCCGTGTTGAACGTCGCCTTATCATCGTTCAGGGCATGACCTAACCACAGTCCGCGCTGCGCAACGCTCAAGGGCTTCATGATGCGGCTCCCTGCTGTTTTTCGATCAGCGCCCACCAGGCATTCAGACTAGGGTTACGCGCCAGATCGACAAAGCTCAGCGTGACGCCCTGATTACGCCATTCGGTCAGCAGCGCCATCATCCTCACCGAATCCAGACCGTAGTCGATCAGGTTTTCATCTTCATCGAACTGATCTTCTTCTTCGTCGATTAAGGTCAGCAGGTGCGCTTTCAGTCCTTGTTTCGTCAGTGCCTGTGCCATTTTTGCTCCTGTGAGTTCTGCCGTGCTAACCACCCGTCCGGCGCGCGTCGCCACATATTTCAGCGCCATCTGGTGTTCCTGAAGTGAGAAATCCGCCACCGCATCGCCGACCATGAACGGCTTGATGTCGCGCATGAAAGCATCCGTCGCGGTAATCATGCAGCCGATATGCCCGTAAACGCCGCAGATAATCAGCTGATCTTTACCCATCTCTTTCATCATCGGTTCCAGCGGTGAGCGATGGAATGCGCTGTAGCGCCACTTCACCAGCACCGTGTCGTGCTCATCCGGTGCCAGCGCACTCACGACGCGCTGTTTTTCAGGATGATTATTCAGCCCTGCGCCCCACATGTCGTTCAGTAGCGCCCGGTCGGCCGCGCTTTGTGCGTTCGGCTGCGCGGTATACACCACCGGAATCCCCTGTGCTTTGCAGTAGGTTCGCAACGCCACAATGTTCTCGATCAACTGCTGCGCCAGCGGGCTGTCCGCGCCATAGAAATTCACGAAATAATCCTGCATGTCGTGAATCAGCAGCACCGCGCGCTCAGGTTCAAACGCCCAGGAAACCTTGTTCTCAGGGAAATCCTGTGCGCGCGGCAGGGGATAAGAAGCAATAGAAGGGATTGCCATCACAAAATCCTTATTTATTTTGAGTGCTAAGTTGGGTCTGGATGCGCTGACGAAGCAATTTCTTATCAATCTTGCCGACCGGCGTAACGGGCAAGGTGTCGATCATCTCGAAGCGGTCCGGCAGTTTGAATTCAGCAATACCCTGATTACGAAGATATTTTCTTAACGTGATAGCTTTCAGCGAGGGATCGCTGACCACCAGAAAAGCACAGCTCTTTTCGCCCATGACCGGATCCGGCATGGACACCAGCGCGGCATGAAGAATGCCGTCATGCTTGAGCAGCAGGTTTTCGATCTCTTCCGCGGCAATCTTTTCACCGCCTCGGTTAATCTGATCTTTCTCCCGCCCGACCACGCGCAAATAGCCATCTTCGGTCATCTGCACCACATCGCCCGAGTGGTAGAAGCCTTCACTGTCGAAGGCGCGGGCATTGTGTTCCGGGCTGCGGTAATAGCCGCGGAAGGTATATGGGCCGCGCGTCGCCAGCAGCCCCGCCTCGCCTCTCGGCACCGGATTGCCGTCGATATCCAGCACTTTCACTTCATCGTCCGGGCTCATCGGATAGCCTTGCGTCGTGAAAGTGTGCTCGTCGCTGTCATCCAGTCTGGTGTAATTCACCAGCCCTTCCGCCATGCCGAGCACTTGCTGTAGCTGACAGCCCAATACCGCCGGAATACGACGGGCGACGGTTTCACTCAGCTTTGCACCCCCCACCTGCAAGATCTTCAGGCTACGTAGCGCGTCACCAAATTGTTCGGCCGCCTGAATCCACAACGCGGCAGCGGGCGGCACCAGCGAGGTAATATCGATCTGATGGCGTTCGATCAGCGGGAAACAAGTCATCGCCCCCGGATCGGGCGCCAGCACGACGCGTCCACCGGCGTAAAACACGCCGAGCGAACCGGGTGAACTTAGCGGGAAGTTATGCGGCGCGGGCAAGGCGCACAGGTAGCGGGTTTGAGGCGTCAGCTCACAAATTTCCACACTGCGGCGCACGCTGTAGTAATAATCGTCATGAGTGCGGGGAATCAGCTTCGGCGTACCGGTACTGCCACCAGAAAGCTGGAAGAAAGCGACCTGCCCCGATGCAGAAGGCTGATACTGGCTGGTCGACGCACACGGCTGCAGCCAGTCTGACAAACTGTGCCCCAGCGGGCTGTCGCCGAGCATCACCACCGTTTGCAGACGGGGAACCTGCGTCTGTAGCCGATCCAGAAACTCACCGTTACCGAACAGCGGATGTTCAGCCGAGGCGATCAGTAAACGCGGTTCGATCTGCGTGGCGTACGACAGCAGCTCCAGCTTGTTATGGCTGAACAGCGCGTTAACCGGCGCGACGCCCATTTTCAGCAACGCAAAAAAGGTCAGGTAGAACTCGGCCACGTTCGGCAACTGCACCAGCGCGGTGTCGCCGCAGCGCAGGCCGCTTTCCGTCAGGCGCGCTGCCAGCGCGGAAGATTGCCGATCCAGCTCGCGATAGCTCCATTGCCGCTCGCCACACACCACCGCAACGGCGTCAGGCTGCGTCGCCAGATGGCGCTCCCAGGCATCCGTTAACGGCAGGCCAATCCAGTATCCCTTGTCGCGATAACGCTGCGCCAGTTCCTCTGGCCAGGGCGTAAATTCAATGCTCATAGTCCATCCACACCTGAGTTAAGCCCAAACGCATTCAGCATCGTGTTTAATTTGGCGGCGGTCTCAGCCCATTCATCCTCGGGGACGGACGCCTCAACAATACCCGCACCGGCAAACAGGCGGACTTTGTTGTGTTTGATGGTGCCGCAGCGAATCGCTATCGCCCATTCACCATCGCCGTTGGCATCACACCAGCCGACGATACCGCTGAATACGCCACGATCGTGCGGTTCCAGCTCGGCGATCAACTGGCGCGCTTCCTGCGTGGGGAAGCCGCACAGTGCGGGGGTCGGATGGAGCTGGCAGGCGACCTGAAGCGCCGTCATCTCTGGGTTCGCCAGTTCACCGCGGATAGCGGTAGACAGGTGCCACATGGAGGCGGTGTGCATCAGCGAAGGGACCGATGGAATCGTTAACGACGCGCACAGCGGCATCAGGCGTTGGCGGATGTCGTCCACCACCAGCTTGTGCTCGTGCTTGTCTTTACCCGACTTCAGCAGGCGCTGGCTATTCAGGTAATCCAGATGTTCATCGTTCATTCGTCGCGCCGATCCCGCCAGCGGATTAGAGACAATGACGTTCCCCTGCTTACGCAGCAGCAGTTCCGGGCTTGCACCCAGCAATACCGAACCATCCGGCAGCGGCAGTGAGAAGTGGTATCCACCGGCGTTCTGCACCATCAGGTTATTGAGGATCGTTTGCGCCTTAACGGGGCTCGCCAGCTCAATGTCCAGAATACGTGACAGCACCGCTTTGCTCAGTTCACCACGGCGGAAGCGCTCAACGGCCTCTGCCACGATGGACTTGAACTGACATTCGTCCGGGACGCTGTTTAACGTTAACGCGGTAGGGCCCGCCGCCGTGTGCTTACGGGCACGGCTGACGAGTTCAGATTTCGTCGTAACGGTATAACTCTCAGGGATATAGAGACAAGACGGTTGCGTGGTATCAAAGGGAATCGCCCCCACAACAATAGGCAGCGACTGCCCTGCCTGACGCGCTCGCTGGAATGCCTGCGCGATTGCAGGGCTAAGCCTGTCATCGTGCGAGCCCGGAACACAAACAGGGGAAGAAATACGTTCAAATAAGCCAGAAGTAGACAGGCTTCGGTGTTCCGATGCATATAAAAAAGCGGTCTGTTCCGAATAGGTTAGTCCGCTAGATGCTTCAGTTTCTGTAATCAGTGTATCCACAAGACAGCTCCTGCGCTCGCAAATTAAATACCAATGATTATTAAAATCATTATCATTTATATTAAGCGTAGTTAAATTACACTGAAGTAACGTGTTCGGTCAATCCTTCCACAAAATGGTTATTCACGCCCAGTAATTAGGGGTTAAATTGATGTTAATCAATTTTTTTGTGCATGTTTCAGAATGGATAATGGTTAGCAACAGGAATGTATTGATTATAAAACCCACATCACAGATGATAATGAAAATACTTATCATTCATTGTCAGGAAAATTAAGCTGCGCTAGACTGCGCAAATATTTTACTAACTGTGTCTAAATGTGAGCCTGTCATGGATGAAAGCATGTACCGCCCGCACACCCGATCTGTTGTGCACCTGGCGTTGCTAGTTAACATGCTTTCCCTCGGTAGCCTGATGATGGTGATGCCGCTAGGCCCCGATTTCATCAGCGCACTGTCGATGGATGCCAAGAACATCGGCTACATCAGCGGTGGTGCAACGTTTGCCTCTGCCATCGTCGGCTTCCTCGCCGCTCCCTATCTGGACAGATTTAACCGTAAACATGCTCTGATCGTGCTGCTAACCCTGCGCTTCGGCCTGACGGCCGCCTGCATGTTTGCCACCAGCCAAACTCATCTTTTACTGCTGTTTATTCTGGCGGGCTGCGTGGCCGGGCCGGCCTCTGGCGTGTTGATGGCGGCGGTTGTCGATATTGTGCCAGCCAACGAACGTGGAAAGCAGTTAGCCTATGTCGGCATGAGTTTTTCACTCGCGGCGATTGTCATCATGCCGCTGTCGCTGGAGCTGGCTCACCGTATTAACTGGCAAGCACCGTTTTATATTTTCGGCCTCGGCGGCCTGCTACTGGCGCTGTTAGTGCTGTGGTTTTTTCCTTCCATGCCGCCGACGCATCGGGTTCAGCAAGGTTCATCACCCACGGCAGCGCCCGCTTCGGTATTACATGACCTGCTGGCATCCCCTCTTTTCCTGTTGGGGCTGACGATCATGTCGCTGCAAATGTTCGGCCATTTCCTGCTGATCCCTCATTTTTCCAACTACTTTCAGTTCAATCTGGCTTTCCCACGGGATGATATTTCCCTGCTCTATCTCTGCGGCGGGCTGGCAAGCATGGTAACCATGCAGCTGTGCGGCAATCTGCTGGATCGCGGTTATGCCAGCCGGACAATCGTGGTGACGACGCTGCTGCTGGCCGTTGTGATTCTCTGCGGTTTCGTTTTGCCTTTTTCACTTTCCCTGTATCTGGTGTTCACCCTGTTCATGGCGCTCAGCGCAGCCCGTTCCAGCAGCACGCTGGCGATTACCGCAGGCATTCCACTGCCACATCAGCGCGCCGCATTTATGTCCTATCAGGGAACCGCGGCCAACGTGGCGTCGGGGCTTGCCAGCGTCGCCTCTGCCGCTTATCTGAGCACCTCTGCCGAGGGAAAAATTGACGGCTTCTCACAGCTTGCTATCGCCAGCGCCGTATTTGCGCTGGCCGCCATGCTGCTGACCATGCGCTTAATTCCGCAGTTGGCTGAACGCAGCCGAAAGATGGCCGCACGCCAAACGGCACAGACAATACCCTAAATAATTCGAGTTTCAGGAAGGCGGCAAGAGAAGGAATCCCGATGAGCTTACTCAGGTAAGTGATTCGGGTGAGTGAACGTAGCCAACGCACATGCAACTTGAAGTATGACGGGTATACAGGGCAATAAACCGATCGATTCACGTACGAGTGGGTCGGCAATATACGCAACACAACACGCTATTTACGGGGATATTTTTCCACTCTTTGATGGGGTCTTTGACATGCAGCTAAAACCGGAAAGTCGTTTTTCATATCATCATTTCCCACACAGCAAGGTGTATCGCGCCCTGCTGGTGACCGGGTTACTGGCACTGCCTGCACTCGCACAGGCAGAAAACGCGGCAGATGAAAAAATCGTCGTGACAGCAACGCAGACGAAACACACCACGCTAAGCGCCCCCGCCAGCGTTTCTGTCATCACCCGCGCCGAGCTGGAAAAGATGTCGGTGAATAACGTTTCCGACGCGGTGAAAAAGCTGCCGGGCATTAACATCAATCCGTCATCCACCTATGGTCGTAACGAAATTAAGATCCGTGGAATGAAAGCGGACTACACATTACTGCTGATCAATGGTCGTCGAGTTAACTCACGCGAAGCATTGATCAGCGACTACGCTAACGATTTTGATCTTGCTTCCCTCCCCGTTTCCGCCATCGATCGCGTTGAAGTCATCCGCGGTCCCATGTCTTCTCTGTACGGCGCTGACGCGCTAGGCGGTGTAGTAAACGTGATCCTGCGCCAGCCGGGAGATAAAGCAACGGGCGAGATCGGCTATAACTTTGAAGCACCGACTGAAGGTTCCGGCGGCGACCACAACCGCCTAAGCGGCTACGTCAGCGGCCCATTGATAGAGAATACGTTGCTGGGCAGCCTCATTATTGATGGCGGCAAACGTGATGCCTGGCGTACCGAGTTATCGAAAAATCCTAATACCGATGCGCTTGAAGAGCGCGATAACCTCAATCTGTTAGGGAATCTGAGCTGGCTAATTGACGATCGGCAAAGCCTAGATTTTGATGTGACCTACACCAAAGATAATCGGGATGTAGCCTGGAACAACTATGGTGTAGCAAAACGTAATATCCAAAAAATGGATCGCCTTGGCTTAGGATTAACGCATAACGGCAGTTGGGAGAATGTCGATACGCGACTGCGTTACTACTATGAAAACGTAGAGCTGATGGATAACTCAGAGCTCAAAGGCGGCAGAGCCGATACGACACAAGATAACCACACTATTGATGGCCAAATTTCCGGCTATCTGGGTGATCATTTGCTGACAGGCGGTGGTGAGTATCGCCTTACATCTCTAAAACACACGATGAATTTACCAGGTGGGGGCGTTGATGTCAGTCAGGGGGCTATTTTCCTACAAGACGAATTTAAACTCGGCGATCTGGCATTAACTTTTGCAGGCCGTGCCGACCAGCATGAAGTCTATGGAACCGAGTTTAGCCCACGTGCTTATGCAACCTACAGTCTGACGGATAACTGGGTAATAAAAGGTGGTGTTAGCAAAGCCTACAAGGCACCAACGCTTGCACAATCAACAAGAGGTTACTCAATAGTTGACTGCCGTGGTGGTTGCCAAAAAGTCGGAAATCCCGATATTAAACCAGAGACTGCGATAAGTTATGAACTTGGTACCGCCTATGAAGCAGAACGCTTCGGGGCAGGCGTTACTCTGTTTAACAACGACATAAAAGATATGATCCAGACAGAAACACGACTGCCTGGAATGACAAGAATAAGCTACATCAATGTGAATAAGGCAAGAATTCAGGGGATTGAAACCTCATTCTGGGTCGATGTAACAGATGACCTGAACTGGACCACTAACTGGACTATTGTGGATGCCGAAGACCGCACAACCAAAATGCGCCTGAAGCAAACCCCGAAAAATACGGTTAACACGCAGCTGAACTGGCAGGCGCTGGATAACTTATCAGCCTACGTGTCCTATCAGTACACGGGTAACCAGTATCTGTTTGATAAGGAAGCCAGCAAGACACGCGGCTTTAATACCGTGGATATCGGGGCCACCTATACACCGGTTAAAAACGTAGATCTAAAATTGGGCATCACTAACCTGACTAACGAAAAACGGGACTATGTTGCCACCGACAACGACTATTTCCTGTCTGGACGTACGGTATACGGCGGCGTGAGCTATAAATTCTGATGCCGACAAGTTCTGATCAATAACTCTAGCCCGCTAACGCGGGCTTTTTTAGCAGCAGAGAAACGTGGTGACGTCGTACTCTCTTAACAGATATGCGCCTTTAAAACGGCGTCCGGCGTAAAACGTCGGCGTCAGATCGGTCAGCAGTTCCAGCTCGAACTCGCGTTTGGTGATATCCAGCGCCACGAGTCTGGCATCCAGAAAATCGAAATAGTGCCTGACCTGCGGGTAAAGCGCCTTAAACAGGCTCTCCTTCGCTGAGAAGCTGATTGTCAGCAAACAGCTAAATGCTTCTTCCCGCTCCTGAAACCACTGGAATTCTTCATCACCAATGATGCCGGGCCACAGCGATTGCGCACGTTCGTCAGACATAAATCCTTCGATATCCACCCCCACGCACGATAGCGCGTCGCTCCGTAAATGTGCGGCGCAGAGTACGCTGTCTTTGTTATGGCTCAGCGAACCGGCAATATTACCCGGCCACTGCGGCGAGCGGTCTTCCCCACTATGCAGAACAAAATCAGGGTGTTCCAGCTTATTTAACACGTGTTTGGCGACACAGCGCCCAGCCAGAAATTCGGCGCGGCGTTTCGGTACGGCGCGTTCTAGCGCGTCGGAGAAAGGAATGTTCGCCTCGGCAAAAAGCGCGTCGTCGTAGGCAGACAAATGGAAATGGCAGCGAGCAGTAATACCTGGGTAGGTGGCACCGTCCGTTGCCCGTGGAAAAGTAATCCATTCAACATCATCAATAAAAGCAGAAAGCATGTTGCTCCACTCAGGCAAGCATATCGCACCCGCATTCGGTAAATGCTGCATAGGCCACGTTTAATCCCTGAAAAATGTAGGGACTTAAACGAACAATGGGCGACTTTCGCCGCCCATCATCTCGCTACTGCAAGAATGCCTGGTTACATTTACAGGGCCAGGAAGAACCCTGCGATGCAGGCGCTCATCAGGTTAGAAAGCGTACCTGCCGCAACCGCTTTCAAACCAAAGCGGGCAATATCCTGACGCCGAGTCGGTGCCATACTGCCCAAACCTCCAATAAGGATAGCAATAGACGAAAGGTTAGCAAAGCCGCACAGCGCGAACGAAATCACAGCTTTGGTATGATCCGACAGAACCTGCAAACCCGCGGCCTGCACCACATCATCCGCTTTCAAATATTCACTGAAATTCATGTAAGCAACGAACTCGTTGACGATCAGCTTCTGCCCAATAAACGAGCCCGCCACGGTTGCTTCACTCCACGGAATACCAATCAGGAACGCGACAGGCGCAAAGCACCAGCCCAGAATCAGTTCCAGTGACAGCTGCGGATAGTCAAACCAGCCGCCGATACCGCCCAGAATACCGTTCAACACGGCGATCAAGGCGATAAATGCCAGCAGCATCGCGCCCACATTCAGCGCCAGTTGCATACCAGAAGCCGCACCGCTTGCCGCAGCATCGATGACGTTAGCCGGGCGATCGTCTTCATCAACAAAGCCAACCATCTCATCATGGTCGTGCGTTTTTTCCGTTTCCGGCACCATCAGTTTGGCGAACAGTAACCCACCCGGCGCAGCCATAAAGGAGGCCGCAATCAGGTATTCCAACGGCACGCCCATTTGGGCATAGCCCGCCATCACCGCACCTGCAATCGACGCCAACCCACCGCACATTACCGCAAACAGCTCTGACTGCGTCATGTTGGCAATATACGGACGGACCACCAGCGGCGCTTCCGTTTGGCCGACAAAGATATTGGCCGTCGCAGAGAGCGATTCAGTACGGGAGGTTCCCAACAGTTTCTGCAATCCGCCACCGAGTACCTTTATGACCAACTGCATAATGCCCATGTAGTACAACACGGCGATAAGGGAAGAGAAAAAGACGATAATCGGCAATACGCGGAGTGCGAAAACAAACCCACCACCGCCAAATACTTCGAACATTTTGTCGGATACTAAACCGCCAAACATGAACGAAACGCCTTGATTTCCGTAGGCGATAACGTTTGCTACACCGCCCGTCAAACCTTCAAGAATCTTGCGGCCTACGGGTACATACAGCACCAGTGCACCGATACCGACCTGAAGAATGAAAGCACCGGCTACGGTGCGTAATCTGATAGCTTTACGGTTATTGGACAGCATAACCGCGCACAGTATCAGAACAATCATGCCGATGAGACTCATAACGAGTTGCATGTGCAGTTCCCTATAACGCGTGAAAAAAGTGAGAGCATAATAAAAATCGTGTTGCCAGAGCGGTAAGCACGCGCTGGCGAGCCGATTATAGAGATAGGCCCGTAAAGGTCGCTAATTTATGTCACAAATACATACAACATCGAACAGTCCAAAACACCAAAAAGTGATCTTCATCACAATTTTATGGTTGGTATATGAAATCGAAATGGCTGTTCTGTCTGTTGTTGCACAGAAATAAGAGAAAAGCGGAAGCAAACAGGCTTCCGCTTTAGGGGAGGAGTTTCAGCATAACGGTAGCAGTGTTATGTCGGGGTAAGCCTTCCAAACAGCCTGAACGAATTCTGCCACAGCGCCTCAGCAATCTCTTCAGGCGGTTCTGCACGTAACTCACACAGCGTTTGAAACGCGCACGAAATACGCTCGGGTCGGTTGGGTTGCCCCTGATAGCCACTCATCGGCATATCGGGCGCGTCAGTTTCCAGCAGCAGCCGATCTAACGGCAGCCGCGCGATCGCCTGACGCGTTTTGTTCGCTCTGTCATAGGTAATGGTTCCCCCCACGCCGATGTAATAGCCCAGCCGGATAAAGGCCTGCGCCTGCGCCAGGCTGCCTGCAAACCCATGAACTACGCCAGTACGCGGCACGTCGATACGGCGGAGCAATTGCACCAGCCTGTCGTGGCTGCGTCGCGAGTGCAGGATCGTCGGGAGATCGTATTTTTTCGCCAGCCGAAGCTGAGCCTCAAGAAAGGTAAGCTGTCGCTCAAACTGCGGTTCCGGCATATAGAGATCCAACCCAATCTCCCCCACCGCCACCAGCGTTACAGGCAACTGGCGCAGTTCCTTTTCCAGACGGAGCAGGTCGCTTTCCTGATGTTCAGCGATATAAAGCGGGTGAAGACCCAGTGCGGCATAAAGTGGAGAGTAGGTGCGAGCGAGCGTCAACACGCGCTCAAAATGCTGAGAAGCCACAGCCGGAATAATGATGCGCTCAACCCCAGCGTCTTGCGCCAGACGCAGGCTTTCCGGTGCATCATCATAGAATAAGGGGAAATCGAAATGGCAGTGGGTATCGATAAAGCGGTGTCGTTCAGAAAGCACGTTGCTTCTCTCCGTCAAGATTAGGCCCGTCAAGATGAGGCGACCTAATCTACGCCCAAGTAATATCCTGCCAAAGCCTCATGGCAGAATCGGACTGGTCGTTGCGGTGAGGCCTCAGTGTAGCGTGGTTTTCTCTGAGGATACCTCTTCGTGCGCTTTTCCGTAACCCTCTTGCAAGACGCCGGACAGGTAATCATTACTCCCTTCCAGCCAGGCACAGTCGCTGTCAAACCAATCAGCCCACAGTGCCAAGAAATTCCCTTTCCACTGTTTCCATTTGCCAACAACGATATCGCTATTCATCATAACCCTCCTGATAAACTGTCGAAATGCAGCAAATACGCGGGTCGTATTAGAAGATAGTGTGCCGGTAAAATATGACAGCCGCGTGGCGCGGCTGTGTGCTCTGTATGACATTTCTTTCCGTGGAGAAAGAATGAAAGAAGGTGCTGTGCTACGGCCGTTTTCGACCCGTGAACAAGCTAACCAGAAACAGAATAATACCGACCACAAAGACGATTTTCGCCGCGCCAGCTGCTGTACCGGCCAATCCGCCGAAGCCCAGTGCTGCCGCGATCAGTGCGATAACTAAAAATATAATGCCCCAACGAAACATACGCTCTCCTTACCAGACAAAAAATGAAAAATCATGGTGGTCATCCTGACGCGCTTCATGCGTCCTGACTGCGTATCCACAAGTGGTGTTTTATTGTGCGGATTAGGTAGGGTTATCCGCGATTACGGATAACCCTGTACGGTATGGCGACGGTTATTTCACTGCCAGGTCGTTCTTGACGCTTTTCACGCCGTCAACGGCCTTCGCAATACTTTCAGCCCGATCGGACTGCGCTTTGCTGTCCACCTCGCCGCTCAGCTGCACGACGCCAGCCTGAGTTTCGACTTTCACTTTACGGGACGGAACAATGTCATCTGCCAGCAGTTTGGCTTTAATCGTGCTGGTAATCACAGCATCATCGGCATAAGCGCCAACCGATTGTGATTGGGAATCTTTCACCTGCAGTTTATCGCTGACGGACTGGACGCCCTCAACCTGCGTCGCGATTTGCACCGCACGGGTGCTCAATTCCTGACTACCGACAAAGCCGCTTAGCGTGACGACGCCATTTGACGTTTCAACGGAAATATCGCTGCTGGTAATCGATTTGTCTTCCAACAACGCACTCTTCACTTTTGCTGTGATCGCGCTGTCACTGACGTAGTCAGATGCTTTATTGGCGGAGCTATCGATTTTTGCACCAGTTGTGTCCGCGATACGTTCTACTTTCTGCCCTAACGTTTCCTCAGCCATGGCACCGCCAGCCAGAATAGAACCCAGAGCAACTACGATCAGCGATTGTGTCAATTTGGTCTTTTTCATCGATGTCTTCCTTCTTATGCTCTTCTATAAACCCGAAATAACCGATTTGGGTCACGTTAACGCCTGCACCGTCATCAGCAAATCAAGGTGATAATGACGTTATCAATACTCCGATGATTCCCTCTACTTGCATAAAAAAATCAGAGTATTGAATTGCAAAGGCGAAACAAATCAAAATAATGAACCAACTTAAATTGCACTAACAGTTGAACAAGCTAAATCAGTTAACACGCTGTTAACTATAGCCTACAGAATGGAAAATCACAGGGGAGCAAGGGAATATGCGCAGCAATTCAGATTTGTCTGTTGCACTGAAGCGAGAAATCACAGCAGGGAAAAAACCAGGGTAATACATTGTTTTTAAATACATTTAAAAATAAAAACACCCGGCACTTTTGGCCTAAAACCAAGCATAACCGGGTGATGATTATTTTAACAATGTGGTTACGATGTAAACGCCACAGTCACGATAATTTTCATGAAACCGTAGCGCCACCGTTCAAAATTAATGCTCGCGCGTTTGGTGGAACGTCACTTCTGGATAGCGTTCCCGCGTCAGGTTCAGGTTCACCATCGTCGGAGCGACATAGGCCAGATTATCCCCGCCATCCAGCGCCAGATGCAGCTCGTTCTTACGCTTAAATTCTTCGAATTTCTTCACATCGCTGCACTCAACCCAGCGCGCGGTAGAAACGTTCACCGACTCGTAAATCGCTTCAACGTTATATTCCGTTTTCAGACGGGCAACGACCACATCAAACTGCAGCACACCGACAGCCCCAACGATCAGGTCGTTGTTGGTCAGTGGACGGAAGACCTGCACCGCACCTTCCTCGGACAGCTGTACCAGCCCTTTAAGCAGCTGTTTCTGCTTGAGCGGGTCACGCAGGCGGATACGACGGAACAGTTCCGGCGCAAAGTTGGGGATACCGGTGAATTTCATGTCTTCACCCTGTGTAAACGTATCGCCAATCTGGATAGTGCCGTGGTTATGCAACCCGATGATATCGCCCGGGTAGGCTTCTTCAATGTGGGAACGGTCGCCCGCCATAAAGGTCAGCGCATCTGAAATCACCACGTCTTTGCCCGTACGCACCTGACGCAGCTTCATGCTCTTTTCATATCTCCCGGACACCACGCGCATAAACGCCACGCGGTCACGGTGTTTCGGGTCCATATTGGCCTGAATCTTGAACACAAAGCCGGTAAATTTCTCTTCCGCCGCCGTTACTTCACGGGTATCCGTTTTACGCGGCATCGGCGCAGGAGCCCAGGCGACTAAGCCGTCCAGCATATGGTCAACGCCGAAGTTACCCAGTGCCGTACCAAAGAAGACCGGCGTCAGTTCACCAGCCAGAAACGCGTCCAGCTCAAATTCGTGCGATGCCCCTTGCACCAGCTCCAGCTCGTCACGCAATTGCGCAGCCAGTTCTTCGCCAACGGCAGTATCCAGTTCCGGGTTATCCAGCCCTTTAACGATGCGCACTTCCTGAATCGTATGGCCTTTACCGGTCTGATACAGATAGGTTTCGTCTTTATAAAGGTGGTACACGCCTTTGAACAGTTTGCCGCAGCCAATCGGCCAGGTAATTGGCGCACAGGCAATCTTAAGCTCGCTCTCGACTTCATCCAGCACTTCCATCGGATCGCGGATGTCACGGTCAAGTTTGTTCATGAACGTCAGAATCGGGGTATCGCGCAGACGAGTGACTTCCATCAGCTTACGCGTACGATCTTCGACGCCTTTTGCGGCATCGATCACCATCAGGCAGCAGTCCACCGCCGTCAGCGTACGATAGGTATCTTCGGAGAAGTCTTCGTGCCCTGGGGTATCCAGCAGATTCACCAGGCAATCACGGTAGGGAAACTGCATCACGGACGTGGTGATGGAGATACCACGCTGCTTTTCCATCTCCATCCAGTCGGATTTCGCATGCTGGTTCGAACCACGCCCTTTTACCGTACCGGCAGTCTGGATCGCCTGTCCGAACAGCAGGACCTTTTCGGTAATCGTGGTTTTACCGGCATCGGGGTGAGAAATGATAGCGAACGTTCTTCTTTTGGAGACTTCGCGGGCGTATTCACTTGGAGACATGATTTTCAGGTTTCTTTTGTTAGCCACCCGGCGTCAGCATCAAGTCAACAACACACCGATGTCAGATCGTCAGGCAAAGCGGAAATAAACTGTAGCCGAGCATTTTCCCTGATTTAACGTGCAGACACAATCGGTGATGGCATAAACAGCGCGGAGATATCATGCCCGCCGTCACCGTTCTGATACCACCATCAACAATTACGCCATAAATCATTTATAAAGTTATCATTTATCTTTGCCGATAATATTTGGGTCAATATTTAACCATTTGATCGCACTTAAGGAGAGAGTATGAGCTTGTCTGTAAATAATACGGGTTATAGCAATTCTCAGGCCCAAAGCACCGCGACATCATCGACTACAGCACAGTCAGCGACAACAGAGCCCACTACGGCCAGCAGCGACATCACACGCATCATCGATCCGATTACCGGAAAAACCGTCACCTTCCCCAACAATATAAAAATTTCTGCGGAAGCGCTGGCGCGTTTGAAAGAAAATGCCGGCAAGCCCCTACATCCTGACGTGACCAAGATAGATGAAAATGCGCAGCGGACAGAGGCCCAGATCCGCGAACTCGCGCGGCAAAGAAACGTCTCCGGTCCCAACCCGAATATCAATCTATCGGTTGACCCCATCGGCACAAACGAAATGGCGCTTGAGCTCTGGTCAAATAACCTCAAAGAAGACAGCGGCATCAGTAAAGAAGAGTTTGTCGGTCTGGTTCATCAAGCACTGGCGAAACCATCTGATGTGACAACATGGAGCTATACCACCGATAGCATCGAAATCACGCTAAAAGCCGCAAAGCTGGAAGAACTGAAAAACCGCTATGTGGATAGCAGCGCTCACCAGAAAGCAGACAAGGATATTCAGGACTTCATCACGTACCAGTCTAATGCGCTGAGTAACCTGGAAAAAAACATCCTACAAGATGAGTATCAGCGCAGCGTCGATGCAGGAGACACTGATAAGGCGAACGCGACTTTTCTGGAATTGCAAAAAAATGCGGAAGGCACATCGGCCACGCAGGTTCAACGGCAGCAAATCTTTTCTCTTGCAGCTTCAACGCCTGCTAATTCGCTGTTTGACAGCTTTCGTAACTATATCTCTGCAACGGCGTCTGACCGCTATACCCAAAACGATCATCTCTCCGTCATCAGCAAATTTCAGTCTCACTGGTTCCAGTTTCAGCAGCAGTTGAAATAACACACACTCCCCGTACAAACGCTCGGTTTGTACGGGAGCCATTGCGTGTCAGAGGCTTTTCTCTTCCTCGTCCTTTTTCACTACCGCACCGCTCTCCGGCCGCGTATCGCTCTCTGCCTCATCTCCTTCTTCTTTCACTGGCGTACTCGCCGTGAGAAGGTAAGGCGACTGCTGCCAGCGGGTACGGCGATTCTGCAAGAGCGTGCGGGTCAGAATGATGCCGATAGCCAGTGAAAGTAAAATCATCAGACGCAGAATATTGGTGGTGTTATCGACCTGTCTGGCTTCGGTCGCCAGTACATGGGTATCTAAGGTAATCCGCAGGAAGCCGATCGGCCCTTCTTTTCCCTCAATCGGCTGCACCAACTGATGATTAAAGTAGCTACCGACCCGATTGCCATCCAGCGCCAGCCTGTCTCTCAGCTGCACTTGCTCACCGATATGCGCCACCAGCGAGCCGTCCTGCTGATAGACGCCGGCATCCAGAATGCGGCTGTGATCGGTAAGCTGTGTGAGGATGGTATTAATTTTTTGACGATTATCGTCCACGCTGCCCATCAGCGGCGAAAGGCTGTAAGCCACCTGTCTGGAAAGCGTACGCGCCAGATCTTCAACCTGTTCAGATCGCGCCATCTGGTGGCTCAAACTGAAATAGGACGCACCTTGCATTAATACCACTAGCAGAGCGAGGCAAATCAGCACAATTGCCGTGCGGTGTAGACGAAATTTCACCCGGGCGCGAACCATGATAATCCTTACACGATTTGGATACTTTCATGTTGCCAGAAGCGCCGACGATAGGATAGCTTGTTGCCCAGTTTTTGGAGGGATATGTTTGGTCGACGCCGCATCCCTCTTTCGCACGACTTTATCGCACTACTGCCAGCAGAGGATTTACCCCATGTCGAATAGTCTGACCTATCGTGATCTCCCTGATGAGATCAACTGTTGGCCGGGACTGCCACTATCACTGAGCGGTGACGAAGTGATGCCGCTTGACTACCGCGCTGGCGACACCGGCTGGCTGATCTACAGCGACGTCCTCGATAAGAACCTGATTTCCCGCTACCAGCGTAAGCTGGGGAGCGCGATGGTGATCGTGAGTGCCTGGAACGTGGGCGATTATCAGGTCGTGCGTTTAGCGGGCACGCTGACACCACGCGCAACCAAGCTGGCCCACGAACTGGGCATCGATGTCGCGGCTATGCGTAACGCGCCAACACTGCGTTCGCCGGGTTTACTGGTGATGGACATGGATTCCACCGCGATTCAGATCGAATGTATTGATGAAATTGCCAAACTGGCGGGCACAGGTGAACTGGTCGCTGAAGTCACCGAACGCGCGATGCGCGGCGAGCTGGATTTCGCTGACAGCCTGCGTCAGCGCGTAGGGACACTAAAAGGTGCCGACGCCAATATTTTACAGACGGTGCGTAAAACGCTGCCACTGATGCCGGGCCTGCGTAATATGGTTAGCCAGCTTCAGGAAGCAGGCTGGCACGTCGCGATTGCATCAGGCGGATTTACCTACTTTGCCGATTATTTGCGTGATGAATTAGGTCTGGTCGCCGCCGTTGCCAACGAATTAGGCATGCAAGACGGCAAGCTGACCGGCGATGTCATCGGTACGATTGTCGATGCAAAATATAAAGCGACCACGCTGCAGCAGCTGGCGGAAAAGCTGGAAATCCCAATGCATCAGACCGTTGCGATTGGTGACGGCGCGAACGACCTGCCGATGATCAAGGCAGCCAGCTTAGGCATTGCCTATCACGCCAAACCGAAGGTCAATGAGCAGTCTGCGGTAACCATCCGTCATGCCGATCTGACCGGCGTGCTGTGCATCCTGAGTGGCAGTATGAGACACGAAAAGCGTTAATCAGTGGGAGGTGAGACGTGGCAAAAGCCGTCAAACGGGCGTTTGTATGTAATGAATGCGGGGCTGACTACCCGCGCTGGCAAGGGCAGTGCAGCGCCTGCCATGCCTGGAACACCATTACCGAAGTCCGTCTGGCCTCGGCGTCAACATCACGTTCCGACCGTCTCACCGGCTATGCGGGCGAAAGCGCTGGCGTCAGCCGAGTACAAAAGCTCTCGGAAATCAGTCTTGAAGCTCTGCCACGCTTTTCTACCGGCTTTCAGGAGTTCGACCGCGTTCTGGGCGGCGGCGTCGTCCCCGGCAGCGCGATTCTGATCGGTGGTAACCCCGGCGCGGGTAAAAGTACCCTGCTGCTGCAAACGCTCTGCAAGCTGTCAGAGAACATGAAAACCCTGTACGTCACCGGTGAAGAATCACTACAGCAGGTGGCGATGCGGGCGCATCGTCTCAACCTGCCGACCCAAAATCTCAATATGCTGTCAGAAACCAGCATCGAACAGATTTGCCTGATTGCCGAGCAGGAACAGCCGAAGCTGATGGTGATCGACTCCATTCAGGTGATGCATCTCGCGGATATTCAATCGTCACCCGGCAGCGTGGCGCAGGTGCGTGAAACCGCCGCCTACCTGACGCGCTTCGCCAAAACGCGCGGCGTTGCCATCGTGATGGTCGGCCACGTCACCAAAGACGGCTCGCTCGCTGGGCCAAAAGTATTGGAACACTGCATCGACTGCTCCGTGCTGTTGGATGGCGATGCCGATTCGCGCTTCCGTACCCTGCGCAGCCATAAAAACCGTTTCGGTGCCGTTAACGAGCTGGGCGTGTTCGCGATGACGGAACAGGGTCTACGCGAGATCAGCAATCCGTCGGCAATTTTCCTCAGCCGCGGTGACGAAATCACGTCCGGCAGTTCAGTCATGGTGGTGTGGGAAGGTACGCGTCCGCTGCTGGTCGAAATTCAGGCGCTGGTGGATCAATCGATGATGGCCAACCCGCGTCGCGTGGCGGTCGGGCTGGAGCAAAATCGCCTGGCGATCCTGCTGGCGGTATTACATCGCCATGGCGGCTTGCAGATGTCCGATCAGGATGTATTCGTGAATGTCGTCGGCGGCGTTAAAGTCACCGAAACCAGCGCCGACCTGGCGCTGCTGCTATCGCTGGTCTCCAGCTTCCGCGATCGCCCACTGCCGCAAGATCTTGTCATCTTCGGTGAAGTCGGTCTGGCGGGCGAAATTCGCCCGGTTCCCAGCGGCCAAGAGCGGATTACCGAAGCAGCCAAGCACGGCTTCAAACGCGCCATCGTTCCTCATGCCAATATGCCGAAGAAAGTCCCTGCCAGCATGCAGGTGTTCGGCGTGAAAAAGCTGGCCGATGCGCTGGCGATCCTCGACGATCTCTAAACGGACCACAGAAGGCCATCCGCCCGCTTCCGCCCTGAACTAAACAGAGGGAAAGAGTAGCGGATGTTGCCCTGTTCTGTGGTATTTTGTTTAGTAAGCTAAACAAGAGTGCTGCACCATGTCATCATTTGATTACCTGAAATCCGCTATCCGGCAGAAGGGTTGCACCCTACAGCAGGTTGCTGACGCGACCGATATGACCAAAGGCTATCTCAGTCAATTACTTAATGCCAAAATCAAAAGCCCTAGCGCCCAGAAGCTCGAAGCGCTACATCGCTTTCTTGAACTGGAATTCCCGCGCTACGAAAAAAGCATTGGTGTCGTCTTCGGTAAGTTCTATCCGCTACACACTGGCCACATTTATCTGATTCAGCGAGCCTGTAGCCAGGTCGACGAACTGCATGTGATTTTAGGTTACGACGAACCGCGCGACCGTCTGCTGTTTGAGAACAGCTCGATGTCACAGCAGCCCACCGTCAGCGACCGCCTGCGCTGGCTATTGCAGACCTTTAAATATCAGAAAAATATTCATATTCACGCCTTCAATGAGCAAGGAATGGAGCCCTACCCGCACGGCTGGGATGTATGGAGCAAAGGAATTCAGGCGTTTATGCAGGAAAAAAGCATCACGCCGAATTTCGTCTACACCAGCGAAGAACAGGATGCCGCACAATACCGTGAGCAGTTGGGCATTGAGGCCGTCCTGATCGACCCGCAGCGCTCCTTTATGAACATCAGCGGTTCGCAGATTCGTCACGATCCCTTCCGCTACTGGGACTATATCCCGACCGAAGTGAAGCCGTTCTTTGTGCGTACCGTGGCCATTCTTGGCGGCGAATCCAGCGGTAAATCCACGCTGGTGAACAAACTGGCGAATATCTTCAACACCACCAGCGCCTGGGAATATGGCCGCGATTACGTGTTCTCCCATCTGGGCGGCGACGAGATGGCGTTGCAGTATTCCGACTACGACAAGATAGCGCTGGGTCAGGCACAGTACATTGATTTTGCAGTGAAATATGCCAATAAAGTGGCCTTTATCGACACCGATTTTGTCACCACGCAGGCGTTCTGCAAGAAATACGAGGGCCGTGAGCACCCGTTCGTTCAGGCGCTGATCGATGAATACCGCTTCGATCTGGTGATTTTGCTGGAAAACAACACGCCGTGGGTGGCCGACGGGCTCCGTAGCTTAGGTACCACCGCCGCCCGCTCGGAGTTCCAGGATCTGCTGAAAACGATGCTGGCTAACAATAATATCCCGTACGTTTACATCAAAGAGTCGGACTACGATTCGCGTTTCCTGCACTGCGTGGAATTGGTACAGCAGATGCTGGGTCACGATCGCTCGCCTGAACCGCTCAAAAGCTAGCGCGTGTCCCACTGCCAATGGCGGGAGGGGGTAATGATTTCCGGCAGCGGAATATCCCAGCTTTCCACTGGCAGTGCATCCACCTGCTGACAATCGTGGGCCAGACCGATCGGGTAAGGCCCACGCGACATCTGGTTGCGATACTGCAACGTACGGTCGTAAAACCCGCCCCCCATACCCAGCCGCTGCCCCAGATGATCAAACGCCACCAGCGGCGTCAGCAGGACGTCTAACTGCGGTAACGGTAGCACCTGACGCACATCCAGACGCGGCTCCATAATCTTCAGACGATTGCGTACCAGCTCGGTGTCCGGCGCATAGCGCAGGAACAGCAGATGTCCGGTGCGAAACGGATGCAGAACCGGCAAATACACGCGTTTCTCCTGCCGCCACAGCTGTTGAATCAGCGGGTTCGTATCCAGCTCGCCATCAAATGACAGAAATACCGCCACGCTATCTGCCCGTATGATTTTCGGATGCACCATGACGCGCTCACACGCCTGTTGCGCAAAACGCGACTGCTGCTCTGGCGTCAGTAAACGCCGATTCTGCCGCACAGCCTGACGAATTTGCTGACGCGATGCTGCCGTAGAAGAGAGTGAGGTATCGGGAAGTGCCGATGAAGATGAATCAGAAGATGACATGGGCTGCATTCGCCACGGGTCAAGAATGATAAAAGAAAGGGAATCTCCGAGATGCCGCCGCAGGCTGTAACCCTTGAACCCTTGGTTCAAGGTGAACATAACGTCGCAGTCTTAAGGCTTCTCGGACGAACCGAGCGTGCTCACCAACCGCAGAGCATTACATTCTGTTGGTATGAAATATCGGCTCAGGGGACTGGCCCGCTGACAAACATCTCAGAGAAATTTTATTCGTTACTCGCGATAAACCTTAGCACGTCTTATCGCGTAAAAACACCGTACTTTTGTCAAAATACGACGTTATTCAAATTGTGCACCCTGACGTTCGGTGATCTTGCCCTGCTCCAGCAACGCCTGTTCGATGGTCTGCTGCAACATACGAATACGCTGTTCCATATTCGACGCATAATCACGCGTCTTACCCCGTTCCTGCGCCAGCTCATGGCACACGTTCAGCGCGGCAATAAACACCAGTTGCTCAGTGTTTGTGACTCTAGTGCGAACTTTAAGATCTTGCAACCGCTGGTTAAGATCTTCCGCAGCCTGATTCAACGCATCCTGTTGTTCTGGCGGGCAATTCACTCTTAACGAACGGCCAAAAATTTGAATATCTACTGGTTGTGCAGACATACCACCTTCCTGCCTTTTGTCGTTCTTGCGCCTGCGTGCCGCATAGCATGAGCATTACCCGTTACATCGGGCTCGTTAAAGCGGGCGCAACTATATATAGCCGAGATCTAAGATACAAGCCCTTTCTGGTATCGAAAGGGAGCTTGGTGGTAGCATAGCACGAACCAATCCAGCCAACGATGACGAATCCGCATGTCTATAGAGAATACGTTTCCCGCCTATGAAGGCCTTGACCAACTGCTTCACCAACAGCAAGTCGCGCTGACCGCAGCAGAAATGCACGGTTTGATCAGTGGGATGCTGTGTGGTGGAAACCATGACGATAGCTGGAGAACGCTGGTTTTTGAACTGACTAATGAAGGCATGGCGTTTACCCAGACGCTGTCGCAGCCGCTTCAGGACCTGTACCAGGCTACGCGTGAAGCGCTGGAAGACGATGGTTTTCTGTTCCAGCTTTTCCTGCCGGACGATTCGCTGGATAGCGTGAGCGTTTTCGATCGCGCCGACGCGCTGGCGGGCTGGGTCAACCACTTCCTGCTTGGGCTGGGCGTGGCTCAACCGCAGTTGAACAAAGCCAAAGGTGAGCTGAAAGAAGCCATCGAAGATTTACGCAACATCGCACAGCTTGGCTACGACGAAGATGAAGATCAGGAAGAGCTGGAGCAATCGCTGGAAGAAGTGATTGAGTATGTTCGCGTTTCTGCCATTTTGTGCCATACCGAGTTTACCAGCCAGCGCGTTGTGACTGCGCCCGAGCAGCAAAAACCAACGCTGCATTGATTGTTATATAAGGCAGAAGGGAAAGGTAACCGCACGGACTATTTTCAGGAGCAGGTGATGAATCCACAAGAATTTCTTCGTCGTCGTCAGGGTCTGTTGGAAAAAATGGCACCGGGCAGCGCGGCGATTATTTTTTCTGCGCCGGAAGCGCAGCGCAATGCCGACAGTGACTATCCTTATCGTCAAAATAGCGATTTCTGGTATTTCACCGGCTTCAACGAACCGGAAGCCGTGCTGCTGCTGGTAAAAAGCGATGCCAAACATCATCACAGCGTGATCTTCAACCGCGTACGCGATCTGACGGCCGAAATCTGGTTTGGTCGCCGTCTCGGCCAGGAAGCGGCACCCGCCAAACTCGGCGTTGACCGCGCTCTGCCGTTTGGCGAAATCGGCGCACAGCTGCATCTCTTATTGAATGGACTGGACGTGGTGTACCACGCGCAAGGGCAGTACGATTATGCCGACAAGCTGGTCTTCGCCGCGCTGGACACCCTGCGCAACGGCACCCGTCAGGGCTTTGCTGCCCCTGCTACGCTGACCGACTGGCGCCCGTGGGTACATGAGATGCGCCTGTTTAAATCACCGGAAGAAATCAGCGTAATGCGCCGCGCCTGTGAAATTACCGCGTTGGCCCACACGCGAGCCATGCAGAAATGTCGCCCCGGCATGTATGAATATCAGCTTGAAGGCGAAATTCACCACGAATTTACCCGTCACGGCGCGCGTTATCCTTCTTACAACACCATCGTCGGCAGCGGCGAAAACGCCTGTATCCTGCATTACACCGAAAATGAAACACAAATGCGCGACGGCGATCTGGTACTGATCGACGCTGGCTGTGAATACAAAAGCTATGCTGGCGACATTACCCGCACCTTCCCCGTCAACGGTAAATTTACCGCGCCGCAGCGTGCCATTTACGACATCGTGCTGCGCTCGCAGTTGCGCGCGCTGGAACTGTTTGGTCCGGGTCGCAGCATCCGTGAAGTGAACGAAGAAGTGGTGCGCATCATGGTCAGCGGGCTTATCAAGCTCGGCGTGCTAAAAGGTGAAGTGGAAGAGCTGATTGCCGAGCAGGCACATCGCCAGTTCTTCATGCACGGCCTCAGCCACTGGCTGGGTCTGGACGTACACGATGTAGGCAATTACGGCACCACCGATCGGGGCCGCCCGCTTGAACCAGGTATGGTACTGACCATCGAGCCGGGTCTTTACATCGCGCCTGATGCCAAAGTGCCACAGCAGTACCGGGGAATCGGCGTGCGTATCGAAGATAACATCGTGATCACCGAAAACGGCAATGAAAACCTGACGGCTGGCGTAATCAAAGACGCTGATGCCATCGAAGCGCTCATGGCGCAACGGCATGATAAACAACACTAAGCAGCCCTTTCAAAGGACAATTCCTTTAAAAGGACAATGGCATAATTGCAAAGGACAACAGCATGGCGGTCATGATTGTCGGTGGCGGGATGGCGGGCGCAACGCTGGCGCTGGCAATATCGCGGCTTTCGCAGGGCGCAATCCCGGTTGACCTGATCGAGGCACACTCGCCACTCGACAAGGAACATCCGGGTTTTGACGCACGCGCCCTCGCGCTGTCTGATGGCACACGTCAGCAGCTCGCAGCGCTGGGCATCTGGCAAGCGCTGTCGGGTAATGCAACGGCGATAACCGACATTCACGTCAGCGAACGCGGGCACGCCAGCGTGGTGAACCTGAAGGCCTCGGACTATCACGTTCAGGCATTAGGCCATGTGGTTGAACTGCACGACGTCGGACAACGCCTGTTTTCCCTGCTGCAACAGGCACCGGGCGTACGCCTGCACTGCCCGGCCAAAGTCGTGGCCGTCACGCGGACGCAGGATAATGCGACGCTCACGCTGGACGACGGTACTGAGCTAATGGGTCAACTACTGGTTGCCGCCGACGGTTCGCGCTCCATGCTGTCGCAGTCCTGCGGCATTCAATGGCAGCAGCATGACTATGATCAGATCGCGACCATCGCCAATGTGACAACTGCCGAACCCCATCGCGGCCGCGCGTTCGAGCGATTTACCCCGCACGGCCCGCTGGCGCTCTTGCCGATGAGCAACGGGCGCTGCTCGCTCGTCTGGTGCCATGACAAACACCGTCAACATGAGGTAGATGGGTGGAGCGAAGCCGAATTTCGCCAACAGCTACAGCAGGCTTTCGGCTGGCGTCTGGGGCAGTTCACCCATATCGGCGAACGCCACAGCTATCCGCTGCGCTTACTCACGGCCAGCCAGCATATTAGCCATCGGCTGGCGCTGGTGGGTAATGCGGCACAAACTCTGCACCCGATTGCAGGACAGGGCTTTAATCTGGGGATTCGCGATGTGATGTCGCTGGCGGAAACCCTCGTCGATGCAGCAAAAAATCAGCAGGATATCGGCCAGTACACAGTACTCAACCGCTATCAACAGCGGCGCACGCCCGACCAACACAGCACGGTGGCGATCACCGATGGACTGGTCAGGCTGTTCGCTAACCGCTATGCCGCGCTGACAATCAGCCGTAATCTGGGTCTGATCGCCATGAATAACCTGCCGCTGATGCGCGACGCCTTTGCTCGTCGCACGCTGGGTTGGGTAGAACGTTAATTAAGCTCGCCAACAGGAAAAGACGGAAATGCAATCATTCGACGTGGTTATTGCCGGTGGCGGTATGGTCGGTCTGGCGCTAGCCTGCGGCTTACAGGGCAGCGGCCTGCGTATCGCCGTGCTGGAGAAACAGGCGGCCGAACCTCAGCCGCTCGGGAAAGACCATGCCCTGCGCGTCTCCGCCATCAATGCCGCCAGCGAATGCCTCTTGCGCCATATCGGCGTCTGGGAAAATCTCGTGGCGCAACGCGTCAGCCCTTACAACGATATGCAGGTATGGGACAAAGACAGCTTCGGCAAAATCAGCTTTAGCGGTGAAGAATTCGGCTTTTCCCACCTTGGGCATATCATTGAAAACCCAGTGATTCAGCAAGTGCTGTGGCAACGCGCCTCACAGTTAAGCGATATAACCCTGCTCTCCCCCGCCTCGTTAAAACAGGTCGCCTGGGGCGAGAACGAAGCCTTTATTACGTTGCAAGACGACAGCATGCTGACCGCCCGGCTAGTGGTCGCCGCGGATGGTGCGCATTCGTGGCTGCGCCAGCATGCGGATATTCCGCTGACCTTTTGGGACTACGGCCATCACGCGCTGGTCGCCAATATTCGAACTGAACACCCTCATCAATCCGTTGCGCGTCAGACGTTTCACGGCGACGGTATTCTGGCGTTCTTGCCGCTGGACGAGCCTCACCTTTGTTCAATTGTCTGGTCGCTTTCACCGGAACAGGCTCAGGCGATGCAGAGCTTGCCAGCAGAAGAATTCAATCGTCAGGTCGCGATGGCGTTTGATATGCGCCTGGGGCTATGTGAACTAGAAAGCGAACGCCAGACTTTCCCACTGACCGGACGCTACGCTCGCAGCTTCGCGGCACACCGGCTGGTGCTGGTCGGCGACGCAGCGCACACCATTCATCCGCTGGCGGGGCAAGGCGTCAATCTGGGTTTCATGGATGTCGCCGAACTGATTGCGGAAGTGAAGCGCTTACAGGCGCAGGGCAAAGACATCGGCCAACACCTTTATCTGCGACGCTATGAACGCCGCCGCAAACACAGCGCCGCAGTGATGCTCGCCAGCATGCAGGGGTTCCGCGAGCTGTTTAACGGCGATAATCCGGCGAAAAAGCTGCTGCGTGATGTCGGTCTGGTTCTGGCGGATAAACTGCCCGGCATTAAACCCACGCTGGTACGTCAGGCAATGGGATTACACGATCTGCCAGACTGGCTTAGCGTCGGGAAATAATAAAATCAGAATAGATAATAAAGCTCGCCGCGAAGCGGCGAGTTATCAATAACGCTTTCATCTTAATTAAATCACTAATTTCTTTTCCCATCTCCTTTGTTATTTAAGCGCTCGTTCTATTTTTATATAATAAAATTATCATCAAAATATAATTAGCAGAATAATAAAACCCTCTGACTGCACCACTAATCATCATTAAAAACAATCAATTATAGAATTTTGGAAAGGATATCTTTCTGACAGAAGTCATAGTTTTTATTAAACACTCGAGTTCTTCTTTTATTTAATAAAGATTTACGTTATAAAGTCTCTAACAAGGATTTTTTAACAGGGAGTTACACGAATGGCTAATTCTATTTTCATGAAGATCACCGGAAAAATTCAGGGACTGATCTCTGAAGGATGTTTAAGTATCGACTCTGTAGGAAATAAACATATCTCTGGTCACGAAGATGAAATTTTTGTTTATGCTACAAATTACGACCTATCAAGAGATCGACACGTCAATCATCATCCCTTTTCCGTGACCAAAGTTGTTGATAAATCCACACCGCTCTTGCTCACCAGCATCGCCAACAATGAGCTAATGGAAGTTGAATTGAGGTATTACCGCACCTCCGCCAGCGGGACCCAAGAGAACTACATGACAATCACATTGAGAGATGCGTCTATTGTCAACCTCTCTAACCAAAACCCCAACTCATTGACGCATAGCGATATGCAGCCTTTTGAAATCCTAAGTCTGCGTTATGAAAGCATTACCTGCCAACACAATATTGCAGGGACATCAGGATACAGCATATTAACTGAAAATATGTACTGAATTGCGATAAAAACACTATCTAGTTAACTTTATAGTAAATTATAGGTTCTTTATGAGCAAAAGAAGTGATATAGAAAAAGGAACATTAGTTTATACTGAAGTACTAGGATGGGTAGACTTAGCTCATGCCAAAGGAAATGATGCCAGGGCATTAATGGCTGCAATAAATTCAGGTGAAGAGAGAATAGAAGACCATTTTGTTGTCATATACTCACAGTACATGGGAAAAGGATTCAAATACGGAACATCAAAAACCACAAGATGGAAAATAAGGAAAGGGCTATCTTCGCATGATAAAAAAAGAGTCGCTCTCACTATTATTATGTATACAAGCCATCTATTCGAATCCTATCAAGGTTCGCCGCTATTCAGTTGGTACAGTGATAGTGGATATAGTGGTGAAGATTTGGTATCTAATCTACTCGGGTTTTATCGGGCAGTAGATAACATCGATTATTTACTTCAACTCAGGGTTGCTAGTCAAGCCGACACATTTACAAGATGGGATTACTATGGTCCTATAGGACAATATAAAAACAAAGAGTTTAGACCCTTACTTTTCCCACACCCAGAAAAATATCCAAATAATGCCAGACCTTATTACTCTGTTCTTCCTGAATTTATGAAATCTGTATCACCTATAAATAATATTGAAAAGAGTGATATGTTAACACATCTTAACGATAAGACCGGATATAATATCGGAGTAGAAAGCCGTGTCACTATTCAAATCGAGTAACATTATTAAAATTATTGCTTTCTTTATTACATGCATGGGGTTGATTTTAGTATTAGCGTATCTTTTCGTTAATACCAGCTACTCTTATACGAAAGATAACTATATAAAGTATCACTTACTCACTTTGAAAGAAATAAAAGGAATGCCATTTATCTCAACAAACTACTCTATTGAATATGATTCCCCTGACGGAACATCTGGATTAATTAATAGCGTATTATTTTCAAATGTTGATCTTAAAAAAAAATCAGAACTAGTCAATTATCTTAATAAATTGGGATTCAAAAAGCATGAGGATATCTTTTGGATTAAAGGAGGGGAAATTTGGAAAAAAGGAGATGATAGAGTTAGATTAATACAAGATAATGAAAGAAAATTAATTATTATTTCATTTGAGAAAAACGATTAGTTTTTACTTATCGCCACTACCAAGAAAAATAAAAATCAGGCACTGGATAAAATGTTAATAAAAAAATTACTACATTTATGACGTCAATTTTCATTTCTATTCTGTCTTATGTCTTTTCTATACACGGGCTAACCTCTGTCCGTACAGATAATGCACTATGAAAAACATAAATACATTACTCTTTGCTCTCTGTTTTTATCTCTATTCAATTCTCTGTGCCATGATCATCTTGGTCACATCAATAAGAGACTATGAAGGGATGGTTGATGGGGTAGAAATAAGAGATCTCTGTGAGATACCTGAAGGCGACTCCGATGGTTTCTTTGCGTTTATTATTATTCCCTTATCCATTCCTTTCTTTTTTGTAAAAAAGAGCATCGCCAGAATAGTCACTTATCTTATTGTTTTAATTTATTATTTATGGAGTTTTTATCTCCGTTTTACTCTATGTTAAAACTCGCCGCCGCAGCGGCGAGTCCGGTGTATTAGGCGTCGGGTCCGACTCTGACCACTAATTTACCGAAGTTGCGGCCGTGTAGCAGGCCGATAAAGGCTTCGGGGGCGTTTTCCAACCCGTCGACGATCTCTTCGCGGTATTTGATCTTACCTTCTTCCACCCACGGCGACACATCCTTCCAGAACTCACCAAAACGATGACCATAATCATCAAAGATAATGAATCCCTGCATCCGAATACGTTTCTTCAGGATCGTCCCCATCAGCAGCGGTAAACGATCCGGTCCATCCGGCAGCCCTGTGGCATTGTAGCCAGAGACTAATCCGCACACCGGAATACGTGCCGAGGTATTCAGCAGCGGCAGCACGGCATCAAAGACTTTCCCGCCGACGTTTTCAAAGTAGATATCGATTCCCTTCGGGCAGGCTTGTTTCAGCTGTTCGGCAAAATCATCCGCCCGGTGGTCGAGGCAAGCATCAAATCCCAGTACTTCAACCGCATAGCGACATTTTTCCGCGCCCCCCGCCACGCCAACGACCCGACAGCCTTTCAATTTTCCGAGTTGCCCAACCGTCGCACCAACTGGGCCGGTCGCGGCGGCCACCACCAGCGTTTCACCTGATTTGGGCTGGCCGATATCCGTTAACCCCATATACGCAGTGAAGCCCGGCATACCCAGCACACCCAACGCATAGGAAGGATTTGTCGGTGACTGACCCAGATTGGTTAATCCTTTGCCGTCGGAAATCGCATAATCCTGCCAGCCGCTGAAGGACAGCACCCAATCGCCAGTCTGATAATCCGGGTGTTTTGATTCCACCACGCGGCTGATTGTCCCGCCGACCATCACGTCATTCAGTTCGACGGGTTTAGCATAAGAAGGGGCGTCGCTCATGCGACCACGCATATAAGGGTCAAGGGAGAGAAACACCGTACGCAGCAGGATATGTCCTGAATCGACCTGTGGGACAGGCTGCTGTTCCAGACGGAAAGTCTCTGGTGTTGGCGCGCCGTGCGGGCGCAGAGCCAGAACCACACGGCGGTTAATTTGATCGGTTTGCGGCATAATATCCTCCGTTAAACAAAGTGTGTTGATAAAATCACTTCGTTAACAATAGGATCTGTTCTTTCATCTGGCTACGCAAACCGTGCGGCGTTTATTATGCCGTTTTGCTTTTTTCGTAACGCGACATGCGATCCAGATACCCCATGACCAGTGCAGACAGCACAAACGTCAAATGGATAATCACGTACCACATCAGCTTGTTATCCGGGATATTACGGGCATCCATGAACACGCGCAGCAGATGGATCGACGAGATAGCGACAATCGAGGCGGCAACTTTATTTTTCAGCGAGCCGGAGTCCATCTTACCGAGCCAGTTCAGCTTTTCTCTGCCTTTGGAGATATCCAGCGCCGAGACAAAGTTCTCGTAACCGGACAGCATCACCATCACCAGCAATCCGCCGACCAGCGTCATATCGATGAGTGACAGCAGCACCAGCACCAAATCTGCTTCAGCGATATCCAAGATATTAGGCAGGACGTGGAACACCTCCTGGAAAAACTTGATCGCCAACGCCAGCAACCCCAGCGATAGCCCGAGATAAACAGGGGCAAGCAGCCAGCGCGATGAGTACATCAGATTCTCAATAAAACGTTCCATAACTCACTATATGCAGGTGGAAAAGAGGGAAATAATAGCGAAAAGTCCTGCGGTGGTGTTAATCAATTCTTGAGCAGAATGCACCATTTACAGAATGCTCTGCCCTGTCTTGCCCTCAGCGATGATTTCCGCGTTTTGTGATCGGACCAGCCCCCACCTTCAAACCGATGCCGTCCTCCTGCCGCTCGTGGCACGCATCTGAAGGTTCACCCTTTTTCACCTTCCTACACTGTCTAGCGCCAGCAGGTCTGGCAGCAATCATACACTGCACTCTACATTCAGAGCCGAATACAGGCTTACCACAAAATAAAACAAGGGGTTACGCATGAGCGATCCTATTTTCCTTGGTATTTTCTGGCACTTCATCGGAGCGGCCAGCGCGGCCTGCTTCTATGCACCGTTTAAGCAGGTCAAAAACTGGTCGTGGGAAACCATGTGGTCGCTGGGCGGATTTTTCTCGTGGATTATCCTGCCCTGGTGCATCAGTTGGTGGTTACTGCCTGATTTTTGGCGTTATTACGGTTCGTTCGATATGGCGACGCTACTCCCCGTCTTTCTCTTCGGCGCGATGTGGGGGATCGGCAATATCAACTACGGCCTGACGATGCGCTACCTTGGCATGTCGATGGGCATCGGTATCGCTATCGGCGTGACGCTGATTATCGGCACGCTGATGACGCCCGTCCTGCAAGGCAAGTTCTCCATTTTGTTTGGCTCAGCAGGCGGACGCATGACGCTACTGGGCGTGCTGGTCGCGGTCATTGGCGTCGCGATTGTCAGCTATGCCGGTTTACTGAAAGAGCGTGCGCTCGGTATTCGTGCCGAGGAATTCAACCTGAAAAAAGGGCTGATTCTGGCCGTGATGTGCGGCATCTTCTCCGCAGGTATGTCCTTTGCGATGGATGCCGCGAAACCCATGCACACCGCAGCACAAGAGCTGGGGATCAATGCACTGTATGTCGCACTTCCCAGCTACGTGGTGATTATGGGCGGCGGTGCCATCGTCAACCTAGGCTTCTGCTTCATCCGTTTGGCGACCTGCAAGGGCATTTCATTAAAAGCCGATCTGGCACAGGCCAAACCGTTGCTGATTGCCAATGCGCTCTTTGCCATTCTGGGCGGCGTCATGTGGTATTTGCAGTTCTTCTTTTATGCCTGGGGGCACGCCAATATCCCAGCCGATTACACCTACATCAGTTGGATGCTGCACATGAGTTTCTACGTATTGTGCGGCGGCATCGTCGGGTTACTGTTTAAGGAGTGGAAGGCCGTGGGTCAAAAACCAGTGCGTATGCTGGTTCTCGGCTGCGTGGTCATTATTCTGGCAGCGAATATCGTCGGGTTAGGCATGGCCGCGTAAGCGCCCTATCATCGCGTTCGGTATCATCAAAGCGAGTACCGAACGCGATGACAATAGCGTCAATCAACTGGCGGAAAAATACGTTGAGCCGTTGATGTGTATTCCTCTCTATATCCTGCCCTTGTAAAAACGCCATTTCTGCTGCTGTATTTGCCCTCGTAGAGTGAAATACCGGTGAGGAATGAGAATAACGCGCTTCTTAAACGTACGGAAAATAAGATACGACAGCGTATTGTGGGCTAACATCAGGACATCGTTTACTTCACTGACTCAAGTATTGGTAATCACTGAACCTATGTTAGTTAATGTCTATGTCACACATGACGATAAGCCCGTGTTTGAAGAGTTACCTGTCCGGGAAATCGAGAAAGACACTTACGAACTGCTGTCTTCTCCCGGCCTTGCATTAAACCTGGCGCGTGGAGATATTTTCCGAATTAAAGACAAACATGCGCACCCGGAAGTCTTAAAAAGAGGCGGCAATTTTTGCATTCATATTTATGCCGATGAGCTTCCCTCTGAAGACATCGCCAGTTGAATGGAACATTAGACGGCGTATTTCAGGGAAATCTGACATTGGCCGTTCCGGCAAGAAATGGGATGGATAAGATTGCCGACGTTTTCGACGCCTTTCGCGAAAAAACAGGCATCGAATGGTACTTTGCGAATATTTATAAGAACATTGACGACGATGAAGACGAAACGCTTTTAAATTGGTGGCTGGATAGCTAGGTGCCCACGGCTAGCCCCTCAGGTGAAATAACGTATTTTCGAACATCCCGGCATGCACGAAAAGCGACAGCGGACTTAACCATGCACAATGCAGATCGAACCCTACCCAATGCGCGACAGAAACAGACCTGCGATAAGTACCAATTACCGCAGCATCCTCCCGAAGACATGGTCGCGATTGCTTTAGATACCTTACAACGCTCGCCCATTTACGGAACCCGGATCGCATTGCCAGAAAACGGAACGATAAGCTGGTTTATCCACTGTGGCGAGCATTCATCCGAGAACGGTTTTTATCAGGTTCTTCACACCTGTCATTTAGCGGACACGCTGCCTGAAGTCGTACCGTATCTCTTTTTACCCGAAGGGACGAAATTCATTATCGATCGAGCAGGATATGAAGACGTTTGGACGGACGAAACAGAATAGATGACGTTTTCTACCCCTGTCTAAATCCATCGTTTCCCCCTCGAATGCCTTTCTCGTCGTCATACAGTGCGAGAGGCTATTTTTCGTGGAGAGAATTGCTCTTGGTGAGAATTGTTCGTGGGTAAGATCGAAGCCGTTGATTTATTAATAGTGCGATACTTAAATAATAAGCATCGCACTATTTCACATTATCTAAAATAAAATCACAGCCTATCGTGAAGCACTCAAAGGAATCTCAGGATCAGGTTCGTGAGTCATTCGATTACGTAAATCACGGCGAATAATCTCAATAGACCAGAACCAAATGAGATGGCCTACGATTTCTGATACATGCTCATACCAAGGGAGAACAAACAGAGATGGCGTAAGCCCCATCAATGGGAAAGAAATCATATGGACAAATAATTGAGCCAGCGCACCAGCCAACAGACCTTGCCATAATTTTATTTTAGGAAATACTTCTGCAACAACGCAGTAACCTACAGCGAAAACAATAGAGAAAATAATATGCGTCACACCCACCCAATTGAATACGTGGCCGGCAAAGGTATAAACCGCCGCATTAGGGTCAACAACCCCAAGCCAATCGCGTAAAAAGATGTAGGGAGGGTTAAGAAAATTACGAGAGCAATCAATTTGCTCGGCCGCTCTAATCAGTGATTCTGGTGCACAAGCACCGGTAAACATATCAGTAGGACTACGTGGAGGAAGCGGGTTTTCTGCGCCCCACTTAACGAAAGATGAAACAATACCTGCAATCAAACCAATAAAAGCAGCTAATCCATAGCGTCTCCGAGAGGGAGATGTTTGTTCAAAGAAGTTCATTTTTTTACCAATCTAACCATTAAAGGTTATAGTCTTACATAGACATCATGTACTTATAAAGAGGTTAATTGATATATCGAACAATCTCTCTAGGTTATTTTGTTATTAGGAACGCAGTTTTAAATTTTATAAAAATAAAAAGAAGAAATCACACGTTTATTTTTTGTGAAACTTTTATTCAATCATTGAAAAACCAGATTCTCTAACATGTCTAAAATGTATATCCCAAATGATGCGAAAGAATAATAATTCACCAATAATATTATCAATAAGAAATAACCTGGTTATTTTTTTGTGAAAGAATAACAGTTCAGTCACTCATCCTCTCGCTCTGCATCCCTCTCACTCAGAATATTTCCTCACCTCAAAAAAAGCTGATATTCATTTTCGGCAGTTCGAGGGGATGAAAAATCCAGCACGCTTCATTCTCGCTTATTTCTTAATCAACGCCGAACCAATCCGGGCGCTGATGTTCCTCACGCCCGTGTAGCGATAGGCAATCCCCTGTCGCAGAGGCGTAACAACCTTTCGCATATATATTTTTATGGAATTGAAAATCAATTTTTATTCTTTTACATGCATAAGGCCACCCTTTAGAGTAGCGAAAAGACCGCCGTGTATGGCCTCATGTCATTGGTAAGGGACACAGGGAATGGAAAAAAATCATCCGCAAGTTACGACTCTCGCCGCAGGGTTACTCTCGTTACTGTTTGCATTCAACCCCGGCGCGTACGCGGCGGAAACCGGTGAAAAACCGGTGTCTGGCGGTATTCTGAATGTTGGATTGGGCAGCGATACGCCGATTATCGACCCACACATTACGGCCTACGGCGTTACCGCGCTGATTGCGCGTAACGTGGTGGATTCACTGGTAGGACAGGCGGAAGATAACCGCTTTACGCCCTGGCTGGCGGAAAGCTGGAAAATTAACGACAACAACACCGAGTACACCTTCCACCTGCGCAAGGACGTGACGTTCAGCGACGGCACCAAGCTGGATGCGGAAGCGGTGAAATACAACATCGAACGTATTCTCGATCCGAAAACCACCTCCAGCTACGCGAAATCGCTGTTAGGTCCTATCGATAAGATCTCAACGCCGGATGATTATACGATTGTGCTCCACTACAGCTCACCGTTTGCGGCGCTGTTACAAGGCCTGAGCCTGCCGTATCTGGGCATTCAATCACCGACGTATCTGAAGAAAACACCAAACACTAGCACCACCGTGGTGGGTTCCGGTCCGTTTATTCTCGATTCCTTTGTGAAAGGCAGCGGCAGCAAGCTGACGAAGCGTCCTGATTACAACTGGGGACCGGGTTATGCCAAGCACACTGGTCCAGCCTATCTGGACGGTCTGGTGTTCAAATATCTGCCGGAAGCATCGGTTCGCCTCGGCGCACTGAGCAGCGGTCAGATTCAGGCGATTGATGCCGTACCACCAGCTAATTTCCCGACGGTGAAACGCAATCCGAAGCTGGAAGTGATCACCTATGAGAACCCGGGCGTTAACCGTGTACTCTATCTCAACACCACCAAAGGCCCTTTCCAGGATGTCGCGGTGCGTAAGGCATTCCAGAGTGCGGTGGATACCAACGCGGCGGTGAAAGTCGCCTTCTTCGGTACGCTGAAAGCCGCCGATAACGTGCTCGGCCCGGCCACGCTGTACTACGATCCGAGCGTTGCATCCCGCTGGGGCTTTGATGTGAAAAAAGCCAACGAACTGCTGGATAACGCAGGCTGGAAACAGAAAGACGGCGAAGGCTTCCGAACCAAAGATGGCCAACGCCTGAGTGTCAGCTTCGTTTACGCCTCAACCAACGTTGAAGCTGCGGATGTCGCGCTGTTCCAGGCGGTACAATATCAGGTGAAGCAGGCAGGCTTCGAAGTCAAACTGACGCCGGTTGATGCGGGTGAATTCACCACGCGCACCAATGCCAACGAGTACGATATCGCTTCTAACTTCTTCGTACGTGCAGAGCCGGATATTCTGCGTACCGTCTTCGATTCAGCCTATACACCACCGAACGGCAACAACTTTACGCGTATCAGCGTGCTGAATGACAAGCTGAGAAAAGCCATCGGCGCGGGCGAAGCAGAACGTAAACAGCTCTATAGCGAAATACAGCGTGAGGTCATCGATCAGGCGTATGTTGTTCCGCTGTATATTCCTGCCTACCAACTCGGCCTGTCCAAACAGGTACAGGGCATAAGCTGGGCCACCAACGCAAAACCGAACTTCTATGATGTCTGGATTAAACATTAATCTATACGCGATAGGTAAACGTCTTTTCACCATTCTGGCTGTGCTCTGGGGCGCAGCCACATTGACGTTTATTGCTGTCAAACTGATCCCCGGCGATCCGGTCGCCATTCTTAGCGGCGGCGATAACGTGGTAGACGAAGCCTATCGCGCCGTACTCATCAAGCAATTTGGGCTCGACCAGCCGCTGTGGGTGCAATATCTGCGCTACTGCGGACAGGCGCTACAGGGCGATTTTGGCGTCAGCTATCTTTACCGCCTGCCAGTCGGTAGCGTGATTAGCGATGCGATGCATGAAACGCTACCGCTGGCGCTTGGCGGCCTGATTCTGGCGCTGCTCCTTGCCATCACCAGCGCACTGCTGACCGCAGGCCGCTATGGTGTAATGCGGACCACCGTGTCCTGGCTGGAACTCACGCTACTTAGCACGCCGGTCTACTGGATTGGTATCGTTCTGCTAAGCCTGTTCAGCTTTCGTCTGCAATGGTTTCCGGTTACTGGCAACGATGGCGTCATGTCGCTAGTACTGCCAGTCATCACGCTGAGCCTACCGATTGCCGCTATTTTGAGTCAGGTACTGCGCGACGGTCTGGAAGATGCGCTCTCCCAGCCGTTCTCGCTCACCGTGCGCACGCGCGGCGTCAGTGAAATCCGGCTACGCTTCCGCCACGGTTTACGCCACGCGGCGCTGGCCGCCTCAACGCTGACCGGCACGCTGCTGGCAAGCGTACTCGGTGGCTCCGTGCTGACCGAAACCGTCTTTGGCCGCGCGGGTATCGGGCAGGTCACGCTGAGCGCGATTGAAAACCGCGACATGCCGCTGGTGCTGGGCGTCGTCATGCTGTCCGCATTCCTGTTTGTCGTTATCAACCTGCTGGTGGATGCGCTGTACCTCATTATCGATCCCCGCTTACGCAAGAAGGCGAGCGCCCATGAGTAGTGAACCGATGCCCTTCACGCAGACATCCTCAAGAAAAACCTATCGCAGCCCGTGGCTGAGCACGGCGACGCTGCTGCCTGCCGCTATCGTTTTCCTGCTGGCGCTGGCGGTCTTTTTCCCCTCGCTATTTACCAGCCGCACCGCCGACGAAATGGATATGGGCGCGGTATTTCAGTCGCCGAATAGCACTTACTGGTTCGGCACCGATCAGCTAGGACGTGACATTTTTTCCCGCATCGTTCACGGCACTTCGCTGTCGCTGGGGATTGGCGTCGGCGCGATGCTGATCGCCTGCTTCGGCGGCGTGCTGTTTGGCACGCTATCGGTGCTCGCGCCGCTGCGCATCCGTCAGGTTCTGGTGCGCCTGCTGGACATCATGCTGGCATTTCCCGATCTGCTACTGGCATTGCTGGTGATCGCCGTCCTGGGACGCGGACCGGAAAACACCATGCTGGCCGTCGGTCTGGCGGGAATTGCTGGCTATGCGCGTTTGATTCGTTCTCAGGTGCTGCAAGTCAGGCTATCCGGCTATGTCGAGCACGCGATTGCGCTGGGTGAACACCCGCTGTATATCGTTTTCCGCCACATCATTCCCAATACGCTGCGCCCGTTGCTGATTGTCGCCACCATTGGCGTCGGCCACGCGGTACTGTCCGCCTCGGCGCTGAGCTTTTTGGGATTGGGCGTCGTCCCTCCGACCGCCGAATGGGGCGCGCTGCTGGCTGACGGACGTAACTTCCTTGATATCGCCCCCTGGGTCAGCCTGCTGCCCGCCAGCGTCGTTGCGCTGTCGGTGATTTCCATCACGCTGCTGGGACGTCGTTTACAGGCCATTTTGGCAAAAGGAGAGGCACGATGAGCCTGAACACACATTCTCACCCCTCTCATTCATCTTCAGAAACGTCCGCAAAAACGCCGCTGCTGCGCGTAGACGGCCTGAGCGTGACCTTTCCCAGCCCTTTCGGCCCCGTTCGTTCGGTTAAAAACCTTTCATTTCAGGTGAATGCTGGAGAAATCCTGGCGCTGGTCGGCGAATCGGGATCAGGGAAATCCGTCACAGCCCGCACGCTGGTGGGTCTGGCCGGTGAAAACGTTGACGTACAGGCAAACGCGATTGAGCTCACGCGCCATGACGGCAGCCTGTGTGATTTACGCTATCTGACCGACCGCGACTGGCGGGCGATTCGCGGCCGTGAAATCGGTTTTGTTTTGCAGGATGCGCTGGTGTCTCTCGACCCGCTGCGCAAGATCGGGCAGGAAGTCGCCGAACCCATTCTGACTCATCGCCTGTTGCCTCGCCAGCAGGTTCCCGCACGCGTCGCTGAACTCCTGACGAAGGCGGGCATTCCCGATCCAGAAAATCGCGCGGCGCAGTATCCGCATGAACTGTCCGGCGGGCTGCGTCAGCGTGCGCTTATCGCTTCCGCGTTGGCAGCGGGCCCACAGCTGCTGATTGCCGATGAACCCACCACCGCGCTGGACGCCACGGTGCAAAAGCAGGTGCTGAAAGTCTTCACCGCATTGGCTCAGGCAGGGCACGGCGTTTTACTGATCACCCACGATCTTGCCGTCGTCGCAGAGGTGGCAGATCGCGTCATCGTGATGCAGCAAGGATCGCTGGTAGAAGGCGGTGAGGCGAAGCAGATCCTGTCCGCGCCGACGCATCCCTACACCCGCAAGCTGCTGGCGGCGATCCCGACCGCGTCTACCCGTGGAAAGTGGCTGGCTGGTGCGGACCCGTTACAGAGCGGCATTGCACCGTCACCCGCTTCTTTGGCGGCCAATCACACTAACACCGACGACGCCATTGCACTCACGGCGGATCGGATTGCGGTGTCGTTCAAGCGCCCTGACGGTAGCCGGATGCAGGCCGTCAATCAGGTTTCTCTCCAGATCAAACGCGGCGAAACGCTGGGCATCGTTGGGGAATCCGGTTCCGGTAAAACCACGCTGGGCAAAGTCATTCTGGCGCTGCAAAAGCCGGACAGCGGTGAAGTCCGACTCGCGGACAATGCCTGGAGCACGTTAACGGAACGCGAGCGCCGGCCGCTGCGCGCACGCATTCAGACGATCACACAGGATCCGCTCAGTTCGTTCGATCCACAATTTACCGTCGCCCAGATCCTGAACCAGCCGCTGCGCTTGCGCCGCGATTTGAGCGATGATGAGAAACAGCGGCGCATTCTGACGCTACTCGAGTATGTCGGCTTGACGCCCGACCTGCTGAGCCGTCGTCCCAGAGCGCTGTCCGGCGGGCAACGCCAGCGCGTTTCCATCGCGCAGGCGCTGGCTTCGGAACCTGAGATTCTGATCTGCGACGAACCGGTCTCGGCGCTGGACGTCACCACACAGGCGCAGGTGCTGGATTTGCTAGTGGCGTTGCAACGCCAACTGGGGCTGACGATGCTGTTCATCTCCCACGATCTGGGCGTGGTGCAGCACATGAGCCACCGCATCGCGGTCATGAAAGATGGGGATATCGTAGAAACGGGGCCAGTCGAGCAGATCTTCAATCAGCCGCAGCACCCTTACACGCGCCTGCTGCTTTCAACGGTGGCGGAGTAGCGCTGTTGGCGTGTAGTGGCACGCTGAATTTGGCGAATGGGTAATCTCAGAGGACAGGATTAAGGGTTTTGGTAACCGGCTTCTTTTTGATGCTTGACGGTCAGTATCACCACTCTGTCAGTCAGTTCATCATGACGGTAAAGCATCACGTACCCGCTGCTGCCGAATTCGATCACCAGCTCCTGATATTCAAGGGGGAGGTGTTCAACGGGTCGCCCGATATTCGGCAGCGCTGCTAACTGACGAATGCCGCGAATCAAAACTTCAGCGGCCTTTTTCGCAGCCAGCGCATTTTTGTTTTTTAGAAAATCCTGCAGACGCTGCAAATCACGTCTTGCGCGTTCTGAAACAATCACTTGTGGCATGCAGGCGCATCCTGTTCATGCCCAGAACCCCAGGATTCTAACCAGGTGACCATCTCATCGGCGGTGATGTGTTCGCCGGTGCTCTGGTATTCCTCCCACGCGGCCAGCGCCTCTTTACGGTGCTGACTGCGTTTTTCTTCACGCTCCACGTATTCGGCGATGGCTTCCAGCATTAGCGCATGGGCTGAGCTATGGCGGTCATCGGCCAACGTTTTCAGTCGTTCTTTAATGTCCTGATCGATGCGCAGCGTCGTGGTTTGGCGTGGCGTGTCAGCCATGATGTGCTCCGATTAATATCACTGGTGTCACCAATGATATTAACCCTGAATGATGCGGGTGTCACTCCACATTCAGGAAGCGCTGGCGGTAGGCGCTGGGTGAAACACCGAACGCCTGATGGAACACTACGGAGAAGTAGTTGCTGTCTTCAAAGCCACACAGCGCGGCAACGTCGCCGATGGTTTGCAGGTCATAACGCAGCAGTTCCATCGCCTTGCATAGCCGTAGCTGACGCAGGTAGTGTGGCACGCTCATGCCGGTTTGTTCTTTAAAGCGCGAACGCAAACTGCGGGCGCTAAAGTGGTGCTGTTCACAGAAAGCTTCAAAGCGGAACGGTGCTGCGATACTGGCACGCAGCGCATTCATCAACATATCCAACTGATGCGCATCGGCCAGTTGCGGACTATCCGGCGTGTGGCGATAGCGCGCCGCCAGCAGCGCAATCTGCAGCAGCAGCGCTTCACTCAGTTGCAGCGACAGCGCATCCGACTTCATACACTCCTGCCTCAACGCATCCACCTTCTCGCGGAGGGTATCCATACCTTCCGAGCCTAGGCACCAGTGGCGCTGGCTTTGTGGCAGCTCCCCGCCCGGCAGTAACGCTTGCCAGTCGGCAGATAGCGTCAGGCGATTGCGGATATAGAGAATGTTGTCCAGTTCGAGCCCGTGGACGGATTCATAGCTGTGGCGATCGTTCGCGGAGACATAGAACATATCGCCGCGAGTGATGCGGTAAGGCACATCATTCCAGAGGTGCAGGCCATTGCCACGCCAGACAATCACCAGTTCGTCGAAATCATGATGATGTAGCGGAAACACGGGCTGTGGATGCCGTTCGGCAACCATCACGGCATTCTTGTCGGTGAGGAAATAGTCTTCAGTCTGTAATTTCAAACCCCGTATTACTGTCGTCATTCCCTCACCCGCAGTTGCCGTTACCTACTCTTCACGAGAAAACGCCTGATGGCGCAGTGACTTAGGTGCCTGCGAGAATGCCTTGCGGAATTGCGTCGAGAAGTGATTGCTGTCGCTAAATCCACAGGCGTGCGCAATAGTGGTAATGGAATCATCACTCTGCTGCAACCGCCGACGAGCCTCCAGTAATCTTAACCGATTCAGATAGCGTTGTGGCGTCATACCGGTGTGTTGTTTGAGCTGACGGTGCAGCGTACGCAGCGGCAATGAGAACTGATCGGCCAGACTGCCCCAGTTCACCTCTTCGCTGTAGTTATTTTGCAGCCAGCCCAGCAGCGCTTGTACCCCCTGACGCTCGGAGCCGTTGGCCTGCGTCTGGAAACAGTGTTGACGCAGTTGCACCAGAATGTGCAGAAACAGGCTCTCGCTGGCAGCAATCGCTTCCGGTGCATCACTCTGCGCCAGCTCCGCCAGACTGTTCATCGACTGTTTCAACTGCTGCATCCCCGCCGCATTCACCTGCCATTGCCCTTGCCACTCGCCGTTCGGGCCATACGGTAAAAAGGCAGCGATATCGGAAAGGAAGCGGAATCCGCGCGGCGAGCGGTACAGCATGTTGGTCAGGCACAATCCTTCCACGTCTTCAAACAGATGCCGATCGTTATCGCGAACGAAGAATACCGAACCGCTGCACAGAGCGTAGGGCTGATCGTTAAACACATGGACGCCAGCACCCTGCTCCACCAGCACGATTTCCCAGAAATCATGATAATGCTCAGGAAACGCCGCTTGTGGGGTACGCGGCTCCACCGCAACCGTTACGGCACGCGAAGTAAAAAAATCATCACCACGAAGTAACGTCATTTCAGTTCTCCATTCAGCCTCTGGCAAAAGTGCAGCCTTTGAAAAAGGGTAGTCAGAAGCCACAAAACCGGCCTTCAAATACCGTCGCCCACACGCCATCTGACTGCTCTTTTTTTAAGATCGCACCGCCTAATTGATTGAAGTGTGGCAAGGATCACACCGCTTTTTCCCTGATTTTTTCATGGTTATTCCCTGAATAATTTCCCAGATTGTGAGCCCTTTCACGGTCAGCTTTGTCATTTTGCCAGCCGCCTGTTGTAGATGGCACTCATAGGAAGGTGGCTTCTGTTACCGCTCCTTACACTGCAACACATCCAACAAGTAAGGAGTGCGGCTATGGCGGTGAAGAATATCGTGGCGGTGGATTTAGGTGCATCCAGTGGTCGGGTCATGCTGGCAACCTTGCACACCGCAACGCAGCATCTGACGCTGAAAGAAATTCACCGTTTCAGCAATACGCTGGTGTTTCAGGACAACCATCACCAGTGGGATCTGGCCGCGCTGGAAGGCGACATCCTCACCGGATTACACCAAATCGATGCCATGGGTATCACCCCCGATAGCATCGGGATAGACAGCTGGGGCGTGGACTATGTGCTGCTGGATAAGGACGGGCAGCGTGTTGGCCTACCCTATTCCTATCGCGACCACCACACCGACGGCGTGATGGCTACCGTCACCGCCGAGCTGGGGCGTGAGGCGATCTATCAGCGCACCGGTATTCAATTTCTGCCGTTTAATACGCTGTACCAGCTTAAAGCGCTGTGTAACACATCATCTGACGATCTGAATCAGGTGGCACACCTACTGATGATTCCCGACTATTTTCACTATCGCCTCACCGGAAGTCTGGTCTGCGAATACACCAATGCCAGCACGACCCAACTGCTTAATCTGGAAAAGAAAACCTGGGACAGCGAACTGCTGGACTATCTGGGCATCCCGCGCCGCTGGTTGAGCGATCCGGTGCAGCCGGGGCACGCTGTAGGGAACTGGACAGCGCCAAGCGGACAGCAGATTCCCGTCACCGCTGTCGCCACGCACGACACCGCCAGCGCGGTGGTCGGCGCACCGTTGCTGAGCCGCGACAGCGCCTACCTCAGTTCCGGCACCTGGTCACTAATGGGCATCGAGAGCGACACGCCGTTTAACAGCCCGCAGGCGCTGGCCGCCAATATCACCAATGAAGGTGGCGTGGATGGCACCTATCGGGTCCTGAAAAACATCATGGGGCTGTGGCTGCTACAGCGCGTTTGTCAGGAGCGTGACATCAAGGATTTAGGCGCGCTGATTCAGTCCGCCGCCGCTCTGCCCGCTTTTGTCAGTCTGATTAACCCGAATGACGATCGCTTTATCAATCCGCCGTCTATGCATCAGGCGATCCGCGACTATTGCCGTGAGCACGGCCAGCCCGTGCCCCAAAGCGATGCCGAACTGGCACGCTGCATCTTCGACAGCCTCGCGCTGCTCTACCGACAGGTGGTACTGGAACTGGGCGAACTGCGCCACGCGCCAATCCGCCAGCTGCATATTGTCGGCGGCGGTAGCCAGAACGCCTTCCTGAACCAGCTGTGCGCCGATGTGTGCCAGATTCCGGTTCTGGCCGGGCCGGTCGAGGCCTCGACGCTTGGCAATATCGGCTGCCAGCTGATGGCGCTGGACGCCGTCGCCGACCTTGCCGCATTCCGGCACATGCTGACTCATAACTTCCCTCTGCATCGCTATACCCCGCATGCGGAGAGTGATTTTGCCGGGCACTGGCGTCGTTTTCAGGCGCTCAGCCAGCCAGAAACCGCCCCACAGGGCAAAAAGGAGACTACGCAATGAGCACACCAATTGAAACCGCCTGGCAACTGGCAAAAGCACGTTACGCCAGCATGAATATTGACGTAGAGGCCGTGCTGGAACAGCTCGACCAGATTCCGGTGTCAATGCACTGCTGGCAGGGCGACGATGTGGCCGGATTCGAGAACACCGGTGGGCCACTCACCGGCGGCATTCAGGCCACCGGCAACTACCCCGGCAAAGCGAGCACGCCGGATGAACTGCGTGCCGATCTGGAACAGGCCTTTGCGCTGATCCCCGGCCCCAAACGGCTGAACCTGCACGCCATTTATCTGGAATCTGCCCAGCCCGTCGCCCGCAACGAGATTGCCCCCGAGCATTTCAGCACCTGGGTTGAATGGGCCAAGCGCCACCAGCTCGGACTGGATTTTAACCCGACCTGCTTTTCTCATCCGTTGAGCGCAGACGGATTTACCCTGTCGCACCCGGACGAAAAAGTACGTCGTTTCTGGATTGAACACTGTCAGGCCAGCCGCCGGATTTCCGCCTACTTCGGCCGCGAACTCGGCACGCCGTCTGTAATGAACATCTGGGTGCCGGACGGTATGAAAGATTTGACCATCGATCGTCTGGCGTTCCGCCAGCGGCTGCTCAGCGCGCTGGATGAAGTCATCGCCGAGCCGCTCGATCAGGCACACCATATCGACGCGGTGGAAAGTAAGCTGTTCGGGATCGGCGCGGAAAGTTTCACCGTCGGCTCCAGTGAATTCTGCCTCGGCTACGCGGCCAGCCGCGGCACCGCGCTCTGTCTGGATGCCGGACACTTCCACCCAACCGAAGTGATTTCCGACAAGATCTCCAGTGCGATTCTGTACGTTCCGCGCCTGCTGCTGCACGTCAGCCGCCCAGTACGCTGGGACAGCGACCATGTAGTGCTGCTGGATGACGAAACGCAGGCCATCGCACACGAAATCGTGCGCCATAAACTGCTTAACCGCGTGCATATCGGGCTCGATTTCTTTGATGCCTCGATCAACCGCATCGCCGCCTGGGTCATCGGTACCCGCAATATGAAGAAAGCCCTGTTGCGCGCGCTGCTGGAACCCACGGAAACGCTGCGCACACTGGAACAAAACGGCGATTACACCGCGCGTCTGGCCCTGCTGGAAGAGCAAAAATCGCTGCCGTGGCAGGCCGTGTGGGAACACTACTGCCAGCGTCATGACGTCATCCCGGGCAGCGAATGGCTGCAACAGGTGCGTCAGTATGAAGAAACCATCCTCACTCAACGTCAAGGGTAAGATTATGCAAGCAATTCTCTCTTCCTGGTTTGTACAGGGAATGATTAAAGCCACCAGCGACATGTGGCTCAAAGGCTGGGACGAACGTAACGGCGGTAACGTCAGCCTGCGCCTGACGGCTGAGGATGTGACGCCTTATGAAAGCGATTTCTACCCGCAGCCGCGTCATGAAGCCCTTTCACAGCCGATGCCTGCGCTGGCTGACTGCTGGTTTATCGTCACCGGCTCCGGCAAATTTTTCCGCAACGTGCAGTTGGATCCGGCCGATTCACTGGTGGTGTTGCAGGTCGATAGCGACGGTAAAGGCTACCGCATTTTCTGGGGGCTCACCAACGGCGGCCTGCCGACTTCTGAACTGGCTTCGCATTTCCAGTCGCACATTGTCCGTATGGGCGTCACTCACGGACGCGACCGCGTCATCATGCACTGCCACGCGACCAATCTAATTGCCTTGAGCTATGTGCTAGAGCTGGATACCGCTAAGTTCACCCGTGAACTGTGGGAAGGCAGTACGGAGTGTCTGGTCGTCTTCCCGGACGGCGTGGGGATTGTGCCGTGGATGGTGCCGGGCACCGATGCCATTGGCGATGCCACCTCCGAACAAATGAAGCGTCATTCGCTGGTGCTGTGGCCTTTCCACGGTATCTTCGGCACTGGCCCGACGCTGGATGAAGCCTTCGGCCTGATCGATACCGCAGAGAAATCCGCCGAAGTGATGGTGAAAGTGATATCGATGGGCGGTAAGAAACAGACGATCTCGACCGAAGAGCTGATCGCGTTGGGTAAACGTTTCGGCGTCACGCCAATGGAAGCCGCGCTGCGCGTGTAGCAGATTTTAAGCATAAACTACTTTCAGCATAACATTACCTTCAGCCTCAACTCGCCACGGCCTCACCGCCGTGGCGTTCTGCCAACGACTACGGGGGATTCATCCATGTTGCGTAAGGCTTTTGTGATGTCAGTTTTTCCTGACAGCCACGATGAATATCAGCGTCGCCACAATCCTATCTGGCCGGAACTGGCCGAGGTGCTCAAGAATCACGGTGCACACCACTACAGCATTTTTCTGGATAAGCAGCGCAATCTGCTGTTCGGCTATGTCGAGGTCGAATCCGAAGCACGCTGGGAAGCGATTGCACAAACGGACGTCTGCCAGCGCTGGTGGAAACACATGAGCGACGTCATGCCCGCCAACCCTGATAACAGCCCGGTTAGCGATGCGCTGGAACCGGTGTTCTATCTGGACTAACGCATTCTCTGAACCACGCATCATCGTGTAGCGGTAATAACATTACCGCTGTGTCATTATTGTTGAAGCTATAAAAAAGAAATAATGTGTCATTTAATTAATGAATCCCGTTACCTATTATTTTTAAGTTACATACCCTAAATAATTCAAGTTTCAGGAAGGCGGCAAGCGAAGGAATCCCGATGAGCTTACTTGAGTAAGTGATTCGGGTGACTGAACGCAGCCAACGCACATGCAACTTGAAGTATGACGGGTATAAATAATTATCGATTATTGATGGCAGTCACATTTTATTTTTCCTATTTGTGAAATATCCATCTTTCACATTAAAAATAAAAACATTTATTAAAACAATCCTTAACAACCACCCTTCATTTAAAAATAATCCATTGCCAGTTTAAAAATAAACAGAATTTAGTGTCGCCATAATGAATATGATTATTATTAAGCTCCGTTTATTCACCAACCTCTCTTTATCGAATTACGTATTATAAAGATCTTATTTTCTTTGCCGTTATCACTACTACCTTCTCTCTATAATCAATAAGAATAACGATGAAATTTTCCCAACTCACAGTGTTCTCTAAGTTATTACTCGGTTTTTCCGTCCTGATAGCCATGATGTTGTTATTAGGTGTGGTTTCACTACTTCAGCTTAGCGTTAATAATAATCGTATTGATGAATTAAGCAGCAGCAGCCTGCCCGGCGTACGATATAGCCTGGAAATGCGCGGCGCGTTGTCTGAAACACGTTTGCAGCAAATACAATATATCGACTCCAAAACGCCTGAAGAGCGCGAAGGTCATCGCAAAGAATTACTGCAAAATGCCGATGCCTTTCTTGCTGCATTTAAGAACTACCAAACCGTAGCTAACAGCGAGGATAAAAAAGCGCTGATTAAGGTCATTGGCGAAAATTTCTCCGGCTTTAACGCGGTCAACGCCACGCTGGTTGATACCGTCAATCGGGGCGATCTGGCTGAAGCGAGTAAAATCAGCGGGGCAAGCTCTTCCAAGTACCGTAGTCAGCTAATGAAAGATCTGGCTCGACTGGTGGATATGGAAGTGGCGACGGCAAAAGATATCGTTGCCAGTGCCGATTCGACTTATCGGACGTCACAGTACTATGTCTGGGGATTGCTGCTGCTCGCCCTGTTGACGACGGCCATTATCGCGACCGTTATCTCACGTAATATTTCGCGCCAGCTCGGCGGAGACCCGCATTACGCTCAGGAAATCATGACGGAGATTGCCTCCGGTAATTTGACGGCGCAAATCCAGCTGCGCCAAGGGGACAACAGCAGCCTGCTGGCCTCCATCAACTACATGAACCAGCAGTTGATGAGCATCGTGCATACCATCATGAGCGGCAGTGAATCCATCTCGCTGGCGTCCAATGAGATTGCTCAGGGCAACAGCGACCTGTCGCAGCGTACCGAAGAGCAGGCAGCTTCGCTGATTCAGGCATCGGCTAATATGCAGCAGCTGACGCACACCGTACGCCAGAATGCGGATAACGCCAAAGAAGCCAGCCAACTGGCACAACAAACCTCCGAAACGGCTTCTCAGGGCGGGCTTATCGTGGATGACATGCTCAAGCGTATGCATGAGATCTCCGACAGTTCACAGAAGATTGTCGATATTATCGCCGTGATCGAAGGGATTGCCTTCCAGACCAATATCCTTGCACTGAACGCCGCAGTAGAAGCGGCAAGAGCGGGTAGCGAAGGGAAAGGCTTTGCCGTCGTAGCAGGCGAAGTCCGGACGCTGGCACAGAAGAGCGCCAACGCTGCCAAAGAGATCAAAACGCTGATCGAAGGCACCGTTGAGAAGATTACCGACGGCTCCGCGCGGGCAGACAAAGCCAGCCAGGCGATGTCGGAGATTGTGCTGTCGGTGAAAAAGGTCACAGATATCGTGGCGGAGATTTCTCAGGCTTCCAACGAGCAGCATATCGGCATCAAAGAAATTAGCGTGGCGGTAGAACAAATGGATCGGGTCACTCAGCAGAACGCCGCGCTGGTTGAACAATCCGCCACGGCAGCACATGCCATGACGGAACAGGGTGCACAGCTGCGTGATGCGGTTCGTTTCTTCAAAGTTAATCAGGATCACATGCTGAGAATTCATTAATTCTCCTCTGCCCCGCCAGCAACCCGGCGGGGCAGCCACCTATTTCTGAGCGCTATTATTTCTAATAACGGCTAACTCACCCTGTTTGCTTCATGAACAAACGTTGACGTCTGGTTTAGGCAAACGGGGTTATAGTTACACCACTACACTACGTGCTGTGTTTTTACGTACCCGTTTTCTACGTATCAGGTTTCTGCGCAATCTATTTCTACGTACTCGGTTTCGTCAGCTGACGACTATTTTTACACCTCGCCGCACGGCGATAAGGAGACAACATGGACGAGCACCCTCGATGGCCCGGTAAACCGCACCCGTTAGAATAAGGACCGTCTTCTTCCCCGACCTCTCTGTTCTCTCCGTCTGCGCCGTTTACCTCCCTTAATACCTTCATTTTTTTCCGCTTTACGTCCCTTTATCCGGGATGCGCGCCCGTGCGCGGCGGACAGGCAACATTAAGAGAGCAGCATCATGACCGATATGATCACGCAAACGGGGTATCGCCGCGCCCGTAAGACCCCCACGGCCACCTTTGCGATTGCCCGCGAGGCGCAAAACAGCCTCGATCAAACACTGGCTAACCTGAATACTCATCTGCACGGCTTAAGCCATGATGACGTAATTGAGCGCCAGCAAACCTATGGCGAAAACCGCGTCGCCCATGAAAAAGCGCCGCACGCGCTGGTGCAATTGGCCGCCGCGTTTAATAACCCGTTTATTTACGTACTGATGGCGCTGGCCGCGATCAGCTTTTTCACCGATTACTGGCTACCGCTGCGCCATAATGAAGAGACGTCGCTCACTGGTGTGATCATCATTCTGGTGATGGTAAGCCTGAGCGGCCTGCTGCGCTTTTGGCAGGAGTTTCGGACCAATAAAGCCGCCGAAGCACTGAAATCGATGGTGCGGACAACGGCCACCGTGCTGCGCCGCCCTCACGCCAGCGCCACCGCCGTCATGCAGGAAATTCCGCTTCAGCAACTGGTGCCCGGCGATATTCTGACGCTTTCCGCCGGCGATATGGTGCCAGCGGATGTTCGGCTGGTGGAATCACGCGATCTGTTCGTCAGTCAGGCCGTCCTGACCGGTGAATCGCTGCCGATCGAAAAATACGACGTCTTCAGCGATATCAGCGCCAAAGGCTGTCAGCCCGCAGGCTGCGGCGGCGAAAGCGATCTGCTGGCGCTCTCCAACATTTGTCTGATGGGAACCAACATTTCCAGCGGCACGGCAACGGCCATCGTCGTGGCGACGGGTAGCCACACCTATTTTGGATCGCTGGCAAAATCGATTGTCGGCACCCGTTCCCAAACCGCCTTCGATCGCGGCGTTAACAGCGTAAGCTGGCTGCTGATCCGCTTTATGATCGTGATGGTGCCTGTCGTGCTGCTGATTAACGGCTTCACCAAAGGCGACTGGATGGAGGCGAGCCTATTTGCGCTGGCGGTCGCTGTCGGCCTGACGCCGGAAATGCTGCCGATGATTGTCTCTTCCAATCTGGCAAAAGGCGCGATCGCCATGGCGCGGCGTAAAGTGGTGGTCAAACGGCTGAACGCGATTCAGAACTTTGGCGCGATGGACGTCCTGTGCACCGACAAAACCGGCACGCTGACGCAGGATCGCATCATCCTTGAACATCATCTGAATACGCAGGGTCAGGTCGACGCGAGCGTACTCCAGCTCGCCTGGCTCAACAGCGCGCACCAGAGCGGCATGAAAAACCTGATGGATCAGGCCATCATGCATTTTGGTCGTCATAATCCGGCCATCGCCGCACTGGGTCGCTATCGCAAAATCGATGAGCTACCGTTTGATTTCATTCGCCGCCGCCTGTCCATCATCGTTGCCGATGAACACAACCAGCAACGCCTGATTTGCAAAGGCGCGGTAGAAGAAATGCTGGCAGTCGCCACGCACGTGAGTGAAAACGGGCAGCGGTATGAACTGGACGACGAGCGCCGCAGTACGCTGAAAACGCTGGCGGAGAACTACAACCAGCAAGGATTCCGCGTGCTGATGATCGGCACCCGTGAACTGAGTCCGGTGGGCAGCACGCTGCCGCTGAGCGCTGAGGATGAACGCGACCTGACAATTTGCGGCCTGCTGACGTTCCTCGATCCGCCGAAAGAAAGCGCCTCTGCCGCCATTCGCGCCCTGCATGAAAACGGTGTGACGGTTAAAGTTCTGACGGGCGATAACGCGATTATTACCAGCAAGATCTGCCGCGATGTCGGGCTGGAACCGGGCGAGGTGCTGGAAGGCAACGCTATCGATGCGCTCAGCGATGAACAGCTCGGCGTGCTGGTAGAACAGCGCACCATTTTTGCCCGACTGACGCCGCTACAAAAATCTCGCGTGCTGAAAGCGCTGCAAGGGAATAACCATACGGTCGGCTTTTTGGGCGACGGTATCAACGATGCCCCCGCCCTGCGCGATGCGGATATCGGGATTTCTGTCGATACGGGTACAGATATCGCCAAAGAATCGGCCGATATCATTCTGCTGGAAAAGAACCTGATGGTGCTGGAAGAAGGCGTCATCAAAGGGCGCGAGACGTTCGGGAATATCATCAAATACCTGAACATGACCGCCAGTTCCAACTTCGGCAACGTGTTTTCAGTGCTGGTCGCCAGCGCCTTTATTCCGTTCCTGCCGATGCTGGCGATCCATCTGCTGATTCAGAACCTGATGTACGACATCTCTCAGCTGTCGCTGCCGTGGGACAAAATGGATAAGGAATTCCTGCGTAAACCACGCAAATGGGATGCCAAAAATATCGGTCGCTTCATGCTGTGTATCGGGCCGACGTCATCGATTTTTGACATCACCACCTACGCGCTGATGTGGTTCGTATTTGCCGCCAACAGCGTAGAGCATCAGGCCCTATTTCAGTCAGGCTGGTTCGTTGAGGGGTTGCTGTCACAAACGCTGGTAGTGCACATGCTGCGTACCCAGAAGATCCCGTTCATTCAGAGTACGGCGGCGCTGCCGGTGATGCTGATGACCGGGCTGGTGATGGCGCTGGGTATCTATCTGCCGTTCTCCCCGCTGGGGCCGCTGGTCGGTTTACAGACGCTGCCGTGGGAATATTTCCCGTGGCTGGCCGCTACGCTGATTGGCTACTGCACCGTCGCTCAACTGGTCAAACGCGCTTATATTCGTCGCTTCGGCCAGTGGTTCTGATCCCTTCTTTACCTCTTCCGGCGGGTGCATTGTCGCCCGCCAAATCAGGAGCCGCTATGAAACCTTCTCGCCATGCATTCAGGATCGTTGTCTTCTTTCTTACCCTGATTTCACTGATTAACGTCACGATGCTGCTTACCGTCATCTAGACTGTAAAAATACCGATACAGTGGCAAAAATACATACCACCTTAGATGTATCATAAGTTAACGATCTTGTTGCAAAAAAACAGAGAAAAAAGATATAAGCAATTAAATAATAAGCAATATATTCTTGTTAATGGGGTGGTAAGCAAAATAGGCATGGTTTTTTTAAGGGAATCATGGGGTCAGCGCTAAACCATTCCCCTATTAGGCCGAAACTAAAATAAACCCCTGTCTACTTTTGCAAACTGCACATGTCAGGAACGGACGACTTGCAGGCTATGGAGCACACCTATGAAATCCCTTCATCACATCTCGATCCGTAGTAAGTTCATTCTTGCCCTTCTCCCCCCCATCCTTGCCCTCCTCTGGTTCAGTTTTTCGGGTGTGGTGGAACGCCGCAGTACAGAAAATGAAATGATCCGTATGGAGAAGCTCATCACGCTGGCGCGCGATGCAGGCGAGTACGCTCACCAGTTACAGCGTGAGCGCGGCTTGAGCGCAGGCTATTTTGGCAGTCAGGGGAAAAATTTTGGCCCGGAGCTTACCACGCAGCGGCAAGCCACCGATCGGGCACAGCAGGTGCTTGAGCAAACCGCCGCAAACCTGAGCCGCGCCGAGCTTGGGGATGCCGTCAGCGAAGAACTCGGGCGCGTCTCGCAGAAAATGCAACAGCTCGGAGAGCATCGCCGCAGTGTCGATAGCATATCGATACCCGTTGCCCAAGCCATCGGCTACTATTCTGATTCCGTCAGCTATCTGCTGAATATCGTCGGGGATATGACTCATCTGGTCAGCGATGGCGGTATCGCCCAGCGGCTGGCTGCCTACTACAACCTGCTGAACGTCAAAGAGCAGGCCGGGCTTGAACGCGCCGTGCTCTCCAACACATTCTCTGCCAATAGCTTTGCTGCCGGTATGTTCGAACGTCTGAACCAGATGGTTGGCCGAGGAGAGGCCTATACCACGGCCTATAATATGTTCGCCAATCCCGAGCTGCGTAAGGCTTTTGAGCAGGCCCTCAACAATCCTTCTGCACAAAGCGCACTTCAGATGCGTAATAAGGCCATCGCTTCTCCTGGCGGCAATTTTGGTATCGATGCCAGCCAGTGGTTTAACCAACAAACGGCAAAAATCGATGAGTTGAAAAAGATTGAACAACTCGCCACCAACGACCTGACAGCACAGGTGAATACCTTAGCCGCCAATGCCCGCCAGTCCTGGATTAGCTATCTGGTCGGTGCGCTGGTTTCTCTGCTCATGGCACTCGGTCTGGCTTCCATGGTCATGCGCAGCATCAACGAGCAGCTTCAACAAACGCTGACGACCATTCGCGAGATGGGCGGGGATCTTACGCGCCGCCTGCGCGTGCCGGGAACCGACGAACTGTCGCAGCTGAATCAGGCGTACAACGCCTCACTGGAAAACATCGCCGATATGGTGGTGAGTATTAAGCGCAGCTCGCAAACGATCGGACAAGCCAGCAGCGAGATCGCCAACGGCAATCAGGATCTGGCGCAGCGTACCGAAGAGCAATCCGCTTCGCTGGTGCAAACCGCCAGCAGCATGGAAGAGATTACCGTTACGGTAAAACAAACTGCCGACTTTGCCGGACAGGCGCGCCAGTTGACGACCGAGGTGGACGATCAGGCTCATCGTGTCGGCACCATTACCGAATCGGCCAGCGGTGCGATGGAAAGAATTCAGGACGCCAGCCAGCGTGTGAACGCGGTGGTTTCCGCCATTGATGCGATTGCCTTTCAGACCAACCTGCTGGCGCTGAACGCGGCGGTTGAGGCCGCACGAGCGGGGCAGCATGGCCGAGGGTTCTCTGTCGTCGCGGCGGAAGTACGTCAGCTATCGCAACGTAGTGCCGACGAAGCAGGCAAAATCCGCGCGCTCATCGCCGACAGCATTGCCAGCGTCAGCGAAGGAACAAAGCTGGTGAATCAATCGAACCGAGGGATTAACGATATTGTCGCAGGTACCCGTAAAGTGCGCGATCTGGTGAATGAAATCGCGGTCGCCGCCGATGAGCAATCGTTGGGCATCGCACAAATTAACGAAGCGCTCAGCCAGCTAGAGATGGTCACGCAGCAGAATGCGACGCTGGTTTCTCAGGCTTCCGTTGCCAGCCAGTTACTGGATGAACAGGCGATTAAAATGGAATCGCTGGTCAGCCGCTTCAAGGTTGACGACAACGCACCGCAGCAGCCTTTGCGGCAAGCGCTGTTAGCAAGGTAGCGCATAGACCGACAGTAATGCTTTCTGCCCTTTTAGCCGGGCGATGTAGCCCGGCTCCACTTCATTATTTAGACGATATATCCCTCATCATTTCCCCCTCTATCTCTCCTTTATATTTCCTCTCTATCTCTTCCATTTATTTCCACACTTTATATTGGGTTAATAGAGGTAAAATATATTTTATATTTCCAAACATAATTATAATTGGTACCCTCGTCACTTTAATTAACTAATTAAAGTGGATGTCGATAACGCATTACTTTATATAAAAAGGCCTGGCAATAAGGATGTAAATTGCAATATCAATGCAACATTGAATACCTAACCTCAAAGGAGGTTAAGTAAAATAGCTTTTTCTTATTATAAGGAAATAAATCACAAAATATTGTTTTTAAAGGAATTAAATAATCATTCATTTATATAAATAAAAAATGAAAATATAAGAAAATTCTCAATAAGCGTCACGATTTAGAAAACACCAGAACTAAATTTAATTATGCCCACCTTAATTAAGTGAAGGCTAATAATTAATGATTCCGTTTTCCTTCCCAACTGGGCGGGAATATTCCTGTGTTTTCTAAAGAGAGAGTTTACTTTGACGACATTAAAACCCCTATTAGCCAAAAACCGTAGTTGGGCTACGTTGCGTCGCCAACGCCATCCCCACTATTTCAGAAAGCACACGCAGGGCCAGACGCCCCACTCACTCTGGATCGGCTGTTCAGACAGTCGTGTTCCTGCCGAAGTGCTGACGGGTTCTGCCCCCGGCGAGCTTTTTGTTCACCGCAACATCGCGAATATGGTGGTGGCAGACGACGATAATTTCATGAGCGTGCTGCAATATGCCCTCGAATACCTGCATGTTTCCCGCATCGTGCTCTGTGGCCACTATGGCTGTGGCGGTGTTCAGGCGGCGGTGAACCTACCCGACATGGGGCTCGCTCAGGAGGATTCCGCCCTTTCCCGCCGCATCACGGATCTGCGTCAGGCACTTTCGCCGCATATTGCTGCCTCGCAAGATAGCGATGCCGATGAAAGCACGCGCCAGAATCAACTGGTGGAAGCCAACGTGTTGGCACAGTTCGCCCACCTGATCGCCTGTGAACCGGTGCAAAAAGCCTGGCGCAATGGCGTCGAGCTTGATGTTTTCGGCTGCGTCTACGACCTGCATAGCGGTCACCTAAAAGAACTCATCCACCGTCACGCCCAGAAACAGGAGGCATCCCCATGAATCTGAGCACACTCCGACATGATATCCCTGCGGGGCTCGTCGTCTTCCTTGTTGCCCTGCCGCTGAGCCTCGGTATCGCGCAGGCCAGTGGTCTTCCCCCTTTTGTCGGTCTGTTGACCGGCGTCGTCGGCGGTATCGTCGTCACCCTGTTCAGTCCATCTCGCTACGCCGTCAGCGGCCCTGCCGCCGGTCTGGTTACTATCGTCTCCGGCTCTATCGCCAGCCTGGGATCGTTTTCGGCATTGCTATTGGCGATCATGCTCGCAGGCGTGCTGCAATGCATTATGGGCCTGCTGCGCGCCGGGCGTTTCATTACGCTCATCCCCGGCACCGTGATTAAAGGCATGCTGTCTGCTATCGGCATCCTACTGATTATTCAGCAAATCCCGCTCGCCTTCGGTTCGGATGGAGAGGACAGCCTGAAATCGCTCTTCGACGCCTCCGAACCGGGATTCTCCGCCAGCGCGCTGACCGTCTGTCTGGTCGGGCTGGCAATTCTTTGGCTCTGGACCACCAAGCCCGTGCAGAAAATCAGCGCATTTAGCTGGCTTCCCGGCCCGCTGGTCGCCGTGCTCTTTGGCGGACTCTTTACCGTCTACGGTGAGCGCTTGTCCTCCGAAATGGTTGATAACCTGCCGCGTATTGTCCTGCCGGAATTTGGCAGTCTGGAACAGTTGATAGGGGAGATGACGCGTCCTGACTGGCAGGCATGGAAGAACCCAGCGGTTTATGTCGTAGCGGTAACGCTGGCGCTGGTGGCTAGCCTGGAAACCTTGTTAAGTCAGGAAGCGCTGAAGAAAATTCGTCCGCAGCACCCTGCGCCTTCGCCGGATAAAGAGATGCGTGCGCAAGGTATCGGGAACCTGCTCAGTGGTTTTCTGGGCGGATTGCCGATTACTGCCGTGATCGTACGCAGCTCCGTCAACGTCAATGCCGGCGCGCGTACCAAATTTTCCATCCTGCTACACGGTGTGCTGCTACTGCTTTGCGGCCTGTTTATGACCGACTTGCTCAACGTCATCCCGCTTGCCAGCCTGGCAGCCGTGCTGCTGTATACCGGCTATAAGCTAGCTTCTCCGCAACAGTTCCTGCTGCTGTGGCGTCAGGGTTTACAACAGTTCGTGCCTTTCGCCGCGACTGTTGTCGGGATCATTGTGTTTGGGATGCTGGCAGGCATCGGGATTGGTATCGTGACCCAGTTGGCTTTCAGCATTTACAAAAGCCACCGCAACGCAATGCAGCTCACACGTTACGGCGATCACTTTGTCCTGAGCTTTCAGCAGAACCTGACGTTTGTACACAACCCACGTCTGCAAGGCTTGCTCAACAAGATCCCCGCCAACAGCGTCGTGATTGTGGAACACGACAACGCCGACTACATCGACCCCGATGTCCGCACGATGCTGGAAGATTTCCGCGAGAATGCGCAAGAACGCGGCATCAAACTCAGCCAGTGGCCGGTTTGACGCACGACTCACCATAATAACGGCAACGCCCTCGGTGGGGGCGTTTGCCTATTTAGCTCTTACCAAACACCGCTGGCGACGATCATCGACCCGCTGGGCAAACCACGCTGTGGTGAGTTTGCGCGTGATTTTCGGGCTTTCCAGCGTGATTCCCGGCAGGATGGCGCGCGGCGCCTTCGTACCCGATTTATCCGCCAGCGCAAAGACGCGCTCATACAGGCTGGTGTCTTCAAAATCGAGGCTATTACCCTTCTCCAGCGCGCGACGAATGGCACTGTCACTCATGTCCAACCGCTTCCCCAACGCGCGAACCGCCAGCTCCGTAGCACTGGCTTTATCCGAACCGTAGTTGATTAAATCACCGTCCAGCGCCAGCTTGATCCCCGTCAGACGGCTAACAGCACGCTGGAACGCTGCATTTCGGCTGGCATACCATCCCGCGTTAAAATCCGCGAATCGGTATAGCGACTGCGGATAATTCGCCGGATAGCCCAGCAGGTGTTTGATGCCAAAGTACATCCCACCACGGCGGCTAAACACCTCCTGACGAATCGTGCCATCCACGGAATACGGATAGCCTTTCGCGTTAGCTTCCGCAAACGCGATGCTCACCTGCATCGGCCCACCGGTATGCACCGGATTCAGCCGACCGAACAACGTCTGCCCCATCGGCACCATGTCGATGAAATCATCAAAGATCGCGCTGAGCTCTTTTTCTGTACGCACTTTATCGAGCCGCTCGCTGTAGCTTTTTCCGTTCGGAGATTTGATGAGCAGTGCGGTACGCACCAGAAACGCCGGTACATGAACTTTCTCCGCACGGCGGTCAATCTCCTGCCAGGCTATTTTCGACAAATTCGGCACCTGCGGATCGGCATTAAACGTCGATTCCTGCTCGGTTACAGCCAGTACCGAACACAGATTTTCATTGCTGGGATCGAGTCCCTGCGTGGTGAACGCCGTGGCGATGTCGGTCGCCCAGCCCTGACGATCTTTCACGTTGTCCGGCAGCAGCTTGAGTAGCTGAGCACGGACATCCGCAGGCCGCGATTCCGGTGTCGTCGCAGTCTTGCTGGCACAGCCCGCGAGCACCAGCAGAGCCAACGCGCACAGGGGACGAAACAAGGGAATAGAAGAACGGGACATAGTCTCTCGCATCATGATGGGAAGGCTGTCAGAACGTTAGCGCAGCCCGCACCAATTATCCAGCCGAAGGCAAGCACATGCATTTTACGGGCTGACCTGGCATAGTTAGCGTTATCACTAACCGAATGCGCTAACGAACGGACGACACACGCATGGCTGCCACCAACCATTGGACGCGAGATCAGCTCCTGATCGCCTTCACCCTGTACAGTCAGATACCATTTAGCAAATTCGATAAGCAGAATAAAATCATCATTCGCTACGCCGAGTTGATTAATCGCACACCTTCCGCACTGGCAATGAAACTGTCTAATTTTGCCAGTCTCGATCCGGTTATTATCGATTCTGGCCGAAAAGGCCTGAGTGGAGCCTCCAACGCTGACCGCGCGCTATGGCAGGAGATGGACAGCAACCCCGAGCTATTTGAACAGCAGTGCCAACAGGCGATGGTATCGCTCGAAGCAGGAGCGGCGAAAGCGACAACAGCACCATCACCGTTCCATGCCAACGACAGCGAAATCCCGGATTACCACGGCGGAGAACGCCTTACACAGGTAAAAACGCGCATTGGCCAACAGCTATTCCGCAAACGCGTACTCAGTAACTACGGCGAACGCTGCTGCGTTACCGGATTGGAAGAGCCCGCGCTACTGGTCGCCAGCCATATTCAACCGTGGAAAACAGCGGCAGAATATCGCCTCGCTCCCAGCAACGGTCTCTGCCTGTCCAACCTGCACGACAAAGCCTTTGATATGGGACTCATCAGCTTCAATGATTCGCTGGAAATGCTGCTTTCTCCACGCATCAAAAAGCTGAAAAGCGCTATCAGCGACGTCAATTTCGCCCAGTACGAAGGCAAACAAATCCACGTGCCAGACACCTACCCGCCCAACCTGTCACAGATGGCATTCCATCGTGAGCATATTTTTTTGGCGCAGGGGTAAAGAGGTTATCGGTAAGATGCCGATAGCTTGCGGGAGGTATGTAATATACGCAGGATATGCACTTCGTTTATCTTTCGCTTGAGTGCATAAATAATAATGAAGGGGAATCGCGTCAGGACCAATTTCCGCCGTTCCCCCGACATTCCGATATCAAGACCGGCTTCTGGGGTGGCTTCGAGCAACGATACCGATGAGATAAACTTTTCATCCGCCGCATTCGCAACATCCAACCCCGCCTCTTTATACAGATAGCGGTATATTCCTTCGCGATCTGCCAGTGCCTGCTTCTCCCACCGGACCTTAAATATCACAGTTCACCCCGCGCCGCCCGCGCTTTCAATGCATCCATTCTCTGGCTAACATCTTCATTACTGACGAACTCACCTTCACCCGCATCATAACGAGAAAACGCATCCTGAATCTGCGCTTCCAGCCATTCATCACCCGCGTTGCGCTGATACTGACGCTCTTCTTCTGCCAATTCCTCTGCTCGTTGTCGCATCAACTCCGTCAGGCTCACTTGATGACGATCCGCAGCCTGCATCGCCAGTTGCTTGGTTTCTTCATCGATTCTGAAATGGATGGTACTCATTTCCGCCTCCGTGGTGTCAGTTGTGTTGTCACTCTACGCGATCCTCTCCACTTTTTCCTGTTCTTTTTTCATACGAAAATCAACTATACAAAAACAGGGCGATATAGGGGCTGTCGCGCGAAATGACGTGCGGGTTTTCATCAAGCAGCGTCCGCAGACGCGCCTGCTGTCGGGTATTTGGTAACATGCCCGAATGGTTGAACCGCTGTACCCAGTACGCCACGCCAGTCTGCGTGAGTGCCGTATTCTCTGACTTAGCGTTATCCAGCAGGAACACCAGCCAATCCCATTTATTCAGCTTGTGCGCTAGAAAGTAGTACACCTCAACGTGCTCTCTGGAAGACGCGCTGTCCAGACAACATTGAAGCTCAGACAGCGACAGATAAACTTTCTGCTGGTAAAACAGCTTCCGAGCCACCTTCGTAATAGCAATCGAAGGATTGCGCAGAGAATCCAGCAGCCGCTCACGTGCATCGTCACCCGTACGCAGAATAAGAATGCGCAACGCACTGTAGTAAAGGCTGGGATAACGTTCGTCCAGATTGCGCTCCGCCAGCGCCACAATGCCGTCATAGCGATGCTCATCCAGCCCCCAGAGCGTGGTTTTGCACACAGTAACGGTACTCGCCCGATCCAGTGCCGCAAGATAATGCGCAACCGGATCGTCGTTTCGTTCGCGCAGTAGCGCTGAGGCACGCTGGCGCACCAATGCATTCTGATCAAACAGTAAGGCAATCAGTTGAGACTCAGACACAGGGAATGCATTGTCTATCACGTACTGCAACGCCACCTGCTTGATGGGGGCGAACGAGTCTTTCAACAGAATGGTCAACACGTCGTGATCGACGTCCTTGTCCGCACTTAGCAGATACCGCGCCGCGTTCGCTCTGACTAACGGATCGTGATGCAACATTGCCTGCTCAAAGATCTGCTTCAACGGGAACCGCTCACGCTCAGCCAGAATATCCAATGATAGTCGGGCAACAGTTTTGTCTTCCGAACACAACCCCGCGAATAGCGACGGCGCGTGCGCCTCCTCAGAAAGAAAGCTCACGATTTCATCCACCAGCGGCTGATGATCTTCCCGCTGGCACTGCAACAACCAGAAAATGGCAGGCAAGTTGGCGACAAAATACGCGGTGTTATTCGGCGTTAACAGCAGCCGCACGCTCTGTTTAGCCGCGCGGCGCACCGGTTCAGCCCAATCGTTCACCCGTTCAATCAGCGCTGGTAATGCCGAGATCTCGTCCATGAAGCCCAGACACAGCACCGCACGCTGCCGAATATGCCCGTTATAGTGACGCGTGAGCGTTATCAGGTGTGACGCTGACCCCAGTGCATCACCCTGCGCGGGCCGATAATAGTTATCTGGTGAGGCCACCAACTTTTCTAACTGGTACAGTAGTAAATCGTACGATGCCATATTCCCTGCCCTCTTCTTATCCTTTCACACACACCACCTGACGCAGCGTGTGCACAATTTCCACCAGCGATGACTGTGCCGCCATCACCTTATCGATATCTTTGTACGCCATCGGGATTTCATCGATAACGTCGCTGTCTTTTCTGCACTCGACGTGTGCGGTCGCGCGAATCTGGTCTTGCACGGTAAAACGTTTTTTCGCGGCGGTACGGCTCATCGTTCTCCCCGCGCCGTGGCTACAGGAACAGAAGCTCTCTTCGTTCCCCAATCCGCGCACGATAAAGCTCTTCGCGCCCATCGACCCCGGAATGATCCCCATCTGACCTTTCTGCGCCGACACCGCCCCTTTACGAGTGATCAGCACCGATTCACCAAAGTGCGTTTCGCGCTGCACGTAGTTATGGTGGCAGTTCACGCCTTCCTGCTGGGTGGTAAACGGCTTCGTCACAATTCGAGACAGCGCCGCCAGCGTATGCGACATCATCACTTCACGGTTATGACGAGCAAAATCCTGTGCCCATTCAACCGCTTCGATATAATCGTCAAAGTGCAGGCTACCTTCCTCGAAATACGCCAGATTACGGTCCGGCAGATTCGCAATATGCTGCTGCATATCTTCCTGCGCCAATTTGATGAACAGCGACCCAATCGCGTTCCCTACACCACGTGACCCGCTGTGCAACATCACCCACACGCGATCCACTTCATCCAGACAGATTTCAATAAAGTGGTTACCCGTTCCTAACGTCCCCAGATGCTGATAGTTGTTGGTTTTCAGCAACTGCGGATATTTATCCGTCAAACGTTTAAAACGCGGTTCCAGCAGTGACCAGTGCGCATCCACCGTCTGCGGCGGGTTCTGCCAGGAACCAACATCGCGCTTGGAACGCGTTACGCTACGTCCGTGCGGCACCGCTTGTTCAATCGCGCTACGTAGCCCCAGCAGATTATCCGGCAAGTCGCTGGCAACCAGTGACGTACGCACCGCAATCATTCCGCAACCGATATCCACGCCGACCGCCGCCGGGATAATCGCGCCACGCGTGGGGATCACGCTACCAATCGTCGATCCTTTTCCCAGATGTACATCCGGCATCACCGCCAGATGTTTAAAAATGAACGGCATTTTGGCTGTATTCAGCAGTTGATCACGGGCTTCTGGCTCCACAGGCACGCCCTGCGTCCACATTTTTACCGGTGCGCTATTCACGGGCGACATCATGTCGTAATCCTGCGTTTTCATTTCTTCCATTTTCATTCTCTTTGTTTGTCATTGTTCGCTATAGGTATTGCCAAAGGCGTGCCAGTTTTCTGAAACAGACAAAATAAAAATATAACCAATTGATAGTTAATAGATAAAAAACAAAAAACGCAAACTGGCAACGAAACAAAAGAACAGGTAAATTTATCCTATAGGATAATAATTTATAACAAGGTATAGCATGAAGCGTCGCGTCGTCATTGGTGTGCTGGGCACCACGTTGGACAAACGAGGTAAACGGGAGAATCGCTGGACAAAATGGCGGCCTACCGTCGGCCTATGCCAGCAGCCGGATTTTCCGGTCGATCGACTGGAGCTGCTGCATCAGTCACGCAACGAGGGGATGGCACAGCAGGTGGCGGAGGATATCTCCGTGGTGTCACCCGCTACGCAGGTCACGCTTCAGACCGTTGAGTTACGCGATCCGTGGAATCTGGAAGAGGTCTACAGCGCCTTTCTGGACTTTGCGAGCCGCTACCCGTTCGATACTGAGAACGAAGAGTATTTCGTTCATATCACCACGGGTACTCACGTCGTGCAGATTTGCTGGTTCCTGCTGACCGAAGCCCGCTATCTGCCCGCCAAGCTGCTGCAAACCGCCCCGGGGGAGAAAGCGGATCGCCCTGCACCGCAGGGCATCTATGCCGTTATCGATCTGGATCTTAGCCGCTACGCGACCCTCACCAGCCGCTTTCAGCACGAGCAGGAGCGCTCCGTCTCGTTCCTGAAATCAGGCATCGAAACACGCAACAGCACGTTCAACGCACTGATTGACCAGATTGAACGCGTCGCGCTGCGCTCCACCGCGCCGATGCTCCTGACCGGCCCGACCGGTGCGGGGAAATCCTTTCTGGCCCAACGCATCTATCAGTTACGCCAGTCCCGCCATCTGGTCAACGGTCGGTTCGTCGCAGTTAACTGCGCCACGCTGCGTGGCGATAACGCGATGTCGACACTGTTCGGCCACGTAAAAGGGGCGTTTACCGGTGCGTTGCAGGCGAGAACCGGACTGCTACGTGAAGCGGACGGCGGGATGCTGTTTCTGGATGAGATCGCCGAACTTGGGCTGGATGAACAGGCGATGCTACTCAAAGCCATTGAAGAAAAAAGCTTTTTACCGTTTGGCTCGGATAAAGAAGTCAGCAGCGATTTCCAACTCATCGCTGGCACACACCGCAACCTGCACGAGTGGATCGCACAGGGCAAATTCCGTGAAGATCTCTACGCCCGTATCAACATGTGGACCTTCCCCTTGCCGGGGCTGGCGGAACGTCGAGAAGATATCGAACCGAATATTGACTACGAACTCCAGCGCTTCACACGCGATCACCAAACGCAGATCCGCTTCGATAAAGACGCACGGCAGCGCTATCTCACGTTTGCCTGCTCATCGCAGGCCGCGTGGCGCGGCAACTTCCGCGAACTCGGCTCTTCCATCGCCCGCATGGCGACGCTGGCAGAACAAGGACGCATCACCGTGGCACTGGTAGAGGAAGAAATCACGCGCCTGCGGGCCAATTGGCAAAGCGATGCCCCGACAACCGCGCTATCCGAGCTACCGCCCGAGCTCGCCAACATCGATCTGTTTGAACAGCGCCAACTTGAAACCGTGCTCGACGTCTGCCGCACGGCAAACTCACTTTCCGAAGCCGGCCGACGACTGTTCGCCGTCTCACGCCAGCAAAAACAAAAGCCTAACGATGCTGACCGACTGCGTAAATATCTGGCGCGTTTTGGGCTGAGTTGGGAGGAGTTGAAACGGGTATAAATTCATCATAAATTTATACCTTACGTGTAGGCTACGATATCATTACTCTGTTATTCTCAAGGCAACAGCAAGATGAAAATTACTCGCTATCGTCACATAGCAGAAGTCTACCGCTTATAGCCATATTCAACATAAGCAATTGTTTTAATTAAGGCAGATGATATGAAAACCACAATGTCTCAGAAGTCGGCCCGTGAAGGCCTTGGCAACCCTGAACTATTTCAGGGGGGCGTTTATGTAACGAAAAATGGTTCCGCAGAACTCTTTGTGCAAACAGCGGCAGAACGGGAAGCAGAACTGCTTGAAAGAGAAAGAGAAAGGCAATCTAACGCACTCTTGAAACTGGTGATGACTGCCAAAAAAGAAATTAAAAACGGTCAGGGAATGTCCGCCGAGGAAGCCCTACAGAAATTACGTGAAGCGCGAACGTAAATAAGGAGCCAATTTGGCCAGTTCGTACACCATTAAAGTCGCCCCCACGGCTGTCTGGTCTTTGCAGGATGCTGAGTCTTATAAATCTCACTATATCGGTATTGAACAAGCCGCTACATGGTCTGAATCGTTGTTCTTATCATCCATACAGGCCATTTCTCAAGATCCTATCCGCTACAGACACAACGCAATATTATCCGATAAGGGCATCGCGCTCCGTGAGCGTCTCTCAGTAGAAGATGACTTTCGCTGTTTGTATGATGTTGATGAAGAAAGCAGAATCATAGAGATCCTGCTTTTCGTCAGCATGAAACAGGACCTTGAGAAAATGCTTTATCGCTATCATGTGTTGAGCTGATGGGTTCCATAAGATACCGCTCGATAAACAGAACGCTTTTCCGCCCCACAGGCAGCGTAGTCGCCTCATTTTAGGGGAAACACAGGGGGAGGTTCCCGCAGGGAGGCCTCACCCCTGTGGTCGCCCCGTGTATCGCGGTTTGCCAGCGGAGGCTTTCAAGCCTGTTTCTGCGACCTTCATTCCAAAACGCGCTGTAATTCCACTGTAAATCCATCCACCCTATTTCACGTTTTTCATCGTTGGAATACAGTCTCTGTGCTGCGGCAACATCCGTAGCCGGGCTTGGAACCCCGAACTCTCAAGACTGAAAAACGCTTTGTTTTTTCAGGGGCTGCGTGCACACTCTTTACGGTGACGCAGGCAGGGCAACCGCAAGGTTGGCCGGTCTTCTTGAGAGCCGGAGTTCCAATCCTGTCTGTGTCACCCCCCAAGTTTGGAACCTTGTGTGGTGGCGGACTTAATTATCTCAAGGAAAAAATGACCATGACGGACACTCACGCCACACCCGCTGACAGCACCATTACGATTTTCCGCGACCTGATCGCCAGCCTGCCTTTCGCGCAGTTAGATGATATTCAGCTCTGCGACCTCGGCGCAATTGCCGCCGAATCGGTCGAAGGCCTGTGCCACGGCCTGCATTACCTCGGCGACACGCTACAAAACGACGTGGAACTGCCACAAGAAAGCCTCAGCCAGCTCGGCGCGTGCCTCAACGCCACCGCGCACCTGATTCCGGCACTGCTGGAAATGTGTGAACAGGCGGAACGCCACATGCGCACGGTAACGGCAGTGAGTGACGCGTCTTTTACCACACAGTAAAAACAATGAGTTATGAATAATCAGGTTGGTCTTAGCCACATTTTTATGCTGCCGTTGAGGTAGTTTCGTGCGCGATAATGACGTCATTTTCATGCGGCTTCGTAGCCGCGCCCGACACGGGACGGCTCACACGCCGCTCGCCCCGTGACCCCAGGCTTTCGGCGGAAATTATGCCGCTGACGCGGTACCTTCGTCGGTATCTGACTTAGCGGACCGCTTGCGACACGTTTACTCGCCCCATAAATGGGGCTCGCCCTTCGGGCCAGCACGAGTGCTGTTCAAAAACGTCTCTGACGTTTTTGTCCGACGTGGCGCAAGCTTTCGCCGCGTCCTGCGGCTCATCCGAAGCCAGCTATCTCCTCAGCATAATTTTTACGCCGGATAACAGCAAAATCCGCAATCCCCTGTATTTATGTATAAAAACAACACTAACAAGGGGAAGAATACAATCGGTGCTCTAGCAGTCACACCGTGTCATTCATTTTATCTTCAGATCCGCTAAAGCTAGAAATAAGAAAAAATTAATCAGTGATGCAACCTGTATTTTTTCTGAAGTTAGCCGACTATTCTGGCATCAGTTAGCGAGGTCGTAGTCAACGAGATGAGATAGACTAACGCTTCATATTTCGACGACATTCACCTTGCAGCGTAGGCAAACTCACATGGTTAAACGCACAGTGTCCGCCAATAAATCGATCGATATGTACGCCGTCTATGTTTTTGTAACGATGGCGGAAGCGGGAAGCATGACGGCAGCCGCCACGCGGTTAGGCCTGACGCCCTCTGCCATTTCGCAAACGATCCGGTTATTGGAAGAAGATTTCGGCGTCAAATTGGTAAACCGGGCTCGTCGCCCCTTTGTCCTGACGCCTTACGGCATTGCGTTGAAAAACCGGGGAGAAATCCTGACGGAGGAGATTGCGAACCTGAAGGCGCAGGTGCTGGAAGCAGGAAAAGGGATTAAACCCGACTTGCGTATCGGCCTGGTGGATTCGTTTGCTATCACCTGCGGTTCGGTGTTTACCAAGAGTTTGATGAAGAGTTCATCGCAGTTGCTGATTCGTACCGGGCTCAGCCCGCAGCAGGGTGAAGCGTTAATGCGACGCGAGCTGGATTTGATCGTCACCAGCGACCCACTGATCGACAGCGATAGCGTGGTGCGTCATCAGCTGTTTTCCGAAGGCTATTTCATTATCACGCCGCCGGATTACCGCAAACGTATCAAAACGGTTGAGGACATCCGTGAGCTTTCCGCCGCACTACCGCTGGTGCGCTTTAACCGGAACTCGCAGATTGGCATGCAGATTGAGCGTTACTTGCGACGCATCGATGTCCGCGTACCAAACATGCTCGAATTTGATAATGCGGATACCTTAACGTCGATGGTGGCGGCAGGTATCGGTTGGGCGGTAACCACTCCGCTCAGTTTCCTGCAATCCGTTGCACACTCCCGTGAGGTGCTAACGCATATGCCGGAACAGCTGAATATCAAGCGCTCGCTGTATATTGTCGGCCACCGAGATGAATACAGCGCGTTCTTTGAAGAAGCGTGTGATGTCACACATGACATTATTAAAACCGTATTTATTCCGAAATTGAAAACGCTGAACCGCGGAATAGAAAAGCTGGTTGAGATCAACCCAGATAATACGGAATAACCCATTAGGGATATACCCTAAATAATTCGAGTTGCAGGAAGGCGGCAAGAGAGAGAATCCCGATGAGCTTACTCAGGTAAGTGATTCGGGTGAATGAACGTAGCCAACGCACATGCGGCTTGAAGTATGACGGGTATAACTATTAACGATTGGGAGACAGAAAATGGAGGAAAATATCCACCACTAGCCATTTAACGATGCTAATTCAATGTTCGTCTCCCCGAGAACGCTTTTTAGTCATGATTTTATACAAATCGTGATGGGTTCGTGTTACCTGAAAATCAAAAAACAGGAAAGACAAACCCTAAAAAATCATAGTCTTAATATTGAAAACGATGCTATGTACATCGAACAAGAAAAAGGAAGAAGAACCATGTCAACGAATATCCGTATTGAAGAAGACCTGTTAGGTACACGTGAAGTCCCTGCCGATGCCTATTATGGTATCCATACGCTGCGTGCGATTGAGAACTTTTATATCAGCAATAGCACCATCAGTGATATTCCAGAATTTGTCCGCGCGATGGTGATGGTAAAAAAAGCGGCCGCGCTGGCGAATAAAGAACTGCAAACCATCCCACGTAAAATTGCCGATACCATTCTGCAAGCCTGTGATGAAGTGCTAAATAACGGTAAATGCCTGGACCAATTCCCTGTCGATGTCTATCAGGGCGGCGCGGGTACGTCAGTCAACATGAACACCAACGAAGTGCTGGCGAATATCGGTCTGGAATTGATGGGTCACCAGAAAGGTGAATACCAATACCTGAACCCGAACGACCACCTGAACAAATGCCAGTCCACCAACGATGCTTACCCAACCGGCTTCCGTATCGCGGTGTACACCTCTATCCTGAAACTGGTCGAAGCGATTACCCAGTTGAGCGATGGCTTTGAGCGCAAAGCGAAAGAGTTCGAAAACATCCTGAAAATGGGCCGCACCCAGTTGCAGGACGCCGTACCGATGACCCTCGGTCAGGAATTCCACGCGTTCAACGTGCTACTGAAAGAAGAAAATCGCAACCTGCTGCGCACCGCCGAGCTGCTGCTGGAAGTGAACCTGGGCGCAACCGCCATCGGTACACGACTGAACACGCCGGATGAATACCAGAAGCTGGCCGTTCAACATCTGGCAAAAGTCAGCGGCCTGCCTTGCGTACCGGCTGAAGACCTGATCGAAGCGACCTCCGACTGCGGCGCTTACGTGATGATGCACAGCGCCCTGAAACGCGTCGCGGTTAAAATGTCGAAGATCTGTAACGACCTGCGCCTGCTGTCTTCCGGTCCGCGCACTGGCCTGAACGAAATCAACCTGCCGGAACTGCAGGCAGGCTCGTCCATCATGCCAGCCAAAGTTAACCCAGTCGTACCAGAAGTGGTCAATCAGGTCTGCTTCAAAGTCATCGGCAACGATACCTGCGTCACCATGGCGGCAGAAGCGGGTCAGCTGCAGTTGAACGTGATGGAACCGGTTATCGGCCAAGCGATGTTCGAATCCATCCAGATTCTGTCCAGCGCCTGCTACAACCTGCTGGAAAAATGCGTTGACGGCATCACCGCTAACAAAGAAGTGTGTGAAGCTTACGTCTTCAACTCTATCGGTATCGTGACCTACCTGAACCCGTTCATCGGCCATCACAACGGCGATATCGTTGGGAAAATCTGTGCCGAAACCGGTAAAAGCGTGCGTGAAGTGGTACTGGAACGCGGCCTGCTGACCGAAGAACAGCTGGACGATATTTTCTCCATCCAGAACCTGATGCACCCGGCCTACAAAGCCAAACGCTACACCGACGAAAACGAAGCCGTTTAATTTTCATTTTCCGTCATTATTGTTGCTAGTTGTCACACAGGCCCGAGGGAAACGTCGGGCCTTTTCTTTGCTTATTATTTACAGTATGGCGATATTATTTTTCCCGCTTACATACTGGCATCACCGATATACCGTGACTTATTTCCCGCTGCACCGCTTCCCTAAAAATAAATTTCCAATTTAACCCCTTCTATTATTTGAATAATTGGGAATTTAGACCAACACTAAATCATCCCCGAAAAATAATACGGAACATATCAGACGCCATACGCGGTTTGTTTACCTGCCGCCAGACGCGTTTTTACAGCCATTATCACCATCTGCACACGGACAAGCCTTGTGCTTTTTCAGCGGGCTTATTTTTATTAATTTGACGGTATTTGGGTAAAAGGATGATTTCACCTGGCATGCCTCGAATAACACACGGCAAAATCCGGCTTCTGACTTATTTCCCCGTCGCACTGCTGCTGTTGCAGTGCTGGTCGTCCACGGCATTGGGGCAAACCATCTCGTTTAATCAGGCCTGGGCCCGCCTGTTGCAGAGCGATGACAGCATTGCCGCTGAACACGCTGGGGTCGATCGCGCGCAGTTCCTGAAGGAATCCGCCAAAGGGCTCTATTGGCCGCAGGTCAACGTGGGCGCAAGCTATACGCGCCTCGACAAACCTGTCGAGCTGGACGCTCGCGACTTAAACCCGCTGTCGAACCACCGGGACATCTTCGCCGCGCTTAATCAGCTGATTAATACCAGTGGCAATCCCTTCGTCACCCGCTTCACAGAACAAAATGTGGTCACCAGCTCCGTTCAGGTCGTCTGGCCGTTATTCACCGGAGGCCGGATTGATGCGGCTCAGTCGATTCGTGCCGCGCAGGTCAATGAGGCAGAGCAAAGGCTGATCGTCCGCACGCTGGCGCAGTTTGAGGCGCTAGCACAGACTTACTACGGCGTGGTGATGGCGCATCAGGTAATGAAGACGCGTCAGGATATCGAGAAAGGCATGGCACAACACTACGAACACGCCCGCAAGCTGGAAGCACAGGGCCAAATCGCCCGAGTCGAAGTGCTGTCTGCCCAATCGGCTTATGACATGGCGCGTATCGAAACGCAAAAGGCACGGCGGAGCCTGGAGACCACCGAAATGGTCTTCGCCAAGCTCATCAAAACCGAAGGCGCAACGCCTTCCTCTCCGCTGTTCGTCAACAAAGCGCTTCCCGAACTGCCTGCGCTGGTGAAGCAAACGCTCAATACCCATCCCGGCCTAAAAGTGCTCTCTGCCAAGCGCGATCAGGCCAAGGATCTTATCCGTATTGAACGCGCCAAATACGCTCCTGACGTATTCCTATTCGGCAACTATCAGCTCTATGAGCAGGACACGCTGGCCGCCAGAACGACGCCAGACTGGATGGTGGGCGTCGGCGTTTCCGTCCCGCTCATCAGCCGCGAAGGCCGTTCCGACAACATCGCCGCCGCGAAAAGCGCAGAAATGCAGGTTAACTATCTGGAAGCCGATATGCGCCAGAACCTTGAAATAGTCGTCGAGAGTACGTGGCGAGAGGCTCGACTGGCGCTGGAAGAGTTCAATTCTCTGTCCTCAACGGAAAAACTGGCCGAAGAGAACGTCCAGCTACGTAATAAGGCGTTTACGCAGGGCATGTCTACCTCACTGGACGTCGTGGATGCGCTAAACCAACTCGCTGGAGCCAAAACACAGCGCGCCTCTGCGGCCTATCGTTACGTGGTGTCCATCGCCAGATTGATGGCGATTTCCGGCCAGATAAACCGCTTCTCTGATTACCAGACCCAATACGCTATACAGGTGACGCCATGACACAGCCCCAGCGCCCTTCACGTGCAAAACGCAAATGGCTCCTTCAGGCCGTTCTGTTGATTGTGATTGTCTGGATAGCCTATCGCTTCTGGCTCGCCTATCAGCCCGAACCGATACGGCTTCAAGGGCAAATCGAAGCACAGCAGTATTCGGTGTCATCAAAAGTAGCTGGCCGTATCGCAGAGGTGCAGGTACAAAAAGGCCAGCAGCTTGACGTCGGCGATCTCGTCTTCACGCTCCTGACGCCAGAACTGGACGCGAAGCTGGAACAGGCAAAAGCGGGTGAAGCCGCAGCAGGAGCGGTGGCGCTGGAAGCCAAAAAAGGCGCACGTGAACAGCAGATCGCCGCCGCCAAAGATCAGTGGCAAAAAGCCAAAGCCGGTTCCGAACTCAGTCATAAGACCTATCTGCGCGTGCAGAATCTCTATCAGGAAGGCGTGCTGCCGCTGCAAAAACGGGATGAAGCTAAAGCCTCATGGGATGCCGCGCGCTATACCGAAGGAATGGCGTGGCAGGAATATCAAATGGCGCTGGAAGGCACGCGGAAAGAAACCCAGGCAGCGGCAGAGGAAAAAGTCCGTATGGCCGCCGGTTCCGTCGCCGAGGTGGAAGCCTATCTGGCAGAGGCGCGCGTCGTCAGTCCGCACACTGGTGAGGTTAGCAATGTGCTGCTGCGCAGCGGCGAAATTGCGCCACAGGGTTTTCCCGTGGTCACGCTGTTGGACATGAGCGACATCTGGATCCAACTGGCGGTACGCGAGGATCTGCTTGAACGCTTTGCGATGGGCACCGAATTTGAAGCGCGTATCCCAGCGCTGAACAACCAGATATTCCGGTTTAAGGTGTCTTACGTTTCCGTCATGGGTGACTTCGCCACGTGGCGGGCAACGGACACCCGACAAGGATTCGATATGCGGACGTTCGAAGTGGAGGCGCGTCCGATTCAACCGATTAGCGGGCTGCGTGTCGGCATGAGCGCACTGGTAGAAATGTGATGATGCGCGAATGGAGAGCGCTGTGGCGCGACCGCTGGGGAATGGCTTTAGCGCTCTGGCTGCCGCTTGTCACCATGCTGATTACCTGGTGGACGCTATCAGGGGCGATTGTGCGCGAACTCCCCATTGGTCTGGTCGATCTGGATAACAGCACGATGTCGCGCCAGTTTGCCAGAGAGCTGCATGCTTCGCCGTCTTTCAACCTGAACCATCAATTCTCGACAGTGACGGAAGGCTCAGCCTCGTTACGCGGCGGCGAGATCTACGCACTGGTGGTCATCCCACGCCACTTTGAGCGCGACATCCGACTGGGAACCTTACCCACCATCACAGCCTGGAATAACGGGCAGTTTGTGCTGATTGCAAAGGTCATCAACAGCTCGCTGGCGCAGGTCGCGGGGACGTTCAACGGGCAGATCGCCGTGGTGCAGGCGCTGGCTCAAGGTGCGGCCGTTCCCGAAGCTAAAGGGCTAGCGATGCCGATTGGTGGACAGATTACTGCGCTGTTTAACCAAAATTCCAACTACGCCCAGTTTTTGCTGAACGCGATTATCCCCTCGATCTGGTCGATTCTGCTCGCGCTATACGGCCTGAATACGCTGGCTCGGGAGGATCGGCACGGGGCACATTGGGTGCCGGAAAACCGCGCCGCCATCGGCGCTAAATTCCTGACGCACTGGCTGATCGGCTGGGCATGGGGTGGCGTCTGGAGCTATGCGCTGTATAGCTTGCTTGATTACCCGCTTAACGGCTCAGCGCTGTTGCTATTTGTCTCGATTGGCGTGACCGCTGGTGCCTGCGTCGCACTGGGTATGGCTTTCTATGCGCTGATCCGCGATCCGGCACGCGCCGTTTCCATTGTCGGGGCGCTAATGGCTCCCGGGCTGGCATTTATGGGCATCACCTTTCCGGCGGCAGCGATGGAGACATTCGCCACGTTCTGGCGACAATTGCTGCCCGTCGCGCACTATGGCGATATCGCGATTGCCATCACCAGCTACGGTGCAGGACTCATTCAGATCGCGCCCGCATTGGCAGCGCTCGCCCTATTCTGGCTGCTGCTACCGCTTACACTGTGGCGCTACCGTCCCCGTGGCAAGGAGGTAGCATGCTGACCCTCACCACCCTCATCCGGTTTGAGCTGCGCAGCTTACTGCGCGATCCGACAATCTTGCTCACCCTGTTCGGCGGGATTCTGCTCTATTCCTTTCTCTATCCGCGCCCTTACCTCGCCCAGACGCCGCGCGAACTGCCAGTGGTGCTGGTTGATGAAGATGGCACTCAGCTCTCACGGCGTCTGGCGTTTATGGCCGATTCCACGCCGGAGGTACGGCTGGTGGCGCAGCGCAACACGCTGGATGAAGCCAAAGCGCTGCTTCTGCACGGCGAAGCAAAAGGGATCCTCTACATTCCACGCCACTTCTATCGCGATATCATGCAGGGAAAAAGCGTCACGGTCAGTTACTCGGCGGATGCCAGCTACTTCCTGATCTACGGCGCAATCGCGCAGTCTCTGGCAACCGTCGGCGGTACCGCGGGCGCACAGGTAAAAGTCACCCGGCTGCTGGCTCAGGGGGAAGGCATACCCGCCGCCAGCTCACAGTGGCAGGCAACCTCTTTGAATGTCGTGCCGGTATTTAACCCCACCATGGGCTACGTCGATTACGTGGTTCCCGGTGTCTTCATGTTGATCCTGCACCAGATTTTGCTGATGGGATGCGGGCTGCTCGGTGCCGGACAAAATCAGCGCACGCGGTCTGGCGAGGTTCGCTACTGGCAATCCGCGACACCGTGGCGTTTGCTGCTGGCCCGTACACTGGTCATTGGCGGAGCCTATCTGCTCTCGCTACTCTACATGCTCGGTTTTTGTCTCGATGCCTACGGCATTGCACGCGAAGCCAGCATGAGCCAACTGCTGCTGTTTGCGCTGCCCTTTCTGCTCTCGACGCTATGGCTCGGTGTGGTGTTGGGGGCGGCTTTTACGCGCAAAGATCTCCCCAGTCAGGCGGTGCTGCTGTCTTCCATTCCGATAGTGTTTCTTTCTGGCTTCATCTGGCCCGTTGAAATGATTCCCGCGCCTCTGAACTGGCTGGCGCAGTGGGTACCCGCGGTCTTCACGATTCAGGGAATATTGCGTCTTAATCAGATGGGGGCTGACTTTGCCCAAATCGGCGCATTGTGGTGGCATTTGTGGATGCTGGCCGCGTTGTACGGCCTGTTGGCGTGGGGCATGCTAGGGTATCGGCAACAGCAGTACCGCCGGGAAAATCAGGCCACACGTCGATGGCTGGCACGCGATTGATAAACAGAACAAGTAACCGATAGCGAGAGAATAACGTCCCGGCAGCCGCACCGGGACGTTGAGGTAAAAGCACCGCTTAGTGTTTTTTCGCGTCAGCGTGCAAATTTCTCAGTACGAAAGGAACCGAGTCACGCAGTGAAACATTCATGGTTCCAGTGTGATCTAGCCCTTTATATTCATGCATCTCAACCGACGTTCCTGCTTTAGCCACGTCACGCGCGAATACGCGCTGCATAATGGTGGGCACATCAATATCCTGCGTGCCGGTTCCAATGAATACCGGATGGGCGATTTTTAGGGTGCTATAGCGCAAACTTGGCGTCTGACTTTCCAGTAATCCCTGTGTTGCAGGCTTCAGGCTATTGCCCGCATTCAGGCCATCATCCATCACTTTTTTCGTTAATTCGTCGATACACATTTCACGCGCGGCGGACACATCAGCAGCGGCTTTCGGCGTAAAATAATCATCAACATTCAGCCCTTTTGTCGTGTCGGCAGCGGACAGATAGATGTACATCGCATAGGGAATCTTAGGATCGCCACCCTCTTTCACCCCTGCATCCCCGGCAAAAATTGCCGCAGCAGAGGTCTTATCGTCAAAATAAGGTACGCCGGTCAGCACCGTTGAGACAATATGCAGATCCGGCGCATAGTCAGGCTGGTAGCCTGCGCTCGCAAAGGCCGCATGTGCCCCTTGCGACTGCCCCACAAGGGTCAACTGATTGCGTAGCGGGAATGCATTAAGCGCAGCTTTCACGCTGTCCAACACACTCCACGCTTCTCCACGCGCATTGAGGTAGTGATGCAAACCGGCAGACCCGAGCCCCGCATAGTCCGGCGCCACGATGGCAAACCCCAGAGACAGCCACGTATTCAGATACTGCCCATCACGCCCTGAATGCGGATTAAGAGAAGGGGCACAGGTTGTTTGCACGCCCACCGTCCCATGCGTCCATACCACGACAGGCCAGCCCCCTTTTGGCGTTTCGCCTTTCGGGATGAAAACGGCAGCGGTATCTTCCCGTGGGCTTTTTCCATCCACACCACTCAACGAACGGTATCGAATCAGATACTGTTCTGCCGCCTCCTGTAAGCCATTTTTCGCATCCAGCGTCGTTTTTTCTACTAACGAGCCAGGAGACGTTGTTTCTGCCGAGGAAAGCAGAGGGATCATACCAACGGATATAATGAGAAATAACGTCAGGAGTTTTCGCAGCATCTGAGGAAAATAGAACATGACATCTCTCCAGGGTGATTGAATTCACATTCCCCTAGAAGATAGCTCAGTTATTCATTACCAATTAATTCAATAAATCACTAATTGCTAGCAATAGAAGACCCTTCATACGATAGGAGGCGGCCTCAAGCCACACCATGCAATAATGCTCTCGGAGGCCGCAACTAAGAAGCGTGTTATTCGTCAAAGAACCAATATCCTTGATTAACCAACCCGGTTAATTCAACCACAAATGCCGGATTTTTCAGCGCCGCACCCAGCTCTTTTTTACCGAGAACGGTGTAACGACACAGCGCATCCGCCGCTTTCGGATCGACCGTGTCCAGCCGTTCGCTGTTGATGAAGTAGCTACCGCCGACTTCAAGAACGCGCAGTCCACTCAGACGCGTCAACACACCGCCGTCCATCAACGCCCACACAACCTCATCCGGCTTGTAGGGCGGTTCTGCCGGCGCGATATCCAGCTCGTGGCGCGGTGTCGTCACAAAGCGACCGAACCACGCTTTCAGCGCTTCTGGCTGATTAATCACGTCGATCATCATCTCGCGCAGACGGTCAAACTCATAGTCCTCAACCCGCCCCGGATGTTCCCGACAGGTCAAATCAGGATCGCTGTAGTGCTCACCGCCGAGATCGTTCTCCAGCACGTAGTCAGCAAAGCTGCTGATTAAGTCTCTGCCGTTCGGTCCACGGAACCCCACGGAGTAGTTAAGTGCGGTTTCATGCGTGAAGCCATCGTGCGGGAAGCCTGGTGGAATATAGAGAATATCGCCCGGCTCAAGATCCTCATCAATGATCGGTGGGAAAGGATCGACATGCAGCAACGCAGGATGCGAGCAAAACTGACGCATCGGCAGCTTGTCACCAACACGCCAACGGCGGCTGCCCATCCCCTGAATGATGAAGACATCGTACTGATCGATATGCGGACCCACGCCGCCGCCCGGTACGGAAAAGGAGATCATCAGGTCATCTAAACGCCAGTCCGGCAACACGCGGAACGGGCTCACGAGTTCAGCAGACGGCGCATGCCAGTGGTTCACCGCCTGAGCCAGCAGCGACCAGCCGGTTTCACCCAGATTATCAAAATGCTCAAACGGCCCGTTGCTGGCCTGCCACTGACCATTTTTATGGCTGACCAAACGGCTATCGACCTCCGGCTCCATCGCCAGACCCGCCAGCTCATCCGGCGTAATCGGATCGATGAAATTCGGGAAAGCATTCTTCAATACAACAGGTTGTTTTTGCCAGTATTTTTCTAAGAATTCGGGCCAATTAAGGTTAAGTTGGTAAGCCATGCGTCCACACCAGTGAGAAGAGAAACGGGCCTGATTATAAAGAAGGGGCTACCAGCGCTACCTTGTCATTGGTCAATGGGCGGATGTTCAGCGGGGTAAAAAGTAGAGTAGTGGCGAATCTTGCGTCACTCGCCAGCCAGAAAATGCAGCAAATAACCCGATGCAACAGCGTTTGTAAGCTTAAGCAAACAATGGTGTATTGGATTGACTTATCTCAAATTTTAGAGGTTGCCAAGTAAGATTAATCTTATTAACATCCTTTATATAAGCTATATTGGCTTTCATTTTCAATCAGATCAATCTACTTACATCGATAGCGTTGCTGCCCAAATGATAAGAATAACAAGGACTGTTGAACAATCATCGAACTTACAATGGCAGATGACATGCTATTCCGCGATGCTTTCCGCCGTTGAACCACATTTATCGCTGGCCCACAGAAATATATTTGCACGCCCAGTACAAGCCGATGATGGTGCTATCGAATGGTATAGCGAGATGAATGGTCAGCCGATACGGTTGACGGATCTGCCCGCACCAGAAAGGGGGCGAGCAGAAGCGCTGTTAAAACAAAAACAGCAAATAATCAGTGAGTTAAAGGATAAATTAGCTCAAGACAGTCGTGTACCTGAAGATGTGCTGCGGCTGCTGACTTTTGCCAGCCAGCAGCCTGCTGATTCAAGCATTTGGGTGATTGGTGGTCAGCCTGTCATGACGGAGCTGTCGCCCCCTCCAGTGACGATAGCTCCCCCAGTAGTCACACCTCGCCGTATCTGGTGGCCGTGGCTACTGCTGTTATTATTGCTGGTCGTATTGGCTCTGTTCTTATTGCGTGGCTGCCTGCCAGTGACGCCGACGGAACCGTTACAACAAGCAGAACCCGTCACACCAACGGAACCTGTTAAGCAGGCAGAACCTGTCACGCCAACAGAGCCTGTTAAGCAAGCAGAACCCGTACAACCACCCGAACCGTTAACACCGGCGGAACCTGTACAACCCCAAAAACCCGTGCCACCCAAAAAAGTCATACCGCCAACACCTCCGCTATCCACTAAGGCACTTTGTCCGGCACAGCGTACCGTTCAGCAGGCTCCAGAAGTGGTGGTTGTTCTTGATGCATCCGGTTCAATGGCAGTCAGTATGGATGCCACGCAGGATGAGATAGATCTTTGGGTGGCAAGCTTGACACTCCTCGGGAACGTTGAACGTGAACCGCGCCGGATCAGCCTCGCACGCCGTTCAACAAGTAATATTATTGATAAATTACCCAACGATATGAATATCAGCCTGGTGGCCGCAGCCGATTGCCGTCAGGTCAGCGTCTCTGGGCCATTCCCGCCATCGCGGCGTACAGAATTGAAAAACCGGATCAATCGCATTGAACCGCTAGGCAAAACGGCTCTGGCAGAAGCATTGGTACATGCTGGTAAACTGGTCGATGGTGTCAATCGTGATGCGATCATCCTGCTCGTCACCGATGGAGAGGAAACCTGTGGCGGCGATCCGTGTGCAGTCGCTAAACAACTGAAAAAAAGCAAACCTCGGCTACAAATCAATGTTGTTGATATCCTCAGTACAGGCGCAGGAAATTGCATTGCCGCCAATACTGGCGGTAGTGTTTTTGCCGTGAACAATACTCAGGAGTTCAGCAATATCATGAATAAGGCCATGAAAGAGTATATTCCTGAAGGGTGTGAATAGCAGGGCTGAGTCCTCATAGCAACGGAAGCGTCGTCGCAAAGAAAACAATTCAGTGCCAAAGAACACATCTATTCCAATCAGTGGGATAGATGTGTTCTACCTGAACGATACCAATGAAACATCGATAGTTTTTTAGCATAGAGGCTAATCAACTTACTCGTACGCGGCATTTTTAACGATCTCGAACAGATTATATCGCGTCTTTTTACTTTTTTATTAACACAAGCAAAGGCCTGCAAACGTGAAAGAGATGTTTCTGTGTAGTGATAAGCTCGATAAATATCAGTCCATGGGCGAAAACGGACAAGCGGTGCATATTTCAGCATTGCAGCTTCGTGAAACACTGCGTTTGCGAAAACAGCACGTTATAGCGGATACCCTCGCTATCCCCCAAATCAATGAGCATGGCAATCGCATCGATTGGTATGCGCCATTTTCGGGTGACATCATTCCATGGTCTGCCGCTACCGACAGTGAACGTCAGGCCGCGCTAAGCCAGCTAGAAGTCAGTCAGGCAGCATTGCGCCAGCTAAGCGAAGAGCAGCGTCGAAATACTCAACCAGAACAGCGGTTATTCGGCCAATTATTGGAAAAAGCGTTACAGTTTCCCGATCAGCAGCACGTCTGGCTCGTGGCTGGAAAACCTGTGATCAGTTTCTGGGGATTCGTGAACGCTCAGCAGCAATCCAGACTCGACCCGCTGGACTGCTTACGTACTGCGGCACCATTAATTCCGGCTACAACAATTCCGGCTACAACCACAGCCGCTACGGTAAGCATGCCCTCTGCTACGACGGATGCTGGCATTAACGCTTCGGCTCCCCCTGCTCGGCACAATGCACGGCGGCGACTACCTGTCTGGCTGTCCTGGTTACTACCATTGCTGCTGCTTCTATTACTGGCACTGCTTCTGCTGCGCGGTTGTGTTCCGGGCATCACGATTCCCCTCCCCAGCTTCAGCATGAAGGGACCCGAGTTACCGGCAATAAACCTGAATAAACCAGAACTGCCAACGGCTTCCACGACGATGGAAGGTACAAGCCTGACTATGACAGCATCCAGTATCAGTTCAGTCAGTGGCGAAATATCTACAGCGATATCTGCCAATACTGACTCAGGGAAGCTAAATATCCCTCAGTTAGGAACACCATTAGCGGAAGGTACACTATCGGAAGGTACACCACCGACACAGGCTCCAACTGCCGCACTTGATCCCTCTCTTTCGGCCGCTTCCGGAACCGTAAATACGACGACAGGAACTCAAACGCCGCTGAGCCTGCCACAGGAGGCACTTGCACAAGGCAATACGGCTTTTCTGAACGGACGCTGGCATGCCGGCGCGGGTATTCAGGATGGGCGCACGGGTAAGCCTCTGAGCCTAAGCTACCAGATCAAAGGTGGCAAAGGTGAAGTACGGATGGTGCGTGGTGATGGCGTCTCTTGCAAAGGGGTAATTAATGCACTGACGCGTTCAGGTCAGCTCACCATTAATAACCAAGGTGAAGCCCAGTGCACCGATGGATCGGTTTATCAGATGCCAGAAATCCTCTGCACGCCTGGCGCGAAAAATATCGCGGATTGTAAAGGCCGTTACGATGCCAATACTCTTTTCCCTATCTCGATGAAGCAGGAGGCAAGTAACTAAATGCTGGCTGAAATCACTGATTTTAAAAAACAGGTCAAACTCATTCGTGACAGCGGGATCCAATTTCTTGATTTTGCTTTTACGCTACCTCCACGCAAAGAGTACGGTGAATTTCTACGCCAACAAGGTGACGGCCCTATTCTGCGACTGGCCTATAACGAGCGCGAAGATAGATACCACATTCCGACGCAGGATAACGAAGCGCCACGTTCCGTCGAGTCCGAGTATTCTCTGGCAATTGAAGACTCATTACGGCTGTATCAGGGAATTTGGTTCCCTCTCCCCTTTTTCCGTTTCAACCCGCCACGCGCCTTTTCACAAGGGCCAGCAAACTGGGCCCGCGTTCAATTTCATGAACTGGCCGAGCCGGACGATAAAGGCAACACCTGGCGTGCCATCCTGACTTTTGATACCAAAATTTTCCCCGATCGCACCAATACCCAGTATCTGGCTCCCAGTGAAGATGACGTGCGTTCTGGTGCGGGTTTTGCGTTGGCCAAACACGTGCACGAAATGGGCGACTTTCTTTCCCAGCAATGGGTAGAGGAGTGGTTGAAGGATGTCTACACCACTCAGGCTCAGGAGCGGTTACGCCAACACTATGAAGACAATGAAGAAAAACTGGCGCTTAAAGAACATCAGGCGCATTACCTGAATCTTCTCAGTGTACTGGCCGACACCATTCACATCCCGGAAGTACAGGTTAACGACGTCAAAATTCGCGATACGGCAATCCCGGTCGATTTGGTGCTAGATATTGGTAACTCACGAAGTTGCGGCATCCTTATTGAAGAGCATCGTGATGATAACAAGGGATTATCACAACTCTATCAGTTGCAGTTGCGCGATCTCAGTCAACCCCAGTATGTCTATAATGAACCGTTTGACAGCCGTCTGGAGTTTGCTCAGGCGGAATTTGGTAAGCAGGATTTCTCTCTAAAGAGTGGGCGTAGCGATGCCTTTACCTGGCCGACAATCGGTCGAGTTGGCGGTGAAGCATTTCGCATGGCGGCCCAACGTCTTGGTACCGAAGGCTCAACGGGCATTTCCAGTCCGAAGCGATACCTCTGGGACGATCAATCCTATTCGCCAGGCTGGCGATTCAGTCAGGCCTTCGTGAAATCAGATCGTGAACCGCTGGCGACTGCCGCTCCCTTGCTCTACATGCTTAACGATCAGGGCAAATTATTGATCCGTGTTCCCGAAGATGAACGGATGCCCGTATTTTCACCGATCTACAGCCGCAGTTCGCTAATGACCATGATGCTGTCAGAAGTGCTGAGTCAGGCGCTAATGCAAATTAACAGCCCAGCACAACGGTTGAAAATGAACCATGCCAGCACGCCACGTCGGTTGCGTAATGTCATTATGACCGTACCACCAGCCATGCCAAAACCCGAGCGCGCCATTTTCGAACAAAGCATGCACGATGCGATTCGTCTGGTGTGGAAATCTCTCGGCTGGGAAGCGATGGAATATGAAGGCAACGATCCGCAGCAATTGAAGCATCCCCACCCGGGCGTACATGTCAAATGGGATGAGGCGACCTGTGGGCAACTTGTCTACCTGTATAACGAGACACAAAATTATTTTGGTGGGCGCACCGACGAATTTTTTGCCGCCACCCGTCGCCCAGATAACCAGATATCAGGAACGGAAAAACGCAGCCTGAAAGTTGCCTCGATCGATATTGGTGGAGGAACAACAGACCTGGTGATTTCCCGCTATACCCTGGATGAAGGCCAGGGTATTAACGTACGCATCATCCCCAAACAGCTATTCCGTGAAGGGTTTAAAGTCGCGGGAGACGATATTCTGCTCGATGTCATCCGCCTTTATCTGCAGCCAGCGGTAAAAGCCGCGATGATGAAAGTAGGACACAGCGATATTGCGTCCGAATCAATCATGTCACAACTGTTTGGCAGCGAATCGATTGAGGCAGGCAAGCAGGTATTGCGCCAGCAATTGACGTTGCAAATTTTCGCGCCGTTGGCATTGGCGATTTTACACCGCTACGAAGAATATCAGCCGGATGAAGGACGTGAACTTCTGAGTTACACGTTCCGTGAACTGCTGGAGATAAACGTACCGACGCAAAAAGTGCAGGGCTATGTGAACGATGCTGTTCGCTCTGGACAGTCTGATAACAGTCTCCCGTTCTCGATCCTTGATGTTCCGTTAGAAGTCGATTTATCCCAACTGCACAACGAATTTATCAATCCGCGTAGTGGTCGGATGAACATTTGTCACAGCCTACGTGCGCTATGTGAAGTCCTGTGGCATTACAACTGCGATATCTTGTTGCTGACCGGTCGTCCATCACGCTTGCCCGGTATTCAAGCACTGATCCGCCAGCTACAACCCGTGCCACCGTCACGCGTTCTTCCACTACATGGGTATGAAACTGGCGGCTGGTATCCGTTTAACAAAAAGGGATGCATTGATGATCCCAAATCTACCGCCGTCGTGGGAGCCATGCTCTGTCTGCTGGCAGAAAACTCCAGGCTGAATAATTTTTACTTCCGTACAGCAAATTTTGTGCCCTATTCCACCATTCGCTATCTGGGCATGTTAGACGGTAACAATGTCATTAAAGACAGTAACGTCTTTTACCGCGATATCGATCTGGATGCCGATAACTTCCAGCTTAATCAAACTCAAGGGTTTGAGTCTCGTGGTGAAGTCCGTATTGGTTTCCGACAGCTTGATAATGAGCGCTGGCCTGCATCGGCACTGTACACCTTGAAGATAACCAACCCCAATCTTGCCAGTGAACTCGCAGGCGATGCGGTTATGCGTCTGCAGTTGCTGGCCGAGCAAGGACGCCCCCGCAATGGTGAAGAGGCCGTCAGCCCAGAACGATTCCGCATTGAATCGTTGGAGATGGAGAATGCACGCCGTAACTACAGCCGAAAAGATGTGGCATTCCAATTGAACACTATGGTCGGTAACGGTATGGGAGAAACCCATTACTGGCTGGATAGCGGGAGCGTTAAAAGCTAATGAATACCATCAATTCCAAGCAAATTATTCAGGGCTGGCACAATGTTGAAGCTGGCGCAGAGCAGGCGATTGACTGGATCGCGGCCGTACGTGAAGACGCTCAGAATCTGGATAAGGAAGCCGATCACCTAACGCTTAGCCTACGTCGCAGCCGTAACAAAGCCCGCAGGCTGGCGCAGGCGGCGGCGAAACCGATGACGGTGGGTTTCTTTGGTTTATCACAAGCAGGTAAATCCTATTTGATCTCCGCACTGGCGGCAGGCGAAAACGGTAACTTGGAGACAGAACTTGCCGGTAAACAGCTTGATTTCCTGAAGCACATCAATCCACCAGGTGGAGGGAAAGAAGCCACGGGATTAGTCACGCGTTTCAGCAGACGCACCGCTAACACGCCTGAACATAAACACGTTTCCCTTCTCCTCTTCAGTGAAGTAGAGATGGGGAAAATCCTGGCTAATGCGTTTATCTATGATTTTAATCAGGAAAAATTTAACTGGCAGTATGATGAAAAGCGAACCCACAACCTGCTGATCGCACTGTCAAAGCGCCGCTGTTCCTCTCGGGTTCCTGGCGTAACAGAAGATGATGTTGTATCGCTGTGGGACTACCTCAGTCGTCATGCAGGAAAGAGCCAAAGCCGTTTGGCATTGCATTATTGGCCTCAGGCGATTGTGCTGGCCCCCTGGCTGACGCCGAACGATCGCGGGCTGCTTTTTTCTGTTCTATGGGGCGAAATACCGGAGCTAACCGAAGCCTACACCCAGTTTGCGCAGACGTTGCAACGCGTGGGCGGCGCGCATGAAGTTTGGGCTCCGCTACACGCGCTAGTACAGGAAAAAGATGGCTTACTCGTTCAGCACGACAGCATTATGAACGTTGATATGCTGGAACGTCTGAATAAAGAACCTGATGTCCGTATTGAAGTCACGCCTGTGAAGGATGGCCAAGCGGGTACGTCCGTTGACATCTCTCTGGCAGAGTTGGCCGTTCTGACGGTTGAGCTGCATATTCCGTTGCTCGCGCCTCCTCGTGAATCTCTCTTTGAATCGGTGGATCTACTCGATTTCCCTGGTTATCGCGGTCGTCTGGGCGTTGAGTCGATGGATGACATACGTCGGGAAGTGAAAAGTGAAGACAGTAACCCGCTTGCGCAGTTAATCCTTCGCGGGAAAGTCGCCTATCTCTTTGAGCGATATACTGAAAATCAGGACATGAACGTATTAGTTGTTTGCACCGCGTCTACCAAACAGTCTGATGTAAAAGAAGTTGGTGATATACTGAATGAGTGGATCAACTATACGCAGGGCGCAGACCCAGAGGCACGCGGACGCCGATTGCCCGGTTTAATATGGGCGCTCACCATGTTTGATTTGCGCATCAGCCAAGGGCTATCCCATGACGAAGCCATTCTTCGTCAGTCCTGGGGACTTGGAGGGATGATCAAAATGGCGATAACGGAGCGCTTTGGTAAATATCAATGGCTGCAGGAGTGGCAGCCGGGACAGGCATTCAACAACACGTTTCTAGTACGTAAACCTGGCCAGATAACCCCGTTCATCCACATAGAGAACGAGAAAGAAAACGCCATTCGCGAAGAAAGCAAAGCGCAGCTGGCGCTGATGCGAAAAACCTTCCTGGAGGATGGTGCCGTTACGCGCTATATCGCCAACCCGGAAGCCGCCTGGGACGCCATGCTCAACCTGAATGACGGGGGGATGCGCCGGATGGCCGATTACCTCTCTCAAGTCGCTCGCCCAGAAGTGAAGATGGAGCGCATTGCAGAGCAGTTACAGGATATGCGCGATGAACTGGTAGAAAGGGGATTAGGGAAATGGTATCAGCCCGAAGGTGAAGAAGAAGTTGCGAAAAAAAATCTCATCGCTCAAGAGATTCTCGCCGCACTGAAAAAACGTAATGGCATGCACGGTGAGCTATTAGCACGCCTTGTCCCCACACGGCGATCCCTACAGGAGCTTTACCTACAGCAAATTTCGGTGGAAACGGAGGACGTTGCTGAGGAAGAGGCCGACTTTTTTGATATCGGCGTTGACGATGCCTTTGGTCTCGATACCCCCGTAGCGGCAGTGCATAGTCATGAAACCACCTTTGCTCGCCAGGCATTGCAGCTTTGGATTAACCATCTACGCGACCTGCCAGATACGCCAGCAATGTCGAACTACATCAATCTGCCAAGGCCAATCATCGTGCAACTGGTAGATGAACTGATCACGGGTTTATTACGGCTGAAGCTAGAAGATGCGCTGGTTGGCGTAATGGCCAACACCGAGCAGGCAGGCGTTCGCCGCGAACGTATGGTCGAACGTCAGGTATCACGCGTACTGCACGTGATGAGCAATTTTGTCACCTGGCTTGGTTATTTGACTGTCCCTGAGGCAAAACGCCCCGTTCGCCCCAACATGCCGGATCAAGCCATTTTCACCCGCCCGACGCAATGCGACAGCGTACAGTGGATGGATGACGAGCGTCTCACATGCCTGACACCGCAACAGCTTAACTACAGTGCCATTTTTATTATCGATTGGCTGATCGGTCTGGAGGCGTTGATCGCTGAGAACGCAGGCCATTCAGTGGGTCGGGAGATCAGCGTGGCACAAAATGAAAAACTCGGCGCAATCATTCACCGTATTAAAACTGCACAGGAGTAACCTGACGTGATCAAACCAGAACTAAAACCCTTAACACCTGTCCAGCCTGGCTATGCACTGCTGCTGTTACGGGCATGGAAAGGGGCTGAGGAAGGTGTCACGATCTCGGTGTTACGTAATCAGGACCATCTTTATCTCGGTAACAACGGGCAGTGGAGTAGCGGTGAAGTTTTTTTAACCCTGTCGCCTCTGGCGCAGTACGACGATGTACCTGGCGTGCAGGTTGGCCCCACGTTTCTCGACCCGCTGCTGGCAAACCGCCAAGCTGCTTACAGGATTACGGTTAAAGATATCGCCACAAGTGATATTGGCGTACTCACCATCACCGATGGTCTGCTGAGTTCTCAGGCAAGCGGTGAAAATAATCCATTAGCGGCTGTCCAGCCAGTGGAAGAAGCGCCCGTTCAGGAAATGTCCATCCCTGAACCACAGCCAGAACCTACTCCGGAGCCTCCTGCGCCAGTACCGCAACCTCAGGTACGAACCGATGCATCCAGCGATAAGCCCAAGTCCGGTAAAACGGGTGTACTGATCGCCATCGTGATCCCCATCCTGATATTGCTTGCCGCCGCAGCGTGGTGGTTTACTCGCAGCCCAACGCCTGCGGTGGCAACCACTACCGCCCCCTCCGTCGCCAAAGTTAGTGGGCCTTGTGGTGATGATCAGATGAAAAACAGCGATGAACTGGAATTTGTCAAAGGTTGCCTGCGCAGCCAACCGAGCAGTGCCCAACTGATTGACGTTATTAGCAAAGCCAAAGCAGATAAGCGTTGCGACATTGCCCAACGTTTATACGCTTACAAAGCGCAGTCGGGAGATACGCAAATGGCAATGCGCTACGCCCAGGAATACGATCCGCAAACGGCGAAAGCCGGCGGTTGTTTCAGCCCTGATGCACAGACAGCAGCCTACTGGTATGAAACCATCGTCAATAAAGATCCGCAAAACAACGATGCTAAAGCCCGCTTAGCCGCGCTGAAAAAATAGGATAAAAGAATGAATTATGTTCACTGGTTCAGTGGCCTATTTTGTGCCGCCGCCTTTAGCTTCCCAGCACTCTCTGCCGATCAAAAGCCACTGCTGCAGGAAGGAAAACGCACGCTGTACCAACGCGTGCTGACTTATCCAGGCTGTGAGTTAGCGGATAAAATGGGCGATTCAGGCAAAGAGCAACCTGCGTTTAGCCGTTTCTACGTTTATCAACGCAGCCAGAATGGGCAGGATGAATGGTTACAGGTAGGGCCGGATAGCTTAGGGCGCGTTTCCGGTTGGATGAAATCATCTTGTACCGTGGATTGGAAGATGCAGCTGACGCTGGCCTTTACCAACCCATCAGGCCGCCATCCGATGCTGTTCTTCCGCGATAAGAGTGACGTTGAAGCCATTCTTAATAGCAAGAAGCCCTCTGCCATGTTGGATCCGCTTCTGACACGTTTGAAGCATAATCAGCCCGTACCGCAAGTTCTGGCCAGAGAGCCAGATTACATGGTTGATCAACTTAAAAATTTCTATCTTCTGCCAGTACTCGGTTCGGATGATATTTTCACCGACACCGGCTTCCAGGTTCGTGTCCTGAATGTTGCATCGGTTAGCGAAAAAGCCAATGCAACAACGGGGGCGGGTGGTTCCCCGTCGGACGAAAAAAATGGGCAGAACGAAAAGAATATGATGAAAGGCTTCTCTGCGTCAGTGGTGTTCGTGATCGATTCCACCATTTCCATGGGGCCTTATATTGAACGCACTAAAGAGGCTATCGATAAGATTTATCAGCGCATTGAGAAAGAACAGCTACAGGATAAGGTGAAGTTTGGCTTGGTCGCATACCGCTCCAGCGTCAAAGTCGTGCCGGGTCTGGAGTACGACAGCAAAATGTATGTTGACCCCAACACGGTGAAAAGCGGTAAAGACTTTCTCGCCAAAGTGCATGACCTTAAGCAGGCAACGGTATCAAGCAGCAAAATGGATGAAGATGCTTACGGTGGCGTAATGATGGCGCTGGACCAAGTGGACTGGACCCAGTTTGGTGCCCGTTATGTCGTACTGATTACCGATGCCGGGGCACTTGAGGGGTCAGATAGCCTATCCTCAACGTCACTCGATGCTGCTCAGGTACGTCAGGAAGCCGCTTACCGTGGCGTGGCACTTTACGCCATGCATCTGAAAGCCCCGAATGGAAAGAAAAACCATGCCTCGGCAGAAGCTCAATATCAGGATCTGACGCTGAACCCCTTTCTGCATAAGCCTCTGTATTACCCTATCGATTCTGGTGACGTGAACAACTTTGGCAAAATGGTCGATGGGTTGGCTAACGCCATTACCGGGCAGATAAAAACAGCCTGGAGTGGCGAAAATACCGTGGGCAGTGCACTCGGTGCCAGCCCAGAATACGCGGGCAAGCAAACGAATCCACTGTTAAGCGATGCCGAAAAATTGAGCAATGCGATGCGTCTGGCCTACCTTGGCGAAAAACAGGGGACGCAAGTGCCACCCGTATTTAAGTCGTGGATTAGCGACCGCGACCTGGTGAAACAAAATATTCCAGCCACAGAAGTCCGGGTGCTGCTCACTAAGAGCGAGCTGAGCGATTTAAGCGATGTGATGAAAAAAATCATCAACGCGGCGAATGAAGGGATGATTTCGCCAGATGATATGTTTGCCAGTCTGCGTTCGCTGGCAGCAACCATGGGAAATGATCCGAACCAGGCAAAAAGCAAGAGTGCCACTCGCCTTGGTGAGATGGGGCTTCTGGGCGAATACATCGACAGCCTCCCCTATCTGAGTGAGGTGTTGAGCCTGGATGAAGAAACCTGGAAAAGCTGGGATGGCCTCGAACAGGAACGGTTTATTCGCCGCCTGAACACCAAACTCAGCTACTACCAACGCTACAATCAGGACGTTGACCGCTGGATCGCACTGGCACCTGGCAGCGACCCTCGGGATAACGTCTACCCGGTTCCTCTAGAAAATCTGCCCTAATGATACGGATCTGCGATATGGACATCCGCCGAGGCGGAGCAAATGGCTACCAGGTATCATTACCTGAATTCGTGCTGTCTCGTGGCGATATCGCCGCCCTTGTCGGGCCCAGTGGATGTGGAAAAAGCACGCTGTTGGAAATGATGGGGACACTCCTGCGTCCAGCACGTCTCAAGGAGTATCGGCTGGGCGAACTGGATATCGCTACGCCGCTATTGGCGGAAAATGAAGTCCAGTTATCCACTATCCGAGCGCGTACGTTGGGATTTATGCTTCAACATGGCGGATTGTTACCGTGGCTTTCCGTTGCGGAAAACATCCACCTGACTCGACAATTGGTAGGGATGACCACTCACGCAGAGTGGTTGGATACCGCCATCTATCGATTAGGCATCCGTGCATTACTCGGCAAGATGCCTTCCCAACTCTCGATTGGCGAGCGCCAACGCGTGGCGTTTATTCGGGCGATTGCCCATCGGCCACGTTTACTTCTGGCCGATGAACCAACAGCGGCGCTGGATCCCGACAATGCAGAACAACTCTTTGCACTGATGATTGAGATGGTTCGAACGCTAGACATGGCCGTCATTATTGTCAGCCATGACTGGCAGCGAGTGGCGGATTTGGGCCTGCGCTGTTACAAAGCATCGGTCACGGAGGGGCAAAGTGTCTTCCTCCCTGCCTGAATTTCAACCCGCTCGCATGCTTTTGCTGCGTATGGCGCTGCGCGATTTATTGCACGATCGCAAAGTGACGCTATGTATTGTTTTTTCGCTGATTGCAGTCATCGCACCATTATTATTACTCTTTGGCCTGAAGAACGGTATCGTCAACCAGCTACGCCATGACCTGCTGGACGATCCTCGCACGCGGGAAGTGCGTATGACTGGGAATGGCAACTACGACCTCGCCTGGCTGGAACAATTAGCACAGCGCCCAGAAGTCGGTTTTACTGTTCCTCTCACTCGCTCTTTGAACACGCAGGCAGATTTGGTGCGCGACAGTCAGCATTTTGCCGCGAATGCTGAGGTGATCCCCACCGGAGAAGGCGACCCGTTACTACAGGGCATTCCTCCGCTACAGCAAGATACGCAAGTGGTATTAAGCGCCAGTGCGGCACGCCGCCTTGCGGTTCAGGTTGGGGATCGCTTCCACCTACGGGTCAACCGCAATCTTGAAGGGCAGAACCAGCGTGCGAGCATTGAGCTATTTGTCAGTGGGGTACTTGATGAGGCCAAATTCACTCGTCCTGCCGCGTTTATCTCCCTGCCGCTTCTGGTCGCGTTGGAAGATTACCGTGATGGTTTTCAGGTTTCTTTACTTGAAGTAAGCGATGGAGAGCCACCACGGCAGCGCCTACGCTTTGCCCGAGCGCGACTCTATGCCAGCACGCTAGATGATGTGGCACCACTGGCTCGTTGGCTGGAAGCGCAGCATATCGAATCGGTCACTCAGGCAGCACAGATCGAATCTGTGCGCGCCATCGATCGCGTACTGGGTCTCATTTTCGCGGTCATCGCATGGATCTCGGCTTCCGGCTGTATCGCCTCACTGATCGGCGCTTTTATCGCCAATATCGACCGTAAACGCACCGACATGGCCGTACTGCGCCTTCTCGGTTTTCGCCGTCAGGCAATCACCCTATTTATCGTGATCCAGGCGCTTTGCCTTACGGGTGTGGCATTCAGTATCGCGTTGGCGATTTATCTATTGGGAAGCGAATTGTTTAATCGTCTGCTTGGCACATCCCTTCCCGATCATATGTTCGTTTGCCACCTCGATCCCATTCATTTTATTACTGCACTGTTGTGCGTACTGGCGGTGGCGTTAAGCGTTGCCGCCATCGGTGCGCTGCGTGCGCTGAAAATCGAACCTGCGGAGAGTCTACGTGAAATTTAAACTGGTGCTGGGCCTGGTTATGATGGGTATGGGATATACCTGCGCCGCGCAGGCAACCTGGGATGAGAAATTCTGGAACCCGAAACCGCTGGCAGATGATGTCATCCTCCCTCTACCTTGCGATGGCGCGATGGCGTTTAGGAAAGTGATTATTCCGCAAAATAACCTGCTGGATGACTACGGCATTGTTGTCGGACAGGAAGGTGATGAATGGGGATATGTCGAGCAAGCCCGTCAGGAGCATATCGCAGGCAGTTTCCCTGAAAAAAAAGGACAGAGCCGCTACTACTTGATGGCGAAGTATGAGCTGAGCGATTTACAGTATTTGGCGCTCTCTGGCGAGTGCCCGATGCCAGATATAAAGGGCCGTCTGCCAAAAGTGAATATTGGCTGGATGGATGCGATGTCCCTTGCTAACCGTTACAACCTCTGGTTACGGAAAGAGAAGCTAGCGAGTTTGCCTAAAGACGACGGACAACCTGGCTTTCTCCGCTTACCTACCGAAACCGAGTGGGAATTTGCCGCCCGAGGCGGGCAATCAGTGTCATCATCAGAATTCCGCGATCAGCATTTCCCAATGCCGGAAGGCATGAATGGCTATGCCTGGTTCGCTGGCGCGCAATCAGCAAATGGAAAACTCCAGCCAACAGGCTTGCTACAGCCTAACCCACTCGGATTGCACGATATGCTTGGCAACGCTGCCGAGATAATGTTCGAACCCTTTCGCCTTAACAAGCTCGACCGCTTACATGGTAAAGCCGGTGGCTATATCGTGCGCGGAGGAAGCATTTTAACGGTACAGAGCGATATTCGTAGCTCGCTGCGCGGTGAAGAGCCTTATTACGACGCCAAGGGAGAGAACGGCAGTAAAACGACGGGCATGAGGCTGGTTTTGGTATCAACAACGCTCACATCCCGCGATCGTGTCAAAGAAATTGAAAAAGAGTGGCAGGCCCTCGGCACGGAAAAAAGCACCGCAAGTGATGGAGGCGCAACAGGATCGTTGCAAAATCTCAATGAAATTTCCGCCAAAGTGCAAGATGAGGTGCTAAAGAAACAGCTAGAACAACTACGTGGTGAACTGCGCGCCAACAGCCAGTTGCGAGATGAACAGCGCGATCAAGCTATAAGAACATCACTGCAGTTGGGCGCATTTTTGTGCACAAAGATGAAAGATGACGGCGAATTTCTTGATCGCCTTAATCAGCTCAATGCAAAAACCTGCGCAGCGGGTAATCAGCTAGATGCTAACTGCTCTCTTCGTCAGGAACAGTTAGGGCAGCATCAGAAAGCCCTCGATTTTATCACCAGCTATTACGCCGACACGCTAGTGGACATCGGTTCGACCTATAACAAATCTCTTATCGAACCACAGATCGCCATCGTACAGCAGCTAATGGCGGCACGTGGCAAAACTAACCTAAACGGATATCTGGATACCTATTGGAAAAACCTTCAGGGGTACTGGAAGGATGGCAAAGTGGCACGGGATGCGTGGCTTAACGCATGCAAAAACAATAACTAATAAATATGAAGGAGAGTAGGTGATGGTAACGTTTAAAGCATTACGCACAGCAACAATCGCGGGATTAATTGTACTTCTGGCTGGCTGTCAAAATTCATCAAGCCTGGGGGGTAGCGGCGTCGATCCACGTCTGTCGAAGAGCGAGGATATGGAGTTCTTTAACAAATCAGGGTTGCAGGCTTGTGCCGCTGGTGCGGCGATAGGAATGCTGGCTTGTGCAGTAAGCGACACCGAGCATAAAACATTGTGTATGGCGGCGGCGGCCGTGGCTGGCTGCGGTATCGGTGTTGGCACCAATGCTTACCTGGATAACCAGCGTAAAAAATACGCCACTCAGGAAGAGCAGTTAAATGCATCGATTAAAGATATCCAGGCTGAAAACACCCGAATTCAAGGCGCATCTGATGTGGCGAAGTCGGTTATCGCCAGTGATAAGCAAACCATTGCCAAAATAGAGAAGGAAATTGCGACAAAATCGGTGAAAAAAGAGGAAATGCAAAAACAGATCAAAGGGATAGATGCAAACATCGCCTATTTGCGTAACACGATTACCGATATGAAAAAACATGAGAAGCAGTGGCAGGACGTCTCAACAGATATGCAAAAGTCCGGCGATAACACCAAGAAATTAGATACAGAAATTGCCCAGATGCGTGACAAAATCGGTTCATTACAGAGCGAGCTGGATAGCCTTTATAACCAGCGTACCGCCCTGAAAGTTAGCTAAGGAAATTCCCATGCGCGTTTTATTGCCCGTATTCACCACACTCCTGCTAGCTGGATGCGTTACCAACCCGCAGAGCTGTGACCCGACAACCGGTGACGTCAGTATCGTCACTAAATTTAACTGCAACTATTCTGGAACGTGGGATCAACGGGTTACAGAGAAACAGCAGACGCTGCAACATGAACAGGAATTGAATAAAGAGTTCAATGCCGTGTATGCCGCTATTGAGCAGGAAAAGGCGCAAAGTAATGCCAGTGTTGCCACTAAACGTAAGTCGCAACAAGAGTTACAGCGTTCGATGAATAATCTGGTGGCACAGCTGAAGAAAAAGAATGCAGGGCGCGCAACGGCACAAAAAGAGATCGCCGCACTGGAAAAAAGCATGAAAGAGGCACAAAACCGCCCTTCCGAATCAGAAATGCAAAAACAGATGGAACTGCAGAAATTACAAGGGCAGCTTACTGCGCTTCAAAACATGTTAGCATCGCAGTAAATCAAACGCCCGTAGACCTGACGGTCTGCGGGCCGATTTTTCCCCTGATATCATTCCCCAAGGATTCGACACACCGCGCCCGGTTTCATACCGGAATGGATGTTATCTGGCACACTCGTCCAGTTGACTTCTGGAATGTCTGGCAGTCGTCGTCCCATAGAAGGGGAAAATTAGCATCTGACGATATCATTGCAGCAGAGCTGCATGCGTTCAATTTACTGTCGCCTACTATAACCCACCTTCAGCAGTAGCCTTGCATTGTCCCGGTGATGCAACACGTTGCCAACCTAGGCATAAAGTACATCATAGCCTGAGAGTCAGGGCCTGCATGATTCAATATGCTGGAGAATAACCTCTACGGCTTGTTCTGGCGTTAACACTGAAGTATCTAGGGTGATATCAGTGGATGACCAAGCTTCATATTGGCGAGTGATGACTTTCTGCCAGTCGGGCAGTACATGCCCAGCAATATCTGCGCTGCGATGTTCCACCCTCTCCTTATGCTGCACTTTATCGGAACAGATAATTTCAATTTCCAACGCAGGTGCTGCATTTTCTGAAGCCACATTTCGCCAAGCCTGCCGAGTAATGGCGAGAGGATTTACCGAATCGGCAATGACGTTGTTTCCTAGCTTAAGATTGTCCGCAGCGATAGCATACGCGACCAGATATCCGGCAGGCCCCATATCAGACATTGTGAATTTTTCTGACCGAATCAGTGACTGTTCGATAGAGTCGATACACAACCAGACCGCGTTCAGTCTGGTTGCCAATAAACGGGCAATAGTTGATTTCCCAGTTCCCGGTAACCCACCAAAAATGATTAACATGAGCGCCCTTGTATGACTATAAGCAGGCCTAGATATAGCAACGAAATTTAGCGGTCTTCTCGTGTATGCCACAGATCGACGATATAAATCGTATCATGCTGAATTTCATAGTGAACTTCATAATCATCAAACAAAATCTTTCTCACCTCGCGTGGTTCATATCTTGTCTGAGATACGCCGATTCTCGGGTAGTCAGCAAGCCCCGTGGTTCCGATGATCAAACGATCTAACACCTCGTCAGCATGTTGCCGACTGTACTGGCTGGCAAACCCATAAATACGTTCAAGGTCATCCTGTGCCTTTTGCGTCCAACGTATTTCCATTGATTATGACTTTTTCAGTTTGTTGGCGAGGTCGATCACATCTGCATGGCTTACTACTCTTCCCGCATCGACATCAGCAAGACCTTTCAAAACCTGCTGATGCCGCCGTTCTCTCTCTTCAATCATTGCGGTCAGCGCTTCTTTAATCACCCAGCTTTTGGATCTATCCAATTCAATAGCCAGGCTTTCAACCGCAGCCGCAAGTTCGGCGGGTATCTGAGCACTGATCGTCTGTTTCGCAGGTTGTCCCATGAGCATCACCGTTTAATAAAAGTTAATAACACTTATTAAAGTAGCATGATTTTGTTAGCGTCACTACCTGTGACAAGTACCACATCAGCACCCCTGCTACATTATTCGCTATGCCACCTGTTATCTATGCACGACAAAAACTGGCCGGAGCCCTCATTGGCGGTGGTACTAAAACCGGAGGGATTACAGTTATCTCAAGATACAGGCCGCCATCTTATAGGTTTTATCTTTTGGTTTGGCAGTCTCGACTTGGCGGGCGTTGAGCTTCATTTTGGGGGCTCATTTCTAATTGAAGGGGGGATGCCCCCTGAGGAGTCTGGATTGCAACGGATGTGCTCGGACGATTTTGGACATAAAAAAAAGCCACCCTGAGGTGACTTAATTTTCATACTAATGGTGCGAAGGCCGGACTCATGTATAAAAATAAGATATTGAATATTAATAATAAAATTAAAAAATAAATAATTTATGCCCCTTTTTGTGCCCCCAAGTGATTTTTAGCAATATATCAATGAGATAGATAAAAATACCGTAAATGATATCTATTATCATCCGTCCGGATTCGATTCCGTGCTACGGATCCTAACCGAGAAAGTCTAATTACAGCGGCTTAGCCAGAATAAAAAGATTTTGCACAAAACTGTTCACTCTCTTCACTATGGTTTTTTATTTTTATTAATCAATGCATTAAAGGGTGATGAGTTGGTGAACAGGTGACGAGTTACTCATCACCTTGACGATAGGTATGTCGCACAACAAGATAGTCGAGCCGATCTTATAATCGGTCTTTGGCTGCTTTATAAACCGCTGAGCGTTCCCGTTTGCCCACAGCTAAAACCAGTACCACGATCTCATGCTCAAGCACTTGATACACTAACCGATAGCCAGCGGAACGAAGTTTGATTTTGTAGCAGTCAGCCATTCCCTGAAGCCGGTTGGCGGGAACGTGGGGATTTTGTAAAACCTCTTTCAACTTTTTGGCGAACGGCGGATTCAAATCCGAAGTGCAACGCTAAGCCGCCTTTCTTAGCTCTTCAAACTCCAGCTTATAACTCATCCAGATCAACCTTCACACGTTTCCCCTTCATCTGGGAACGGGCAATTTTGGCAAGCTCGATATCTTCCTGATAGTCGGCCAGAGCTTCCCATGTTTCTGGGGAAACATAATAGCCAGAGATACGCCCGTTGGTTAACACGGCTACAGGTTCGCCGTTAGCTTCTTTCAGCGCGGCATTGGGCGATTTTTTAAAGTCGCTGATACTCACAGCAACATTGGCAAGGATAGATTGTACGGACATAACCAGCCCCTTTTAAGTATGATATTTGATACTGAATTTAGCACTCAATCAAGAAAGCAGCAAAATCACGGTATAAATGTGACACCAAATAAAATAATATTGAAAATACATTAAAAACAGGGAGGTTTAATGGATACTACTGAGGAACTCAATAACACATATTATTATCATGGGCATGGAAATTTAACTGCTGGTGAGTTATTTAACCTGATCTTTCTTGAAAATTTTTCTTCTCGCACCGGTTTAGAGATTACAGCAGCGGCGCTGATCCTCTCAGGGCAACCTTATCTAAAGGTATCAGGGAAACTATCCGCCGCCACTGCGACGCCCGGAACCAGTGTGGCTTCCAGAGTATCACGAGCATTGCTCAGAGATTTACGTTTCCCTTATGGGCTAAGGCCGCTCACGCCTATGGGAAAGAATCTTGCGACATTGAAGATGGTTCCTACGAATAAGATTGCCTCTTTTGTTGGGCGTTATATTCCATGGATAGGTTATGTCCAATTAATAGCTATAATGCAATTGGTAGCAAGAGATACCCGTCGACAATATAACCTAATCGCTAGGCCAGAAGACCGCATTGAATGGACGTATTTCTGATGAACCAAAGAGATATCGAAAATGAGGTTATTCAATATCTCATGGAACGTTACCCGATTAGGAAGCATTGGTTTAAATCCGGGATTAGACAAGTCACTAAAGACTGGACATTACAGGATGATTACCAGTTTCTGCCGGAGGATGCTCATGATTTCCTTCTTGATATATTCGGACATTTTAATATTGAGCACTCAAACTTTGATGGAAGAAATTATTTTGAATATGAGTATCCAATCTGGCAAAAGAAACCACTATCAAAAGCGTTAAAACCGCTCACAGTCGGGATGATTATTGAGTCAGCTAAAGCAGGGAAATGGTTATACGATTAGAGGCATCTAATATTGAAGTGTCTGGACGTAAAAAAACCGGCCGGAGCCGGTTTTATCGTTTCTGGTGTCTACCTCGCTATCTCGCATTTGGGCAGCCAGTCGGCGTCGGATTCGTCTTTCAGTTCAAGATTGGTCTGTATGCCCTGATTGGTTCTGCCTTTGAGGTACGTCTGCCCGTATTCTGACATCATGTTCGGCAGCACCTTACCAAAGGCCGTCAGGCTGATGGGCTTCTGGTGGCCGTGCGACTCCATAAAGGACAGGTAGGCGTGATACAGGTATTTACGCGGGTTACGCGGCGTAATGTTGGCGTTGCCCATATACAGCCCGGTGGTGTCACCGTGTGCCAGCAGGTAGCCGCAAAAATCAACCAGCGGGTCAGCCTGCCGTTTGATTTCCAGCGCCTCAGCAGAGTGTTGCTGTGCCTGTAACAGCGTCCGGGCGTCGTTCGGGTCGGCAAAACGTTTCATCAGGTGTCGTACAATCACCGCCAGCTCTGCGCGTATTTTCTCTTTCAGCTTGGGGTCGCGTTCGCTGGCCGGGATGGTTTCACCGAAGTGGATTATCACCCGGCGACGGGACACGCCGCCGCTGCGGTCGCTAAAACGCATCGGTGAATTGTTGACAGCCAGAATCACCGCCGGGATCCGGGTCGAGTAGGCGTCACGGTATTTCGGATCAACCATCACTGCATCGCCGCCGGTAATGGCTTTAATGCCTGCACCGTCACCGCTCCATTTTTCTTGGTCAGGCAGGACGATTAACGAGAAGCCAATAATCGACGAGCGTTCACGGGATGATTCAATGGTGTTGATGGTGGCCGCCGTGGTGTTGTCCTCCCCGGCCAGCATGGTGGCAATTTCGGCCAGAATACTTTTTCCGCTGCCGCCGGGGCCGGTGACTTCAAGGAACAACTGCCAGTCGTAGCAGTTCGCCAGCACCATAAACAACGCGGCCAGAATACGCTCCTGTTTATCCGCGTGGTTCCCGGCGGCACGGGTCAGCCAGCGCCAGAAGTGCGGGGCGTTATCAGCAAGGTTTTCCCCGGCCTTAAACGGCGTGTAATCCACATCATTGACGGTATTCAGCCAGTGCTCCCGGCGGTGCGGTTTAAATTCACCGCTGGCAGTATCAAACACCCCGTTACGAAAACCGATTAACCGGCGCTGAGGTTTTTCCTGCATCGGGATAATCAGTTTCAGGGTGTCCAACACGCTGCCAATCCCGGACGCGGTAAAGGGTGCCTGTATCTTCTGAAACAGTGCCGCGATATCCCGGCTTAACAGGCGATAGGGCAACACTTTCCATGCGCCGTTCTGATACTGGAAGAAGGTTTCCCCAAACGCATCAATTGCCAGCGTATCAAGGTAGTGGTCGCGTATCTTCTCCGCTTTCTCGCTGGCGCTCATGGCCTTGAACTCGGCCTCGCCCAGCGACGCAAACGGGCTGACTGGCTCTGGTTGAGTAAACGCATTCAGGTGCTGGCGGGTGGCGTCGGCACCCTCGGCACGATACACATCATTCCAGTCACCAAACACCGGCGGCAGTGCGACACGGCCATTGACGGCAGCGGCGGCCTGTTCCGCTTTGGTCTGGCCGGTGCCGTTTTCGTCCCGGTCAGCGGCTATCAGCAGCGTGACCGCCGGGTAGCGGGTTTTCAGCTCACGGGCAAGGGACGGCAGGTTGTTCGCACTGAGCGCGACATACACCGCATCACAGGTTAACTGATGCAGCGTTAAGCCGGTGGCGTAGCCCTCGGCCAGCCAGATAACGCTGGTTTGCTTGCCGCTGAACGCGTGAAAAGCGCCTTTGACCTGCCCGCCTTTTAACGTGCGCTTGTCGCCCTGTGCATTGATAAGCTGGAGATTCACCACCTCACCCTCCGGTGTGGTCAGCGGCACCAGTGCGTCACCGGGCTGATAGGTGATGCCGCCTACGCGCAGCGGCTTGCCCTTTAGTGTTGGCACGGCGATATCCGGCCAGCCTTTGGCGCTGAGATACGCATTGCCGGGTTGTGTCACCGCCTCTTTCAGTTTCGCCTGTGCCTGAACCGCCGCCCGTTGCCGGGCGGCCTCGCTGTCGTCTTCATCGGGCGTTGACGCTACCGGGCTATCCGGCAGGTCACCCAGCCACGCGCCTACTTTCAGGGCGGCTTCTGCTGGCGTCAGGTTCAGCGCTTTCTCAACCAGATTCAGGCCATCCCCCGCGCCGCACTGGTTACAAATCCATGTGCCGCGCCCTTCCTTGTTATCGAAGCGAAAACGGTCTTTGCCCTCGCACATCGGGCAGGCGGTATGCTGCCCGGTGGCATCAATGGGGATACCCACAGCGGGGAGCAGTTGCGGCCAGTGACCGCTGGCGCGTTTCACAGTCTGTGTCACGGTAAGGTGTGCCATGCGTTGCCCCTTAATGCAGTGTGGTGGACGGGGTCGCCGCTGTCGCGCACTGGCACAGCTCCCCCATGATGATATGCCCCAGCGCGGTTAACCGGGGTTTATCGGTCAGTAAGGTGGGGTGCACCATATCGCCCAGCATGGCGCAGGCGATTTCCATCCCGGTGGCGGTGCCGTGCTCACGCACGTGTGCGCCCTCCAGCTCCAGCGCAATGGCAATTTCCAGCTCGGTTAAATTGCAATTCAGGGCAATGCCGGTTTCCCGGCAGTTATCCAGATAGGCCTGTGCCACAGCGCGACGGTACACGGCGGTGCGTACTTCCAGCGGAATACAGGACTGATTATTGCTGTTCATTGTGCTGTCTCCCGCGCAGTGAAAAGGTGGGCTTCACAGTGGGTCATGACGTGGCCTATCTGGTCAGTCAGCAGCGCCACCAGTGCGGCCATATCATCGGCTGGTAAGGTATTAGGTTTGGCGGCGGTCATGCCGCATTGCTGGGCGTCCAGCATATCGAGAAACATCACACCAACGCGGTGCGCATGAGACAGGCGCAGGTAGTCAGCGTGGGGAATGGGATAGGTATCATGGTTATTGAGACGGGCGGCTAAGCTATTCATGCGCTCACCCCGTTGTCAGTTTCCGGCGCTTCCGGGCTTTGCAGCGTCGTCGCCAATAATTCCAGCCGTTCAGCCAGTACAAACGTCAGCACCTCTTTGGCTACCGAGTTATCCAGCTCGATGACGGCATGCGTCAGGGCGCGGCACTGGTCGGCGATTTCATCAAGGGTCAGCGGCGTAGAATCAAACATGGCTAGCCCCCTGAACAGGCAGACGGCCAGCAAAAGCCAGTACATAGTCACGTGCCAGTAAACGGCGGGCACTGATTTCATCGGGGGCGATAACGGCTTCACGGTGCGGTAAGGCGCGTAATTCGGCGCGACGCACGGCCAGAAACAGAAAGGTAAATTGCGGGTGTGACGGGGTGAGGATCGTAGCCATAAGGCATTCTCCATTGAGTAACGGTTAACGCTACCACCGGAGCTGCAAACCTCATTGGTGGTAGCCCAGACAGGGTTTGCAGTACCGGCCTCAATGGATACCGGCCAGCCCGAAGGCTGCCCTGCCTGAGCCACCATTGTTCGAATGCTACAGCGGGCAATAGCTAACCGCTGTACAACGTACTGATGTACTAAGGCTACGACGTAAAAAAAGACGCATGGCGCGTCTGGTGTCGCCATTGAGTTACTCGGGCTGCAAATCCCGGCTACCGATTTTGCGGCAGCGGCAGAACTATAACGCCAAAAAGCCCTGGCAGGCAAGCCGGGGAAACGGATAAATTGCACAGTCATGAACAGCCTCAGCAGTTGGTCAGCGCATCACCGGCACGGGATGCGCAGTAACGCCGGGGTGAATCAGAAGCGGCGGGCGTCGGTGCAACGCTCAGCAGCAACGCGCCGAAACGCTGTTCACGGGCGGCAACGGTGGCGGGGTTACGGATGGCGGGAAACAGTTGATCGCACAGGCTGAGGGCTTCCCTTTCATCAAGTGTGACTGACTGCCCGGCGATAGTTAAGGTGATCATGCGTGGCTCTCCTGTTGACGGGCGGCGATACGCTCGGCCACCCAGTGATGAATTTCGGACTCAACCCACGCGACACTTTTCCCACCCAGCGAAACGTTGGCGGGAAAGGCTTTGCGGCTGCTCAGTTCATACAGCGTCGAGCGGGAAATGCCAGTGACATGCAGCACTTCCGGCAGGCGCATTAAGCGTTCTCTGGGCGGATGCTGTGGCATCGGGGGCATAGCAGGAATGGGAGTTGGGGGTGTGGCTGACAACATGTGACGCTACCTCGTTAATGTCCACTCGGCTCTGGCCGGATGGCGCTGGATTGCTCTGGTAGCTCGCTATTATGTGAATATTTTCAGGGCTGGCAACAAGGGGCTGTTGTGTCATCGATGAGCAAAAAACGGTCTATTTATCCACCAACTGTCAATAAAGGGCAATAAAAGGTAATGAAGGGCAACGTGATTTATTCAATAAAAATATAAGTGTTTGTAACTATCAATAACCTCTTATCTATAGGAAATAACATCGTAAAACAGGCTCGCCAGAAAAAAGGCTCAAAAAAACCGGGTGAACAGTGTGAACACTCGGTGAAGAGTCTTTTATCAACTGTTCACCTATTTATTTATTGATTTATCTATTCTTTTTCCTAATGTGAAGAGTAGTGAATAGTTTTATAAAAGAGTGGGTTTTAAATCGGGTAAACCGCCTAAGGGTGAGATTGTTTTGTGTGGTCGATGGCAGGACAGGCTCAGATAGCGGGGGTTGTGTGGTGAATAGCACAATAGCCACCAGACACTAACCCTAGCGGAGAAATGACCATGAGCCAGATAACCACACCCGACACTAAACCCGTTAATCCCCTGCCGGATACGCTGAAAAGAGCGACTGACTATTACCTGAGAATGCGAGAAGCACATACCGTTAATGCGGGTGAGCTGGATAACATCGATACCGCCATTGCGCGTGCCAAAGAGCAGAAAGCCAACACGGAAGCAGAAAATCAGCTTTCCGATACCGACTGGCGTGCGCGTTTTCTTGCCGCCCGTGGCGAAATGACGGAAGAACTGAAAAATCAGCAGTTACAACGGCTGGCACAGCGTGAACTGGCGCAGGAGTATGACGGCTTGCTGGCACAGTTGGAAATAGAGCAGCTCAGACAGAAAGCAAAGTGCTACGCCTCAGCAAAAGATTGCTGTGATGCTCACGCAGGCTCCCTGCGCGACTACGCTGAATGGGAATTTAATCAGGCGTTAAATAACATCAGTACAAATCTGATCCGGGCGATTAAGTTAAAGCGGCATATGCTGGATATCACCACCTCGGAATATAAACAAGGGATCGCCTATCAGAAGCCTGAAAAAGTGGTAATGGATTTGATTGTTGAAAAGCTGAAGGTGAAAGCGAATGACTACCGCTTTGATATGAGCAACGAGCCAGTGCTGTCATCGCTGGGGCTGAATACCCCTTCACTGCCGCATGCTGATTTTGCACCGGTATCCAGCCCGGCAAAACGAACGATATTTTTCCGTGAATTAAAGGAAAAAGAAGACGCATTAAAAACACGGAGCCAGAAAGTATGATGCACTGCCCGTTCTGCGGCCACGCTGCCCACGCCCGCACCAGTCGCCCGTTATCGGAGAACGTCAAACAGCGTTATCATCAGTGCCGGAATATTGAATGCTCAGCAACCTTTCGGACACTGGAATCGATAGAGGAAATTATTCAGCCATCGAATAGACGCGATCTGCCGGTGCCGGATATTCCATTATCACCGGCTATGCAGAAAAAATATAAGGATTACCCAGCCTCAGCCCTACGGAATTAATTAGCCAGATTATAATTTCATTTCCGTTAATATCAGGAAGTCGCCCGCCATTGCGCGGGCTTTTTTGCGAGCTTTTTTCTCTGGCTAGCGATTTTTTGACCGTGCATGCATACGGTGCATGGATTTGCATGCAATACTTACCCCTGTATCTACCCTATAGCGCCAGTATTGGCGCGGCCTGAGCGCCTCCATGCAACTGCATGAAATGCGCTACATAAAGCGGGCAGGCGTGGCGGGGATAGCATTGCGCGCTATGCTATCCCCGCTATACTGAAAAAAGTGGTTAGTGCGCCCCTCTTCTCCAAGATTGATGGTTGTGAATTTTTTTATTTTGTTATAGATCTTATTCATAATTTTTTTGATACATAGAAGCCATAACTCAAATCTCAATTAGGGACATAAAATGATAAAAGCATTTCTTTCACACTCAAGCAAAGATAAGGATAAATATGTACGAAATGTTGCCAATTGGCTGGGAAAAGAAAATATCATCTATGATGAGTTTACTTTTGAAGAAGGAGAAAAAAACCTTGACCAAATCCTTGATGGACTCAAAGAAACAGAATTATTTGTCCTTTTCATCTCAAATGATGCTTTAAATTCTCCATGGGTCCAAAGAGAAATAACAGAGTCTAAAAAATTACTTGATGAAGGGAAATTATTAAAGATATTCCCTATAATAATCGAATCAACAATAAACTACGAGGATAAAAGAATCCCCGACTGGTTACGTAAAGATTATAATCTTCAACCAATCACTCGAGCGCGGATAGCTGCTTCAAGAATCAAAAATCATTTATATAAAATATCTTGGAAGAAACATCCTAAATTAGAAAAAATAAATTCTTTATTCATTGGTAGAAATGATAAACTAGAAGAGTTCGAAGAGCGAATTAACGACTATGGTAAAAAAAAACCAACCGCAATTTTTGCTTCGGGGTTAATTGGTGTTGGTAGAAGAACATTCTTATCAAAAGCCCTTATAAAATCAAATATACAAAAAATTCAGATAACCCCTTATTCTATCTATTTAGATAGGAATGAATCAATTGAAGACTTCATCCTTAAACTTAATGACCTTGGTATAATAGATCTTGATAATGATATTTTATCACTATCAGAAAAAAACATCTCAGAAAAACAAAAAATAATACTGAGGATATTAGAGGAAACATACAAAGCAAAGGAAACCATTTTTTTCTTAGATGACGGGTGTATCATAAACTATAAAAGAGAGCTTAGTCCATGGTTTAAAAATATCATTAAGCAATGTAATAATTTCAATTACCCAGTATTATGCATTGCGTCAAGATATAGAGTTAATTTTCAGAATAGGCCACAAGATAATAGATTTTACTTCATTGAGCTTCCTGAGCTAAATACAAAGGAAAGAAAAAGACTTCTTTCTCAGTTATTAGAGATAGAAGAAATAGAAAACCTTAATATTTACAATTTTAATAACATTTGTGATCTATTAACAGGTTTACCAGAACAAGTTAAGTTTGCTGTCGAATTAATAAAAGACAGAAGCATAATTCCCTTTGAAAATAAACTAACAATTCTAACAGAATTTAATAATGACAAAGCATCAATACAATTACATAGATACTCTAAAAATGATGTTGTATTAGACTTCATAAGATTACTCTCTCAATTTGAAGTAATTACTCTAGACTTCGTTTTCTCCATCGTTGAAAAAGAAGAATACCTTCCTATACTCGAAGCACTGATAGCCGAAAGCATTTGTGAATTAGTCGGTACAGATGGAGAGATGGTAAGATTAAATGATATTGTTAGGGATTACATAAAAAGAAACAGACTAAAAATAAATGAAGATCATACAAAAAAACTAAATTCATTAGTAAGAGACGTTGTAAATAATGAAGAACTAACAGAAACACACTCATCTGTTTATATATTTACAATAAAGGAAATGCTTAAATCAGATGAATATATAGACCCAAAATTCCTTATACCTTCACATTATTTAAGATGCATGAAGGATTTATACAACGCTAAAGGATTTTTAGATAAGGTAATATCTCTTGCTGATACAATTCTGCAAAAAGAAAATAATATGGAGGCTGGCGTTTTACAGGACATAAGATATTATCTCTGTCTTGCATTGGCCAAAAAATCCGACCAAAGGCTCTTGACTGAAGTACAGAAAATACAAGGTGATGAACATAATTTTCTTTTAGGGTTTTACTATAGAAAAAGTGGTAGATTCTCAGACGCGCTAACTAAGTTCAATATGATTATTGATGCTCCATATGTAGAATCACGGGCAAAGCGTGAGATTGTTCAAGTATATACTCAATTGGAAGAGTATGATAAAGCCCTTAATTATGCAAGAAAGAACTATGAAGAGAATAAAGGCAATCAATTTCATTGTCAGGCTTATTTCAACTGTCTTATAAATTCACAAAACAAGACCAATGAAGACAATAAAAAACTTAATGAAATAATACAAACACTTATCACAATAGACTCAGAGCAATCTAAAGAAATGGCTAAAAGTGCATCTGCAATGTATGCCGCAAAAATAGAAGGAAATGAAATTAAAGCTATAGATTTAATTAATGACTGCATAGCAATATATCCTGAAAGCCCATATCCATATCTTACTAAGTGCGATATAGGTTTAAAATTCAAATCAATACCAAATCTTGAAGATGCTCTAAATTCATTAGGGAGAATGAAGAAGAGGAAAATAATTTCCGAAAGGACTTTAACAAAATACCAGTCATATTTACTTGCTCTAAATGGAGATGAAAAAGGTGCAATACAACTGATCACTAATGAAATTTCAAGATATCCTCAAGAAAATAAAGATAGGATATTGAAACGCATAAAGGAATTTTCGACACAAATGTAAAAATAAAAAAATGATGGAGGATGCATTTTTCACCCTCCATCTTTATATAAAAAACTTACCAACACCACTACTTAATGGTAATCTTAGAAAAAATGGGTATATAGCCATTGCAGTTATAAAAAACATAATCAGTACATGATTGCTTTATCAAACGACGGATGCTCGTCAAGATACTAATTATATCTTCCTGACATCTTATTTATCCTGACACTAACATAGGGAGGGTACTAAAATTCTTATTTTCGACATATTTTATCGTTACTAATCAAGACCTATTAATTTATATTAATTAGAATTATTTTCATATATTCTTATCGTACCTTACCTACTGAAAAAGTTCCTAAACCTTATAATATGACAAGAAAAAGACACCAATACTTGCAGCTAATACAGGTAAAAAATGAAATTATGATTCGTACTGGAATATAAATGAAAATATAGCATCCCTATCCTTTTAGCTCGCTGTTAAATAATTTATTTAATTTCATCATCATTCAAATCAAAAGAGATTTCTTAGCGAAATCATACGGCTTAACATACCGTTCCCGGTTCGCATCCAAATAATCAGCCCACCATTGCACCATCAACCGGCGCTCGTCAAGATACTCAGACGTGTGGATATATGCCGCACGCACATTATTGCGTTCAGAGTGGCTTAGCTGGCGTTCTATCGCGTCATCACTCCACAAGCCAGACTCACCCAGCGCACCACGCGCCATCGTTCTGAAACCGTGGCCGCACACTTCCGTCTTGGTGTCATAACCCATGGTACGCAACGCACTATTGACCGTGTTTTCGCTCATCACCTTTTCAGGGTTGTGATCGCTGGGGAAAAGCCGGGGATTATCACCGCTCAAGACTCGTAATTTTTCCAGTACAGAAAGCGCCTGATTGCTCAGTGGCACAACATGCTCTTCTTTCATTTTCATGCCACGATAGGAATATCTCACACCTTCAATTTCCTCTCGTTGTGCGGGAATACGCCATTCAGCGCTATCAAAATCAAACTCACACCACCGAGCGAAACGCAGTTCACTGGAACGCACGAACGTCAGCAGCATTAACTCCACCGCACAACGGGTCAGTAACCGGCCACGGTAGGCCACCAGACGAGAAAGAAACTCAGGAAATCGGATAGAAGGTAAAGCCGGATAGTGACGAGCTTTGGTCGTGGTCAGCGCCCCGGCCATATCGCCAGCCGGATTAGACTCAATGTAATCATTCTGGACTGCATAGCGCATAATCGCCGTAATACGCTGTTGGAGCCGTTGAGCGACGTCATGCTTGCCCGATGCATCCACGGCTTTGATCGGTGCCAGAAGGTGGCTGGTTTTCAGCTTACGAATATCAGATGCGCCGATTTCGGGGAAAATATACATTTCCAAATACCGGATAACCCGCGAGCGATGGTAATCCCCCCAGCGCTTGTTACTAGCGTGCCACTGACGGGCGACCGTTTCAAAGGTATATGCCCCCGCTGATTCTGCCTGTACTTCTTTTTGCTCGGCTTTAGGATCAATGCCCTGAACCAGCAACTTTTTGGCCTCATCACGTTTAGCGCGAGCATCGGCAAGGGTAACCGTCGGCCAGACGCCAAAAGCTAACCTGTCTTCTTTCTTATCGATTGGGCGGCGGTACTTCATGCGCCAGTATTTCGATCCCCGCGTAGTGATCTCAAGATATAGACCACCGCCATCTGCCATCTTATACGTTTTCTCTTTTGGCTTGGCAGTCTCGACTTGGCGGGCATTGAGCTTCATTTTGGGGGCACATTTCTAATCGAAGTGGGGATGCCCCCAATTATGCCCCCTGTGGGGTCTGGATTGCAACGGATGTGCTCGGACTCTTGAGGACAAAAAAAAAGCCTTTCGGCTTTCTTTTTAGTAACTTACGGACTGTTACGGACGTTCTCGAACTATCAAATGGTGCCGAAGGCCGGACTCGAACCGGCACACCTTGCGGCGGTTGATTTTGAATCAACTGCGTCTACCGATTTCGCCACTTCGGCACAGAAGTAGTATGCGGAAAACGGGTGCATTATACCGTTTGACGGCCCACGCGCAACGTTAATCCACTCTGCGTTCGGTTAAGTGCTGAAAAAATCATCTTTAGCAACGTGTTATGCCCGCTTCACCTCAATATAAAGTGGTAATGAGCGTTGCCGAGGGCATTTGTCACGACCAATAAAAAAGCGCCAAGGGGTTATCCGCTCGGCGCTTTTTTGGAATGACTGGATCCTATCGGCGTTTTAGCAACAGCGCTACGCTGATGAACAGAAACACCGAACTCGGCAAGATAGCGCCTAGGATTGGCGGGATGCCATAGACCAGACTGAGTGGGCGGAAAATCTCATTCAGCAGGTAAAAGAGGAAGCCGAAGCTGATACCGATCACGATGCGTGAACCCGCCGACACGCTGCGCAGCGGGCCGAAGATGAAAGAGACCGCCATGAGCATCATCACCGCCACTGAGACCGGGGCAAAGATTTTGCTCCACATGTTCAGCTGGTAGCGGTTCGACTCTTGCCCGCTTTGTTTCAGGTACTTGGCATAATTGTGTAGCCCACGGATCGACAGCGCATCCGGCTCCAGCGCCACCACGCCGAGCTTATCCGGCGTTAGGTTGGTTTTCCATTCTCCGCTGAACGTCTGGCTGCCGCCAATCTGTTTACCGTCGCTCAAATCAGATTCATCAACCTGCGAGAGCTTCCAGACATTCCTGTCATCTTCAAACTCGGCGGAGGCCGCATAGCGCACAGATAGCAGCTTGTTCTTATCGTCGAAGTGGTAGATGTTGACGCCAGACAGTTCTTTATCGCCCGTCACTCGTTCGATATAGATAAAGTCATTGCCGTCTTTTGCCCACAGTCCGCCCTGCGTAGAGATCATCGACCCACCGGAAATCATCTGAGAGCGGTAGTTGCGCGCCATCTGTTCCCCTTGCGGAGACACCCATTCGCCAATCGCCATCGTCAGCAGCACCAGCGGGATCGCAGTTTTCATCACGGCCGTCGCAATTTGCAAGCGGGTAAAGCCAGAAGCCTGCATCACCACCAGTTCGCTGCGGGTCGCAAGCTGGCCCAGTCCGAGCAACGCACCCAACAGCGCCGCCATCGGGAAGAAGATCTCAATATCTTTGGGTACGCTGAGCAGCGTATACAGCCCTGCGCCCAGCGCCGAATACTCGCCCTGCCCGACTTTACGCAACTGGTCGACAAACTTGATGATGCCGGAGAGCGACACCAGCATGAACAGCGTCGTCATGATGGTGGTAAAAATCGTTTTGCCAATATAGCGGTCTAATACACCAAACATCAGGCCGCTCCTTGTGTTTTAAGGGTACGAGGCTTAAAGCGGGCGCGCACTTTGCGCATCGGCACGGTATCCCAGAGGTTAAGCATGACCGCGATACCGAAGTACATCAGGTTGGTCAGCCAGACCCATATCATCGGATCGATTTTTCCTTTGCTGGCGTTAGAACGCAGCGAGCTTTGCAGCAGGAAGAAAATCAGGTACAGCAGCATCGCAGGCAGCATACTCAGTACCCTGCCCTGACGTGGATTCACCACACTCAGCGGCACCACCATCAGCGCCATAATCAGTACCGAAATAATCAACGTCAGCCGCCAGTGGAACTCCGCACGCGCATCGTGTGCATCCGAATGCCACAGGGTCTTCATATCCATTTGTTGCACGTCGCTATTATTTAGCGTCACGCTCTGGTGACCAATCACGGCCTGATAGTTGGTGAAATCGGTGATACGAAAATCACGCAGCAGCGCCGTGCCTTCGTAACGCGAACCGTTATCCAACGTCACAACCTGCGCACCATCTTCGTTTTGCTTGATATGGCCGCGATCGGCGACGACGACAGAAGGCCGTGCGTTACCGCTGGGGCGCAGCTGTGCCAGAAAGACGTGCTCAAACTCTGACCCTTTGACATTGCCGACAAACAGCACCGCGTTGCCACCCTGTGCGGACTGGAACTGCCCTTCTACCAGCGTTGCCATACCGGGGTTGGCCTTCGCTTCCGCCAGCACTTCTTCCTGATGCCGCGACGACCATGGGCTGAGCCACATGACGTTAATCGTGGCGACGATGGCAGTGAACACCGCAAGGGCCAGCGCGGCTTTCAGCAACACGCGTTTGCCCAACCCGCAGGCGTGCATGACGGTGATCTCGCTTTCCGCATAGAGGCGGCCAAACGTCATCAATACGCCAAGAAATAGACTTAATGGCAGGATGAGCTGCACCATTTCTGGCACACCCAATCCCAACAGGGAGATAACCAAATTTGTCGGGATTTCACCATCAACAGCGGCGCCCAGTATCCGTACTAATTTCTGGCAAAAGAAAATCAGTAACAGAATGAAAAGGATGGCCAGTTGACTCTTAAAGGTTTCCCGTACCAGATATCGAATGATGATCACGCTTAATTACGCCTGTGAAAACTTGTCTTTTTGCAGGAAAATCGATAGTTTCTTCGCTAACGCGCCATTTATACTCATTTTTGGCTGCCCTCTTAGCTAAAACTGTATTACAACACACTGCGTTTGAGCTGTTGTATCAGAACCTGCTTATTAGTCACTAAAACAGGTTCGTTACGTCGTTAAGATTAACACAGGTTATGTTAACGCAACGGCGGGAAGTATTACGGAGTGTCACATTCTAGCCGTTGCCCCCGCTGTTGTCTTTAAGATTCAGGAGAGTACATGGAGTTCAGCGTAAAAAGCGGTAGCCCGGAAAAACAACGCAGTGCCTGCATTGTCGTCGGCGTGTTTGAACCGCGTCGTCTGTCCCCTATTGCCGAACAACTCGATAAAATCAGCGACGGCTACATCAGCGCGTTGCTTCGCCGTGGTGAATTAGAAGGCAAAGTGGGGCAATCACTGCTTTTGCACCATGTACCTAACATTCTTTCCGAGCGCATTCTGCTGATTGGTTGCGGTAAAGAGCGCGAACTTGATGAACGCCAGTACAAACAGGTGATTCAGAAAACGATCAACGCTCTGAACGAAACCGGTTCAATGGAAGCGGTCTGCTTCCTGACCGAGCTGCACGTGAAAGGCCGTAACACGTACTGGAAAGTGCGTCAGGCGGTCGAAACCGCAAAAGAGACGCTGTACACCTTCGATCAGCTTAAGAGCAACAAGGTCGAGCTGCGCCGTCCGCTACGCAAAATGGTCTTCAACGTGCCGACGCGCCGTGAGCTGACCAGCGGCGAACGTGCCATTCAGCACGGTCTGGCGATTGCTGCGGGTATCAAAGCCGCGAAAGATCTCGGCAACATGCCGCCGAATATCTGTAATGCCGCGTATCTGGCTTCGCAAGCGCGTCAACTGGCCGATACCTATAGCCAGAACATCATCACGCGCGTGATTGGCGAGCAGCAGATGAAAGAGCTGGGCATGAATGCCTATCTGGCCGTGGGTCAGGGCTCGCAGAATGAATCGCTGATGTCCGTGATCGAATATAAAGGCGATCCAAACTCGGAAACCCGCCCGATTGTGCTCGTCGGTAAAGGCCTGACGTTTGATTCCGGCGGCATCTCCATCAAACCTGCCGACAGCATGGACGAAATGAAGTACGACATGTGCGGCGCGGCCACGGTTTACGGCGTGATGCGCATGGCGGCCGAACTGGCGCTGCCGTTGAATATCATCGGCGTGCTGGCGGGCTGTGAAAACATGGTCGATGGGCGCGCATACCGTCCGGGCGACGTGCTGACCACGATGTCCGGCCAAACGGTAGAAGTACTGAACACCGATGCGGAAGGCCGTCTGGTCCTGTGTGATACGCTGACCTACGTTGAGCGCTATGAGCCGGACGTGGTGATTGACGTCGCAACGCTGACCGGCGCGTGCGTGATTGCGCTGGGGCACCACATCACCGGGCTGATGGCGAACCACAATCCGCTGGCGCACGAGCTGTTGAGCGCGTCCGAGCAGTCTGGCGACCGCGCATGGCGTCTGCCGCTGACCGACGAATTCCAGGAACAGCTGGAATCCAATTTTGCCGATATGGCGAATATTGGCGGTCGTCCAGGCGGTGCGATTACCGCAGGCTGCTTCCTGTCGCGCTTTACGCGTAAGTACAGCTGGGCGCATTTGGATATCGCAGGTACCGCCTGGCGCTCTGGTAAAGCCAAAGGCGCAACGGGTCGCCCGGTCGCGCTGTTATCACAGTTCCTGCTTAACCGCGCCGGACAGAACGACGTAGAATAAGACTTTCACGTCAGAGCGATGGCCTTATCATGTCATTGTCGTCTTATGGGTCGGACTTCCGGCCCTTATCACTTTCTGGCTCTTAGCAATCAATAGTGTAAACAATGAAAAACGCAACGTTCTATCTTCTCGAACACGACAGCAAAAGCGGTGAGCTCAGCGCCCATGAGGCACTGGCATGCGATCTGGCGGCAGAACGTTGGCGAGCAGGAAAGCGCGTGCTGATTGCCTGTGAAGACGAGCAGCAGGCCATCAGACTGGACGAAGCATTGTGGCAGCGCGATCCCAACGCATTCGTGCCGCACAATCTGGCAGGCGAAGGGCCGCGTCACGGTGCGCCGGTCGAACTGGCCTGGCCGCAACGGCGTGGCAACGCGCCACGGGATCTGCTAATCAGCCTATTGCCGCAGTTCGCAGATTTTGCCACCGCTTTCCATGAAGTGATAGACTTTGTCCCTTACGAAGAATCCTTGAAACAGTTGGCGCGCGACCGCTATAAAACCTATCGCAGCGTCGGCTTCCAATTGACCACGGCTACGCCGCCAACTCACTGAATTTTGAGCATAATGGAAACGAAATATAACCCGCAAGATATCGAGCAGCCGCTCTACGAACACTGGGAAAAGCAAGGCTACTTCAAGCCGCACGGCGACACGAGTAAAGAAAGCTTCAGCATCATGATCCCGCCGCCCAACGTCACCGGCAGCTTGCATATGGGTCACGCTTTCCAGCAAACCATTATGGATACGTTGATTCGCTATCAGCGTATGCAGGGTAAAAATACCCTGTGGCAGGCAGGTACCGACCACGCCGGTATCGCCACGCAGATGGTTGTTGAGCGCAAGATCGCCGCAGAAGAAGGCAAAACTCGCCACGATTACGGCCGCGAAGCGTTCATCGACAAAATCTGGCAGTGGAAAGGCGAATCCGGTGGCAACATCACCAATCAGATGCGCCGTCTGGGCAACTCCGTTGACTGGGAGCGCGAGCGTTTCACCATGGATGAAGGCCTGTCCAACGCGGTGAAAGAAGTTTTCGTCCGTCTATATAAAGAAGACCTGATTTACCGTGGCAAGCGTCTGGTGAACTGGGATCCAAAACTGCGCACCGCAATTTCCGATCTGGAAGTCGAAAACCGCGAAGTGAAAGGGTCGATGTGGCACCTGCGCTATCCGCTGGCCGATGGCGTGAAAACCGCTGACGGGAAAGACTATCTGGTCGTCGCGACTACCCGCCCGGAAACCGTGCTGGGTGATACTGGCGTCGCCGTTAACCCGGAAGATCCGCGTTATAAAGATCTGATCGGCAAAGAGGTGATCCTGCCGCTGATTGGCCGTCGTATTCCGATCGTTGGCGACGAACATGCCGATATGGAAAAAGGCACCGGCTGCGTGAAGATCACGCCAGCGCACGACTTCAACGACTACGAAGTCGGTAAACGTCACCAGTTGCCGATGGTCAATATTCTGACGTTCGACGGCGATATCCGTCAGAGCGCTGAAGTTTTTGATACCAATGGCGAAGCCAGCACCGCTTGCAGCAGCGAGATTCCAGAAGCCTTCCAGGGTCTGGAGCGTTTTGCCGCGCGTAAAGCGCTCGTCGCCGCATTCGATGAACTCGGCCTGCTGGAAGAGATCAAAGCGCACGACCTGACCGTTCCTTACGGCGACCGTGGCGGCGTTGTCATTGAGCCGATGCTGACCGACCAGTGGTACGTGCGTGCTGCCGTGTTGGCTAAACCGGCGGTGGAAGCGGTAGAAGATGGCCGTATCCAGTTCGTACCAAAACAGTACGAAAACATGTACTTCAGCTGGATGCGCGACATTCAGGACTGGTGTATCTCCCGTCAGCTGTGGTGGGGTCACCGCATTCCGGCCTGGTACGATGCCAATGGCAACGTCTATGTAGGTCGCACCGAAGCGGAAGTACGCAGTGAAAACAACCTCGCTGATGATGTCGTTCTGAATCAGGACGAAGACGTGCTGGATACCTGGTTCTCATCTGGGCTGTGGACGTTCTCTACGCTGGGTTGGCCAGAACAAACGCCAGATCTGAAAGCGTTCCACCCAAGCAGCGTGATGGTCAGCGGCTTCGACATTATTTTCTTCTGGATTGCCCGCATGATCATGCTGACCATGCACTTCATCAAAGATGAAGACGGCAAGCCACAGGTGCCATTCCATACCGTCTACATGACCGGCCTGATCCGTGATGATGAAGGTCAGAAGATGTCCAAATCCAAAGGGAACGTGATCGACCCGCTGGATATGGTGGACGGCATTTCACTGGAAGCGCTGCTGGAAAAACGTACCGGCAATATGATGCAGCCGCAGCTGGCGGAAAAAATCCGCAAGCGCACCGAGAAACAGTTCCCGAACGGTATCGAGCCGCACGGTACGGACGCTCTGCGCTTCACGCTGGCGGCGCTGGCCTCTACCGGCCGCGACATCAACTGGGACATGAAGCGTCTGGAAGGTTACCGCAACTTCTGTAACAAGCTGTGGAACGCTAGCCGTTTTGTGCTGATGAACACCGAAGATCAGGACTGTGGTTTTGGCGCAGGCGAGAAAGTGCTGTCGCTGGCTGACCGCTGGATTCTGGCGGAATTCAACCGCACGGTGAAAGCCTACCGTGAGGCGTTGGATGGTTACCGCTTTGATATTGCGGCCAACATTCTGTACGAGTTCACCTGGAACCAGTTCTGTGACTGGTATCTGGAGCTGACGAAACCTGTGATGAATGGCGGTTCAGAAGCGGAACTGCGCGGTACGCGTCACACGTTAGTTACCGTACTGGAAGCGCTGCTGCGTCTGGCACATCCAATTATTCCGTTCATTACCGAAACCATCTGGCTACGCGTTAAAGCGCTGAAAGGCATTAGCGCCGACACCATCATGTTGCAGCCGTTCCCTGAGTTTGATGCCGCGCAGGAAGATACGCTGGCGCTGAACGATCTGGAATGGATTAAGCAGGCGATTATCACTGTACGTAACATTCGTGCGGAAATGAACATCGCGCCGGGCAAACCGCTGGAAGTCTTACTGCGTGATGTCACTGGTGAAGCACAGCGTCGCGTGGAAGAGAACCGCAGCTTTATCCAAACGCTGGCGCGTCTGGAAAGCATTACGCTGCTGCCTGCGGGCGATAAAGGTCCGGTTTCCGTCACTAAACTCATTGATGGTGCCGAGCTGTTAATTCCGATGGCAGGCCTGATCGATAAAGCGGCAGAGCTGGATCGTCTGACGAAAGAAGTAGCGAAAATCGAAGCAGAGATTGAGCGCATCGAAAGCAAGCTGTCCAACGAAGGCTTTGTGGCACGCGCACCGGAAGCGGTCGTAGCCAAAGAGCGTGAGAAGCTGGACGGTTACGCCGTAGCGAAAGCCAAACTGCTGGAGCAGCACGCGGTCATCGCTGCGCTGTAACGCTCACCGATTTTCTAGCGGTAGTACGGTAAGTACGAAAGCCTCGTTGAAAAACGAGGCTTTTTACTTTTTATTCGCGTAAAAAGTATTTCAATTACAATCTATTCGCTTAGCAAAATGCATGGATGGAGAACACAATGAGCAACACGAATCATGCTGAAGTCAGCAAATTTCTGAGCTACGTTTTACGGCACAAGCCCGAAGCCATTGGGCTCACGCTGAACAGCGAAGGATGGGCAAACATAGCGGAACTGATTAGCGGTGCGGCAAAAGACGGACGCCTTCTTACCAGAGAAGTGATTCAAGATGTCGTCGATAGCAGTGATAAAAAGCGCTTTTCTATTTCACCGGATGGGTTATCAATCCGCGCAGCACAAGGACACTCGTCATCACAGGTCGATCTGCGTTACGAGTCTAAAACACCGCCCGACTTTCTTTACCATGGAACAGCAACCCGATTTGTCGACTCAATAAATCAGCAGGGTTTGCTTCCTGGTTCACGTCAGTATGTGCACTTGTCTGCCGATGAAGCCACAGCGATAAACGTCGGCCAACGGCACGGCAAGCCCGTGGTATTAACAATAAAGGCGCGGGAAATGCATCAGCAGGGGTTCGTTTTTTATCAGGCGGACAACGGTGTCTGGTTAACGCTAACGGTTCCCGTGCCGTTTATCGCTTCAACACCATTTATGGATTGATGAATACGTGCATGAGTCACCTGTCTTCGCTCTCCACATAACATTAGCGAAAACAGGTGATAAGGTCATTTAACGATTAGCGGGCATCGGCCAGCGCAATGTTCCGGCGCAAGCCGGGCAGCACGTTGTCCAACTCCATGTTTTCCCTTGCGATCTGGAAACGGGAAACAGACTGTTGCAGATTAACAACCTGCTCCTGAAGTGAATTCGCAGAGGTCGCCACTTCTGATACCAAGGACGCATTCTGCTGGGTCACACCATCCATCTGATTGATGGCGATATTGATCTGCGAAATGCCGCGGCTCTGCTCGCTGGAAGCCAGCGTGATCTCATCCATGATATCGACCACTTTTTTCACATCCATCAGCACTTCGTCCATGGTGTTACCGGCGACTTCAACCAGACCCGCGCCTTTTTCAATACGGCTGAGAGAATCATCGATCATGGTGCCGATCTCTTTCGCTGCCGTCGCACTGCGCGCAGCCAGCATCCGCACTTCGGAAGCCACCACCGCAAAGCCTTTACCGTATTGACCCGCACGCGCAGATTCTACCGCAGCGTTCAACGCCAGCAGGTTAGTCTGGAAGGCAATACCGTCGATTACACCAACAATGTCGGAGATCTTGGCAGAACTCTGCTTGATGGAACGCATGGTATCCACCACTTCGGAGACAACATTCCCACCGCGAGACGCGGAATTAGAGGCTTTCAGCGCCAGATCGTTAGCCTTACGCGTGTTGTCTTCGTTGTTTTTCACCGTCGACATGATCTGTTCCATGCTTGAAGCGGTTTCATCCAGCGAGGCCGCCTGCTGTTCAGTACGGCTGGAGAGATCGATGTTGCCGGAGGCAATTTCCTCAACACCGACGCTGATCGCATCGGTTCCGTTACGCACCACGCGCACCATGTTTTCCAGCCCATCGCGCATACGTTGAACCGCAGCAAACAGGTGCGCGATTTCATTTTTTCCGCTGCTATCAATCTGCGCCCGCAGGTCGCCTTCAGCAATGCGGTCAAAGACGGAAATCGCCTGATTCAGCGGTTTCACGATCATATTGGTCATCACAGACCAGGCCAGTGCCGCCAGCAGCAGCGCACAGGCGATCGCGCCGTACAGGATAGTTTCCATCAGTTGCACACGCCCATTTGAGTCCGCGTAGGCTTCATCAATGCTCTTCAGCTTGAAGGCAACCAGCGCTTTAGAGGATTTATCAAACGCGGCATACAGCACTGTCGATTTCCCGGCGCGCTGGCGATATTCATCCAGATTCCCTGCGTTAAGCGCCGCAAATGCCGGATCGATAAACTCCTGCATCAGCGTATTGCGTTTCTCGGCCATGTCCGAAGAAATGGCTTTTTCCGCTTCGGATTGCGGGTATTTCAGGTATTCCTGCCACTTTTCACTGGCACCGTCGACCTTGCCTCTGGCGCGCCCCAGCGCGACTTTAGCTGCTTCGACATCCCCTTTCCCCATTAATGATTCGTACAGACGCAAATCCAACCGACCACGCAACAGCAATTCTGAGCTGTCATTCAGCGCAACCAGCCCTGGCAGCACTTCCATATCGACGCGAGCAAATGATTTATTCCCTGACTGAACGGCAACCAACCCTAACACGCCGACGAAAAGCAGTAACGCCGCTAACGAAAACACCATCATGCTGAGTGCAGTACGGATCTTTATCTTACGAAACATAAATTATCCCTGTGGCCTAAAATAAGAAAGGATGAGCGCCAGCTCCAGAGCAGAGCCGTTCCGTTATTTACGTAATAGTCGTTATTCATTTTCCAGACGTGTGAATTCCCACGAACTGAAATAAATTCGTTATAAAACCGTAATAAAATAAAGAAAGGTAACAAGCAAACGATGACCGACAGAAATAAATTTTCTGCCGGTCATGAGTATTTATTTTTTATTATTTTTCTGAGACGGATTCTTTTCTAAGAAACGTTGTAGCTCATCTTTATAAAACTTAGCCGACATCATGGTGCCATGCCCACTGGTATCTTTGCTGGCGGGAATAAGGAACAACGTCGCCTGCTTAATTTTCTTAAGCTCATTATCCAGGATGCCTGTTTCAATAGGATTACGCTCATCATCCGCAGAGTTAATCACTAGCACAGGTGCCTTAATTTTATTCAGTTCCGGTGCAGCGTTATAATTTGCAGACGAGCCCCAGATATAAATAAAGTCATTCGCATCACTGGTCGACGGAGCCGCAAGGCGATCTTCTACCAGTTTGTCCGCCTGCGCGCGCGTCGGTGCTTTGCTCTGATACGCGAGCGTGCCGCCAGTGGTGGCGATACTGAACATAATGCTGGCCGTTTTCAGCGTTGGCGGCTGCTGCGTGTAATCGCCGTTATTCCACGTTGGATCGTTCTTGATGGATTCGATCAAAATGCGGCGCATCATCCAGTTACGACCCGACAGCTCGTTTGGCAGCGATGCCATTGGCACCAGCGCATCCATCATGTCTGGGTATTTTTCACCCCAGAGCCAGGTTTGCATGCCGCCCATGGAATATCCCATCACCAGACGCAGGTGGTTAATGCCCAGCCCTTCTTTGATTAAGCGATATTGTGCCTGCACCATATCGTTATAATCGTACTGTGGGAATTTCATCCGTAAGCCGTCTGACGGTTTGGACGATTTTCCAGAACCGATGCTCTCCGGCATGATAATAAAGTATTTGCTGCTATCCAGCGCCTGACCCGGCCCGAACAGCTCCCCGCCAAAGCCATTGGCTAGCAGTGATTTAATCGGCTGGTTTGTTCCATGTAGCAGTAAGACAGCGGGCTTGGTTTTATCACCGATCGTGTAGTAGTGAATACGCAGATCTTTTAATTTTTCGCCGCTGTTGAAGGTAAATTCTGGCGCAATCCAGTCGCCTTCTTTGGGCTCTGGGAAATTGGCCTGTGCATGCGTTAATGGTGACAGCATTAACAGAAATGCGCCCACCACCCCTGATAGAATTCGATTAATCATAAATAACTCTTCGGTAATCATGAAGTCGTGAAGCCGCGATTTTAATGTCTATTAGGAAAAATCCCAATAAACATAAGCGAACTAATAATAAAAAGAGATTATTGTCTGGTTTTTTTATTTATCGCGAGAGATTCTACAGATAGTTTTTAATAGGATGATATTTAACGTATTCCTGTTAATCGTCCGGCTACGCAGTTCATGCTTTTCACTCGGCATTCACGTTTATAAAAACAACAAAGCGCGCTTTTTTTGCTCAACTATCTCGTCATACTCTAAATAATTCGAGTTTCAGGACAAAACGTTAACGTTTTGAACAACGCGAAGCGTTAGCCCTTTAGGGCGATGCTCAGCCATGAGCATCGTAACGCGGCAAGCGAAGGAATCCCGATGAGCTTACTCAGGTAAGTGATTCGGGTGACTGAACGTAGCCAACGCACATGTAACTTGAAGTATAACGAGTATAGAAGGAGATCGTGTGCGGTGACACCGCACACGATTGACACAAGGCAGGGTTAGATCGGAGGTGAGAATCGAGACCTGAGGATTAGTGCTTATTCATCTCGTTTTCAATGGCTTTCAGCCGCTCATCCATATCCGGGTGCGTACTCAGCCAGTCCGGTAAATCCAGCGAATCAATTTCATCCTGACTACGGTCGTTCGCGACCAAGGCCCGATACATTGCCTGCATCGACTGAAGCGAACGCCCTTGCTGCTGCATTTCGGCTATTGCCCATGCGTCGGCTTCCCGTTCCATATCGCGGGAAAACTGCATCTCGTTGATAAAAGCGGCAGACTGCAACAAGGTATCCCCGACGCCGCTGACATCTCCCGTCATCCACATGAACGTCAGCGATACCAGCGATGAACGCACCACCATGCGCATTGGGTGGCGGTAAGCGTGATGCCCCATTTCATGTAGCATCACCGCGGCCAGCTCGTTGTCATTTTTCGCCAGCTTCACCAGATCGTCACTGATAATCAGCGTGCCATCTGCCAGCATAAAAGCATTCGGCCCGATAGGCGCAGACATGATCTCCAGACGCAGTGGTGTTTTGTCTTCCCGCATGTCAGCGGGCATAACCTGTTGAAACAGCGTTTGCATCGCCTGCTGGCGCTCAACAGGCAGTTCAGAAGGCTTAAAATCACTGTGCCGTAACAGCTTTAGCGTATTTTGCCCCAGTTGCTGTTCGATAGCGCTAGGCATCCGTAGCGCCAGCGCGGAACTTGCCCACGGCAGTACCACGTAAACGTAGTTTATGACGAGCAAGATTGTGGCGAGTAGCGTGAGAATGACGCCACGCTTATGGCGTTCCAGACGATGGACAAGTCCCGGGCGACGTCGTGCGGAATACCACGTGCGAAAAGTGGGATCGTCGGCAGGAACAAAGCGACCACCGTCAGGAAAGGTGAGCGTTAGAGGAATCGAGCCCAGCGCATCGGAAACCGTGACCTGCTCTAATGCAAATGTCGTATTCGATGACCCGGTGTTCAACACCATCATCGAACCGTTGTCCGTTAAATGAAGAGAAGCGGCCACGCGGGCCGCCAATCCGGGGTATTGATAATGCCCCTCAATATTCATATTCCTGCCTTAGAGACCGACACCCAAATCGAGCGCCTGCACGGCTTCTTCGGCCAGTGCGCTGTTTGCTGTGTCCTGATGAGCCTGAACATGCAGCAGTGCCAGATCGCCTTCAACCACTGTCGCATTCGCAATATAGCGTGCGTGACGAATCTCTGCCACCGGTGCAGCCCAACCCAAAGAGAAAATAGTGATCAGGCTATTGGTTATCAGCAGCCCCATGTAAGACATGGTTTGCATGGAAGAGTGCAATTTCACACCGCCATTCAGCGACGTCTGATTAAACAGATAATTACGCTGTGCGACCACCAGATAACTGCTGGAAACCAGCACACCCAGCAGCGCCACAACGAACATCATGACCATATTGAAGACGTTGCTCAGCAGCATCATGGCAATGGTGTCCGCATCTGCGCCCATCATAATAATCTGATACAGCGTAAAAATGAACGACCCCATGAATGACAGCGCGGCGATCAAGAAAGGAATAAAAATCAGCAGGCTAATCAGGGCGAATTTAATAAATGCCGCTTTCGTCAACTCCGCTTTAAACGCCGTTTTGCCGAAGAACATGTTATTAACATAGAAATCAAGCTGCATCATTTTCATGATGCCATTGACCGCAGCAAACCCAGGAACCACCAGCGCCAGCACGATAAGTGTAATGATAATCGGGCTATCGCTCCGCATACCAATGAACATCGCAACCGCTAAAACAGCATAAAACGCCAGCAGCAGCAGGATAGGACAAAGCAACAACACCCAATACGCACGTCCCGTCTGGCAATGATAATTAAAGCGAATACCACGATAGCTGGACATAATAGCGTCATAACGCCAGTTGCGGATCACGATAATCGGAATCAATGCCGCAAATGCCAATGCGAGAATAGTTCCTAACGTCGGTGACATCGCTAATACGATATAAAACAGAACAATACCGGCTATAACCAGCAAACGTCCTTTGAGGATCTGAATGGGTTGTGCGTGGTAATCAAAACGGTCACCGTTAATTTCCGTGTTGCCGTAAAAATAACGGCGGCGGCGCACTGTCGCCCAGGCAGAATAAATACCTAAGGTGATTATTGTTAATAATCCATTCACCAGCCAAATTGCAAAATATTCCCCAGCCTTACCATGAAACTGCACGCGATGCTGCGTGCTATTTTCTGAAGTATTGATAGTCATAGACCTTTCATCCTAAAAGAAATAAGCCTCATAAACGTTTCATTAGACACGTTATTGGCATACAAAAAGCGGCTTATTTAAGCATGTCTTGTTAACGACAACAATAAAAGTTAACAGTAATTAAACAACTGAGTAGTCTTATAAATTGTAAGGAATAGCGCGACCTAAATATTTATATCTTAAGAGATTGCAGGAAATTTTACTTATATCTTAGATAATTCAATCTCCAGAGTGTCATATTATAGCTTTAACAGTAGAAAATGCTGGCGCATTAGTGTGGATATGGCATAAAAATCACCGCAGATACCACGCGAAGAACACCAGGAAGAACGGGTATAGACGTTGCATCAATGTGGTCTGAAATGGTATTACAATCGGCCAGGATCATTCCCCTCGTAAACCGTAAGAGCAAGAGTACGTATTATGACAACCGCGACCTCCGCCAATCTTCAGGTACGCCCAATCACTGCGCGAGACGATGCCGCTATCGCTCAGGTCATCCGTCAGGTTTCTGCTGAATTTGGTTTGACGGCTGATAAAGGCTACACCGTTTCCGATCCTAATTTGGACGCGCTGTTTGCCCTCTACAGCCAGCCAAAAAGCGCCTACTGGGTGGTTGAATATGAAGGCCGCGTGGTTGGCGGTGGCGGCATTGCTCCGCTGGTCGCAGGTGAAGAAGATGTGTGTGAATTACAGAAAATGTATTTCCTACCCGTCGTGCGGGGAAAAGGGCTGGCACGTCAGTTGGCGATACAGGCGCTTGATTTTGCGCGTCAGCACGGCTTTCGCCGCTGCTATCTGGAAACAACCGGCCACCTGACCAGCGCGATCCGACTGTATGAGTCACTGGGCTTCGAGCTGATTCCCCACTCAATGGGGAACACGGGCCACACCGACTGTGAAGTGACGATGTTGAAGGTACTGTAATAGGCTGAAAGTACGACAATCACGCGCTGTCATACCGAATAAAAAACGCCGCAGGGGTTCCGGCGGCGTTTTCAGTGAGGCGTATTCTTTCGAGTTAATGACTCAATAATTAGTGGCGCTTGCCGTCATCATCTTCATCATAAAAATCTTCATCATCCCCGTCTTCTTCGCCTTCACCATCTGGATCTTCGAAGTAGGTGCCCCAACCGTCGTAATTCACGCCGTGGCGTTCTGCCAGCGCCAGCAGTTGTTCTACCTGCGCGTCGATTATCTCCGCCTTCAGCGCAACTTCACTGATAGCATCGCAGCACATCAGCAACACGCCATCTTCCACTTCCAGTTCTTCCGCATCCGTCACTTCATAACCCAACTTGAAGGCTTCTACAGCAACTTTTTCCAACACTTCAAACTTCTCAGCAGAGAAATGGTGTTCAATGGTATAGAGCGCGTCAGGATCGCTGCCATCATCCAGCAGTTCTTCAATGATCAGGCGTGTCTCTTCCCGTTGCTCTTCCAGTAATTCGCGGTTTGCCATGCCTCAGTCCTCATTAAACGACGTAATATGACTTATTGTCCCACAGCCCTGCGGCTTGCTCCACCACAAAGTTTGATATCACCACTTGAATTTGAATAATTACACATATAAAGTGAATTTTAATTCAACCAATGGTGTTGAGCCACATGGAGAGGTACATCATGCAACCGTTCTATAAGCGTCACTTTTTAAGGTTAATGGATTTTACACCCGCAGAAATTGCCAATCTTTTAGCCCTGTCAACGAAACTGAAAGCCGACAAAAAAAACGGGACAGAAGCCCGCCGCCTGCAAGGTAAAAACATCGCACTCATCTTCGAAAAAGATTCGACTCGTACTCGCTGCTCTTTCGAAGTTGCTGCATACGATCAGGGCGCGCAAGTGACCTACCTCGGCCCAAGCGGCAGCCAAATCGGCCATAAAGAATCCATCAAGGATACTGCACGCGTACTGGGAAGAATGTACGACGGCATTCAATATCGCGGCTACGGCCAGCAAATTGTCGAAACTCTGGCGCAATACGCGGGCGTTCCGGTCTGGAACGGGCTGACGAATGAATTCCACCCTACGCAGCTGCTGGCAGATCTGCTGACGATGCAGGAACATTTGCCGGGAAAACCGCTGTCAGAGATGACGCTCGTCTATGTTGGCGACGCGCGCAACAACATGGGCAACACCATGCTGGAAGCAGCGGCGCTGACCGGGCTGGATTTACGCCTCGTTGCGCCAAAAGCCTGCTGGCCGGATGACGGTCTGGTGGCTGAGTGTCAGGCGGCGGCAGAACAAACCGGTGGCAGCATTACGCTGACGGAAGATATCGCTGCGGGCGTCGCGGGCGCAGATTTCATTTATACCGACGTCTGGGTTTCTATGGGGGAACCGAAAGAGACCTGGAAAGAGCGTATCGCGCTGCTGAAACCCTATCAGGTGAACATGGCAATGATCGCCGCGACGGGTAATCCGCAGGTGAAGTTCCTGCACTGTCTGCCTGCGTTCCACGACGATCAGACGACGATGGGCCAACAAATGGCGGAGCAATATGGTCTGCACGGTGGAATGGAAGTCACGGATGAGGTCTTTGAATCCGCGCACAGCATCGTGTTCGATCAGGCAGAAAACCGCATGCACACCATCAAAGCGGTGATGGTCGCCACGCTGGTACAGGAATAAGGTTTACTTCCCTCCCCAGCGCGGGGAGGGATAGGCTTTCCAGCGGTTTACACCACCAGTGACGCGTCGATTTTCACTACGGCTTTGCGTACGTGTGCCGGTTCACCAACGGCACACAGCGGTTTATGCACTTCGCCTGGGAAGAAGACGACAAAATCCCCTTCCTGCATCACAAACTGTTTTTCCTGCTCGCCCGCAGGCAGGAAAGCAATGTCTTTATCTGCCAGCCAGTCGGTATCCGGCTTGCCCGCAGGCAGGTTACTGAACGTCATCCCTTCCACACCAGACAGCACGATCTGAATGTCCAGATATTTGGCGTGATACTCAGCGCGGCGTTTTTCCAGCAGATCGGTGCTGTCGTTGGAGATCAGCACAAACACACTGTTGCCTTCGATATCATGCTTGCCCAGCGGCGTGTCTGCCGTAATGTTTTGCTTCACGTATTCAATCGCTTCGCGCAGTTTGGCAGGCAGATAAGGAACCAGTTCAAGGTGGTGGACGTTGCCAGTAATCATAAAAACCCTCGTTGATATAAAAATGAAACTCTGTTTTACAATCCTTATACTCTCCAAATGTGACGCCCGCCAGCGTGTTAATACGAAAAAGTGAACTGCCCACCACTCTTCCCCATTGACCTTCTCCCACTCACGCACGTTATGCATACAGCACGCGACCCGCAACCGATTGCGATGCGTAAAAAACCACGTTTTCTGCTTGAAATAGCCTAGTCGGCGCGTATAATTCCCGACAGTTTGCCGGGAGGGGTCATGCACCGTTACACCAAAAAATCCGCTGCTTATGTTGGTTCTCAACCACAACTGCCATCCGGCAGCAAGCTAGCGTTTTCCTTTCCGTTGCTCAATTATTCAATGAAGAAAGCCCCTCAATGAGGGGCTTTTTTTTGGCCCACAATCCGGGCAACCCGATACGACATTTCCTGTGTACACGTTAGGAGAAAGACAACATGGTCAATCCGCTCTATCAAAAACATATTATTTCGATTAACGACCTCAGTCGGGAAGATTTGGAACTGACGCTGCGTGTCGCTGCCAGTCTGAAAGCCAATCCTCAGCCGGAGTTGTTGAAACATAAAGTGATTGCCAGTTGCTTCTTCGAGGCCTCCACCCGGACGCGTTTATCCTTTGAAACCGCGATGCATCGCCTCGGTGCCTCTGTCGTCGGTTTCGCTGACAGCAACAACACATCGCTGGGGAAAAAGGGCGAAACGCTGGCCGACACCATTTCCGTCATCAGCCAATACGTGGATGCCATCGTAATGCGTCACCCGCAGGAAGGCGCTTCCCGCCTAGCGACCGAGTTCTCCGGCGGTATTCCGATTCTGAACGCTGGCGACGGCGCGAACCAACACCCGACGCAGACGCTGCTCGATTTGTTCACCATTCAGGAAACGCAGGGCCGACTGAATAACATCAATATCGCGATGGTCGGTGATTTGAAATATGGCCGCACCGTGCATTCACTCACGCAGGCGCTGGCGAAGTTTGAAGGCAACCGCTTCTACTTCATCGCCCCAGACGCGCTGGCGATGCCGGACTACATTCTGAGCATGCTGAAAGAGAAGAATATTGCTTACAGCCTGCACAACAGCATCGACGACGTCGTCGGCGAGCTGGATATTCTGTACATGACGCGCGTGCAGAAAGAGCGTCTGGATCCGTCCGAATACATCAACATCAAATCCCAATTTATCCTGCGCGCCGACGATCTGCACAGCGCCCGCCCGAATTTGAAAGTACTACACCCGCTGCCGCGCGTTGATGAGATCACCATTGATGTGGATGCCACGCCTTACGCCTATTATTTCCAGCAGGCGGGCAACGGCATTTACGCCCGTCAGGCGCTGCTGGCGCTGGTCCTGAATCGCGAACTGGTTCTGTAAGAGGAAGAAACCATCATGACACACGATAATAAATTACAGGTTGAAGCGATCAAACGTGGCACGGTGATCGACCACATTCCCGCACAGGTGGGTTTTAAACTGCTGACGCTGTTTAAACTGACCGCGACAGACCAGCGCATCACCATCGGCCTGAACTTGCCGTCCAACCATCTTGGACGCAAAGATCTGATCAAGATCGAAAACGTCTTCCTGACCGAGCAACAGGCGAATCAGCTGGCAATCTACGCACCGCAGGCGACCGTCAATCAGATCGATGATTATGACGTCGTACGCAAGCTGGTGCCGACGCTGCCAGACCACATTACTGGCGTACTCACTTGCCCGAACAGCAACTGTATCAGCCGCAGCGAACCGGTTTCATCGTCATTCAGCGTGAAGCAGCGCGACGGCGACGTTCACCTCAAATGTAAGTACTGCGAGAAAGAATTTGAGCGTCAGGCGGTACTGCAAGATCGCTAGTTTTCTGCGTTGCCCCGCGATGGACATTGCCTGTCGCGAGGCTTTTTTGAATAATGGCGGCGTCCGCGTTCCTTTTACGCCCCCATCAAGGAGATACCATGTCACGCATTATCAGCACTGAGCACGCCCCAGCCGCCATCGGCCCTTATGTTCAGGGCGTCGACCTTGGCAGCATGATCTTCACCTCCGGCCAGATCCCCGTGCACCCGAAAAGCGGCCTGGTGGCAGATAACATCACTGCCCAGACGCGTCAGTCACTGGAAAACGTTCAGGCGATCGTAGAAGCCGCTGGCCTGAAAGTTTCCGATATCGTGAAAATGACCGTGTTCGTGAAAGACCTGCACGATTTCGCGCTGGTCAACACCGCGTATGAAGCCTTCTTCAACGAACATAGCGCACCATTCCCGGCTCGCTCTTGCGTTGAAGTCGCACGCCTGCCAAAAGACGTGAAGATCGAGATCGAAGCGATCGCCGTTCGTCGCTAAATATCACCGCAATATTCCCAAAAAGCGCACGGTAACCAGTGCGCTTTTTTTCTGTTCTTTCTTTCACCACAACAACATTATTGATACTCCCGACACACATCGCGGTCAAAAAACAAACAAATTTCCGCCAAGCCGCGCGTAGCAAGCCTTTCCATTCTCATCGCCTTTTTTGCCTATTTTTTGTTCAGGCTCAAATTCCCCGCGACATGAGGATTTCTTTGCTCTACATCAATTTTACAGCGATAAAAGCGCAAACACCCCTACGCAATTTCAATATATAGTGCCTATCCTGTAAACATGAACTACATATAGTGTTTATCCACAGTGTCATCCACAGCCCTCTGTAACCCTTGTCAGTTACGGTTTTCGCCTGTGGATAACCTTTCCAGAGGAAGAAAACGTGAAACCAGTAGTGATTAAACGGGACGGTTGCCAGGTGCCTTTTGATGAAGTGCGAATCAAAGAGGCGGTCGAACGCGCGGCACATGCAGCCGGTGTCAATGATGCAGACTACTGTGCAACTGTGGCCTGTGCGGTCGCTCAACAAATGCAGGATAAATCGCGCGTAGATATCCGCGAGATTCAGGACGCGGTCGAAAACCTGCTGATGTCCGGCAATTACAAAAAACTGGCGCGTACCTACATCGAATACCGCCATGACCGCGATATTGCGCGTGAACGCCACGGTCGCCTGAATCAGGAAATTCGCGGTCTGGTCGAGCAGAGCAACATGGCGCTGCTGAACGAGAACGCCAACAAAGACAGTAAAGTGATTCCCACCCAGCGCGACCTGCTGGCCGGTATTGTCGCCAAGCATTACGCCAAACAGTACATCCTGCCGCGTGATGTGGTGCTGGCACACGAGCGCGGTGAGATTCACTATCACGACCTCGACTACTCGCCGTTTTTCCCGATGTTCAACTGCATGCTGATCGACCTGAACGGCATGCTGACCAACGGCTTCAAAATGGGCAACGCGGAGATTGAGCCACCGAAGTCGATCTCCACGGCTACCGCCGTCACCGCGCAGATTATCGCGCAGGTCGCCAGCCACATTTATGGCGGCACCACGATTAACCGTATTGATGAGATTCTGGCGCCGTTCGTCACCGCCAGCCATGCGAAACATAAAGCCGTGGCGGAAGAGTGGCAGATTCCAGATGCGGAAAACTATGCCTTAACCCGCACGCAAAAAGAGTGCTACGACGCCTTCCAGTCACTGGAATATGAAGTCAACACGCTACACACCGCTAACGGTCAGACGCCGTTCGTGACCTTTGGCTTCGGGCTCGGCATCAGCTGGGAATCGCGTCTGATTCAGGAATCGATCCTGCGCAACCGTATTGCCGGACTGGGTAAAAACCACAAAACAGCGGTCTTCCCAAAACTAGTCTTTGCGATTCGCGACGGTCTGAACCACAAAGCGGGCGATCCGAATTACGATATCAAACAGCTCGCGCTGGAGTGCGCCAGCAAGCGCATGTATCCGGATATCCTGAACTACGATCAGGTCGTGAATGTCACCGGTTCGTTCAAAACGCCAATGGGCTGCCGCAGCTTCCTCGGTGTTTATGAAGAAGACGGCCAGCAGATTCACGACGGCCGCAATAACTTAGGTGTGATCAGCCTGAACCTGCCGCGTATTGCGCTGGAAGCCGAAGGCAATGAAGACCGCTTCTGGACGCTGCTCGATCAGCGTCTGGCACTGGCGAAGAAAGCGCTGATGACGCGCATTGCGCGGCTGGAAAGCGTGAAAGCTCGCGTCGCGCCAATCCTGTATATGGAAGGCGCGTGCGGCGTGCGCTTAAAAGCAGACGACAGCATTGCGGATATCTTCAAGAACGGACGCGCCTCGATTTCACTGGGTTACATCGGCCTGCATGAAACGATTAATGCCCTCTTCGGTAGCCAAACGCACGTGTTTGATGACGAGGCGCTGCGTGCTAAAGCCGTGGCCGTTATCACTCGCCTGAAAGCCGCTACCGAGCAGTGGAAAGATGAAACGGGTTACGGCTTCAGCCTGTACAGCACGCCGAGCGAAAACCTGTGTGACCGCTTCTGCCGTCTGGATACCGCTGAGTTTGGCGTCGTGCAGGGCGTGACGGACAAAGGGTATTACACCAACAGCTTCCACCTCGATGTGGAGAAGAAGGTGAACCCTTACCAGAAAATCGACTTCGAGCTGCCCTATCCGCCGCTGGCTAACGGGGGATTCATTTGCTACGGCGAATACCCGAACCTGCAACACAACCTCAAAGCGCTGGAAGACGTGTGGGATTACAGCTACAGCCGCGTGCCTTACTACGGCACCAACACGCCGATCGACGAATGCTATGAGTGCGGTTTCACCGGTGAATTCGAGTGCACCAGCAAAGGCTTCACCTGCCCGAAATGCGGCAACCACGATTCGGCCCGCGTTTCCGTCACGCGCCGCGTGTGCGGCTACCTCGGCAGCCCGGATGCACGCCCGTTCAACGCCGGTAAGCAGGAAGAAGTGAAGCGTCGAATCAAGCACTTAGGTAACGGCCAACTGGGATAATCCCTTCCGGGCCGCAGCGATGCGGCCCACCTTTCGCGGCACCGTCAACACGCGCCCGCTTTACAACATGGGCTCTACCGTATGAATTACCACCAGTATTATCCCGTTGATGTCGTCAACGGCCCCGGCACCCGCTGCACGCTGTTTGTCGCTGGCTGCGTGCATGAGTGTGTGGGGTGCTACAACAAGAGCACCTGGCGACTCAACTCAGGTCAGCCGTTTACGCAGGAACAGGAAGATCGGATCATCGCCGATCTCCAGGATACGGCGATCCCACGGCAGGGCATTTCGCTGTCTGGTGGCGATCCGCTTCACCCACAGAACGTGCCTGACATCTTGCGGCTGGTCGAACGGATACGCTCGGAATGCTCCGGCAAAGATATCTGGGTCTGGACGGGCTACGTGCTGGCGGAGCTGACGCCGGAGCAACAGCGGGTGGTCGATCTCATCAACGTGTTAGTCGATGGAAAGTTTGTGCAAGATCTGAAAGATCCCGCACTGATCTGGCGCGGCAGCAGCAATCAGGTTGTCCACCGTCTGCGTTGATCGATAAGAGGTTACTGAAGCGCCTGCTGCTTACCCAGTGAACGTAATTGATCGGATTCGAGCACGGTGACCCGCGCTTTGGGCTCGGGCGAGAACGCCTGATTCAGCAACGCCTGCGCGACCGTTTTCCCTTCAATGGCTCGCCATTTTGCCGGGAACAAGCGAAACAGCGGCGCGGCCAGACTTTCTAGCGGACGACTATCTTCTCTTTCCCCCAGCAGCATCGACGGCTGTGCCAGTGTCAGATGCTGCCAGCCTTGCTGACGCAGCGATTTTTCCGCTTCTCCCTTCACGCGCGAATAGAAGAAAGGCGACGTCGCACTCGCGCTCAGCGAACTGACGACTAACAGGTGCGTCGCGCCTAGCGCCAGCGCTACCTTTGATCCTTCCACCACCAGCGTGTAATCCACATAGCGGAACGCCTGCTTACTGCCTGCCGTCTTAAGCGTCGATCCCAGACAGCAAAACGCGATATCGACAGGATCGGTCAATTGCGCCAGCGCGGCAGAGAGATCGGGATCGTGCGGATTGACCACTTTCTCTGACGGTGCCAGCGGCTTACGGGTCGGCGCATAGATCGTCTCTACCCGATTATTGGCTTTCAACAGCTCTAACAACTCGTGCCCCACTAACCCCGTTGCACCTAATAACAGTACTCGGCTCATCGGTTTTCCCCCTTGCTCAGCGTCTTTCACTATCCCATCTTTTTACGTTGCTGTTGTTATGTATGGAAAATTGTTATGTATGGAAAATGTTAGTTATGACAAACGTTAGCGCTGCCAGTGGCGCTTCTTACCAAAGCCCAACGTATTGTCCGTCATTTTGATTTCTGTCAGATCGAGCCGCCAAATCGGCGCTTGCGATGCCTGGGCAATAGGGAAACGCGCGTTGTATCGCGCTCTGGCCTGCTGCGCGTCATCCCCTTCCAACTGCACCGCCTGCGCCCGAAACTGCACGCCCTTAATCAGCATGACGCTCTTCGGCTGGCCGCTCACCGTACCGGCCACCTGCGGCAGCCTTGCCATTATTTCTCCGTGGCGCGTCTGCAACTCCGTCATTAGATAGAAGGCTATCTGTTGATCGTCATAAGTATAGAAGCAACTCGCACACCATAATTCCGAATTTTCACCTACGCATAACGTCAGTACGTGCAACTTCTTCAAATAGCGGGAGATTGCCTCAAGATCGCTACCTGCTTCTCTCAGTTTTTTCTGCATTACGCTGCCTCAATCCACTTTCTGAACGAACGTATCCTGCCCGACCACTAACTGCCCTTCCGCAGAGTGCGGCAGCATGGTTTGCAGAGGCTGGCCAGTGTGTTTATCCAATAGCAGGGAGTGCGGTTCTCCTTCTGCAAACAGCTGCTGTTCCCCCCACTGACGTAGCGCCACAACGAGCGGGAATAGCTGTTCGCCTTTTGGCGTCAGGATATATTCCTGATAGGCCGAGCTTTCGGAAACGGGCTGAACGGACAAAATGCCTTCCTCAACCAGGGCGCGCAGACGATCGGTAAGAATATTTTTGGCAACGCCCAAACTGCGCTGAAAATCGCCGAAACGGCGGCGATTGTCGAAGGCATCGCGGATAATCAGCAACGCCCAGCGATCGCCAACCACATCCAGCGCACGGGCGACGGGACACGCATCCTCTTTCAGACTTTTGCGCTTCACCATGAATACTTCCTCCCCTTTTTCCTGTTCATCCTGCCTTACCCACAGGCCGAAAAATCGATCGTGCGTTTTTTGGTTGCAGAATAAAACCAGAGTATTTATGCTTCAAGTGGTTTTATTTTGAAACCAAATTGAGCAATGAAAGCCAATACGATGAAAACAAACCCTATTCATACCACGTCATCCGTTACCGAAGGCGATCTTTACAGCACGCAGACGACATTGCCGCGCGCGTTAGTTTTGCTGTTTGCCTGTGCCAGCGCCCTCAGCGTCGCCAATGTGTATTACGCACAGCCGCTGTTGGATGCGCTATCGGTAGATTTTCACATCAGCATCGCTGCCGTTGGCGGCGTGATGACCGCAACACAGCTTGGCTGTGCGCTGGCGTTAATTCTGCTCGTGCCGCTGGGTGATATCCTCAATCGACGCTATTTGATGCTCGCCCAGTTGGGTGCGCTCATCGTGGCGCTGATCGCCGTTGGGCTATCCACCACGCCCCTGGCTCTATTGATCAGCATGCTGGCCGTGGGCATGCTCGGTACGGCAATGACTCAGGGTCTGATTGCTTATGCCGCAACAGCTGCCGCACCGCAGGAGCGCGGACGCGTGGTGGGTGCGGCACAGGGCGGCGTGGTAATTGGGCTGTTGCTGGCGCGCGTGCTATCCGGCTTTATCGCCGATGTCGCAGGCTGGCGCAGCGTATACTTTTTCTCCGCGCTGCTGATGCTTCTGCTTGCTGTGCTGTTATGGCGCACACTGCCGCATCAGCCGCTTGCCCGGCAGCGCCCACACTATTCCGCGTTGCTGCTCTCTATGCTGACCTTGCTGCGTCAAGAACGGGTGTTGCAAATACGCGGCACCATCGCTTTACTGATGTTTGCTGCCCTGAGCATTTTCTGGAGCGCACTGGTTTTGCCGCTGAGTCGCGAACCGTATTTCTTTTCTCATACGGTTATCGGTGCGTTTGGTCTGGTGGGGATTCTCGGCGCATTGGCGGCGGTAAAAGCGGGCTCATTGGCCGATAAAGGCCGCGAACAGTGGGTCAGCGGCATCGCCCTGTTATTGCTGCTGACATCGTGGCTGCCGCTGTGGTTAGCGCCCTATTCTCTCTTCGCGCTGGTGGTCGGCATCATCGTTCTCGATCTGGGCGGACAGGCCATTCACGTCACCAACCAAAGCATGATTTTCAAGACGCATCCCGATGCGCACAGCCGTCTGGTTGGCTGTTATATGCTGTTTTATAGCATCGGCAGCGGACTTGGCGCGATGGCAACGACAGCGGCGTATGACGCTGCGGGCTGGTCAGGCGTGTGCCTCCTTGGTGCAGCCGTCAGCCTGACGGCGCTGCTTTTCTGGAAAGTGACGCTGCATACCTCAGCGCCGTCACCGGCCGCTTCCACGCCATCGTGATAGCGGAACAACGCTTCTTCATAAAGACACCATCCTATTGATAAGGGAAAAACATGAGCGAACTGACATTACTGGCTGATGCCGACGAGCGCGGCCGACGTTATCTGGCTGAGACTGCACAGCGCCGGGTTTTCCCCGATGCCGATGCCCTCGCCGCGCTGGCACGTTTTGATGAAGTGCTGCCGCAACAGGGCTTCTCGCCCGAAAGCACGCTGACGCTGCTGGATGAAGTCGGTTCACCGGCTACTACCGCCTCCAATGGTCCAAACTATTTCGGCTTTGTTATCGGAGCCTCATTGCCGGTCGCCGCCGCCTCCGAGCGATTAATGATCGCCTGGGATCAGTGCGCCTCCACCTTTGATAACTCGCCGGTATCCGCCACGCTGGAACGCCTCGCCAGCCGCTGGGTACTCGATGCGCTGAACTTGCCCAAAGACAGCGCCGTGGGTTTCGGCACCAGCGCCACCGCCTGCACGCTTTCCTGCCTGGCCGCCGCACGTCGTGCTCTGCTGGCAAAACAGGGCTGGGATTTTGACAACGATGGACTGAACGGTGCACCTGAAATTAAGGTCGTGATTTCGGAACTGACGCACATCACCGTGAAGAAAGCGCTACGCGTACTCGGCTTTGGGCTACGCCATTTACGTATCGCGCCCGTGAATGCGTTTGGGCAGATCGACGTGGCACAGCTTCCTTCGCTGGACGACCGCACGATTCTTTGTTTGCAGGCGGGCGAAGTCAACACAGGCGAGTTCGATGACTTTGCGCAGATCATTCCCGTCGCGAAAGCAGCGGGTGCCTGGGTTCACGTTGATGGTGCCTTCGGACTGTGGGCCAGAGCTTCGTCCCACGCGGCTCTCACCGACGGCATCGAGCTGGCCGATAGCTGGACAACGGACGCGCATAAATGGCTGAACACCCCTTACGATTGTGCGATGGCGATTTGCCGCGATGCGGACGTGCTGGCGGAAGCGATGAACGCGGATGCCGTCTATTCCAGTGCGGCGCGAGATGCGCAGAAGAATCTGACGCTCGAATTCTCTCGTCGGCCGCGCGGCATTCCGGTGTGGGCAGCACTGCGTACGCTGGGGCGCGACGGCGTGGCAGAGATGGTCGAACGACACTGCCGACAGGCAACCTTCATCGCCGACGGCCTACGCCATGCGGGTTTTAAGATACTGAATCGGGTTGTGCTTAATCAGGTTCTGCTGCGGGGGGAAACCGACAGCCAAACCACGGCGATACGAGAAGCGCTACAGGCATCGGGCAAAGCATGGTTTGGCGGCACCGTCTGGCAGGGGCGTCCGGCACTGCGCATCAGCGTGTCATCCTGGCGCACGCAGGACGATAACGTGCAGGCGCTAATCACGCTGCTGACGGACATCAAAGCTCGAACCCCACGCTGAGTGAAACCTAAAGCGCTGAGCACGGTATAAAACAACTATCCCCGCAAACACGGGGATAGGGAGACGTCATCAGACTACGGCGCACTGAAATACGCTAGACGTAAACGCTAATGCTGGAGACCTGTCCCTGAAAGCGGTTCAGCGCCTCTGCGGCACGCTGCAGGCTTTCGGTATTCTGCACTTCGCTACGGGATGATGCGCCCGCGACGCCTTGCTGAATGGTGTCGAAAACATTAATCGGCTGGAATACATTGGAAGGCGGAATACTTCCCCCTTCGGCTCTCGGCGACGAGACAAAACCCAGCAGCGCGGAACCTTCTTCACGTCCCAACCGCCCACTGCTGACAAGGCCTTCAACCGTTTCATACAGCTCGGCAGGGCTAATGCGGGTGAAATCATACCGCGTCGTCTCACCGACAGGAACAGCACCGCTGCCCGCCTGATAAGACTGAAGCTTTTCGGACAGCGCCGCTTTCTCTGCATGCTCTGTCGAACGCTTCGCCATCACCTGCTGGCTGGCAAAAACGGACGACTCTGCGGCTTCAACTTTCATATCACCTCCTTACGGTAACGTATGGAAGACAAAAATCATTGGCATAGCGCCTCACCGTAACGGTGAGTGCAAAAATGGCGTGCTTTAATACTGACACGCAATCCCCCATCGCGCCAGCCAGCCGCGGGATTTGGTTCCGTGCGGGGGATATTTAGACCAACATGCAACAAGGGGTATAAGCCCAGTTTATCCCCGCTGGTGCGGGGAACTCACCCGTTAAGCTTCTCATTCTTAACCAGCATGCGGTTTATCCCCGCCGGCGCGGGGAACACAGCTACACTGGAAACCTGTATCTGGATGAATACGGTTTATCCCCGCTGGCACAGGGAACACTGTAGGTGCTGGATGATGTCTGATTCAGACCACGGTTTATCCCCGCTGACGCGGGGAACACGAGCACGAAAATCCGCTAACTAACTGCCTGGACGGTTTATCCCCGCTGGTGCGGGGAACTCAATGACGTATTCGGTGGCGTATCGGGAACGCTCGGTTTATCCCCGCTGACGCGGGGAACACGTATTCATGCCACGTTGACGTGACCGTGCCGTCGGTTTATCCCCGCTGGCGCGGGGAACACTAGAATATTTGGGAGAGCAAGGCCGATTAATCCGGTTTATCCCCGCTGGCGCGGGGAACACTTGCCTGCTTTGACGAACACATGATGACTGCCCGGTTTATCCCCGCTGGCGCGGGGAACACTGGGGTGAGCCAGATCCGCGAAAAATACTCGACGGTTTATCCCCGCTGGTGTGGGGAACACTCAGGCGTGTTACCGAAATACATTTCGCCCGTCGGTTTATCCCCGCTGGCGCGGGGAACACTGTCACAGACTGAATGCTGTAGCGCTTCTCCGCGGTTTATCCCCGCTGGCGCGGGGAACACGTTGACTAATTCCCGCGTGTTACGCTCCGCACCGGTTTATCCCCGCTGGCGCGGGGAACACGTTAACACGCTCCATGTTAACCATTTCAGACGCCGGTTTATCCCCGCTGGCGCGGGGAACACTGTGGCACCGGACAGATGCGCGATTTCACTGACGGTTTATCCCCGCTGGCGCGGGGAACACCAGCCGTAGCGCTGAACGATAGCCGCGAACTCCGGTTTATCCCCGCTGGCGCGGGGAACACTAGAATATTTGGGAGAGCAAGGCCGATTAATCCGGTTTATCCCCGCTGGCGCGGGGAACACACAGGAGCAGCCCCAAAAGAATCCGTTAGCCCCGGTTTATCCCCGCTGGCGCGGGGAACACGGTAATCTCGGCACAGGCGGTGGCGGCGGCCACGGTTTATCCCCGCTAGCACGGGGAACACTCACAAATATGATGAGGCGAATATGATTGGTAGTGGTTTATCCCCGCTGGCGCGGGGAACACTTCAATAGAGATCAGACCGGTGTTGGCCGCTAACGGTTTATCCCCGCTGGCGCAGGGAACACGAAAATGCCCTAAAAATCCCCCGTCCTATCGTCGGTTTATCCCCGCTGGCGCGGGGAACACATGTATAGCGAAACCGCGACGCTCGAACAGTTCGGTTTATCCCCGCTCGCGCGGGGAACTCTCATAAAATTTGCCATCGATATTGACGCCCATCGGTTTATCCCCGCTGACGCGGGGAACACCGAAAAGATGAGATTATCCCGATACAGAAGCGCGGTTTATCCCCGCTGGCGCGGGGAACACTTGAACCGATTAAATTCGATACGCACATTTCGGCGGTTTATCCCCGCTGGCGCGGGGAACACATTATCTAGGCGCGCATAGGTTGGTGGCGAGACGGTTTATCCCCGCTGGCGCGGGGAACACTCTAAAAGTAGAGAGTTGTTTTATAACACTTTTTTCGGCATAAAAAATTCTACCGATTTTTCCATGTTGTTAAAGATCGCTAACTTATTGATTTTCAATAGGTGAGAAAGAGACTAACCGTAGGCCATCCAGATCTACCGGCATTCGGCGATTTTCGCCCCAGGTTTGGAACTCAAAACCGGATTCCGTATTCGTCGCCCACGCCATCACCACATTGCCCTGTTCTGCCAGTTCGATAATCTGCTGCCAGACCATCTCTCTCACCCGCTGTGACGTATCACCGACATACACTCCCGCGCGGACTTCCAATAGCCACACCGCCAGCCTGCCGCGCAACCGCGGCGGGACATTTTCCGTCACAACCACCAGCATGTTCATTTAACCCTGCCCCCGGTGGCCGCTTTCACCAAACGGTTTCGGTTCTGGGATTGCAGGCGGCTGTGCATCGTCCGGCGGTAGAGGCGGCGTAATGCCACCCGCAGACAAGACTTCCTCAATCAAGGGAATTAGTTTGCTCAGCGTTTTCTGGCTGCGGAAAATATCACGACAGGCAAGCCGCACTTCACGATCCGGCTCGGCAGGGTTGCGGGCTACAATTTCAAAAGCTTTCGCCACCCCCCCCTCGAATTTGATGATGTCGGCAATGTCGTAGACAAAAGAAAGCGGTTTGCCGCTGTGGACAAACCCAATTGCTGGTGCATAACCTGCCGCCAGCACGGCCGCTTCCGTAATACCGTACAGGCAGGACGTTGCCGCGCTAATACACTGGTTGACCTTGTCACCTCGTTCCCAATCTTTCGGATCGTAACGTCGGCCATTCCATTTCACGCCATACTGCTGCGCCAACAGCGTATATGTTTGGCGCACGCGGGCACCTTCAATCCCCCTGAGTTGATCGACGGAACGACGGCTCGGCGCAGGTTCACCAAAGCGTAGCTCAAACATTTTGCGCACCACTTTAAGGCGCAGTTCCTCATCCAACGCCAGCTTGGCCTGATAGAGCAATTTGTCCGACCGCGCACCGCCGGGCTGACCAGACGCATACAGCCGTACACCGGCTTCGCCGACCCACACCAGCAGCGTCCCGACCGTTGCAGCCAGCCGCACGGCCGCATGAGAAACCCGCGTGCCCGGCTCCAGCATGATGCAGGCAACCGACCCCACGGGAATATGCGTGCGCACACCGGTTTTATCCACCAGCACAAACGCACCGTCAATGACATCAATCTGCCCGTATTGCAGAAAGATGAGTGAAACCCGATCCTTGAGCGGGATCGGATTGAGCGGAACATACATCGTCAACTCTCCCTGTAACGGGGCAGGCTACGCCCGTTTCAATAGCAGCAAGCCGCATCCCAGTGCTTTGCTTTTTCCTAACCCCTGCCGGACAGCTGTCGCAAAGCGTTCAGCATCTGTAATGTGGAGCACCCCGTCATAATCCACGCTACTGAACATAATCGCCGCCGACTGGCCTGGCTTGTTCAGGCGATGACGTTGATACCCATCGACCTGACACGACGACACCGCAAAACCCGCGTTTTCTCCCTGACGCACCAGCCAGTCATGAGCACGCTGCTGTTGATGCCGCCACAGTTCTACACCAGATAGCCCGGCAGCTTTCGCCTGATGACGCGCATCCATCAACACATCGCTACGCTTGCCGTCCCGCGTGACCACCGGATTAGCACGTAGCGAAAACGCCAGCGTCATGCCGTTATGCCACTGCGGTTGATACGGTTTGGTTTCCACCTGAAACAGGTTATGGCCTGCCTGCGGTGCCTGTTCAGAGAGCAGGTAAAATAGACTTTTTGTTTCATGTGCCTCTTCACGGAACAGGAACGATCTCTGAAGATGCTCGGGGAAGAGCTGCCAGAGCCACTGGTGGCTGGCATAGCCCCCCGCGTGCAGCCGCTTTTCCGCCATCACGCGCGGCAATGCATTGAGCTGCAGCGTTATTCTGGAAAAATACATCATTCCTCTCCCTTTTCACTGCCGGCATATTGCACGCGGGAAGTGAACTGCCAGCGCCGCCGATCGGCGGGCTGATCGTTCCGTGAGACGCGGTATTGCGCCGTTAGCCCCGTGTCGCTTTCCTGTTCCCAGTAGCACACGCCTTCGGCACGACCGATCGTCTCTAATGCGAGGTCGTTCAGTGCTGGCGTCTGCTTTGCTAACTGCCACACCTCGGCCAGCGTGCCAGCAAACAGGTGTGGTGCCAGCGGCAGCGCAGGCGGACAGCTTTTACGCCCGAAATAGAGCGTAAATACCGGTGATAGCAACGCCTCTCTCAGCGCACTTAACGCGTAAGGTGCATCCGGTGTGGCACTAATGGCGATGTGGTAATAGGCATCACAGCGGTATTCGCGTGAGGTCAGCATGGTTTCGAGCGATTGCCCTGCCTCCGGCCGCAATTCATCACGTCTTGTGTAGCGCGGCACTTTGCGGTTTTCTTTCGGCATCTGCACCGTGTGGTAGTCATTCAGCCAGGTTTCACGATCGGAAAGCGGCCGCACCGCCACGTGGTAATGCTGGTTGAAAACCGTCAGCGCGGCCCGATCGTCATGCCGGATCCCCAACGCCGCTGCCAGCAACCCCAGCAACGCCGAACGACTGGGCACTGTAGAGGTATGGCGCACTTCACCCACCGCCACTTCTCCCCACGACACCAGCGGGGCGTAGACCTGGAAGACCAGATAGTTATCCATATCGCGCTCCTACTGGCTGATGAAATCCAGTAACCCTTGCAGTGAACCGCCCTCACTCTCAGCTTCCACGTTCAGCTCATAGGAAGGAACGCTGCCCGCAGAGGCGTACACCCGATCAAACTTGGCTTTTTGTTTACACAGCAGCTCGATGGCATCATTGACCTGATCGTCATTGCGGATGGGTTTGAAAAACGCGACTGACAAGGTACGCGGCTGATCGCTTCCCTTCTCTGCCAGCACATAGGTTGCCAGCGCCCGACTGGCAAAGCTGTTCTGCTTGCCACCCGGCGATACGGTCAGCGCCGTTTCCGTCAGCGCACGCAGGGTACGCGCCACCAGCTCTTCATCGTTATTCAGATTTTCCAGCAGCAGATCGCGGTTAATGCAGACATAGTGATAGAACAGCGCCGAGGCAAAGCTCTGTTCGCCCATATGCGCCGATCCGCTGTCGGCTGACGTATTCAGGTCATCCACCGCCGTAAAGAAGTCGTCTTCGATGGTGACGGCACTCACGCCCAGCGCGTGTGCTACCTGACAGGCTGCTTCAACGTTGAATTCCGGCTCGGCGGCCAGCATCCGACCAAACAGCGCGATATCGACGCTGGCGGCGTCCTTACGCAGTAGCTTTAGCTCTTCGCTATTCGGCTTCCGTGACTCAGCGATCAGACGAGCAACCAGTTGATCGATCAACGCCCTTTCCTGCACGCTGAAGTGAGCAAGCTGTTCGATATCGTATTTTTCCAGCGGGTCTTTACTGCCTTTTTCTTCTTTTTTCGGTTTACCGAACTGCTCAGCAATGCTCTTCGTCGCCTCATCGGCCAGCTTTTCACTCATACCACCAGCAATCAGCGCAGTGTAGATATCACGCCCTATACGGCGACTGCGGGTGCCGATATGGCCATCCATTGCGGACTCAAAAACCTCAGAGGTACGCCATGCACGTTTCAGGCTTTGCGAGGACACCCGCAAACGCTCGACGCCGCCAACGATTGCGGTTTTCGGACGACCCGCATCATCACGGTTCAGGTTAGAAGACGGATAAGCGGTTAAAAAATGAAGCTGGATAAAAGTGGTCATCAGTTATTCCTTGTCTGAAGCTGTCGTTGACGTTTCTGTCGTTAACATTGCTGTCGTGCCTGGCTCATCGGCGGTGATATTTTGTGACGCCTGCGCATACTCGCACGCCCAGCGCACGGCGTTGCGTCGCAAAGGGTGAAGCGTCGGCGCGCGGTTTTCCTGCCGCGCCTGCCACTCGTCCACCCACAGGAAAATACCGTCCGCCAGTGAAGGGAGGTTGACACCTGCCTCACCGCGTATTTGCACCGCACGGAAAAGCTGGCGATACAGTTCTTCCGGCGTTTGCGCCCGCTGTAGCCGTTCAAAGCGCAAAGCGGAAAGAAAAGGACGGTCGCCGCCCTGTTTTTCACCTAGCTGGGCAGCGAAGCTGGTCTTCAACATGTTTTTCGCCGCGTGTGCCGCGACAGAAACAAAAATCGCCAGTGCCACGATGTGGTGTTCCTTTTCCAGCCGCGCCGCCAGCTTCCCGGCCAGATCGTGATATCCCTGACAGGTCAGCACGCCATAAGGCGGAGTGGCACGGCGCAGCTCTGCCCGTCGCGCACGGCCATTGCCCGCAGCACTATGGCGATTTTGTAGCGCCTCGTACCAGTCACTAATCTTTTTTGCGTCATCCTTGTTGATGACCAAAAAATCAGCCGTGTTTGCCATCCACTGCCTCCTGCATTTGTTTAATGGTTTCTGACGCTTTTTGCTTATAGAAAAACGCACTCAGCTTTTTCCGCGTTCCCGCCGCCTTAACCAGATCGCGATGTTCGTCTGGGTTGCTAAACACGCGGGCATCGTAGTTCTCCAACAGATAGCGATAGAGCGCCTTTTGCCACGTTTTCAGCGCCATAGCGGGGGAGCTCCCCTGAGCCAGCGACTGATACAGCCGCATAAAATCAGGCTGCGTCTCCTGCCAGAACGCGACATCAATGGCACTGAAATCCCCTTTTGCGTCCTTGGGGCGCGAAAACCAAGCTTCTTTAATCATCTGACGCAGCAGCGTGGCACTGTCCCGCGCCAGTTCCACCGCCAGTTGCAAATGGTCTTTATATTCACGTAGCGCAAGAGGATCATCACGAAAACGGGCAGAGGCAAACAACTGCGGAACATGGTGCTCATACCAGCAACGTGCCTTCATGTTGTCCATATCGTAGCCAAAACACCACAGCCCAGAGTCTCTACGCAGTTCATCTCGCTGGGCATTGTGGTGCACGACCATCGCGGGAAAGGTGCTATTGAGCTTATCTTCTCCCTGAATAAGCAGCCCCAGCCAGTCACGATACGCCAGCCCGCCCGGTTGCCCTTTCACCGACAGAAAAGGGGCATCGCCTTTCAGCGCATGACGATAGGGAGTGAGCGGGTGCCGCCAGCTGTCGTACTGAATGCCGTAGTTCTTGGTGCGATACTGCGTGAGCAGCGTGGTCGATTCCGTGCCGCACAGATCGCATTCACCCGTCTGTAGCGTGGTGAAATCCAGTTCAATACGGCGCGGCATGCCCCAATAGGCTTGCAGCCGATGCGCATTTTCCGGCGTCACGGGCGGGTGAGTACCATCGCTGGTGGGCGTATTCGCTAACCACGGGAACACCGTGGCATCGGGTTTGCCCTTGGGCATCACCTCTTGCGTCACCACGTTCATCCAGAGCTTTTTCCACAGCGGCAGACCGGATTTTTCCGGCATAAGCAGCGTAGTGATCGGCCCGCCACCGCGCATCCCGGTGCGGTGCCCTTGCCCGCCGGATGGCGCATTGGTTTGCAGTGTGAACAGCGCCATTGCCGCACAGTGCGGGCACACCGCGCTGACCGTGCCACGCTTGATGAAGTGATCTTTATTTAGCTTGAGCGTATTGCCGCCGGGGGCATCGATCAACAGTCCCGAAATCGGTGTCGGGTCGCTGTCGAGCGTGGCAAAATCCTGCATAAACGCGGGCTTCTGTGCGCCAAACTGCATCGCCGGTACCAGCGTGGCTAACGCTTGCGAAAAGTCGGAACCAAGTCCTTCTTCCCAGACCTCGGTCCAGCCATCGCCATCAACGGGGGCATAGGCAGTTTGCAGCAGGCCGATAAGAAGCTGATAGCCCGCCCCCTGCAAATCGGCACGCGGCCAGGCAAGATCGATAATATTGTCGTCGGGGAGCTGCTGCGGGGAAATGTTACCCATCCGACCATCCGCAAAGACGGCGGGCAACCAAGGTTCTTCAATCAATGAAAACATCGTACCTCCTGTGTACGCCGCGTATATGGACGCTCCCGGTTGAACAAGGCATTTTTCAGCAAGATGTAAAATCGGTAACTGCAGG
>NZ_JBIXKO010000009.1:0-161948 GCF_044751765.1 Pectobacterium sp. CHL-2024 | reverse complement strand
TACGTTGAGCTAACCAGTACTAATGACCCGAGAGGCTTAACCTTACAACACCGAAGGTGTTTTAAAGACTCATAGAGAACGATGTTCAGCTTGTTCAGAGATTGGTTCTGGTGGTTGCGTGATGACGAGAAAGATAAAGTCACCATAGTAACGGCTGGAATGAAACAGAATTTGCCTGGCGGCGATAGCGCGGTGGTCCCACCTGACCCCATGCCGAACTCAGAAGTGAAACGCCGTAGCGCCGATGGTAGTGTGGGGCTTCCCCATGTGAGAGTAGGGAACTGCCAGGCATCAAATTAAGCAGTAAGCCGGAGTAATCCGGTGGTTGTAGAGAAATTCGGTGGAGCGGTAGTTCAGTTGGTTAGAATACCTGCCTGTCACGCAGGGGGTCGCGGGTTCGAGCCCCGTCCGTTCCGCCACTTATTAAAAATTATGCCTGCTAACTTTAGCAGGCATAATATTAAGCGTAATTTAGGGGCGTAGCTCAGTTGGTAGAGCACCGGTCTCCAAAACCGGGTGTCGCGAGTTCGAGTCTCTCCGCCCCTGCCAAATAAAACCCTTCACGTTATCGTGAAGGGTTTTTTTTGATCTATACTTTATGCTCGATCCTGTCTCGTATCCTTCTTTCCAATTTCTTCGTTATTTCTCCCCTCTGGATGTCTAATTAATCTAACGTGTTGTTATTTAATAGATAAAATTCGCTAATGTGCTGTTGATAGATCGTGCTGATTTAGCTGTAAATATGCACAAAATAACCGTAATACCAGGTTGTGAACTTGCTCATTCACCTTGTTCGATATTTGAACTAAAACTATCTACAACCTGAGTGAAAGGAAGTTGTTTTTCAGAACGATCCTTCAGGTTGCATTCACTTGTTAGTGATACCTGCCAACATCACATCGGTAGCGCTACAGCAGAAATTCGTAGCGCTATGCTGTACCTGAAATCTGACTAAGTAGCTGTAAGACTACACAGAAGGAGTTTAAGTATGTACAGACGTTTACTGGTAGCTGTTGCTGTAAGCACTGCGTTATGTGGTGCCGTACAGGCAAAACCCCTAACGGTTGGGTTTTCCCAGATTGGTTCAGAATCAGGATGGCGCTCTGCGGAAACTAAGGTGTCAAAGCAGGAAGCCGAGAAGCGTGGGATAACGTTAAAAATAGCGGATGCTCAGCAGAAGCAGGAGAATCAGATTAAGGCTGTGCGGTCGTTCATCGCTCAGGGCGTAGATGCCATATTTATTGCTCCAGTTGTCGCGACAGGTTGGGCGCCAGTCTTACAGGAAGCTAAAGAAGCAAAAATTCCAGTGTTCCTGCTTGATAGAACGATTGAGGTTAGCGATCCATCGTTGTACACCGCTGCTATCGCCTCTGATAGTGTCTATGAAGGAAAAGTGGCAGGGGAGTGGCTTGTGAAAGAAGCCGCTGGCAAACCTTGTAATGTTGTTGAGTTGCAGGGAACTGTTGGGGCTAGCGTTGCGATAAACCGTAAGAAAGGGTTTGCTGACGGTATAGCTTCAGATCCGCAGATAAAAATTATTCGCTCACAGTCGGGAGACTTTACTCGTAGCAAGGGTAAAGAGGTCATGGAAAGCTTTATTAAAGCTGAGCAGAATGGGAAAAATATCTGTGCGGTTTATGCACATAATGATGACATGGCAATAGGCGCTATTCAGGCAATAAAAGAAGCTGGTCTGAAACCTGGTTCACAAATAAAAGTTGTCTCCATTGATGGTGTCCCCGACATTTTTAAAGCTATGATGAATGGCGAAGCTAATGCCACCGTTGAATTAACACCTAATATGGCTGGTCCTGCTTTTGATGCTTTATTAGCGATGAAGAAGGACGGGAAACAGCCTGAAAAATTCATTCAAACCGAATCACGTTTATTACTGCCTGACACGGCAAAACAGGAATATGAAACCAAGAAAGACCTTGGTTATTGAGATTTATATTGTGGATTTATCATTGATATAAATTTTGCTAAATACCTGGCAGAAATATAAATATGGGAAAGTAGGCTTGCTATGTTTTCTGCACCGTTTAATCACGGGACAGTGAATATTGTCAGCCTACTTACCATAATATTGCTCAGGTGTGATGTAGCCTTGTTAAGTTGTCGCATAGGTGATGCTGATGGAAACGACACGGTTGTTAGATATTCGGGGCATGAGCGTTGAGTTTCCGGGGGTAAAAGCACTAGATCAAGTGGACTTCACGCTTGATCGCGGCGAAATAGTGGCGCTATTAGGAGAGAATGGCGCAGGGAAGTCAACGTTAATTAAGGCGTTGACTGGTGTTTACCATCGCTCAACGGGTGAAATTATCCTCGATGGTATGGCGATTAATCCTGTAAATACGGCTCATGCTCAGTCATTGGGTATTGGTACGGTCTATCAAGAAGTCAATCTATTACCGAATCTGTCCGTTGCGGCAAATCTATTTATTGGTCGTGAGCCCACACGTTGGGGCATCGTGGATCAACATAAAATCCTGCATCAGGCCGAAGCACTTTTATTGAATTATGGACTGATGATCGATGTTAGCCATCCGCTTGGTAATTACTCCATCGCAGTGCAGCAAATTGTAGCTATCGCCAGAGCTATCGATCTTTCCGCTAAAGTTTTAATTCTTGATGAACCGACCGCAAGCCTTGATGCAAAAGAAGTCGATATGCTACTGGATATATTGCGGACGTTGCGCGATCGCGGAATCGGTATGATATTTGTGACACACTTTCTGGATCAGGTTTATCGCATTAGTGACAGAATTACCGTTTTGCGTAATGGAAGATTAGTCGGGACATTGCCTGCCGCAGAATTACCACGTATTGAATTAGTCCAAATGATGTTGGGGCACAGTTTTGATGAAACGTTATTGAAGCGTGGCGAACATAGTGACGTCTCAGGTGAGCCTATCGTGCAGTTTAAACACTATGGTCGGCGTGGCTCGATTAATGACTTCGAGCTTTCCGTGCGCCCGGGAGAAATTGTTGGCCTCGCTGGTCTACTGGGGTCCGGCCGGACAGAAACCGCGCAGCTGATATTTGGTATTAACGTGCCTGATGCCGGTGAAGCCAGAGTTGATGGCAAACAAGTCAGCATTCGCACGCCACGTGCAGCAGGAAAACTCGGCTTTGGCTATTGCCCTGAGGATCGCAAAACTGACGGCATTGTCGGTGCGGCAACGGTACGAGAGAACATCATTTTGGCGCTTCAGGCGCAACGTGGCTGGCTGAAGCCCATTTCCTTACGTGAGCAAACCCGTATCGCTGAAAAATTTATCAGCCTATTAGGGATTCGTACGCCGAGTCCAGAGCAGGAAATTCAGTATCTATCGGGAGGGAATCAGCAAAAAGTCCTGCTATCGCGCTGGCTGGCAACAGAGCCGCGCTTCTTGATTCTGGATGAGCCAACGCGAGGAATCGATGTCGGTGCGCATGCTGAAATCATTCGCCTGATCGAAAAACTTTGTGAACAGGGGATGGCGTTACTCGTGATCTCTTCTGAATTGGAAGAACTGACCGGTTATGCGGATCGCATCATTGTGCTGCGCGACAGGCAGCACGTTGCGCATCTTGAACATAATGAGATCTCGGTTGCCGCAGTCATGCAGGCAATCGCAGTACAAACGGGAGCAGATGATGACAGATAATAACGTCAAACCTGCCAAAAAAGTCCGCTTAACGTTCACCAAAGGGGTGCCACAGCTTCTGGCGCTCGTTGCCATCTTGCTGATTGATAGCATGGTCGCGCCCAACTTCTTCTCCCTCCACATTCAGGATGGGCGCTTGTTCGGTAGCCTTATCGACATCCTTAACCGCGGTGCGCCCGTTGCGCTGCTGGCATTAGGTATGACGTTAGTGATTGCCACTGGTGGAATCGATTTATCGGTTGGTGCGGTAATGGCGATTGCAGGCGCGACGGCCGCAACGCTTACTGCTGCTGGCCATCCGCTTCCTTCTGTACTGCTGGTTGCGCTATTGGTTGGTGCGTTGTGTGGGCTATGGAACGGTTTTCTGGTTGCGGTGTTACAGATTCAGCCGATTGTAGCGACGTTGATGCTGATGGTTGCCGGGCGAGGCATTGCTCAGCTGATTACCGAAGGTCAAATTATCACGTTCGATAACGCCGGGTTGGCTAAGTTGGGCAGCGGAACCCTGTTCTATCTACCCATGCCAGTGATTATTGCCTGCGTGATGCTGTTGGCGCTGTGGATTTTGACGCGTAAAACGGCGCTTGGGCTATTTATCGAATCTGTTGGTATTAATTTGCGATCGGCTCGCAACGCTGGCGTGAGTACGAAGCTGGTATTGGTCGCAGCTTATGTCATATGCGGCGTGTGTGCGGCCGTAGCGGGCGTTATCGTGACTGCAGATATCCGTGGGGCGGATGCGAACAACGCGGGCCTCTGGTTGGAATTAGACGCGATTCTGGCTGTGGTGATCGGTGGCGGTTCGCTACTTGGGGGGCGTTTTAATTTGCTGCTCTCTGTCGTCGGTGCCTTGATTATTCAGAGTATGAATACTGGCATCCTGCTGTCTGGCTATCGGCCGGAATTCAACCTGGTTCTGAAGGCACTCGTCGTTCTGCTGGTTTTGGTTATGCAATCTCCGCGTATTTCGCTGCATCACCTGTTCAGGAGGAAAACATAATGTTGAAACGCCACTTCCCCCTGTTGATGACGATTCTGGTCTTTATTGCTGGCTATTTATTCTGTCTCAGCCAGTTTCCCGGCTTTGCGTCGACGCGAGTTTTCTTTGATTTACTGACGGATAACGCCTTTCTGGGGATCGTGGCTGTTGGGATGACGTTTGTCATCTTGTCTGGCGGGATCGATCTCTCCGTAGGGTCAGTCATTGCATTTACTGGTGTGTTACTGGCCAAACTGATCGGTACGTATGGCATTGATCCTTTCTTTGCGTTCGCAATAGCGCTGGTGATGGGCGCCATGTTTGGCGGGCTGATGGGATGGATTATCGACACGCTCAAATTGCCAGCCTTTATTATCACGCTGGCAGGTATGTTCTTTGTCCGAGGAATGAGCTTTATCGTCTCACAGGAGTCGATTCCAATCGATCACCCGGTCTATAGCCAACTGGCGGGTTTAGCATGGCGCATGCCGGATGGAGGACGGTTTACCTTTCTGGCGCTGGTTATGTTGGTTGTAGTACTGCTGGGGATCGTGATGGCGCACCGTACCCGTTTCGGTAACCGTGTTTATGCGATTGGTGGTAGCAGCTATTCAGCGGAACTGATGGGGGTGCCCGTCAGGCGGACGACGATTCATATCTACATGCTTTCCAGTACGTTAGCGGTGCTGTCAGGTATTGTTTTCTCTCTCTACACTTCCGCGGGTTATGCTCTGGCAGCAAGCGGTGTGGAATTGGACGCCATCGCTGCCGTCGTCATCGGCGGTACGCTACTGACCGGTGGTGTCGGAACCGTATTGGGCACCCTGTTTGGCGTACTGATTCAAGGTCTGATTCAAACGTATATCACGTTTGACGGCACCTTGAGCTCATGGTGGACAAAAATCGTCATTGGTTTCCTGCTGTTTGCTTTCATTGGGTTACAGAAGGCGTTAAGCACATTCTGGTTAGCCAGACGTGCTTAAGTGAGTTGTGAGCAAAATAGCTCATGGATTAATCACAATAGGCGTTTTCAGCAACTGACGAATCATCGTCTGCTGATCGCTGTTTTGTAACCAAACGGCGTAAAACGGGCGCACGACGGGCTGACTGTCGCCAACTATCCGCAGGTTGGAATAGGTTTGTAACCAATGGCTGGGTAAAAACGCGCAGCCGCCGGTTGTTTCAAGCAATTGGCGGGTCAACTGGGCCGATGTTGTTGTCAACACGGGAAGCTGATCGCTGGCTAATAGGCGATGTTCCTGCTGATGAAAGTCTGCGCCCCACTCTAATTTTATATAAGGCAGTTCCTGCCCAGGTGGGTGCGCTTCTGCAGCAAACAGCGAAAGGGAGAAGTTACCCAGTAGCTGGCTCGCTAATTCTTCCATTTTTGGCTGTTCGGTTGTAATCAACAGATCCAACTGACGCTCATGGAGTTGTTTTACCAGCGAGTGACGTAAGGCAATGCGCGCTTCTAGCTGGAGCAGCGGGCGCTGTTGATACAGCGATTGTAGCCAGGGAGTCAGATAGGCCTCCCAGAGTGACGCCGTTGCTCCTACCGAAAGCAGGCTGTGTTGCTGCGAGCGTGCGACTTCTTTTTTGGCGATCTGCCAGGTGCCGATAAGGCTTTCCGCATAGGGCAGAAGCCGTTCGCCAGCGGGCGTCAGACGTATGTTGTTCCGATGGCGCGTGAACAGGTTGGCACCAAGCTGCGTCTCTAACTGGCGAATCCGAAAACTCACCGCTGACTGCGTGAGATACAGGGATTCGGCGGCACGGCCAAAGTGTCTTGTCCTGCTGACTTCCAGAAAGGTTTTTAGTAATTCGGTATCCACGCCCATCTCCAAAAAAATTTTGTCGTAATGATTTAAATGTTTTGTTTTACACAATGTCAAGCCTATCTAATACTCCGCGCCATAAACAACACGACCATAGAAGAATTAGGAGCGTGTAAGATGGCAGAAAGCTTCTCTACCACTAATCGTTTTTTTGATAACAAGTTCTACCCGCGTGGTTTTTCCCGACATGGCGACTTTACGATTAAAGAAGCACAATTGTTGGAACGCCACGGCTACGCGTTTAACGAGCTGGATTTGGGTAAACGTGAGCCAGTGACGGAGGAAGAGACATCGTTTGTTGCAATGTGTCGCGGCGAACGTAAAGCGGAAACGGAACTGGAAAAAATCTGGTCCAAATATCTGGATCGTATTCGTCGTCCTAAACGCTTCCATACGTTGTCTGGTGGTAAGCCGCAGATGGATGCAGTGGAAGAATACACTGAAAGCGATGATTAATTAAGAATGGGGCTAACGCCCCATTTCCTTTTGTAGCGAACAAATGTAATGCTCTCGCTATTCAAGGTTTTTGTGGAGCTGGATGAGCAAGCGATCCATACAGCGATAGCTCAGCGCTTCGGCAAGGTGTTTTCTTTCAATATTATCCCGACCGCCTAGGTCAGCGATCGTGCGCGCGACTTTCAAGATCCTGTGCCATGCACGTACGGATAAGCCAAGTTTGTTCATCACCTCTTCCAAATAGGTCGCATCAGCCATCTCCAATCCGCAGTGTTTTTCTATTTCACGTGAAGTGAGTAGCGCGTTGATTTTATTTGCCCGCTTCAGCTGTATCTGCCGTGCGATCAGCACGCGCTCACGAATTGTCGCGCTGCTTTCGCCTTGATAATGCTGCTGAGATAAAACCCCTGGTGGTAGCAAAGGGACTTCGATTGAAAGGTCAAAGCGATCCAAAAAGGGACCGGAAAGTTTGCTGAGATAGCGCAGTATTTGTTGTGCCGGCAACCGGTTATGAACGCCCTGATAGTGGCCTGACGGGCTGGGATTCATTGCGGCAACGAGCTGCACCCGTGCTGGGTAGCACACCTTAGCCCGAGTGCGGGAAATGATAATTTCACCGGACTCCAGAGGCTCTCGTAGTGAGTCCAGTACGCGTCGCTCAAACTCCGGTAATTCGTCCAAAAATAGTACACCGTTGTGGGCGAGCGAGATTTCTCCGGGTTTGGGTAGCGACCCTCCGCCCACGAGCGCAGCCATAGAGGAACTATGGTGAGGCGCTCTGAATGGTCTGGCTCGCCAGCGCGTCATGGTGGCATCAATGTTGATTAGGCTGTTGATGGCGGCGCTTTCCAGCGCTTCTTCATCGCTTAATGGTGGCATCAGATTGCCTAATCGACTCGCCAACATGGTTTTCCCTGTTCCCGGAGGCCCTAGCAAGAGCAGGTTGTGACCGCCTGCCGCCGCGATTTCTAACGCGCGTTTAGCCTGTTCCTGACCGATGATATCCTTCAGATCGCGCGTATCTTCTTCGATCGGTGGAACGGGCGTCATGTCGGAGCAACTGAGCAATTCCTCTTCTCCACTGAGAAAAGCACACACGTCCAACAAATGCCCGGCCATTAGCGCTTCACCCTGTGGTATCAGGGTCATCTCCCGTTTATTGTCATCTGGCAGGATAAGCTGGCGGCCTGATTTTATGGCTTCCAATGCAGCGGGAATCGCGCCATTGACGCCACGTAAGGTGCCAGACAGGCCGAGTTCGCCAAGAAACTCGTAGCGGCTTAGCTTCTCACCATCGATTTGTTCTGAAGCCGCCAGAATCGCCAGAGCAATCGGCAGATCGTAGCGTCCTCCTTCTTTTGGCAGGTCTGCGGGGGCGAGATTGACCGTGATGCGCTTTGCCGGAAACGTAAATCCGCAATTGATGAGAGCGCTGCGCACGCGATCGCGCGCTTCCTTGACGGTGGTTTCTGGTAAACCCACCAGCGTTAAAGCCGGTAGCCCACTGCTGATATGAACTTCGATATAAACGTCCGGTGCTTGTACACCAATCATTGCCCGAGTATAGGTAACTGCCAATGACATGCTATTTCCCCTTTGCTGATGGTTTGCATCATGTCTGGCAAGGGAGAAGAAGTAGAGACCGTCTTCGCCACTTTGCGCGGCGATTTCATGAAATAATCCTCTGTTTCAGTAATGAGTAAAATTTGTGCGTGATGCGCCGCAATTATGTAGGGTGAACCGATGGCTTAATGCTATCCGCCGATTGACGACTCTCGTTTTCATCTGTCACGTTTCTCGTACAACGCTCATTTTTACGCCAACGGGCGAAAATAATTTGATGCGCGTCTACCTTATGATTACGTTGTATTTTTTCTCGTATCATAGGTAATCCTTACGGGTGGCAATGAAAAAAAATTGTTGTCAGGCCATGTCTTACTGTGATAACTCTGTAGGCATTCGTTCGACAGAAGATTAATGAACAACCTATTATGAAAGCCCTATCCCTAGTGATTAGCCTAGTCGTGATTAGCGTGGTGGTGATTATTATCCCACCGTGCGGGGCTGCACTTGGACGAAGAATGGCTTAGAAATCAAGGCCTAATTCAAGAAAACCCCCGCACCGAAAGGTCGGGGGTTTTTTGTTGGGCGTAATCTATAACGGAAAGGAACAGAAAATGAACATCAGCATAAAATTCTGTTATTCCCATAAGATGTCGGGGAAATAACTATGAATGGAGCACAGTGGGTGGTTCAAGCGTTGCGAGCGCAGGGAGTGGAAACCGTTTTTGGTTATCCAGGGGGCGCGATAATGCCAGTCTACGATGCACTTTATGACGGCGGCGTTAAACACCTGCTGTGTCGCCACGAGCAAGGCGCAGTGATGGCGGCGATTGGCTATGCCCGCTCCACGGGCAACGTGGGCGTCTGCATTGCGACGTCCGGCCCGGGGGCAACGAACCTGATCACCGGTTTGGCCGATGCGCTGCTGGATTCTGTGCCTGTGGTAGCGATCACCGGACAGGTTGGGTCGGCACTGATCGGCACCGATGCTTTTCAGGAGATCGACGTGCTGGGGCTGTCTCTGGCCTGTACGAAACACAGCTTTTTGGTTGAGTCTCTCGAATCATTGCCGGAAGTGATGGCAGAAGCGTTCGCGATTGCCAACAGCGGCCGACCAGGCCCTGTTCTGGTCGATATTCCTAAAGATATTCAGCTGGCGATGGGGGATTTCACTCCGAACTTTGCGCCCGTTGCTAACGATGTTGATTTCCCCGATCAAGATATCGCGCAGGCATATGCCCTGTTGGCTAAAGCGCAAAAACCCGTGCTGTACGTTGGCGGTGGTGTTGGCATGGCGAATGCGGTTCCGGCACTGCGTGAATTCCTGAGCGTAACGGATATCCCTTCCGTTTCGACGCTGAAAGGGCTGGGTGTCGTGGATGCCAATCATCCCTATTACCTCGGTATGATTGGTATGCACGGCACGAAGGCGGCGAACCTGATTGTGCAGGAGTGTGATTTGTTAATCGCCGTTGGGGCGCGCTTTGATGACCGCGTAACCGGCAAGCTGAACGCCTTCGCGCCTCACGCCAGCGTGATTCACATGGATATCGACCCAGCGGAACTGAGCAAGTTGCGTCATGCTAATGTCGCGTTGCAAGGCGATCTGAACGCGATATTACCGGCGCTGCAACAACCGCTGAACGTCAGCGCGTGGCGCCAGCAGGCGACCATGATGAAGGCGGAATACCCGTGGCGTTATGATCATCCCGGTCAGGCGATTTATGCGCCTGCGCTGCTGAAAACGATCTCCGAACGAATGGATGCGGACACCGTGGTGACGACTGATGTAGGCCAGCACCAGATGTGGGCTGCGCAACATATGACGTTCAGCCGCCCTGAGAATTTCATCACCTCCAGCGGCCTCGGTACGATGGGCTTCGGCGTACCCGCTGCGGTAGGCGCACAGGTTGCGCGCCCGGACGATATGGTTATTTGTATTTCCGGCGATGGCTCTTTCATGATGAACGTTCAGGAGTTGGGCACCATCAAGCGAAAACGGCTGCCGTTAAAGATCGTGCTGCTGGATAACCAACGGTTAGGCATGGTGCGTCAGTGGCAGCAGTTATTCTTTGATGAACGTTATAGTGAAACTGACCTCTCCGATAACCCTGATTTCCTGACACTGGCAAGCGCGTTTGATATCCCTGGCCAGCGCATCACCCGTAAAGATCAAATTGATGTCGCGCTGGACGCCCTGTTTAACAGCGAAGGACCCTATTTACTGCACGTATCGATCGATGAATATGAAAACGTCTGGCCACTGGTTCCGCCGGGTGCGGGTAACGAAACGATGCTCGATAAAACCGAATAGGCTCGACAACACCGAATAATGGCCGACTTACACAGAATAAGTGCTGGAGACAACAGAATGACACACCATCAACTTTCGATTCAGGCGCGCTTTCGTCCCGAGGTTCTGGAGCGTGTATTGCGTGTTACCCGCCATCGCGGTTTCAAAGTTTGCGCGATGAATATGGTGCAAACCACCAATGCCGATCACATTAATATTGAACTGACCGTTGCCAGCCATCGTTCGGTGGATTTATTGTCAACGCAATTGAGCAAGCTGTTGGATATTGCCTGCGTTGACATTCAACCGATGACGACATCACAGCAGATCAGCGCCTAACGCAAAAGAATAAGGAAAAAGAAGAATGACAAAAAAAGCGGACTACATTTGGTTCAATGGCGAGATGGTTCCATGGGCTGAAGCAAAAGTACACGTCATGTCGCATGCCCTGCATTATGGCACCTCCGTCTTTGAAGGCGTTCGTTGCTACAATTCACATAAGGGCCCGGTGGTTTTCCGTCACCGTGAGCACATGCAGCGCCTGCGTGATTCGGCAAAAATTTACCGTATGCCCGTCGCACAAAGCGTAGATGAGCTGATGGAAGCCTGTCGTGAAACGCTACGTAAAAATAACCTGACCAGCGCGTATATTCGTCCACTGGTGTTCATTGGTGATGTGGGTATGGGCGTTAACCCGCCAGACGGTTATCAAACCGACGTCATCATCGCGGCCTTCCCGTGGGGCGCGTATTTGGGTGAAGAGGCGCTGGAAGCCGGCATTGATGCGATGGTGTCATCCTGGAATCGTGTGGCGGCAAATACCATTCCAACCGCCGCGAAAGCGGGTGGCAACTATCTATCCTCCCTGCTGGTGGGTAGCGAAGCACGCCGCCACGGCTATCAGGAAGGGATCGCGTTGGATGTCCACGGCTATGTTTCCGAAGGCGCAGGCGAGAACCTGTTTGAAGTGAAGGACGGTATTATCTTCACGCCGCCGTTTACCTCTTCGGCGCTGCCGGGCATTACGCGTGACGCTATCATCAAGCTGGCGAAAGATGCGGGATATGAAGTGCGTGAGCAGGTGCTGTCCCGCGAGTCACTGTATCTGGCGGATGAAGTCTTCATGTCCGGCACGGCGGCAGAAATTACCCCCGTGCGTAGCGTCGACGGCATTCAGGTCGGTGCTGGCAAACGCGGACCGGTCACCAAAGCCTTGCAGCAGGCGTTCTTTGGCCTCTTTACGGGTGAAACCGAAGATAAATGGGGCTGGCTGGATCCGATAAATCAGTAAGCAGTCAAGACAGACAGTCAGGCGGTGACACGTTCCGTCATCGCCAAATTCGTAATTTTTGGAGTAACAGAGCATGCCTAAGTACCGTTCAGCCACAACCACTCACGGCCGTAATATGGCCGGTGCCCGAGCCTTGTGGCGCGCCACCGGGATGACCGACGACGATTTTGGTAAACCGATTATCGCAGTGGTCAACTCCTTCACCCAATTCGTGCCGGGCCATGTGCACTTGCGCGATCTGGGTAAACTGGTTGCCGAGCAGATCGAAGCCTCCGGCGGCGTCGCGAAAGAATTTAACACCATTGCGGTCGATGACGGTATCGCGATGGGACACGGCGGCATGCTCTATTCCCTGCCTTCCCGTGAACTGATCGCCGACTCCGTGGAATACATGGTCAATGCCCACTGTGCGGATGCCATGGTGTGTATTTCCAACTGCGACAAAATCACCCCGGGGATGTTAATGGCGTCGCTGCGTCTGAATATTCCGGTGATTTTTGTTTCTGGTGGCCCGATGGAAGCAGGGAAAACCAAATTATCCGATCAGATCATCAAGTTGGATCTGGTGGATGCCATGATTCAGGGCGCAGATCCGAAAGTCTCGGATGAGCAGAGCGAGCAGGTGGAGCGTTCAGCCTGTCCGACCTGTGGCTCCTGTTCTGGTATGTTTACCGCTAACTCCATGAACTGTTTGACCGAAGCGCTGGGGCTGTCTCAGCCGGGTAACGGTTCTCTGCTGGCAACGCATGCTGACCGTAAGCAGCTGTTCCTGAACGCAGGCAAACGTATTGTCGGTCTGGCGAAGCGTTACTACGAGCAGGATGACGAGAGCGTGCTGCCACGCAATATCGCTAATAAAGCCGCATTTGAAAACGCCATGATTCTGGATATCGCCATGGGCGGTTCCACCAATACCGTTCTGCATCTGTTAGCCGCGGCGCAGGAAGGTGAGGTGGACTTCACCATGACCGATATCGACAGGCTGTCACGTCAGGTGCCACACCTGTGTAAAGTGGCGCCGAGCACGCAGAAATACCATATGGAAGACGTACACCGCGCGGGCGGCGTGATCGGTATTCTGGGCGAGTTGGACAGAGCGGGTTTGCTGAACCGTGAAGTGAACAATGTGTTGGGCAAAACACTACCGGAAACGCTGGAAGCCTACGACGTGATGCTGACGCAGGATGAGAGTGTAAAAAGCATGTATTCCGCTGGCCCGGCGGGTATCCGTACGACTAAAGCGTTTTCTCAGGATTGTCGCTGGGATTCACTGGATACCGATCGTCAGGAAGGGTGTATTCGTTCCCGCGAATTTGCCTACAGTCAGGATGGCGGGTTGGCCGTGCTGTACGGCAATCTGGCAGAGAATGGCTGTATCGTGAAAACCGCAGGCGTGGATGAAGGGAGTCTGGTCTTCCGCGGTCCGGCAAAAGTTTATGAAAGCCAGGATGATGCGGTAGACGCCATTCTGGGCGGTAAAGTCGTGGCGGGTGACGTCGTTGTGATCCGTTATGAAGGGCCGAAAGGCGGGCCGGGTATGCAGGAAATGCTGTATCCGACCACCTACCTGAAATCGATGGGGCTGGGTAAAAGCTGTGCGCTGATCACTGACGGGCGCTTCTCCGGCGGTACTTCTGGCCTGTCTATCGGCCATGCGTCTCCTGAAGCAGCCAGCGGCGGCACCATTGCACTGGTACAGGACGGTGACATCATCGCGATTGATATTCCGAACCGCAGCATTGCGCTGGTCCTGGATGATAATGCGTTAGCAAGCCGCCGCGCAGCGGAAGAGGCGAGAGGCGAGCAGGCCTGGACGCCACATAATCGCGAACGTCAGGTGTCTTTTGCGCTGCGTGCGTACGCTAGCCTGGCAACCAGCGCGGATAAAGGCGCTGTGCGGGATAAAAGCAAGCTGGGAGGCTAATGCTGATGGCTGTGTCACAACCTCTTCCTGCCGCGCCGGGAGGCGCGGAGTATCTGCGGGCGATCTTGCGCTCGCCAGTGTATGAAGTCACGCAGGTCACACCGCTAGAGAAGATGGAAAAGATCTCTTCGCGGCTGGGTAATGTCATTCTGGTAAAACGTGAAGACAGGCACGCGGTGCACAGCTTCAAGCTGCGCGGCGCGTACGCTATGATGGCCGGTCTGAGCGATGAGCAAAAATCCCACGGTGTGGTAACGGCGTCAGCCGGTAACCATGCGCAAGGTGTCGCGCTCTCTTCCACCAAGCTGGGGATTAAATCGCTGATTGTGATGCCGGTGGCGACGGCTGATATCAAGGTAGATGCCGTGCGCGGTTTTGGCGGCGAAGTGCTGCTACACGGTGCCAACTTTGATGAGGCCAAGGCGAAGGCGATTGAGCTGTCACAACAGCAGCATATGACCTTTCTGCCGCCGTTCGATCACCCTGCGGTGATTGCGGGACAGGGCACGTTGGCGATGGAATTACTACAGCAGGATGCGCATCTGGATCGCGTGTTTGTGCCGGTCGGCGGTGGTGGTTTGGCGGCAGGTGTTGCCGTACTGATCAAACAGTTGATGCCGCAGATTCAGGTGATCGGCGTAGAAGCGGAAGATTCCGCCTGTCTGCGCGCGGCGCTGGATGCCGGGCAACCGGTCGATCTGCCGCGTGTCGGGCTGTTTGCCGAAGGCGTGGCGGTGAAGCGCATTGGCGATGAAACGTTCCGCCTGTGTCGGGAATATCTGGATGACGTGATTACCGTCGACAGCGATGCCATCTGTGCGGCAGTGAAAGATCTGTTTGAGGATGTCCGCGCAATTGCTGAACCGTCCGGCGCGCTGGCGTTGGCGGGGATGAAAAAGTACATCCAACAGCATCAGATTCAGGGTGAACGTCTGGCGCATATTCTGTCCGGCGCGAACGTCAACTTCCACGGGTTACGCTACGTTTCTGAGCGCTGCGAGCTGGGTGAACAGCGCGAAGCCTTGCTGGCCGTGACGATCCCTGAGAAACAGGGCAGCTTCCTGAAGTTTTGCCAACTGCTGGGCGGTCGTTCCGTTACCGAATTCAACTACCGCTATGCGGATGCCAAAGATGCCTGCATTTTTGTCGGTGTGCGTCTGACGCGTGGCTATGTGGAGCGGCAGGAGATTATCGCCGAGCTGTCCGCAGACGGTTATGAAGTGGTGGATTTGTCCGATGATGAAATGGCGAAGCTGCACGTTCGTTATATGGTCGGCGGACGCCCTTCCAAACCGCTCCAGGAACGGCTGTACAGCTTTGAGTTCCCAGAGTCGCCGGGCGCATTACTGAAATTCTTGCATACGCTGGGAGCGCACTGGAATATTTCACTGTTCCATTACCGCAGCCACGGCACGGATTTTGGTCGCGTGCTGGCCGCGTTCGAGTTGGATGCAGGCGATCGGGAATTCGAGCAGCACCTACAGGCGCTCGGCTATGAATGCCACGACGAAACCAATAATCCGGCGTTCCGTTTCTTTTTAGCGGGTTAAGTTAGTTGATTACGCGCTGAGTTTTCCCTTAATGCCGCCGATGGTGTTTCACCGTCGGCGGCGTTATCTTTAATGTCATCTGACAGCAACAGGGATGGCATTTCTTTATGGCAACGCAGTTCACGGGTTTTTCTCAAGCGGGTTTAACGTTTCTTCAGCAGGTGCGTCAGTACAACGATAAAGCGTGGTTTGACGAGCATCGTGCGGTTTACGATGAGCAACTGGTTGCGCCGTTCCGCACGCTGGTGGATGAACTCAGTCTGACCATGTTGCAGATTGATGATCACTTTGAAACACGTCCCGCTATCGGTAAGACTCTCTCCCGTATTCATCGCGACACGCGCTTTTCTCACGATAAATCACGCTATCGCAGCCATATGTGGCTCACTTTCAAACGTACTCGCAAAGACTGGACGGATGCACCGGTGTATTTCTTTGAAATCACGCCGGATACCTGGCGTTACGGGCTGGGCTATTACAGCGCGACGCGTAATACGATGGACCTGTTCCGTCAGACGCTGCGCGGTAATCCGTCGCAGTTTCTTGAAGTAGCAAGCTGTCTGGGAAAGACCTTCACGCTGGAAGGCGAAAGCTACAAACGCCCGCTGATTAAAGATCAGGAGCTGGAACTGGCTGACTGGTATAACCGTAAGTCGTTTGCCGCGATATCTACCCGACAGGATATGGACGCGCTGTTTTCCGGCGATCTGGTGACGGTTCTGTCACAGGGTTTTACCCAGCTTGAACCGCTCTATCATTACCTGATGAACGTCGAAACGATGAAGAAGGCCGTGCAGGAAACGGAGTCCGATACGCGGGCCTTTTCGGCGGATAAGTGGTTCGAACGCTAGAGCTAGCCAACGCTACGGCGTTTTCTGCTGCTCCAGTGGCGTTTTATCGCGCTCCAGCAAATAGTTAAACAGGTAACCTTCTTCCCGATTGCTGCCGAAGGTGGCGATTTGCAGATGATCATCGTCAATGCAGGTGAGTAGTATTTTCACCTGCTGGCCGAAGCTGCTTTCACCTTTGCCAATGGCTTGCGTATCGCTCATCTGACGGGCGGTGAAGTCTGAATCATCCAGCTTGTTACCGTAGCGAAATGCAATGGACGCGCCGCCTTCAATCTTGCCGCGCTGGTTGGTCATCGTCAGGCTGACGGCGTGGTAGGGTGCTTTCTGATCGTACATTTCCCGAAAATAATCCCCCAGATCGCGATATTCCTCGGCGGAAAGCCCTGACATCACATACTCATAGCTGAATGAGCCGTGGAAACAAGCGGTGCTTTTCACGGGCGTAATCGGCGAAGGGAGTGCGTGCTGCGCGATGTCATTCAGATAGCGCAGCCGGTTTAACTGCTGCTGGTAGCGTTGGCGCAAGCAGTCCTCGTCTTTGCATTGATCGCGTGTGGTCAGCCAGCTGCGCTGAAACTGGTTGAGCGTTTTTTCCCACGGCGCGCTGTTGTCGTACGCTGTCAGGAACGCGCGGGAGGTCTTCCAGACCTGTGCCAGTTCTTCATCGAGCTGCCCGAGCAGCGGGCTGGCGCAAATCAGCTTTTCCTGTGCTGAGACGGCGTTGTTGCAGGAGAAACTGGCGGCTTGCGCATGGTGGCTGAGGGAAACGAACGTCACCCCTGCGGCGATCAGGGCAGTGAAGGCTATCTTCATGGGGTATCCTGTAATATGTCCCAAAAGGCGGCAATCAGCGGTTCGCTAAGCCGTTTTTTCTGTACGCACACGCCGAGTTCAAGCGGTTCCATTACCTGCTCGACAAAGACAGAGACGCGGTTGCGTACCGGTTCCGGGCTGTTTTCCAGTACGACGTTGGGAATCAGCGCGATACCACAGCCCAGCGCGACCATCGATACCATCGCTTCATGCCCGGAGATGGTGGCGTAAATTTGCGGGTTAGTGATGTGGTTGCGTCGAAACCACAGATCGATGCGCTTACGCACCGGGCCGTGTTCCGGCAGGATAAACGGAATCTGCGACCAGTCTGGGTCTGCCTGCCGCACCAGCGACTGCACGGGGCAGGGAAGTGCCGGGATAATCAACGCTAGTGGCAGTTTATCGAGCGGCATGAAGTCAACACTTGCTGGGAGCGCTTCCGGGCGTCCCGCAATCCCCAAATCCCCATCATTCGACTGAATTTTCTCAACGGCATCAGCGGCATCTCCCGTCGTCAGTTTAATTTCTACCAGCGGGTGCAGCGCCCGAAAGCGATCCAGTATCGGCGGCAGGTGGCTGTAGGCGGCGGTGACGGAACAGAAGATCCGCAGCTCGCCGCTTAACGACGGCCCGTGCTGGTCTATCGTGTGGCGTAGCTGCTGGTATTGTAGCAACGTTTGCTGGGCGAACTGCTTCAGGTGATCTCCGGCATCGGTAAGCTGCACGGTACGGTTATCGCGCAGAAACAGCGTCTGCCCTAAATCCTCTTCCAGCCGTTGGATTTGCCGTGACAGCGTGGATGGGCTGATGTGCATCGCCTTGGCGGTACGGCCAAAGTGCCGACTTTCCGCCAGATGCAGGAATAATTTGAGATCACGTAGATCCATGCGATACAGGCCCCGTTTTTTATCTTGCAGATAGTGCAATGTGACGTTGTTAATATATCAATTTAAGCAACGCAATTCCTGTCATATGATGGGGTCATAGTGAATTCCCATCTGGCGGGAATCCTTTCTCGAATAACAGACAAACAAAACCGTATACGGAGCACGACATGGCTAACTATTTCAACACATTAAACCTGCGTCAGCAGCTGGATCAATTAGGCAAGTGCCGCTTCATGGGGCGTGATGAATTTGCCGATGAGGCGAGCTACCTGAAAGGGAAAAAAGTGGTGATCGTCGGCTGTGGTGCTCAGGGTCTGAACCAGGGTCTGAACATGCGCGATTCTGGTCTGGATATCGCTTACGCCCTGCGTGCTGAAGCGATTGCCGAAAAACGCGCATCATGGCGCAAAGCGACCGAAAACGGCTTCACCGTTGGTACCTACGAAGATCTGATCCCGCAGGCTGACCTGGTGGTTAACCTGACGCCGGACAAACAGCACTCAGCAGTCGTTCAGGCGGTACAACCGCTGATGAAACAGGGCGCTGCGCTGGGCTACTCTCACGGCTTCAACATCGTTGAAGTGGGCGAGCAAATCCGTAAAGACATCACCGTCGTGATGGTGGCACCGAAGTGCCCGGGTACGGAAGTACGTGAAGAATACAAACGTGGTTTCGGCGTACCAACGCTGATCGCGGTTCACCCGGAAAACGATCCGAAAGGCGAAGGTATGGCCATCGCTAAAGCGTGGGCTGCGGCAACCGGTGGTCACCGTGCTGGCGTTCTGCAATCCTCTTTCGTTGCGGAAGTGAAATCTGACCTGATGGGTGAGCAGACCATTCTGTGCGGTATGCTGCAAGCGGGTTCTCTGCTGAGCTTCGACAAACTGGTTGCTGAAGGCACCGATCCGGCTTATGCAGAAAAACTGATTCAGTTCGGCTGGGAAACCATCACCGAAGCGCTGAAGCAGGGCGGGATCACGCTGATGATGGATCGCCTGTCTAACCCAGCAAAACTGCGTGCTTACGCACTGTCTGAGCAGCTGAAAGGCATCATGGCGCCGCTGTTCCAGAAACACATGGATGACATCATCTCCGGCGAATTCTCCAGCGGCATGATGGCTGACTGGGCGAACGATGACGTGAAACTTCTGACCTGGCGTGAAGAGACCGGTAAAACGGCATTCGAAAACGCACCGCAGTTCGACGGTAAAATCGCTGAGCAAGAATACTTTGATAACGGCGTGCTGATGGTTGCGATGGTGAAAGCGGGCGTTGAGCTGGCGTTTGAAACCATGGTGAGCTCTGGCATCATCGAAGAGTCGGCTTACTACGAATCACTGCATGAGCTGCCGCTGATCGCTAACACCATTGCGCGTAAGCGTCTGTATGAAATGAACGTGGTTATCTCTGATACCGCTGAATACGGTAACTACCTGTTTGCTAACGCTGCCGTTCCATTGCTGAAAGATGCATTCATGGCATCCCTGCAGCCAGGCGATCTGGGCAAAGCGGTAGCAGGCACCGAAGTGGACAACGCGCAGCTGCGTGATGTTAACGAAGCGATCCGTAATCACCCAATCGAAACCGTAGGCCACACGCTGCGCGGTTACATGAAAGACATGAAGCGTATCGCTGTTGCGGGTTAATTTCCGTCAGTGATCGAAATAGAAGAGGGCACAGCATTGGCTGTGCCCTCTTTTTTATCAACGAACGCTTTTATCGCCGGGCTTTTGTAGCAATAGCAAACGTACGTTTTTTATCAAACGGACTTATATTGTTCTTCCGCCTGATTGAAGCGATCGGTAATCGCTTTTGATGGCGCTTTACCCAGCAGGCTGACGATAAAAATGGTCAGGCTGTTGAAGATGAAACCTGGGATAATTTCATACAGGCCCAGCCAGGCGTAGTGTTCCCAGATCAGCACGGTTGTTGCGCCCACGATCATGCCGAACAGGGCACCGTTGCGCGTCATGCGCGGCCACAGCAGGGAAATCAAAATCACCGGTCCGAATGCGGCACCGAACCCAGCCCAGGCATAGCTCACCAGACCCAGCACGCGGTTTTCAGGATTAAGCGCCAGCGCGATAGCGATGATAGCCACTAACAGCACCATGGCGCGGCCCACCCACACCAGCTCTTGCTGACTGGCGTTTTTGCGCAGGAACGGCTTGTATAAATCTTCGGTGATGGCGCTGGAGCACACCAGCAGCTGGCAGCTTAGCGTACTCATCACGGCAGCCAGAATCGCAGACAGTAGCACCCCGGCAATCCACGGATTGAACAGCAGCATGGATAGCTCGATAAAGACGCGTTCGCTGTTTTGCGTCACGTTACCTGCCTGATCCGGGTTGTTGTGGAAGTAAGCAATGCCGAAGAAGCCTACCGTCACGGCACCAGCCAGACAAAGAATCATCCAGGTCATACTGATGCGGCGTGCGCTGTGGATCGTGTGGTGCGAATCGGCGGCCATAAAACGCGCCAGAATGTGCGGTTGACCGAAATAGCCCAGACCCCAGCCCATCAGCGAGAGGATAGCGACAAAATTCAGTCCTCGGAACATATCCAGGTTGGCCGGGTTTTTCGCTTCAATCACCATCAGTGAGCTATCAATTCCTCCAAGAGACAGGATGACGATCACTGGCGTCAGAATCAGGGCGAAAATCATCAGGCTGGCCTGAACGGTGTCCGTCCAGCTTACGGCGAGAAAGCCGCCGATGAAGGTATATGCGATGGTGGCTGCTGCACCGGCCCACAACGCGGTGCCGTAACTCATACCGAAGGTACTTTCAAACAGGCGCGCTCCAGCGACCACGCCGGATGCACAATAGATCGTGAAGAAAATCAGGATGACTAACGCGGAGATCACGCGCAGTAATTTACTGTTATCTTCAAAGCGGTGGGTGAAATAGTCAGGCAGGGTGAGCGCGTTGTGGTTTACCTCAGTGTGTACGCGCAGGCGTCCGGCGACCCATTTCCAGTTCAGGTACGCGCCTAACGTCAGGCCGATCGCGATCCAGCTTTTAGAAATCCCGGCAATGAAAATAGCGCCCGGTAATCCCATGAGCAGCCAGCCACTCATATCGGAAGCGCCAGCCGACAGCGCGGTTACCACGCTTCCCATCCGGCGTCCGCCCAGAATGTAATCGCCAAAGTTATTGGTGGCGCGGTAGGCAAACAGGCCGATGAGAACCATCCCGAAAATATACAATAGAAACGTCACCAGCATAGGTGTGCTTATTGTCATTCAACTCTCCACATTATTTTTCGTGCCGCTGTCGCGGCGACGCTGTGTTTTATAGTAATCACTCAGGCCGGAACGAGGTCTGACGGTGATGATGGGCTGCAACCGATCCGTTTGTTAACAAGGTTGCACAAAGTTGCAACATGGTTGATATTGACGTTATCCCGATGTGCATCTTCTCATGACAGGAGTGGACTCTATGGGCTCTACCACGATGGGTGTAAAACTCGATGAGGAAACGCGCGAACGTATCAAGGCGGCAGCCCAGCGTATTGATCGTACACCGCACTGGCTGATCAAACAGGCTATTTTCCATTACCTCGAACGCCTCGAAAGCGGCCTCGACACTCCTGAAACACCGCAATGGGCGAATGTCAGCCACATTGAAGCGGAAGAGATTATGCCGCAATCTCAGGAAGAAGAAACCCACCTACCCTTTCTTGATTTCGCCGAGCACATTCTTCCGCAGTCCGTTATCCGCGCCGCCATAACTTCTGTTTACCGCCGCCCCGAAAGTGAACTGGTTCCTATCTTGCTCGAACAGGCAAGACTTACCGATGAAATGTCGCAGTTAACGCAAAAACTGGCTTATCAACTGGCAGAGAAATTACGTGGTCAGAAAGCCGGAAATGGGCGTGCGGGCATTGTGCAAGGACTGCTACAGGAATTCTCACTTTCTTCTCAGGAAGGGGTGGCGCTGATGTGCTTAGCCGAAGCGCTGCTGCGTATTCCCGATAAATCCACGCGTGATACGCTTATTCGCGACAAGATCAGTCGGGGAAATTGGCAGGCGCATCTTGGTCACAGTCCGTCACTCTTTGTGAATGCTGCAACCTGGGGACTGCTGTTTACCGGAAAGCTGGTGGCGACGCACAACGAAGTGAACCTCTCGAATTCGCTGAACCGCATCATCGGGAAAAGCGGCGAGCCGCTTGTCCGCAAAGGTGTCGATATGGCTATGCGGCTGATGGGAGAGCAGTTTGTCACCGGGGAAACTATCGGCGAAGCGCTGGCGAATGCCCGTGAACGGGAGAATAAAGGCTTCCGTTACTCTTACGACATGTTAGGTGAAGCCGCGCTGACGGAACATGATGCTGCCGCGTATCTGTCGGCCTATCAACAGGCGATTCATGCTATCGGCAAAGCCTCGAACGGGCGCGGGATTTACGAAGGGCCGGGCATCTCCATCAAGCTGTCGGCGCTGCATCCCCGCTATAGCCGGTCGCAGTATGATCGTGTGATGGAGGAACTTTATCCGCGTTTGTTGATGCTGACGCTGCTGGCGCGTCAGTACGATATCGGGATCAATATTGATGCGGAGGAAGCCGATCGACTGGAGATCTCGCTCGATCTGCTGGAAAAACTCTGCATGGAGCCGCAGTTGGCGGGGTGGAACGGCGTTGGGTTTGTCATTCAGGCTTATCAGAAACGTTGCCCGTATGTGATTGATGCGTTGATTGAGCTGGCACAGCGCAGCCGTCGGCGGCTGATGATTCGTCTGGTGAAAGGAGCGTACTGGGACAGTGAAATCAAGCGCGCGCAGGTTGACGGGCTGGAAGGCTACCCAGTCTACACGCGTAAGGTCTATACCGATGTGTCGTATCTGGCGTGCGCTCGGAAGCTACTGGCCGTCCCGAATCTGATTTACCCGCAGTTTGCCACGCACAACGCGCAGACGGTAAGCGCGATCTACCACATGGCGGGCAACAATTATTATCCTGGGCAGTATGAATTCCAGTGCCTGCACGGCATGGGGGAACCGCTTTACGATCAGGTGGTGGGCGCGGTTGCTGATGGAAAACTGAACCGTCCGTGCCGTATTTATGCTCCGGTCGGAACCCATGAAACGCTGCTGGCTTATCTGGTGCGACGCCTGCTGGAAAACGGCGCGAATACCTCGTTTGTTAACCGCATTGCGGATACCTCAATGGCGCTGGAAACGCTGATTGCCGATCCGATTCGTGGCGTAGAGGCGCTGGCAAAAGTGGAATGGAGCATGGGCGCACCTCATCCCAAGATTCCTCTGCCACGTCAGCTATATGGACGGGAACGGCAAAATTCGAGCGGACTGGATCTCTCGAACGAGCACCGGCTGGCTTCGCTCTCCAGCGCGTTGCTGAATCATGCGTCACAGCCGTGGTATGCCGCGCCAATGATTGAGGGGGAAAGCGAGGCGAGTGAAGAAAGACCTGTCGTGAATCCCGCAGATATGCACGATGTGGTGGGCTACGTTCTCGATGCCTCGGTGGCGGATGTTGAGCAGGCGGTAGATGCCGCAGTACATGCTGGCACCATTTGGTTTGCGACGCCACCCGCAGAGCGGGCCGCGATATTGAATCAGGCCGCCTCGCTGATGGAAGGGCAGTTGCAAAGTCTGCTGGGACTGCTGGTGCGGGAAGCGGGTAAATCCTTCAGTAACGCGATTGCCGAAGTGCGCGAAGCGGTGGACTTCTTGCGCTATTACGCGGGGCAGGTTCGGGATTCATTCACCAATGATACCCATCGTCCGCTGGGGCCGGTGGTTTGCATCAGCCCGTGGAATTTCCCGCTGGCGATCTTCACCGGCCAAATTTCTGCCGCACTGGCGGCAGGAAACAGCGTGCTGGCGAAACCGGCTGAACAGACGCCGCTGGTTGCGGCACAGGCGGTGCGTATTTTACATGAGGCGGGCATTCCTCTGGGTGTGCTGCAACTGCTGCCCGGACAGGGAGAAACGATTGGTGCCGCGTTGGTCAGCGATGAACGGGTACGCGGCGTGGTGTTTACCGGATCGACGGCCGTTGCCAAAACCCTGCAACGCAGCATCGCGGGCAGGCTCGATCCACAGGGGCGTTTGACGCCGCTGATTGCCGAAACGGGTGGACTGAATGCGATGATTGTCGATTCGTCTGCGCTGACGGAGCAGGTGGTGAATGACGTTATCGCCTCTGCGTTCGACAGCGCTGGACAGCGTTGCTCGGCGCTGCGTCTGCTGTGCCTGCAAGAGGATATTGCGGATCGCACTCTGGCTATGCTGCGTGGCGCGATGGCGGAGTGTCGAATGGGCAATCCTGAGCGGTTATCGACCGACATCGGTCCGCTGATTGACGTGGAAGCGAAAGAGAACGTGGAACTGCATATCCAGACGATGCGGTCGAAAGGCCATACGGTATTTCAGGCAGCGTATCCGCAGGATGAGGAGACGTGGCGGCACGGGACGTTTGTGAAGCCGACCCTGATCGAGCTGGGCAAGATAGACGAGCTGAAAAAAGAAGTTTTTGGTCCAGTTTTACACGTAGTTCGCTATCAAAGCCAGCAGTTGGATGCCGTGATTGCGCAGATCAACGCGGCGGGATACGGTCTGACGCTGGGTGTGCATACCCGCATTGATGAAACTATCCTGCGTGTGACGGGCAAGGCGAAGGTGGGTAATCAATATGTGAACCGTAATATGGTCGGTGCCGTTGTCGGTGTTCAACCGTTTGGTGGGGAAGGCTTATCAGGAACCGGACCAAAGGCGGGCGGGCCGCTTTATCTGTACCGTTTGCTGGCACATCGGCCGGACGACGCGCTTGCGGCAGAATTCGCACAGCAGAACCGTGAACAGGCGCTGCTGGCGGGGCTACAGGCGCTGGAAGACTGGGCGATTGCTGAGGAGCGTCACGGGCTAGCGATGTTATGCCAGCGCTATAGAGAATATAGCGTTAGTGGGACAACGCGGCTGTTGCCCGGCCCGACAGGGGAAAGTAATTCCTATACGCTGCTGCCGCGCGAGCGGATTTTATGTCTGGCGGATAATGAGGACGATCGCTTGATTCAGACGGCGGCGGTGTTGGCAACGGGCGGGGAGTTGTTGTGGCAGGAAGGCGAGCAGGAGAAAACGCTTTACGGCCGTTTACCCGCCGGCGTGCAGTCGTATATTCAGTTCACGCCTGACTGGCAGCGGCAAGGTGTGTCTTTTCATGGCGTCATTTATCATGGGGATGCCGATCGATTACGGCAACTGAGTGAGGCGCTTGCAGAGCGCGATGGCCCGATTATCCAGCCGTTAGGCTATGCGCAGGGCGATACCCACGTTCAGTTGGAGCGTCTGTTGACCGAACGTTCCCTGAGTATTAATACCGCTGCTGCGGGCGGCAATGCCAGCCTGATGACGATAGGTTAATAAGGCATTTAATAGAAAAAACGCGCCAAACCAGAAGGTCGGCGCGTTTTTCATGTTCGGGGGTGTCGGCGTGGCGACTTCATTGCGATACAACTTAATTGCGATAAAGCACCTTGATTACGTGGTAACCAAACTGGGTTTTCACCGGACCAAACGGCTTCAGCAATTCGCAGGAAAACACCGCCTTATCGAATGCTGGCACCATGTCGCCTTTACGAAATTCACCTAAATCGCCGCCGTTGCGTTTTGACGGGCAGGTCGAGTGCTTCTGTGCCAGTTTCTGGAAGTCTGCACCTTTTTCCAGTTGCGCAAGAATTTCAGTAGCTTCCTGCTCAGTGTCTACCAGGATGTGTAGGGCTGCTGCGGTATTTGCCATGTTATTACCTTTTTTGCAAAAGAGATTCCGGCGCGCAATGTAACATTTGCAACGCAAGATGTGGACTGCGATGTGCTTTCCTTAATAACAAATCCCTGGTCAAGATCGATACGGCTTTCTGCTACAATCGCCTTCCGTTTTATGAGTGAGCAAGATCGTTATGCGCTTAAACCCCAGCCAACAACACGCCGTCGAATTCGTCACCGGACCTTGTCTGGTGCTGGCGGGCGCAGGTTCAGGCAAGACCCGCGTTATCACCAACAAAATCGCGCACCTTATCCGCCAGTGTGGCTATCAGGCTAAGCACATTGCCGCTGTGACGTTTACCAACAAAGCGGCGCGAGAGATGAAGGAGCGTGTGTCGCAAACGCTGGGGCGTAAAGAAACGCGTGGGTTAATGATCGCGACCTTCCATACGCTGGGGTTGGAGATCATCAAACGTGAATACGTCGCGTTGGGCATGAAATCCAATTTCTCATTGTTTGACGATCAGGACCAGATGGCGCTGCTGAAAGAGCTGACGGAACAGTGGCTGGAAAACGATAAGGTTCTGCTGCAACAGCTGATCTCGACGATCTCAAATTGGAAAAACGATCTGATCGATCCTGCCGGCGCGGCAGCAACCGCCCGTTCCGAACGCGATAAACTGTTTGTGCATTGCTACTCGCTCTATCACGATCACTTACGTGCCTGTAACGTACTGGACTTCGACGATCTGATTTTGCTGCCCACGCTGTTGCTGAAGCAGAACGCGGAGGTGCGTGAACGCTGGCAGAACCGCTTACGCTACCTGCTGGTGGATGAATATCAGGACACCAACACCAGCCAGTATGAGCTGGTTAAGCTGCTGGTAGGCACCCGCGCGCGTTTTACCGTCGTAGGTGATGACGATCAGTCTATTTACTCCTGGCGTGGTGCGCGACCACAGAATCTGGTGTTGCTACAGCAGGATTTCCCCGCGCTTGACGTGATCAAGCTGGAACAAAACTACCGCTCGTCCGGGCGCATTCTGAAAGCCGCCAATATTCTCATCGCCAATAACCCGCACGTTTTTGAAAAGCGTCTGTTCTCGGAGCTGGGTTACGGCGATGAACTCAAAGTGATTACCGCCAACAATGAAGATCACGAAGCGGAGCGGGTCGTTGGTGAGCTGATTGCCCATCACTTTATTAAAAAGACCCAGTACGGCGACTATGCCATTTTGTATCGTGGCAACCATCAATCGCGTCTGTTTGAAAAGATGCTGATGCAGAACCGTATTCCGTATCGTATCTCCGGCGGCACGTCGTTTTTCTCCCGACCTGAAATCAAAGATTTACTGGCTTATCTGCGCGTACTGACCAATCCAGACGATGACAGCGCGTTCTTACGTATTGTGAACACGCCCAAGCGTGAAATTGGCCCGGCGACGATGAAGAAACTGGGCGAGTGGGCAGGGCAGCGCAATAAAGGTCTGTTCAGCGCGAGTTTTGATCTTGGGCTGAGCCAGACGCTGACCGGTCGTGGGCTGGAGTCCCTGCAACGGTTTACCCAGTGGCTGGCGGAAATCGCCCGTCTGGCAGAGCGTGAACCGGTCGCCGCCGTGCGCGACCTGATTCATGGGCTGGACTACGAAAGCTGGCTGTATGAAACCTCGCCGAGCCCAAAAGCCGCAGAAATGCGGATGAAGAACGTCAATCAGCTATTCAGCTGGATGACGGAAATGCTGGAAGGCTCCGATCTGGATGAGCCGATGACGCTGACGCAGGTCGTAACGCGCTTCACGCTGCGGGACATGATGGAACGGGGAGAGAGTGAAGAGGAACTGGATCAGGTTCAGCTAATGACGCTACATGCGTCCAAAGGCTTGGAATTCCCGTACGTCTTTTTAGTTGGGATGGAAGAAGGTCTGTTGCCGCACCAGAGCAGCATTGATGAAGATAACGTCGACGAAGAGCGTCGTCTGGCATACGTGGGGATTACGCGTGCTCAGCGCGAACTGTTCTTCACATTGTGTAAAGAACGCCGCCAGTATGGCGAGTTGGTGCGCCCTGAGCCGAGCCGTTTCCTGCTTGAACTGCCGCAGGATGATGTGGTGTGGGAAACGGAAAGAAAAGTGGTTAGCGCACAAGAGCGTATGCAGAAGGGTCAGACGAATGTCGCTAATATTCGGGCGATGTTAGCGAAAGCAAAAGGGGAGTAGATATACCCGTCATACTTCAAGCTGCATGTGCGTTGGCTTCCCTTACTCACCCCAGTCACTTGCTGGTGTAAGCTCCTGGGGATTAATGAGTCTCATAAATGAGACTCCCCCTTCGGGCCAGCGTTCACGCTGTTCAAATCGGGCTGACACCGATTTGTCGTGCGCTTGCCGCCTTCCTGCAACCCGAACTATTTAGGGTATAATATATATCCGTTAAGCTGTGGTTTCTTCCAACATCAGCGGCCAGTGTACGTAGCTCTGCCAGCGGCTTTCCTGTTCCAGCATTTCTGCCCGTAACGGGTGCTGAGCCAGCCAGCCGGCAGGCAGAATCAAACGTAACGCTTCGCCTTCTACGCGTAATCGTACGGCTGGCAGCGTGTCATCACGGCGGCGGCTGGCAAAAATAATCGCCAGACGCAACAGGCGGCACAGGCGCTGTGCCTGATTGACCGGCAGCGCATTCTGCTGACTGAGCGGCATTAAATCGACAGGGTTAATCTGGTTTTGCAGGAGTGTCGCTAACAGCTTTTTCTGGGCGGGCGTAAAGCCGGGGAGATCGCTATGGCGAATCAAATAGGCTGCATGCTGGGGCGACTGGCGAAAATCGATGCTCAAACCGATTTCGTGAACCAGACAGGCGCTGCGCAGTAACTCACGAGCCCGATTATCTAACTGCCAGTCACGGGCAACCTGTTGCAGAAAGTTGTCCGCCAATGCACTGACGCGTTTAGCCTGTTCGGTATCCAGCAGATAACGGCGTTGCAGCGTTGCTAACGTACGGTGACGAATATCCTGATCGACAGGAAGATCCAGCATGCCATAGACCAGTCCTTCACGCAGCGCGCCTCCGGCCAGCGTCATCGTTTTGATGTCGAGTTCCTGGAAGATCGCCAGTAGAATGGCTAATCCGCTGGGGAAAACCAGCGCGCGTTCCAGCGTCAGGCCATCAATTTCCAATTCTTCCAGCTTATCGCATTGAATCGCATGCTCTTTAAGCTGTCTGAGCTTCGGCAGAGTAATGTATTCATCCATTCCCTGCGCGACCATAATTTCCTGTAGCGCCTGGACTGTGCCGGAAGCGCCGACGCAGATTTGCCAACCCTGCTCACGCAGAGAGGACGCGACAGGGCGCAACATTTCACGCGCCGCCTGTTCAGCGCGTTCAAAATTACCGGCTTCCAGATTGCGGTCACTGAAATAGCGATCCAGCCACGTTACGCATCCCATCGGGAGGCTGATCAACTGAGTCGTTTTTGCGCCGATTCCCGTTGCCAGTTCGGTACTGCCACCGCCAATATCCACGACCAGACGCGCATCCGGGCCGCCTGTCGTATGTGCCACACCTTGATAAATCAAGCGTGCTTCTTCTTCACCGCTGATAACCTGAATCGGCAAGCCCAGAATTTCCTGAGCCCGTTGCAGAAACTCGTCAGCGTTCGTTGCCAGTCGCAGGGTGGCTGTCGCGACAACGCGCACCTGATCCTGCGGAATGTCCTGCAACCGTTCGGAGAACAGCTGTAGACACTGCCAGCCACGCTGCATCGCTTCCTGCGAGAGCCGATTCTGTTTATCCAGCCCTGCCGCAAGGCGGACTTTACGCTTTATTTTCGCCAGCGTCTGAATGCTGCCTGCGGTTTCCCGGGTGACCAGCATATGGAAGCTGTTCGAGCCGAGATCGATGGCAGCGTAAAGTGAAGAAGAGCTCAGCATCGACGGTTAGTCCGCTCGTTTACGGTTATTACGGGGCGCTCCGCTGCGGCGTGGCGCATTGTGTCGGCGCGGGCCATTATTGGAACGCGGTGGACGTGTTAAACGCTTCGGCGCAGGTAAATCATTCATCAGCGCGTCACTGTTGTATTTGCTGACTGGGATACCGTGACCGATATAGGTTTCGATAGCCGGAAGGTTCAGCGCGTACTCTTCACAGGCCAGACTGATAGAGAATCCACTCTGCCCCGCACGGCCCGTACGGCCAATACGGTGAACGTAGTCTTCGCAGTCATCCGGCAGATCGTAGTTAAAAACGTGGGTCACAGAAGGAATATGCAAACCGCGTGCTGCAACGTCCGTTGCCACCAGAATATCCAGATTACCTTGGGTAAATTCTTCCAGAATACGCAGACGTTTTTTCTGTGCGACGTCGCCCGTCAGCAGCCCAACGCGATGGCCATCGGCAGCCAGATGGCCCCAGATGTCTTCACAGCGATGCTTGGTATTCGCAAAAATAATGCAGCGGTCCGGCCACTCTTCTTCCAGCAGTGTCTGGAGCAGGCGCATTTTTTCTTCGTTGGATGGATAAAACAGTTCTTCTTTAATGCGGTGGCCGGTTTTCTGTTCCGGTTCAACTTCCACATACTCGGCGTTATTCATCTGTTCAAACGCGAGTTCACGCACCCGGTAGGAGAGCGTAGCGGAGAAGAGCATGTTCAGGCGCTGTGCCGTTGCGGGCATGCGGCGGAATAGCCAGCGAATGTCTTTAATGAAGCCGAGATCGTACATGCGATCTGCTTCGTCCAGCACGACGACCTGAATCGCGCCCAGATTGATGTGGTTCTGCTTGGCATAATCGATCAGACGACCGGTGGTGCCGATCAGAATATCAACGCCGCTTTCCAGCACTTTAAGCTGTTTGTCGTAGCCGTCGCCACCGTAGGCTAAACCTAATTTTAGCCCAGTTGCATGAGACAGCGCTTCTGCATCAGAGTGAATCTGGACAGCCAGTTCACGAGTTGGTGCCATAATTAAGGCACGTGGCTGATTGGTCTGACGCTCTGCGTTTGCAGGGTGTGAAAGCAGATAATGGAAAGTAGACGCGAGAAAAGCCAGCGTCTTGCCGGTACCGGTTTGCGCCTGACCCGCAACATCACGCCCTGACAGAGCCAATGGCAGAGCTAACGCCTGAATAGGCGTACAGTTATGAAACCCTTTACTTTCAAGAGCTTCAATAACCTGCGGGTGCAGGGCGAAGTCGGAAAACTTCTGTTCAGTTAAGTGTGTTTTGCTCATAGTGTGGTAGAATATCAGCTAACTATTGCTTTACGAAAGCGTATCCGGTGAAATAAAGTCAAGCCGTTGTTGGTTAATGCTACACCAACAAGGTAGAAATAATCCTGCGGAGTAAAATATGAGCGATAAAATAATTCACCTGACTGATGACAGCTTCGGCACGAAAGTATTGCAAGCTGAGGGCGCTATCTTGGTTGATTTCTGGGCTGAGTGGTGTGGTCCTTGCAAAATGATCGCTCCTATTCTGGATGAAATTGCTGAAGAGTTTGAAGGTAAACTGACGGTTACCAAGCTGAATATTGATGAAAATCCGGCTACTGCGCCGAAATATGGTATCCGTGGCATTCCTACTCTGCTGCTGTTTAAAAACGGCGAAGTCGCTGCGACGAAAGTCGGCGCACTGTCGAAAGGGCAACTGAAAGAGTTCCTGACGGCGAATCTGTAATTAGCTTGATACCCTAAAAAGGGTGTCGCCGGCGGGCGCAATTGGGCAATATGTAATTCTCATATTGACTGCTTGCCGCTCGTCGGGAAGCGTGTTAGATTCTTCATCACTGCATATCGTACTTGCCTATGTTTAAGCCCTTAGGCTTAAGCCTGAAAGTTAGAGTCTAAAGCATTATTCTGTGTCGAAATCGAAAAAATCGTTGTTTTACAAGGTAATTGTTCTACAAGACGATTGTTTTACAACACGTTTGTGATCCGATTTGGGCAGTCTGCTAGTTTTACAATAATTGGTTTTATGTGTCTTCGATCTCCTGCCGTTGATTTATGCGGATATCGTTTATGCGGATGTTGTTTTGCGCGGATGTAATGCGCTTCAGGTGTGAAACCAGACAGGAATCCGGTGGTTGAAGGCTGTTATAGAGGCACGGATGATCCTGCCATACCATTCACGTTATAGTTCGAGATTTACCCCGAGTTAAAGAACCCACCACTATGAATCTTACCGAATTAAAGAATACGCCAGTTTCTGAGTTAATTACTCTTGGCGAAAATATGGGACTGGAAAACCAGGCCCGCATGCGCAAACAGGATATTATCTTCGCTATTCTGAAACAGCATGCCAAAAGCGGCGAGGATATTTTCGGCGATGGTGTGCTGGAGATATTGCAGGATGGCTTCGGCTTTCTCCGCTCCGCAGACAGCTCCTACCTCGCAGGCCCCGATGATATCTACGTTTCTCCCAGCCAAATCCGCCGTTTTAACCTCCGCACTGGTGACACCATTTCTGGCAAGATTCGTCCGCCGAAAGAAGGTGAACGCTACTTTGCGCTGCTGAAAGTTAACGAAGTCAACTACGACAAACCTGAAAACGCCCGCAACAAGATCCTGTTCGAAAACTTAACGCCGCTGCACGCAAACTCTCGTCTGCGTATGGAGCGGGGTAACGGTTCGACAGAAGATCTGACGGCGCGTGTGCTGGATCTGGCTTCGCCGATCGGCCGTGGTCAACGTGGTCTGATCGTTGCACCGCCAAAAGCGGGTAAAACCATGCTGCTGCAGAACATCGCACAGAGCATCGCTTACAACCATCCTGACTGCGTGCTGATGGTGCTGCTGATTGACGAACGTCCGGAAGAAGTTACCGAGATGCAGCGTCTGGTGAAAGGTGAAGTGGTAGCGTCAACGTTTGACGAGCCAGCTTCCCGTCACGTTCAGGTTGCCGAAATGGTGATCGAAAAGGCGAAGCGTCTGGTTGAGCATAAGAAAGACGTTATCATCCTGCTGGACTCCATTACCCGTCTGGCGCGTGCCTACAACACCGTGGTTCCGGCTTCGGGCAAAGTGTTGACCGGTGGTGTGGATGCCAACGCCCTGCATCGTCCGAAGCGTTTCTTCGGTGCGGCGCGTAACGTTGAGGAAGGCGGTAGCCTGACCATCATCGCCACCGCGCTGGTTGATACCGGTTCTAAGATGGACGAAGTGATTTACGAAGAATTTAAAGGTACAGGTAATATGGAACTGCACCTGGCGCGTAAAATCGCAGAAAAACGCGTATTCCCGGCGATTGACTACAACCGTTCCGGTACGCGTAAAGAAGAACTGCTTACTACCTCTGAAGAATTGCAGAAGATGTGGATTCTACGCAAGATCATCCACCCAATGGGTGAGATCGACGCTATGGAATTCCTCATCAACAAGTTGGCGATGACGAAAACCAACGATGAATTCTTCGATATGATGAAACGTTCATAAATCCGGGCGTTCATCCATTACGGATAACTCGGGGAACGCCACGCTGGGTCGTGGCGTTTTTTTATCCCCTAATTGATCGGATGTGAAGGGGCCTTCTACCAGGAAGTCTCGGTTATCACTCAATTTGTACTGGCGATCAACGTGGGCGATAGGATATAAGGCGTAAACCGAGTCTATACTGAACAGCTACAGCGCAGCTGTTAACGGTGAACTTACTCACTATGAGTACCGAATTACTATTTATTTTCTTGTTTTCTCTGGGCTTTCTTTTTTTTGCTCGCAGCATCGCGGGTAAAATAGGGCTTGTCGATCGTCCCAACTACCGTAAACGCCATCGGGGTCTTGTCCCTCTGGTTGGTGGTATCTCCGTGTATGCGGGTATCTGCTTTACCTACTTCATTACCGATCAATATATTCCCAACTTCCGTCTTTACCTGCTGTGCGCGGGTGTGCTGGTGTTTATCGGCATGCTGGACGATCGTTTTGATATCAGCGTGAAAATTCGTGCCGTTGTGCAGGCGTTTGTTGCCGTGGTGATGATGGCTTTCGCTGGCTTGACGATACATAACCTGGGATTCATTTTCGGTCCGTGGCAGATGGGGCTGGGGCCGTTTGGCTATCTGGTCACGCTGTTTGCGGTTTGGGCGGCAATTAATGCGTTCAATATGGTGGACGGGATCGATGGATTGCTCGGCGGGTTGTCCAGCGTCTCATTTGGGGCGATGGGCATTTTGCTGTACCTGAGCGGCCACACGAATCTGGCATTATGGTGTTTCGCCATGATTGCGGCGACGTTGCCTTATATTCTGCTTAACCTCGGCATGTTTGGACCTCGCTACAAGGTGTTCATGGGCGATGCCGGTAGCACGATGATTGGCTTCACGGCCATCTGGCTCCTGATTCAAACAACGCAAGGCCCGCAGCATCCGATTAATCCGGTTACGGCACTGTGGATCATCGCTATCCCGCTGATCGATATGATCGCCATTATGTATCGACGCTTGCGCAAAGGGATGAGCCCGTTCTCGCCTGACCGACAGCATATCCATCATTTAATGATGCGGGCTGGCTTCTCTTCCCGTCAGGCGTTTGTACTGATTACGCTTGCTGCCGCCTTGTTGGCCGCGGTCGGTGTGTTGGGAGAATATTTCTTTTTTATACCCGAATGGTTTATGTTGGCATTATTCTTGCTTGCATTTCTGCTGTATGGCTACTGCCTGAAACGAGCATGGCGGGTCGCCCGTTTTATCAAGCGAATCAAACGCCGTATGCGGCATTCTGATGAGCAAAAGCAGTCATCCTGACCAAATAATTTTGGGGAAGTAATGAAATCAGAGAACTTGTCTACCGGGAATGCGTTGATTGATAACGAACTGGATATCCGTGGTTTATTTCGCCTGCTGTGGCGTGGAAAGGTATGGCCGATAGCAATCGGCCTGCTTTTTGCCGTTGTGGCACTGGGTTATTCCTATCTTGTTAAACAAGAGTGGAGCGCGACAGCGATTACCGACAAGCCGACGGTCAATATGCTGGGTGGGTATTATTCGCAGCAGCAATTCCTGCGTAACCTCGACGCCCGTTCTTTTTCCGCGCCTCAGCCAGAACAACCGTCTATTTCGGCCGATGCTTATGACGAGTTCATCATGCAATTAGCGGCTTACGATACCCGCCGCGATTTCTGGTTGCAGACTGACTATTATAAGCAGCGTCTGGAAGGCGATGAAAAAGCCGATGCGGCTCTGCTCGATGAATTGGTTAACAACATTCAGTTTACGCCGCGCGACGACGGGAAAAAGACCAATGACTCCGTGAAACTGGTGGCAGAAACCTCTAAAGATTCCAACACGTTGCTTCGTCAGTATGTGGCTTTTGCCAGCCAGCGTGCAGCCAGTCACCTGAATGAAGAAATTAAGGGGGCCTGGGCGGCCAGAACCATTTTCATGAAGTCGCAGATCAAGCGTCAGGAAGCGGTAGCAAAAGCGATTTACGATCGCGAAGTCCGCAGCGTTGAGCTGGCGTTGAAAATCGCCCAGCAGCAAGGTATTAGCCGCAGCCAGACGGATACGCCGGCAGACGAAATCCCCGCATCGGAAATGTTCCTGCTTGGCAGGCCGATGCTTCAAGCCCGACTGGAAACATTGCAGACCAGCGGCCCCCACTACGAACTGGATTACGATCAAAATCGTGCGATGTTGGCGACGCTGAACGTTGGCCCAACGCTTGAGGCCAGTTTCCAGACGTATCGTTATTTGCGTACGCCGGAAGAGCCGGTGAAGCGTGACAGCCCACGCCGGGCATTCTTGATGGTGATGTGGGGTGCGATTGGTGCGCTCGTCGGCGCGGGTGTTGCCTTGGCTCGCCGTCCGCGCTAACCAGCTTGCTGATTCGCGTCTGATGCTCAGCGAGCGTCTGCGTCTAACCTGATTAAAGAGATTCAATGTGAAAGTATTGACTGTTTTCGGCACCCGGCCGGAAGCCATAAAAATGGCACCGCTGGTTCATGCCCTGGCTCAGGATGGAGCCTTTGAATCGAGAATTTGCGTAACAGCCCAGCACCGGGAGATGCTGGATCAGGTGCTGCGTTTGTTCGATATTACGCCGGATTACGATCTGGATATTATGCGCCCGGGACAGGGACTCAGTGAGATATCCTGCCGGATTTTATCAGGACTTGAACCCGTTATGGCGGAGTTCAAACCGGATTTGGTGTTGGTACACGGTGATACCACCACGACACTGGCAACCAGTCTGGCGGCTTTCTATCAACGTATCCCCGTCGGCCATGTAGAAGCGGGATTGCGTACTGGCAATTTGTACTCGCCCTGGCCGGAAGAGGCTAACCGCAAACTGACCGGACATTTGGCGATGTACCATTTCGCCCCAACGGAAAATTCTCGCCAAAATTTACTGCGTGAGCACCTATCTGATCGACATATTTTTGTGACGGGTAATACGGTGATTGATGCGCTGTTCTGGGTGCGCGATCGTATTCTCGGGGATGCCGCGCTACGCCGCAGCCTTGACGAAAAATATGCCTTTTTGGACGATAACAAAAAACTGATTTTGGTTACCGGGCACCGCCGCGAAAGTTTTGGCGGCGGCTTCGAGCGCATTTGCAGCGCGCTGGCAGATATTGCCCGTCGACACCCTGAAGTACAAATTGTGTATCCGGTTCACCTGAATCCTAACGTCAGCGAACCGGTGAATCGCATCCTGAGCTGCATTGATAATGTGATGCTGATTGCGCCGCAGGACTATCTGCCTTTCGTGTATTTGATGAACCGTTCTTACATGATTTTGACCGACTCTGGCGGCATTCAGGAAGAAGCGCCGTCGTTAGGCAAGCCCGTATTGGTGATGCGTGATACGACAGAGCGGCCGGAGGCGGTGGAAGCCGGCACGGTCAAGCTGGTAGGGACAGAAGTAACCAGCATTGTCGATGCGGTATCTACGCTGTTGACGGATGAAGAAGCGTATCAGGCAATGAGTCGCGCCCATAATCCTTATGGCGATGGACAAGCCTGTCAACGCATCGTTGATGCTTTAAAAAATCGCCAGGAGCGATTTTAAACGTCGCTTGCGACGATCCTAAGGGTGTCGTGCAGGGATAGCCCGACATAAAAAATCGCTAAGTGTATTTTCGGGCTGAGAATAGCTGATTGACAGAGTGTAAACGGAGATAATGGGATAGAAGAGTAAAGCGTTTGCGCCATGGATGGCGCAATCCGAGCGTACAGGGATGTATTCACAGCGTCTTTACGATCTATCCATTATCTCCGCTCAATGCATCCATCAGCGCTCGAAAATTGAACGTCGCCTTGCGACGGCCCGACATAAAAATTATCAGGTGACACTATGAGCTTTACTACCATTTCCGTAATCGGTTTGGGCTACATCGGTTTACCCACCGCTGCTGCGTTTGCGTCGCGCCAGAAAAAAGTCATCGGTATCGATGTGAACAAACTGGCGGTAGAAACCATTAATCGCGGCGAAATCCATATCGTCGAGCCCGATCTGGATGCGTTGGTCAAAGTGGCAGTGGAAAATGGTTACCTTCAGGCGCTGACAAAGCCTGTGCCAGCCGACGCTTTCCTGATTGCCGTTCCTACCCCATTCAAAGGCGATCACGAACCCGACCTGGCCTACGTTCAGGCGGCTGCGGCATCTATCGCGCCTGTTCTGAAGAAAGGCGATCTGGTGATTCTGGAATCGACATCCCCCGTAGGTGCAACCGAACAAATGGCCGAGTGGCTGGCCGAGGCGCGAGCGGACTTGACGTTTCCGCAGCAGGTTGGGGAAACGGCGGATATCAATATAGCCTATTGTCCTGAACGCGTTCTGCCAGGGCAGGTCGTGGTCGAACTGATTAAAAACGATCGCGTCATTGGCGGCATGACCCCGGTATGCTCTGCTCGCGCGAGCGAACTGTACAAAATCTTCCTCGAAGGTGAGTGTGTGGTTACTAACTCCCGCACCGCCGAAATGTGCAAGCTGACGGAAAACAGCTTCCGCGACGTTAATATTGCTTTCGCCAATGAGCTCTCGCTGATTTGTGCCGAACAAAACATTAACGTATGGGAACTTATCCGATTGGCAAACCGCCATCCCCGCGTCAATATCCTGCAACCCGGCCCTGGCGTCGGCGGGCACTGTATTGCGGTCGACCCTTGGTTTATCGTGGCGCAGAATCCGCAGCAGGCCCGGTTGATTCATACCGCCAGACTGGTGAACGATGGCAAGCCACTCTGGGTCGTGGATCGCGTTAAAGCGGCTGTGGCGGATTATCTGGCACAAACGGATAAACGCGCCAGCGAGGTCACGGTGGCCTGCTTTGGGCTGGCGTTCAAGCCCGATATTGACGATCTGCGTGAAAGCCCAGCTGTAGGGATTACGTCCATGATCGCACAGTGGAATACCGGCGTGACGTTAGCCGTCGAACCGAATGTCAAACACCTGCCGTCCGTGTTGGCCGGGCAGGTGAAACTTGTCGATACCAGCAGTGCATTAAAAGAAGCCGATGTGCTAGTCATGCTGGTCGACCACCGTCAGTTTAAAGCGGTTAGCCCAGAAGATGTGAAACAACAGTGGGTTATCGATACCAAAGGAGTATGGCGTTGAAACGTATTTTAATTACCGGCGGAGCAGGGTTTATTGGTTCGGCGTTGGTCAGATACATTCTGACGGAAACGCAGGACAGCGTCGTCGTTGTCGATAAGCTGACCTATGCAGGGAACCTGTCTTCTCTGGCCCCCGTTGCTGATAGCTCACGCTTCGCCTTCGAGCAGGTTGATATCTGCGATCGTGCGGAATTGGACCGTGTCTTTACCGCTTACCAGCCCGCGCTGGTGATGCATTTGGCGGCAGAAAGCCACGTCGACCGCTCTATCGATGGCCCGGCGGCGTTTATCGAAACCAATATTGTCGGCACCTATACGATGCTGGAAGCCGCACGTCATTACTGGCAAAACCTGGCTGATGCGGACAAGCGCGCATTCCGTTTTCACCATATCTCTACCGATGAAGTGTTTGGTGACCTGCATGGGACGGATGATCTGTTTACAGAAACCACGCCTTATGCGCCAAGCAGCCCCTATTCCGCATCGAAAGCCTCCAGCGACCACCTTGTTCGCGCCTGGCTGCGCACCTACGGGTTCCCGACGGTTATCACTAACTGCTCGAATAACTACGGCCCTTACCATTTCCCAGAGAAGCTGATTCCGCTGGTGATTCTGAATGCGGTCGCGGGCAAACCCTTACCGGTTTACGGTGACGGCGCGCAAATCCGTGACTGGCTGTTTGTCGAAGACCACGCTCGCGCACTGTACAAAGTGGTGACGGAAGGCGAAATCGGCGAGACGTATAACATCGGTGGTCACAACGAGCGCAAAAACATTGAAGTCGTGCAGACCATTTGCGCGCTGCTGGAAGAGCTGGCACCGAATAAGCCTGCTGGCGTAGCGTATTACCGCGATCTCATCACCTACGTGAAAGACCGCCCTGGTCACGATATGCGTTACGCGATCGATGCTGGGAAAATTGAACGTGAGCTGGGCTGGCGTCCAGAAGAAACGTTTGAGACGGGTATGAGAAAAACCGTCAGTTGGTATCTGAATAACGAAAAATGGTGGCGCAGCGTGCAGGATGGTTCTTATACCGGTGAGCGTTTAGGGTTGAACGACTAAACCTGCGTCTGATGGCGGAAAAGAGAGGAGCGAAACGATGATCCATCCGATATCAATTGGAAAGGGAGAGATTCGCGCCACGGTTGAACCGCTGGGCTGGGAGAACGAATTCTTCCAGATTGACAGCGGTAAGCTGAATTTTTCGCCTTCTGCGCCTGCGTTGACGCTCGATGCGCTGAACGCATTTACGCTGACGCAGGCTAAAATCGCAGCGGACAACCTGGTGCTGGCAGATGCGCTTGCTGATCTTGGGTTTCGATTGGTTGAAGGCGAGGTCGATCTCAGTCTGCCGCTCCAACGGGCTACGGTTGTTACGCCGCTACCGCGCTGGCGTGAAGCTACACCCGACGATATCCCTGCACTAAGGGACGCGGCGTCACGTGTTTTTGCGCTGAGCCGTTTTCGTTCTCCGTGGTATCAACCGGAGGATAGCGGGCGTTTCTATGCACAGTGGATGGAGAATGCCGTGCGCGGTACGTTCGACCACTGTTGTTTGCTGGTGGAAGATGTCGCGGGCAATCCACAAGGATGGGTCACGCTACGCAGAGTGAATGACTCGGATGCCCGTATCGGTCTACTGGGCGTTTGGCCGGGCGTTACGGTACGTGGCATCGGTTCACAGCTGATGGCGCTGGCGGAAGCGTGGTGCCGACAACAAGAGTTGATATGTCTTCGGGTCGCGACACAGGTTAGCAACGTGGCGGCGCTTCGTCTTTATCTTCGCCGTGGTGCCACGATTGAGAGCACGGCGTATTGGTTATACAGGTGATCACATGATTCCATTTAATGCGCCACCAGTTGTGGGTACAGAGCTAGATTATATGCAGGCTGCGATGAGCAGCGGTAAATTGTGCGGCGATGGTGGATTTACCCGCCGCTGTCAGCAGTGGCTGGAACATTATTCCGGCAGCAAAAAGGTCCTGCTCACTCCGTCCTGCACCGCTTCGCTGGAGATGGCTGCTATCCTGCTGGACGTGAAGCCCGGCGATGAAGTGATCATGCCGAGCTATACCTTCGTGTCTACCGCCAATGCCTTTGTGCTGCGTGGTGCGAAGATCGTGTTTGTCGATATTCGCCCGGATACCATGAATATTGACGAAACGAAGATCGAAGCGGCCATTACGGAAAAGACGCGCATTATCGTGCCGGTTCACTACGCAGGTGTAGCCTGCGAGATGGATGCGATTATGACACTGGCGAAGAAATACGATTTATATGTCGTGGAAGATGCCGCGCAGGGCGTGATGTCGAGCTACAAAGGCCGTGTTCTGGGCTCTATCGGCCACATCGGCTGCTTCAGTTTTCACGAAACCAAGAACTATACCTCGGGCGGCGAGGGCGGAGCCACGCTGATTAATGACGCAAGGCTGGTGGAGCGTGCGGAAATCATCCGTGAAAAAGGCACCAACCGCAGCCAGTTCTTTCGTGGGCAGGTGGACAAATACACCTGGCGGGATATCGGTTCAAGCTACCTGATGGCAGATATTCAGGCTGCCTACCTCTGGGCACAGCTGGAAGCGGCACGTCCGATCAACGAACGCCGTCTGAAACTGTGGCAGAACTACTACGCGGCATTCAAATCTCTGGCTGATGCTGGGCGTATTACCCTGCCGACCGTGCCTGCCAATGGGATTCATAACGCGCACATGTTTTATATCAAACTGCGCGATCAGGACGACCGCAGTGCGTTTATCAATTACATGAAAGAAGCCGAAATCATGACGGTCTTTCATTATATCCCGCTGCACAGTTGCCCGGCCGGTCTGAACTTCGGTAGTTTCTCCGGTGAAGACCGTTACACCACGCAGGAAAGCGAGCGGCTGGTGCGTTTACCGCTGTTCTACAACCTGTCAGACGTCAATCAGCGGACGGTGATCAATACCATTCTGAGCTTCTTCTCCTGATATGTCGTTGGCGAAAGCATCGATATGGACGGCAGGCTCCACGCTGATAAAAATCGGCGCGGGGCTGGTTGTCGTCAAACTGCTGGCGGTCGCTTTTGGCCCTAGCGGTGTGGGGATGGCAGGGAATTTCCGTCAGCTTATTACGGTTCTAGGCGTGTTAGCCGGTGCGGGGATCTTCAACGGCGTCACCAAATACGTGGCGGAGTACCAGCAACAGACGGAACGGCTCAGGCCGCTGCTCGGTACGTCAGTCACGCTGGTGCTGGGGTTCTCCACGCTGTTGGCGATTCTCTTTCTTTCCGCCGCAACGCCTATCGCCAATCTGCTGTTTGGGCATGATGACTATCGCGATGTGGTGCGTGCGCTGGCGTTTATCCAGATGGGCATCGCCTACGCTAACCTGTTTCTGGCGATTCTCAAGGGCTATCGGGATGCGATAGGCAACGCGCTGGCTGTGATCGGCGGCAGCCTGATCGGGCTGGCGGCCTTTTGGCTCTGCCTGCAACTGGGCGGCTATGTTGGCGCACTGGCAGGGCTGGCGCTGGTGCCCGCCCTGCTGGTGATTCCAGCAGGCATCATGCTATATCGACGCACTCCGCTGTCGCTGACATCGCTAAAACCAGCCTGGGATCGCGCGATTGCCGGGCAGTTGGGCAAATTTACGCTGATGGCGTTAATGACGGCGGTGACGCTGCCCGTTGCGTACATCATGATGCGTAACCTGCTGGCGGCGCACTACAGCTGGGACGAAGTGGGTATTTGGCAGGGCGTCAGCAGTATTTCCGATGCTTATCTGCAATTCATTACCGCCTCTTTTACCGTCTATTTGTTGCCGACACTCTCGCGCCTGACGGATAAAGTCGCGTTGTCGCAGGAGATTGTCCGCTCGCTGAAGTTTGTGCTGCCCGTTGTGGCAGGCGTCAGCTTTTGTGTGTGGCTGCTGCGAGATTTTGCCATCTGGCTGCTGTTCTCCAGCGAGTTCACGGCCATGCGAGATCTCTTCGTTTGGCAATTGGTAGGCGATGTAATGAAAGTGGGCGCTTACGTCTTTGGCTATCTGGTCATTGCGAAAGCGGCATTGCGCTTTTATCTGCTCACGGAAGTGAGCCAGTTTCTCCTGCTGACTGGGTTTTCCCACTGGCTGATTCCGCTTTATGGCGCACAAGGTGCGGCACAGGCCTATATGGCAACCTACCTGGTCTATTTTTTGCTTTGTTGTTGCGTATTCATTATTTACCGTAGGCGAGCATGACGACACTGATTCATGTATTGGGATCTGACATCCCGCATCATAACCAGACCGTTTTACGTTTTTTTAACGACGTACTGGCGACGGAACTCCCCGAGCAGCAGATTCGGCATTTTATCGTGGCGTCCCGCGACGGTATTTCATCGGCTGATTTCCCCGCGCTGCGTATCGAAACCTGCGTGGATAAGAAAACGCTGGCTGAGGCCGTCATCGCCAGAGCCAAAGCGAACCGCAAGATGCGCTTTTTCCTGCATGGGCAGTTTAATCCCACGCTGTGGCTGGCGTTGCTGAGCGGAAAAATCAAATCCGAGCAGGTTTACTGGCACGTCTGGGGCGCGGATTTGTATGAAGAGGCGAGCAGCCTGAAATATCGCCTGTTTTATCTGCTGCGGCGTATGGCGCAAAAGCGTGTCGGACACGTGTTTGCTACGCGTGGCGATCTGGCGTGGTATCAGCAGCGTTCACCTCGCGTGCCGACGTCATTGCTGTACTTCCCAACGCGAATGGATCCAGCGCTAACGGGCATGCAGGTGGATAAACCGCTGGCAGGGCCGATGACGATTCTGGTCGGCAATTCTGGCGATCGCACGAATCGCCATCAGGAAGCGCTGCGGGCGATTCACAAGCAGTTCGGGAAAAACGTGCGGGTCGTTGTGCCGATGGGCTATCCCGCGAATAACGAGTCCTACATCGCGCAGGTGGAAAAGGACGGTTTGGCGCTGTTCGGCGTGAAAAATTTCCAACTGCTGAAAGACCAACTGGCGTTTGATGATTATCTCAACATGCTGCGTACCTGCGATTTGGGCTATTTTATTTTCGATCGCCAGCAGGGAATCGGGACGTTATGTCTGCTGATTCAGTTTGGCGTGCCGTTCGTGATCAGTCGACAAAATCCGTTCTGGCAGGATCTGACGGAACAAGGGCTGCCCGTGCTGTTTTACGGTGACGAATTGGATGAGGCGCTGGTGCGTGAAGCGCAGCGCCAACTGGCATCAGTCGATAAGCAACAGATTGCGTTTTTTAATCCCAATTATCTGCAAGGCTGGCGCGATGCGCTGGCATTGGCGACGGGAGAACCAACATGACGCTGGGGCAATTTGGTGGGCTGTTTGTCGTCTACCTGATTTCAGTCATCTTTATCCTGAGCCTGACCTGGATGGAGTTCCGGCGGGTGCGTTTTAATTTTAACGTGTTGTTTTCCCTGCTCTATTTGTTGACGTTCTATTTTGGTTTTCCGTTTACCTGCGTGCTGGTGTTCCGGTTTGGCGTTGACGTGGTTCCCGTGCAGTTCCTGCTTCAGGCGATGCTGTCTGCGACGGCGTTCTATGCGATCTATTACGTCAGCTATAAGACGCGGTTACGCCAGAAAACCTCCGTGCCACGTGCGCCACTTCTGACGGTGAACCGGGTTGAAGCCAATCTGACCTGGCTGCTGTTGGCGCTGATTGCCGTTGCCACCGTCGGTATCTTCTTCCTCAACAATGGCTTTTTGTTGTTTAAGCTGCGTTCTTACAGCCAGATATTCTCTAGCGATGTATCCGGTGTGGCGTTGAAACGCTTTTTCTACTTCTTCATTCCGGCGATGCTGGTGGTGTATTTCCTGCGCCAGACACAGCGTGCGTGGATAATGTTCCTCATCGGAACGGTCGCGTTTGGGATGCTGACGTATGTGATTGTTGGCGGAACGCGTGCAAATCTGATCATCGCCTTCGCGCTGTTTCTGTTTATTGGCATTGTGCGCGGCTGGATTACGCTGTGGATGCTGGTTGCGGCTGGCGCGTTCGGGATTGTCGGGATGTTCTGGCTGGCGCTGAAGCGCTATGGGCTGGATGTCAGCGGCGATTACGCCTTCTATACCTTCCTCTATTTAACCCGTGACACCTTCTCGCCTTGGGAGAATCTGGCGCTGCTATGGCAGAACTACGACAAGATTGAATTTCAGGGGCTGGCACCGATTGCCCGTGATTTCTACGTCTTTATTCCGTCCTGGCTATGGCCGGACCGTCCTAATTTGGTGTTAAACAGTGCGAATTATTTCACCTGGGAAGTGTTGAATAACCGCTCTGGGCTGGCAATCTCCCCCACGCTGTTGGGTTCGCTGGTGGTGATGGGCGGGGTGCTGTTTATCCCGCTCGGCGCGATTGCGGTAGGGCTGGTTATCAAGTGGTTCGACTGGGTGTACGAGTTAGGTAAGAACGACAGCAATCGCTATAAGGCCGCGATTTTACAGGCGTTCTGCTTCGGGGCGGTGTTCAATATTATTGTGCTGACGCGTGAAGGCGTCGATTCTTTTGTTTCACGTGTGGTGTTTTTCTGTCTGGTATTTGGTCTGTGTCTGCTGGTTGCCAAACTGCTCTATTGGCTGCTGGAAAGCGCTGGACTCATCCGGCAGCGTCTGATGCGTATGCGAGCCACGCCGATCGCGCCGACATCCAACACCGTGGATCCTGTGATAAAGGAGCAGGTATGACAGCGTTAAAAACCACAGAGACCATTCCTCTGTATACCATTCGTGGTTTGCCCATTCACGGCTTTCGCAATATGGCGCAGTTTGTAGATTACCTGTTTACGGGCGAGCGGGTTGAAACAGGCACGCTCGTCGCGATTAATGCTGAGAAAGTGCTGACGGCGGAAAAAGACGTCGCACTGCGTGCGTTGCTCGATCGCGCAGAGTACAAGTATGCGGATGGTATCAGCATCGTGCGCTCCATTCGGCGCAAATACCCGCAGGCTGACGTCACGCGGATTGCTGGCGCCGATCTGTGGGAAGCGCTAATGGCACGAGCGGGCAAAGAGGGAACGCCGGTTTTTCTGGTGGGCGGCAAACCTGATGTGTTGGCACAAACGGAAGCGAAACTGCGGGCGCAGTGGAACGTGAATATTGTCGGCAGTCAGGATGGCTATTTTGCGCCAGAGCAGCGCGATGCCCTGTTCGAACGTATCCGTGCCAGCGGTGCGCAAATTGTTACCGTCGCGATGGGGTCGCCACGACAGGAAATTCTGATGCGCGACTGTCGTCACCACTATCCCGATGCGCTGTATATGGGCGTGGGCGGAACGTATGACGTCTTTACCGGGCATGTGAAGCGTGCCCCGCTCGTGTGGCAAAACTTAGGACTGGAATGGCTGTATCGTTTGCTGTCCCAGCCGAGCCGTATTTTTCGGCAGTTTAAGCTATTGAAATATGTCGCCTATCACTACAGCGGTCGTCTGTAGCTTCATTGAATTGGCGCGTTAAACGCGCCAACCTTTCCCCGCCATTTTTCCCAGCAGTATATAAACCTGATTTCTTATCCCTATTCGATTTTAATTGTCTGTTTGCCAGCCAATCAGAAATACAGAATTCTATCTTTGGCGTATTCGTCATCCCTGATGTGTTATTCAAACCCACATTACGGTATTTTCATGCCGCTAATTTGGGGCAAGGGTACGTTCTTTCTCATCGGTAGTCGGCAGTATTTCTGAAATAAGAACAATAACCGGCAGCAGCCGGGATAAGCACAACATAAAGACAGAGGATATATGGCAGAAGATGTAAAGCAGGAAAAACTCCATCGAGGGTTGGAAGCCCGGCATATTGAGCTGATTGCGCTGGGTGGCACGATCGGCGTCGGGCTTTTTATGGGCGCGGCTAGCGCTCTGAAGTGGGCGGGACCATCAGTATTGCTGGCTTATATTGTCGCTGGGATCTTCGTTTTCTTCATCATGCGCTCAATGGGCGAAATGCTGTTTCTGGAACCAGTCGCGGGGTCGTTTGCCGTCTACGCGCATAAATACATGAGCCCCTTTTTCGGGTATCTCACCGCGTGGGGCTACTGGTTTATGTGGATGGCGGTCGGGATTTCGGAAATTACCGCCATTGGCGTGTATGTTCAGTATTGGTTCCCCGATTTGCCGCAATGGCTACCGGCCATTGCAGCGGTTGCGCTGGTCGCGGGCGCAAACCTTGCGGCAGTCAGGCTGTATGGTGAAATCGAATTCTGGTTCGCGATGATAAAAATCACCACCATTGTCGTGATGATTGTCGTCGGTGTCGGCATTATCTTCTTCGGCTTTGGCAACCACGGTCAGGCGACCGGGTTCAGCAACCTGACCGAACACGGCGGTTTCCTCGCTGGAGGCTGGAAAGGTCTGCTGTTCGCGCTCTGTCTGGTTGTGGCGTCTTATCAGGGCGTGGAGCTGGTCGGCATTACGGCGGGCGAGGCGAAAAATCCGCAGGTGACGCTGAAGCGCGCGATCAACAACATTCTGTGGCGCATCCTGATTTTCTATGTGGGCGCGATCTTCGTTATCGTCACAATTTTCCCCTGGAATGAAATCGGCACGTCCGGTAGTCCGTTTGTGCTGACATTTGCGAAAATTGGCATCACTGCGGCGGCGGGTATCATCAACTTTGTGGTACTGACGGCTGCGTTGTCTGGCTGCAACAGCGGCATGTATAGCTGTGGACGTATGCTGTATTCGCTTGCCAACAACCGCCAGCTCCCTGCCTGGCTAGGTAAAGTGACAGCCAGCGGCGTACCCGCGGCAGGCGTCATGATTTCTATTCTTTGCCTGATGGCTGGGTCGGTGTTGAACTACATCATCCCTAATCCAGAAAAAGTGTTTGTGTATGTTTATAGCGCTAGCGTGCTGCCGGGTATGGTCCCGTGGTTTGTGGTGTTGATTAGCCAACTGCGTTTTCGTGAACAGCATCGCGCCGCGCTGGCCACACACCCGTTTAAATCGATACTGTTCCCGTGGGTAAACTACCTGACGATGGCATTTTTGCTGTGTGTGCTGGTGGGAATGTACATCAATATTGATACGCGGATGTCTTTACTGGTCGGTATCGGCTTTTTAGCCGTGGTCAGCCTGTGTTATTTCGCGCTGGGACTGGGCAAAAAAACGTCGCTGACAGAGAGTAAGTCGTAGTATTTGGGGGCGGGAAGGGCGGAACTGTGTGTTATTTAGCTTTGAATGAGCAAATCCTAATCAAACGCATCATTTCGATAAAAAAGCACTAGACAGTCAGTCGCTAAGTCCGTAATATCCCGCCCCGCAACGGCGCTAAGCGCCCGTAGCTCAGCTGGATAGAGCGCTGCCCTCCGGAGGCAGAGGTCTCAGGTTCGAATCCTGTCGGGCGCACCATTATATTTTTATGAAGTATGTTGTGTGCAAGAGCTGCGGTGGTACACTTTTCTTCCTAAAGAAAGTATCCCGTAAAAAGGAAGTACCGCGTAATAAGTAGTTGATGTAAAGTGTGGTGATGGTGGCTATAGCTCAGTTGGTAGAGCCCTGGATTGTGATTCCAGTTGTCGTGGGTTCGAGTCCCATTAGCCACCCCAGATTTTACAGATATAGCAATTGATTGATAGTTTGTGAGTTATGCGAAGGTGGCGGAATTGGTAGACGCGCTAGCTTCAGGTGTTAGTGTTCTTACGGACGTGAGGGTTCAAGTCCCTCTCTTCGCACCACACAAACGAGAACATCAGTGATGTTCAAAAAAACAGTACATTCGGCGAGTAGCGCAGCTTGGTAGCGCAACTGGTTTGGGACCAGTGGGTCGGAGGTTCGAATCCTCTCTCGCCGACCAATTACAAAGAAAAGCACATCGAAAGATGTGCTTTTTTTTCGCCTGTAATTTGCCTTCTCTGGCGAAAGCCTTGCCGAATTCATTAACCCGACAAGGTGTTGTTGTTCCCTGCGATATCGTGCGTTACGGCGCGTAATGCACTGGTGCCAGCGCGCTGCTATCGATACTTTCTCGCATTGATTTCAGTGCGGTACCAAAAGGACACAGCGTGCCTTTTTCCGTCTGCTGGCAGCCCTGAGAGGTCAATTCTTCTTTCAGTAACGGCTGCCGATCGTCAAGCGGCGTCAGTGAACGGATCTGATCCAGCGATTGTGTCTGGAAATAGATACGCAAAAAACGCTGCTGAGTGGTGGTATCGCGCCAGCGTTCGAATACCAGACTGCCCGCGGGCGGAATGTTATCGGCGGTATCGCCGGGTAGTTGCCAATGAAACTGCAACAGCGTGCGCAGATAGGCGATGTTGGTGTCGTGAGCGACATACAGCAAGTAAGGCACGGCTGGTGGCTCCCCTTGTGCGGTGTCCTGCGCTTCCTGCGTCCCCTGTGCCAGAGCCTGGGCGATTTGCTGTATGAATAGCGAACCGCCGCGCTGTGCGATATAGGGAACATCATTGGTGAAGTCGTATTTAGCCGTCATTGGCGCCATCAACGGGATGAGATCCTGTGCGTTGCTGACGTGACCAAAAGCGACCTGCGCCCGCGGCAGATTCTCGCTGTATTCCAGCAGGAAAACCTCGCTCATATTCGCCAGCGTATTCAGGCCGCTGATAGAAGTTGAACCGTCTTTATCCTGTTTTATCGCCCACGGTTTATCAAACACCGGGCACGGCTTATCCGCTTCGCATACGACCTGCTTCAATAGCTCGATACTGGGCTTAAGACGCTCATAGGCGATATTCAAATCACCTCCCATGGCTTCCAGCACCGCAGCTTTTGCTCGTTCGGGGTCAAGCGTGCCAATCCCCATTTTATCCCCGTGGAACAGCGGATCCTGTTTTTCATCCTCAACGGCATGCGTCGCAACGCCGCAGCCAGGAAACATGCCGTCCATATAGGCTTGTGCAGTTGCGCGGGTGCGCTGTAATGGGCTGGCGAGCACATAAATCTGCTGCTCCGTTGGACAACCTGACGTGAACAGATGCTGTTGACGGTAATACTCGGCCTCATAGCGGCCTTTTAGTACGGTGGCAGCATAGCCGTGTCCGGTTAATTCACCCTCGCGTGTGACCCACTGCGGCCACTCTCGTGCTGTGCCGGATTCCAGCGCCGTCGTGTTGGATTCTGTTGGAGGACGTACGCCATGACGGCTGACTTCAACGACCTTTTCCAGCTGGTAGCGATCCTGCGCTTGGGCCTGAGTAGAAAAGGCTGAAATAATGATCATGGTAATCAATAAGCTACGGGGAGTACGTAATGTCGTGTGGGAAAGCATGATAATCCTTCGTCAGCGGTCATACGGATAAGGAGTTTCATTGTAGGAAGAGGAAAGTGACAAATGGGCTTTTCTGCTTGGGAGAGAGTGTTAGCGAACATTTCTACATGCATAGTTTGCAATCAAACTTTTTGATCTAAGATAGATCCCAAAGGTATAAAGCGCATAATTTCCGCATGTTATATTTTTAAAAATTAAAAAGACGACATAAATCCCGCCTGATAAATCCAACACTAACGAGTTAACTATGGCATCACATCTTATTGATTTTCTTCTTATAGGGAATAATTTTGGCACGCCTGAAATGCGCGGCGTCTGGTCCGAGCATAACCGCCTGACTAAACAGGTCGAAGTTGAAGTTGCCCTGGCACTTGCCGAGGGTGAACTGGGTGTCATTCCGCTGGATGCGGCAAAAACCATTGCAGAAAACGCTGACGCAAGCGCGCTTAACGTTGAAGAGATTGCCAAAGATGCCGCGCGCATGAAGCACTCTCTGATGCCGACGATTGCCGCGATTCAGAAACAGTGCGGTGCGGCGGGTGAGTTTATTCACTACGGCGTGACCACGCAGGACATCGTTGATACCGCGACAGTGTTACAGCTGAAACAATCTTTTGATATTGTCGTCAGAGATACACAACTGCTGGCCGTTGAACTGAAGCGTCTGGCGAAGAAATATCAACACACGCTGATGGCCGGTCGTACCCACGGTATGCAGGCGCTGCCCACTACGTTTGGCTTCAAACTGGCCGTCTGGCTGGATGAATTTATCCGTCACCTCGAACGTCTGGGTGAAATCAAAGAACGTGTGTTGGTTGGTAACATCAACGGTGCCATCTGTACCTATGCCTCTTTTGGCGAACAAGGGCCGGAAATCGAGCGTTTGACGCTGGATAAGCTGGGGCTGAATACGCCGAATATCGGCTGGCAGTCTGCCCGCGATCGCTTCTCCGAATATGCTTCTGTTACGGTTCTGATCAGCGGTACGCTGGGCAAAATCGGTAATGAGCTGTACAACCTGATGCGCACTGAGATTAACGAAATCGAAGAGCCGTTCTCCGAAGGGAAAATTGGTTCAACCACAATGCCGCATAAACGCAATCCAGCTGCACTGGAAGGGCTGGCGAGCCTGACGGCTCCGCTGTTTAAGAGCGCTGCGCTGATTCATGAATCGATGAAAGTTGAGCATGAGCGTGATGCGATGAGCTGGCGTGCGGAGTGGATTGCGCTGCCGGAAATCAATATCTATCTGTCCGCTCAGCTTCAGAATGCGCTTGGCATCCTGCGTGGCATGTCCGTCAACGAGAAGCAGATGCTGGCGAACCTCGATCTGCAAAATGGCCTGCTGCTGTCCGAAAAAGTGATGTTCGAGATTGGCAAACGTCTCGGCAAGCAGACTGCTCACCATCTGGTTTACGAATGCTCAATGCAGGCATTCGAGCAGAATCAGTCCTTTAAATCGGTGCTGCTGGCTCACCCGGTGCTGTCTGAACAGGTAACCGCTGCCGATCTGGACGAATGGCTGAATCCGGCTAACTACGTTGGCAGTGCGCCGCAGAAGGTTGATGACGTGATTCGCTATGCAGATAACTCCGGCCTGCTACCAGCATAAGGTGACACCATGAGTATCGTATTTCGTCAGGCTATGCTTGCGGATGATGAAACTTTTCTGGCGCTGGCGCTGGCGGCATTTGAGCCGATTCGCCAGTTAGGCATCAATTTTTCCGCCGCCCATGCAGATATTGACATGGTGCGTACGCATATTGCCTCACACGGCGTTTATGTGATGGAAAAAGACGGTGAGATGGTGTCGTCATTTACCATCCGCTATCCGTGGGGGCCTGAACCGGGCCCGTTCGGTCTACCTCATCTGGGCTGGTTTGCAACGCATCCTGGCTATAAAAAACAGGGGCTGGGTAAGCAAATGATGAGCTGGCTGGAGGAAGAAATTCTGATTAACCAGCTCAAAGCGCCTGCCGTGTCGCTTGGCACCGCGCAAAACCACCCGTGGCTGATTGAGATGTACAGAAATTATGGTTTCAAGGAAGTCGGGCAGACGAATCTGGGAAAAGGACACCTGACAATCTGGATGGAAAAAATCCTTGATAACCAATTGTATGACCAGTGGAAAGATAAAAAATCAAAAAGAGAGGCAGTAAAATGATGAAAAAAGTAACGTTGTCTGTTCTGGCGCTGACGACCGCCTTTCTTGTTGCTGGCTGTGATTCTGGGAAGAGCGGCTCTGAGCAGGAAAAAGTATTGAAAGTGGGTTCAACAGGCCAAAGTTATCCAAGTGGCTTCAAGCAGGATAACAAGCTGGTCGGGTTTGACGTTGAAGTCACGGAAGCCATCGCAAAAGATCTGAACTATAAAGTTGAGTGGGTCACCGCCGATTTCAGCGGCCTGATGGGGCAGTTGGAAGCGAAAAAGCTGGATACTGTGGCGAACGTGGTAGCCATTACTCCAGCGCGTCAGGAAAAATACAATTTTGCTCAACCGTATAGCTTCTACGGCAGCCAGATTGTGACGCACAAGGACAACGCGGACATTAATACACTGGCTGACCTGAAAGGGAAGACGGTTGCCGGGGTTCTGGGTTCCAACCATGTCAACAACCTGAAAAAAGCGTTTGCCGACGGCAGCGTGAATATTCGCACCTATGAAACACGCGATGGCGCGATGAACGATGCGCTGTCTAAGCGCGTTGAAGGCTACGTGAATTCACGTCCGATTCTGTTGGCAGAAATCAATAAGCGTAACCTGCCGTTCAAACTGGTCGGCGAGCCGCTGGTGATTGAAGAAGTGAGCTTCCCGTTCCATAAGGACGAGAAAGGCGATGCGCTGCGTAAGCAGTTCGATGCAGAGTTAACGAAAATGCGTGAAGATGGACGCCTGAAAGCGATCTCCGAAAAATATTTTGGTGAAGACATCACGGTATCACCGGCTAAATAACCTCACGCCGTCATCTTGGCCGAGTCATTACGTAACCTGATGATTCGTTATGTCGCCAGATGGCTTGTTATGTAGTCTAGTCATAACCCTGTTCCACCGGCGCAATATGGCCGGTGGATGCATTAATGGTATTACTCATGAATATCGATCTTGCCTACCTGTTAAAGGTCTTTCCCCAGGTATTAATGTATTTGCCAACCACGCTGTTCCTCGCCGTGGTTTCGATGTTTTTTGCTATGGTTCTCGGCCTTATCCTGGCGTTAGTCCGTGAAAGCAAGATTGTCGTGGTAGTAAAAATCGTCGAGCTGTATATCTCGCTGTTCCGCGGCATTCCGTCGCTGGTTCAGCTGTTTATCATCTACTTCGGCCTGCCGCAGCTATTCCCCGGCTTATCCAATCTGGATGCGATGACGGCCGCGATTATCGGCTTTAGCCTGAAAACGTCCGCCTATATGGCTGAGATTTTCCGTGCGGGCTTGGCCTCGGTGGATTTCGGCCAGACGGAAGCGGGCTTATCCATTGGCATGAGCAAAGCGCAGGTCTATCGCCGCATCGTGTTGCCTCAGGCCATGTTGAATGCGCTGCCCGCGACGGGGAACACCTTCATTTCTCTGATTAAAGATACCTCGGTGGCCTTTGCGCTGGGCGTCTCCGAACTGTTCGCGGAAGGCAAGATGATTGCCGCTGAATCTCTGCGTTTCTTTGAGACCTTCCTGGTTGTGGGTCTGATTTACTGGTTGGTGATCATTGTTTATTCCTGGCTGCAAAAACAGCTGGAGAAGAAACTGAATCACTCGCTACAGCGATAAGGGGCTGACATGATCAGTGTAAAGAATCTTTCTAAGCGCTTTGGCGATCAGGTGGTGTTGGACAACATTAGTCTGGATATCGCGAAGGGTGAAGTCGTGGCGATTATTGGCCCATCCGGTTCGGGTAAATCCACGCTGCTGCGCTGTCTGAACCTGCTGGAAACGCCAGAGTCGGGCACGATTGAAATTGGCGACCAAACGCTGGATACGCGCCGTTATTCCTCTAAAGAGGCCTATGCGCTGCGCCGCCAGACGGCGATGGTATTCCAGAGTTACAACCTGTTTAAGAACAAGACGGCGCTGGAGAACGTGACGGAAGCGCTGATTGTCGTGAAAAAAATGCCGAAGAAGCAGGCGGATGAAATCGGTCTGGCTTTGCTGGAGCAGGTTGGTCTGCTGCCGCAGGCGGCACAGTATCCGGTGACGCTATCCGGCGGGCAGCAGCAGCGCGTGAGTATTGCACGTGCGCTGGCGGTCGATCCGAAGGCGATTTTGTTCGATGAGCCGACTTCGGCGCTGGACCCGGAAAGGGTACACGAAGTGCTTCAGGTGATTCAGAAGCTGGCGAAAAATGACACCACGATGGTGATCGTCACCCACGAAATGCAGTTTGCGAAAGAAGTGGCTGACCGAGTGATCTTCATGGCGGACGGTCATATCGTTGAGGAAGGTCCGGCTGAGCAGGTCATTAGCTTCTCGGATAACCCGCAAACCCAGCGTTTCCTGCGTCAGTTGACCAAGCTGCCTGAGCCGCTTGAGTACGATATTTAACGCATACGTAGACACACCTGCACGCCTGAACAAGGCAGCCCTGTCAGGCAGGGCACGATAATGTGGAGCAAGTATTCATGAGAACAGCACCTCAGCACGAGCCTCTGGCTCAGTTTATTCAGGCGTTTCGCCACGATTTACACCGCAATCCTGAACTGTCGAATCAGGAGTTCGAAACCACGAAGAAGATTCGTGCGGTATTGGAAAAAGAGGGGATTCGTATCCTCGACCTACCGCTGAAAACCGGTCTGGTTGCTGAAGTCGGCGGCTTACAGGATGGTCCACTGGTCGTGGTACGTTCTGATATCGATGCTCTGCCGATTGAAGAAGAGTCTGGCGTAGAATTTACGTCGCTCAACAAAGGCGTGATGCACGCCTGCGGTCATGATTTTCACTCTTCCGCTGCACTTGGCGCGGCGATTCTGCTGAAGAAAATCGAGCCGGAGCTGAAAGGCACCGTGCGAATTTTGTTCCAGGCCGCTGAAGAGACCGGGTTGGGCGCACCGGAAGTCATCGCCGTTGGCGCGTTGGACAATGCGGTAGCGATTTTCGGCATTCACAACGATCCGACGCTGCCTGTTGGCGTCATCGGTGGGAAAGACGGTGCATTGACGGCGGGCGTTGACCGCTTTGAGATCAAGATCGCAGCGAAAGGCTGTCACGCTGCGAAGCCGCATGAAGGCAACGATCCGATTATCATTCTGGGTCAGCTGATTTCTGCCGTACAGACCATCATCAGCCGCACGGTATCGTCCGACAACAACGCGGTGGTGTCGATTACGCAGGTTCATAGCGGCAGCACCTGGAACGTTATCCCAGACACGGCCTACGTTGAAGGCACGGTCAGAACGTTCAATCAGGACGCGCGTGATTTGATTGAACAGCGTTTCCGTCAGATCGTTGCAGGTATCGCCAGCACCTTTGGTGCGGAAATTGAGTTCCTGTGGCATGCAGGGCCGCCATCGGTGATCAACACGCCAGAGTGGGTTGAGTTTGCGCTGAATGTGGCGAGTGACGAAGGGTTTGAAGCGCGCCGCGTAGAAGCCAGCCCGATTGGTGAAGATTTTGCGTTCTATCAACAAAAATTACCGGGTACGTTCATGATGGTCGGCTCTGGCGGACCGTATGCGCTGCACCACCCGAAATTCCGCGTTGATGATCGCGCACTGTTCCCGACCGCGCACTATCTGTATCAGGTGGCGAAGCAGAGCTTAGAGCAACTGTCCTCTCGCTAATCTCCTCTCATTAAGTCAACTCTGTCCGCGCCGGTTTCCCGGCGCGGATATTTTCCCCTTTCTTAAATTGAATCAGCAGCTTTGATAGGGCTGTCGGAAAAACACGACACTCTAGGGGTTCTGCTGTCGCAAAAAAGAGACATTTAATTCATTGATTATTAATGGTTAATATTTTACGTGACAAAATCGTCTCTGAATGGCGACAGGTTTTGTGAGCACGATCTCGTTTTTGTCGCCCATCGTGTCTTAGCTACTCTCGCAGTGGATAAATAAAAATAGTATTTATTATTAGTTGCTTACCTCTATTTTGTGCGGCTGTGATAATAAAATTATGCATGTTGGCATAATTTATGCTTAAATAAGCGTGTAGATGCTCATTCCACCTTCTATGCTTGCTTCGGCTTCATAATCCTGGGAATGACGCAGAGCCAATTTGAGGTGCCTATCGTCCAACTCCAGATGAAGATGCAAATCTCCATCGGGCCTTCCGGACATAACGTTGAGTGAGGCACCATTCTGTTGTCTGACAGACCTGATATTTTCAACGCTTACCGTTTATCGGTAAGCGTTTTTTTTCGTCTGAGGAAAATGTTCGGTAACGGCCTTCTGCCGCGCTATGCAGGACGGATCACACAAAAGAATAAGGCTCCAAAAGGAGCCTTATGAAAGGAGTGCGTAGCGGTTAGTCGGCAGGTTGTTGTAGCGTGAGTAACAGCCCTTCGCGCCGCATTTGAGCCGCTTCATCCGGCAGACGCAACCGATCGAGTGCATCGGCGCGCCAGGCATAATCATACGCGTCTGGGCGGAGCTCCAGCGCGGTGCGGAAAGCATCGCTGGCCTGCTGCCATTCGCCGTGTTTCATCAGCAATTGGCCTAACGTGCTGCTCAACAGCGGCGTTGCCCCCTGCTGCTTGATGTACTGGTGCAGCACTTTTTCCAGCTGTTCTGGGTTTCCGGCTTTGAGGCGTGGCATTAGCAGAATCAAGCGTTCGTCATACTGGCGCTTGAGACCGTCGAGAATGATCTTCTGAGCGGTATCATGATCGTCACACTCGATCAGATGCTCAGCCATCGCGACCTGAAGCGGGATCTCATGACGTACTTTGCGACTCTGATTATTCCACCATGACTTCAGCCCTTCGCTGCCGCCATCTGCCATTGCCTGATTCATCAAGCCGATATAGGCCTGCTGCTGCAGATCCAGTAAACGTTCTTCAGGGTACAGGTTGATCTTGCGCATCGCAGGCAGAATATCCAGCAGCGCACTATAGGCGTGAGTACGCAGGAAAGCCTGCTCTGCTAAACGCAGCACCTCAGGGTGGCGGGGCGCCACCTCCAGCAGTTTGTCGACGCCGTGACGTGCGGCATGATCTTCATTACGCGCTAGCTGAATACGCACGCGCGTAATATCCACCGGAAGCTGATCGGTATCTGCAACCTCGGCGGCACGCTCCAGATATTGCTTGGTGCGGAATTCGTCGCCGCGCTGCTGGGCGGCTTCGGCTGCCAGCAGGTAGTTAACCACGGGCTGCTCGGCATGGTCGGCATTGCGCGTCAGCAGCTTCTCTACCTGTAAATAATCCCCCTCGGCCAGCTTGAGCAGCGCGGCTTTGGTCTGTTTTCTGGCGCGAGTGCGTTTGCGGCCGAGGAACCAGCCGCGCGTGCGGGATCCGGTACGAAAGATCCGGCGGAGCACCCATTCCACCGCCAAAAAGGCGAGGAAGAGCAGTACCAGCATGATGACCAGACCGGTCACGCTGGTTTGAATGTCATAGTTATCCGTTTGGATCAGGACGTAGCCTTGGTGACCCGCGACGATCGGGCCGATCACAACGCCAGCGATCAGGATCAGGAACAGCAATAAGACTTTTAGCATGCTCATTCCCCTTGCTGTGTGGCTGGCGCCTGAGCCAGTAGGTTACGAACGCGCGTTTGCATCAGTTTTTCCAACAGCGCCTGACTTTGTAGCTCCGTTGGGACATCCAGTGAAACCGACTGCTGGCTTAAGGCATCGAGCTGATCTAAAAAGGCCTGCGTTGTGGGGTCGGTAGTATCGAAGTAGGCGCGAACCCAGGTTGCTGCCGTTTCCAGCGACTGTTTGTACACTTCATTCTGGTGGCGAGGAATGGCCTGTGCGGCAACCAGCAGACGTGAGCGGATATTCTCGCGCAGATACACATCCTGATTCGGTGCCAGCAGCGGTTCGGCGGCGCTGTCGCGGCGGCGAATGGTGATAAAATCAGCCAGGAAATTGTGCCAGCTCTTGCTCAGATTTTGTCGCCACTCGCTCAAGGAAGCGGACAGCTCTGTGCTGTTGGCGTCCATCGGCGCTTCATCGGTGTTGTTGTCGGCGAGCTGCAAGTTATCCAACTGATCGGTGAGCTGATTGACTTTCAGGATGATGCCGTCAAAATCGACCTGACTTACGCCTGCCAGCGCACCGATATCGTTAGTCAGCGCGCGGCGGATTTCTATCAGGCTAGGATCGTTCATTTCCGCCAGGCTGGCGTCCGCGCTTTTCAGCAACGCGCCTGCGGTGGTGACGTCTTTGTCGCTCCACAGCTTGCGTCCTGCCAGTTTCACCAGAAAATCTGCCTGAGCGATCAGCCAGGTATTCGTATCATGGCTGGAAAGCGCCGCCAGCTTATCGCGCAGCTCGTCTGACTGACGCGTTAGCGCCTCAAGACGCTGTGCGGCAGTCTCCTGCGCTTTGCTTTGCTGCTGTTGAGCGTCCAGCCACTGCTGCTGCTCTTGCTTATGCTGTTGCTGCAATGTGTTGAACTGCGCTTCCAGACGTTGAAGCGCGGCAGTTTCTTTCTGCGCCTGCTGGTGGCCGTGGTAATACAAGCCTGCGCCTATGGCCAGTGCAATCACAATCGCGATCGCCCCCAGCACGGCACCGCTACGTTTGGGCTGCGGTGCGGGATCCTGCTGCTGATGCGCGGGTTCAACCCGTTCAGCAACCTCGTCGGATGGAGCTGTGGGGGTATTGTGTTCCGTCATAATGGTACATCCCATGATCAGGTTTATTGTAGTGCGCGCACGAGCGCATCGTTATCGGCATTATCAGCCACTCGGATATCACGCCAGCCAAGCTGACGAGCTTGTTCAGCCAGTCGTTCGCTGACGACGATCAGCTGGCAGCCGAGTAACCAGGAAGCCCGATAGTAATCAGGTACTAAAGTATAGATCCGTTGTAGCATTTCTCCGCTGGTGATCACCAGTTTGTCGATGCCTATTTGTTGCCAGTGGCGGCTTTGCTCTAGCCCGTCATAGTGAACGTCTCTGCGCTGATAACATTCACAGTAGGTCACCTGTGCGCCCCGCTCGGTTAGCGTTTCCCCTAGCAGTTCCCTGCCGCCGTTGCCGCGCAGCAATAATGCGCGTTTACCGGAAACATCTTGCAGGTCAGGAAGTTGCAGGAGCGTTTCGCTGGTTTCGCGCTCAGGTGGATAGGTTACCGGGTGTGCACTGATTTTATGCAGCGCCAGTGCGGTGGTACGGCCGATGGCGTAATAAGCGAGATGGGCAGGCCAGTTGATGCCCGTACGTACCAGCATCGGATCGGCGTAATGAATGGCGTGTTGTGAGAGCGCAAACACCAAATCGTCGGCGCTCAGTGCCTGTAATAGGGTAGGCAGGCTGGCGAGTTCTCGTCCGGGTGAAAACTCGATCAGCGGGCTGTGCCAGGCGTTATAGCCGAGCTTTCTTAAACGGGTCACCAGTTGTTCGCCAGTTGGTGACGGACGGGTAACCAGAATCGTCATGATGAGCTTGACCCTTGATAAACGGCTTGAAGGATGGCGCTGGCCCCTTTGGCTAACAGCTCTTCAGCCAGTGCGATCCCGAGTTGTTCGGCATCGGAGACGTTTCCTTTGCGTTCACCGACGATCATTTGGCTGCCGTCCGGCGCGCCAACCAGCGCACGTAGCCACAGCGTATCGCCTTCCAGTTCGGCGTAGCTGCCAATCGGCACCTGACAGCCACCTTCAAGGCGTACATTCATGGCGCGTTCAGCCAGTACGCGGGCCGCGGTAGCGGGGTGGTTGAGTGGGGCAAGAAGTTGACGGACATGTTCGTCATCCAAACGGCATTCGATGCCGATAGCGCCTTGTCCGACGGCTGGCAGAGACTCTTCCGGGCTTAACGCACAGCGGATGCGCGCTTCAAGGCCAAGACGTTTCAGACCCGCGACCGCAAGAATAATGGCGTCATACTCGCCGTTATCCAGTTTTGACAGGCGTGTGCCGACATTACCGCGCAAATCTCGAATCACCAGATCAGGGCGTCGGGCACGCAGCTGGCACTGACGGCGCAGGCTGGAGGTGCCGACACAGCTGCCTTGCGGTAATTGATCGAGGCTGTCGTAATGATTGGAAACAAAAGCGTCGCGCGGGTCGTCGCGTTCGCAAATGGTGGTCAGACCGAGGCCGTCTGGGAATTCGACAGGGACATCTTTCATGGAGTGGACGGCAATATCGGCGCGCCCTTCAAGCAGCGCCAATTCCAGTTCTTTAACAAACAAGCCTTTACCGCCGACCTTTGCCAGTGGCGTATCGAGGATGATGTCGCCGCGGGTGACCATCGGCACCAGCTCCACGTGTAAATCCGGATAGAGGTGGTTCAGACACTGCTGAACATATCGTGCTTGCCACAGGGCGAGCGGGCTTTGTCGGGTGGCAATTCTAATAATATTGGCTAACATGCTTGATACCGTTTTTATCATTTTCCGCCATCGTATCATTGATGGTGCGTTGGTGTCAGGTTGTGGGCATTAGCGGTGCGCCTTTTAAAACGGTCTGAAATTCGGGTGCCGCATACATAGATATACTCTAAATAATTCAAGTTTCAGGCAGGCGGCAAGCGAGGGAATCCCGATGAGCTTACTTAAGTAAGTGATTCGGGTGAGTGAACGCAGCCAACGCACATGCAACTTGAAGTATGACGAGTAGGAAGCCGTGCTGATGCAGTTGGGTAGAGAAATTCGTAATAAAGCAAGATAGATAAGTCTAACTTTCTTTACTTTCTTTACGCCCAATCAGCAAGGTGTTAAATTGATCACGTTTCCAGCAATAATTCGCTAAACATTCTTCTAATTTCATCATGCGGATTTGGAACACGGGGTTTTTCTAGGCACTGGGATAAATCAGGCGAAACGTCTTGTACTTCTACATCGAGACTTTGAAGCAAAGACTGGATGCGATCAACCAACTGCGTGTTGACCGTGCTCTGGGAGCAATGAAACCCGCTTTTCAGCAGGTTTACAGTCTTCTGCCCATTTTATTACATCATCATCACCCGTTGATGCCCGGCTACCTTGAAGGCAAGGTGCCTCACGGTATCTGCACTCACACGCCTGATGAAAAGCAGCAACAGTACCTTGATGGCATCGCGTTGCGCTGGGGTCAGTTTGATTGTTCTCATCCGCAGGGTGAACTGCCGATCACGGGCATCTATTCAATGGGAAGCACCTCGTCTATCGGGCAGAGCTGTAGCTCCGATCTCGATATCTGGGTGTGCCACCAATCCTGGCTGGATAGCGAAGAACGCCAACTCCTACAGAAGAAATGTACGCTGCTTGAGCAGTGGGCCGCGGCGCAGGGCGCTGAGGTCAGCTTCTTCCTGATGGATGAAAGCCGTTTCCGCCACAATGAAAGCGGTAGCCTGAGCGGTGAAGACTGCGGCACCATGCAGCACATTCTATTACTCGACGAATTCTACCGTACCGCCGTGCGTATGGCGGGTAAACGTATTCTGTGGAATATGGTGCCGGTCGAGGAAGAATCTCACTACGACGAGTATGTGCTGTCGCTCTACTCGCAAGGGGCACTGGCACCGAACGAGTGGATGGATTTAGGCGGCCTGAGCACGCTGTCGGCGGAAGAGTATTTCGGCGCGAGTCTCTGGCAGCTCTATAAAAGCATCGATTCCCCCTATAAAGCCGTACTGAAGACGCTGCTCTTGGAAGCCTATTCCTGGGAATACCCGGACACCAGCCTGCTGTCGACCGAAATTAAAAAACGCCTGCATGACGGCGAGATCGTCTCTTTCGGTCTTGATCCTTACTGCATGATGTTGGATCGCGTGACGCACTATCTGACGGCGATCAACGATCCCACGCGCCTCGATCTGGCGCGTCGATGTTTCTACTTAAAAGTCTGTGAAAAGCTCTCCAGAGAAAAAGCCTGTGTCGGCTGGCGTCGTCAGATTCTGAGCCAACTGGTGCAAGAATGGGGCTGGAGCGACGAACATCTGGCGATGCTCGATAACCGCGCTAACTGGAAAATCGAACAGGTACGCGAAGCACATAATGAGCTGTTGGATGCGATGATGCAGACCTATCGCAACCTGATTCGCTTCGCCCGCCGTAATAATCTGAGCGTCAGCGCCAGCCCGCAGGATATCGGTGTGTTGACCCGTAAACTGTACGCTGCGTTTGAAGCGCTGCCGGGTAAAGTTACCCTGCTGAACCCACAAATTTCGCCCGATTTGTCGGAGCCGAATTTAACCTTTATCTATGTTCCGGCGGGTCGTGCGAACCGCTCTGGCTGGTACCTGTACAATCAGGCACCGTCGATGGATGCGATTGTCAGCCATCAGCCGCTGGAATATAACCGCTATCTGAACAAGCTGGTGGCGTGGGCGTATTTTAATGGCCTGCTGACGCCAAGCACGCGCCTGTATATTAAAGGCAACGAGCTGTGTGACATCACGCGCCTGCAAGCGCTGGTGGACGACGTAGCCAGCCACTTCCCGCTGCGTCTGCCTGCCCCCACGCCGAAGGCGCTGTACAGCCCGTGTGAAATTCGTCATCTGGCGATTATCGTCAATCTGGAACACGATCCGACGGCGGCCTTCCGCAATCAGGTGGTGCATTTCGATTTCCGTCATCTGGATGTCTTTAGCTTCGGCCAGCAGCAGCAGTGTCTGGTTGGCAGTATCGACCTGCTGTATCGCAACTCATGGAACGAAGTGCGTACGCTGCATTTCAGCGGTGAACAGGCGGTGTTGGAAGCGCTGAAAACCATTCTGGGCAAAATGCATCAGGATGCGGCGCTGCCGGAATCGCTGGAAGTCTTCTGCTACAGCCAGCACCTGCGCGGGCTGATTCGTACCCGCGTGCAGCAACTGGTGTCCGAATGCATTGAGCTGCGCCTGACCAGTACGCGTCAGCAAGAGCCTGGGCGTTTCAAAGCAGTGAAAGTGGCGGGGCAAACTTGGGGCTTGTTCTTCGAACGGCTGAGTGTATCGGTGCAGAAGCTGGAAAATGCGGTCGAGTTTTATGGCGCGATTTCCAACAACAAACTGCAAGGCCAGCCGGTTCAGGTTGAAACCAACCATGTCCATTTACCGCCAGTGGTCGATGGCGTCGCCAGCGAAGGGATCATCCAGTTCTTCTTTGAAGATCTGACAGAAAATCAGGGCTTTAATATCTATATTCTGGATGAGTCGAATCGCGTTGAGGTGTATCACCATTGTGAAGGCAGTAAAGAAGAGCTGGTGCGTGATGTCAGCCGCTTCTATTCGTCTTCGCACGATCGCTTTACCTACGGCTCCAGCTTTATCAATTTCAACCTGCCGCAGTTCTACCAAATCGTACAGTTGGACGGTCGCACGCAGGTGATCCCGTTCCGCAGCAGCGCACTTTCTCATCTGTGCATTACCCCCGTGGTAGATGATGAGGTGATGACGATGAAGCAGCGGCTACAGATTCTATAACGTTCTGGCACTCGGCTTTCAGCGTATTCAGAAAGGGATGTATTGATGGATTCGTTGCAACGCCGAAACCTGATACTGCTGGCGCTCGGACAAGGGCTGACCGGCAGTATTATTTCCCTGATGACGCTGTGCTCTACGCTGGTTGGCGTATTAATGACGCCGGTTCCGCTGTTGACCACGCTGCCGATTACCGCGACGGTGTGCGGCGCGGCGCTCATGATCTACACCGTTTCCTCATTGATGACGAAATATGGCAGGCGCAACGCGTTCATCATCGGCACGCTGCTGGGGCTGGCGGGCGCGCTTTTGGCGGCGCTGGCGATTGTGCTACACAGCTTCTCCCTCTTTGTGTTTTCGACATTTGTGCTGGGGATGTCCTGCGCCTTCAATCAGTATTATCGTTTCGCCGCGGCTGAGATATTTACCGACAATCAGCAGAAAAATCGGGCGATTTCATGGGTGATCAGCGGTGGTATTTTGGGTGGTTTCCTCGGTCCGTTCGCGGCCAGCCAGTCTTCTCAGCTCTGGGCACCGTACCCGTTTCTTGGCAGCTTTATCGCGGCGGCATTTATCTGCGTTATCACGTCACTGCTGTTGTTTGGTCTTAAACTTCCCCCGATGTCCGTTGCCACGCCCAGTACTCAGCGTAGTGAACCGCTGGCGTCAATCCTGAAAAGCCGGGCATTTGTGTTGGGAACGGCAAGCTGTTCTGTCGGGTTTGTGGTGATGACGCTCTTAATGAATTCTGTGCCGCTGGCGATGCACCAGCACCACTTTTCTGTCAGCAACAGCGCGACGGTGTTGCAATGGCATTTTGTGGCGATGTATGCGCCTGCGCTGCTGTTAGTGCTGCTGGCGAAGCGACTGACGCCGATTCAGGTCGTGGTGATTGGCATGGTGTGTAACGTCGTCGGGGTGGCGGTCGCGCTGAGCGGTTTGACGTTCTGGCACTTCCTCTTTGCGCTGATGCTGTTCGGCGTCGGGTGGGCGTTTATGTTCAACGGCGGGACATTCATGCTGAATGCGTTTACCCATTCAGTGCATAAATCCCGTTTGCAGGGGATTAACTCGCTGGTGATTTACGTGCCTAACGCGCTGGCTTCGTTATCTGCCGGTAGCCTGATGGCGCTAACCAGCGGTTGGCCGCTGGTCAATATGGTGGGTATCGGCATGCTGTTGTTGCTGGTTCTGGGGTTGATCATTCTGGGACGGCGCTGAGGTGTGGAGCGCCGCGAGACCGTTGAAAAGGCGGTTACCCGAAGTGAACGGTTTCCCCAGCCTGATCCGAGCAGGCCGCTGACAGCAGCGCGATAAAATCTTCACCGCTGCGATCGCATACCCAGCGCTCCGCCTGACGGTTGAAGTGGTAACCGCCCGTTTTGGTCGCCAGCCAGATTTGGTGCAGCGGTTCCTGCCGATTGATCACGATTTTGCTGCCGTTCTCAAAACTCAGCGTCATCACGCCGCCGTTAGTTTCGTAATCGATGTCGGCATCACCCTCAAACCGATCCAGCGTTTCTTCCAACTGAAGCATGAGTTCGTCGGCTAATTGGTGGAACTCGCTATCGTTCATTTTCGATTCCTATTGATTTTCATGATCCACCTGCGATTATAGAGAGCATACGAGTATTAATGACAGGTCTTAACGTGATGAAGAACGTATTTCGCCAGCTTTTTCTGGTGTTAGCCGTAGTGAGTTTATTTGGTTGTGGTCTGAAAGGGCCGCTTTATATGCCTGCCGATGGCAAATCCGGTGCTTCAACGACTCAGCAAAATGAGAACCAGCCGCCGCAAAAGAAAGCATCAGTACGTCCTTAATGCGTGACGGTAATAATAAATAACAGGTCACGTAGATGTTTATCGCGCCCGGTTAAGCAAGCGGGGGAGTCAGGATAATGCAGTTCGCTAAGATGCACGGGTTAGGCAACGATTTCATGGTTGTTGATGCCGTTACGCAAAACGTTTATTTTTCACCCGAATTGATTCGCCGTTTGGCGGATCGACACTGTGGTGTAGGGTTTGACCAATTGCTGGTCGTTGAACCGCCCTACGATCCTGAACTGGATTTTCATTACCGCATTTTTAACGCGGATGGCAGCGAAGTGGCGCAGTGCGGCAATGGCGCGCGCTGCTTTGCTCGTTTTGTTCGCCTGAAAGGGCTGACCAACAAGCGTGATATTGCCGTCAGTACGCAGACTGGCCGGATGGTGCTGTCGGTGACCGATGACGAACTGGTACGCGTCAATATGGGCGAACCCAATTTCGAGCCGCAACAGGTGCCTTTCCGCGCGGTCAAAGCGGAGAAAACCTACATCATGCGTGCCGACGAACATACGGTGCTGTGTGGCGTGGTGTCGATGGGCAACCCGCACTGTGTGATTCAGGTTGAGGATGTGGACACGGCGAAGGTGGACACGCTGGGGCCGCTGCTGGAAAGCCACGAGCGTTTTCCCGAACGTGCCAACATCGGTTTTATGCAAGTGGTTGATGGCCACACTGTCCGACTGCGGGTGTACGAACGCGGTGCGGGAGAAACGCAGGCGTGCGGTAGCGGCGCGTGTGCTGCTGTGGCGGTAGGGATCCTGCAGGGATTATTGTCCGCGAACGTTCGCGTATCGCTGCCGGGCGGGGAGTTGGATATCCAGTGGGATGGGCCGGGACATCCGTTATTCATGACCGGGCCTGCAACGCATGTCTACGATGGATTTATTCATTTATGAAGAATGTCGAGGAACAGGCAGAGCGCGAGATCGCACTCAGTGACGAGATGGTTTTGCAGTTCCTGCAACAGAATCCCGATTTTTTTATCCGCAATGCGCGTCCCGTCGAGCAGATGCGCATTCCTCACCCCGTCAGGGGAACCGTGTCGCTGGTGGAATGGCAGTTGGCACGTCAGCGTAACCACATTACTCAGCTTGAGGAAGAAATCACGCTGTTGATGGAACAGGCGGGGGCGAACGAAGTGCTGTTCAATCGCCTGCTTGGGTTACAAACTGAATTAGCGTCGGCGGATAGCCTGACCGACATGTTGGATCGCTTGCAGCGCTGGGCGCGTCAGCTTGGTCTGGCGGGCGCAACGGTGCGTCTGTTCAGTGATAAATGGCGCCTTGGCGCGCCGTCTGGTTTTACCCACCTTGAGCTAAACCGCTCCACCTTTGAGCCGCTGCGCATTCAGCGCTTCGGACAACATAACCACTATCTTGGCAGTCTGAACGGGCCGGAGCTGTTGCTTCTGCTGCCACAGGCCAGACAGGTTGGGTCGGTCGCGCTATCGCTGATGGGAAATCATCACGATTTGGGCGTGCTGATTTTCAGCAGCCGCGACAGCCACCATTATCAGGATGGCATGGGAACCGTGCTGCTTCAGCAAATGGCCATGATGCTGCCAGCGATGCTGACGCGCTGGGTTGAGCGGGCATGAGCCGGCAGCCTGCGCCATCGGAGGCTCCTTCCTCTTCGCCGTTACAAGCTGATGTTGATGCGTTCCTGCGCTATCTGAAAGTAGAGCGTCAGCTAAGCCCGTTGACGCAGACCAGCTATTTACGCCAACTGTCCGCGGTTATCACGATACTCTCTGCGGCGGGTGTGGCTGACTGGCGCAAGTTGGACGCCTCTGGCGTGCGTTCCGTGGTGTCCCGCAGTAAGCGCGATGGGCTGCATTCCAGTAGCCTGGCGCTCCGTTTATCGGCACTGCGCAGTTTTCTCGACTGGATGGTGTCACGCGGCGTGCTGGTGGCGAACCCCGCTAAAGGGGTCTCAGCACCGCGAGCCGGGCGTCCATTACCCAAGAATATGGATGTGGATGAGACGAATCGCCTGCTGGAAATCGATTTGGACGATCCCCTTGCGGTGCGCGACCGCACGATGCTGGAAGTGATGTACGGCGCGGGGCTGCGTTTGGCTGAGCTGGTTGGCATGGATTATCAGCATATTGATTTGGCCAGCGGTGAAATCTGGGTCATGGGGAAAGGCAGTAAAGAGCGCAAATTGCCGATAGGAAAAACGGCGGTAACCTGGCTGGAACGCTGGCTGGCGCTGCGTGAACGGTTTGGCCCTCAGGATGATGCCGTGTTTATCTCCAATCAGGGGCGACGTATTTCGATGCGCAACGTGCAGAAGCGTTTTGCCGAATGGGGGATTAAGCAGGGCGTGAATAGTCATGTCCATCCGCACAAACTGCGTCACTCCTTTGCGACGCACATGCTGGAATCCAGCGGTGATTTACGCGCGGTACAAGAGCTGCTTGGCCACGCTAACCTGACCACGACGCAGATTTACACCCATCTTGATTTTCAACATTTAGCCTCCGTGTACGATGCCGCGCATCCACGCGCCAAACGAGGGAAACCCTGATGCATTTTTACCGATCTCTTGGCCCGATCCGGGCGATCACGTTCGATCTGGATGACACGCTGTACGACAACGCGGACGTCATTCGGCGCACGGGGCAAGAGTCAATCCACTTTCTACAACAGTACCATCCTGCACTTCGTGATTTTCAGGCCGATGACTTTCAGAACTTACGCCAGACCTTGCTTGAGCGCGAACCGGACATCTATCACGACGTGACCGAATGGCGTCGCCGTGCGGCTGAACTGGCGATGTTAGAGCGCGGCCTGAGCGCGGCAGAGGCTAAGGATGGCGCAAAAGCGGCAATGGAAAACTTTGCCCACTGGCGCAGCCAGATTACGATCACCGAAGAGACGCACCAGACGCTGGCGGCGTTAGCCGAGAAAGTGCCGCTGGCCGCCATCACAAACGGTAACGCTGAGCCGCACCGCTTTGGCCTCGATCGCTATTTCTCGTTTATCCTGCGCGCTGGCCCGCATGGTCGCGCCAAGCCGTTTGACGATATGTACCATCTGGCAGCGCAAAAGCTTAATTTGCCTGTGCATGAGATTTTGCATGTCGGTGACGATCTCACGACCGATGTGGCGGGGTCGATCCGCTGCGGTATGCAGGCCTGTTGGATTAACCTGCGTGAAGGCAACCTGACGCAGATTGGCGACGCCCGGCTGCTGCCGCATATTGAAATTTCGCGGTTGGCATCGCTGTCGGCATTGCTATAATCACTGCATTAATCTGTATAAATCACCAGTGGAAACGCCCTTGTCGATGCGGTGTTTCCCTCACCGGATAACCCGTACCTATGGACGTTTCTGATCTGCTCGATGGCCTCAACGACAAACAGCGTGACGCGGTAGCCGCGCCGCGCAGCAATTTATTGGTGCTGGCGGGGGCAGGCAGCGGCAAAACTCGGGTACTGGTTCATCGCATTGCCTGGCTCTTGTCCGTCGAAAACTGTTCGCCGTATTCCATTATGGCGGTGACGTTTACCAACAAAGCAGCGGCGGAGATGCGCCATCGTATCGATCATCTGATCGGCACCAGCCAGGGCGGCATGTGGATTGGCACTTTCCACGGGCTGGCACACCGCCTGCTGCGTGCGCACCATATGGATGCCAATCTGCCGCAGGATTTCCAGATTCTGGACAGCGAAGATCAGCTGCGTCTGCTGAAACGTCTGATTCGGGCTCTGAATCTGGATGAGAAGCAGTGGCCGCCGCGTCAGGCGATGTGGTTCATCAACGGAAAGAAAGATGAGGGGCTGCGCCCGCAGCACATTGAAAGCTACGGCAACCCTATCGAACAAACGTGGCAGCGCGTGTATCAGGCTTATCAGGAAGCGTGCGATCGTGCCGGGCTGGTGGATTTTGCCGAGCTGCTGTTACGTGCGCATGAACTGTGGCTGAACAAGCCGCATGTGCTGAACCACTATCGCGAACGGTTTACCAACATTCTGGTGGACGAATTCCAGGACACCAACCGCATTCAGTACGCCTGGATTCGTATGCTGGCGGGCGACAGCGCCAAGGTGATGATCGTCGGGGATGACGATCAGTCGATTTACGGCTGGCGCGGTGCGCAGGTCGAAAATATTCAGCTGTTCCTGAAAGATTTCGCCGGTGCAGAAACGATCCGTCTGGAGCAGAACTACCGCTCGACCAGCAACATCCTGAAAGCGGCGAATGCGCTGATCGCGCATAACGGCGGGCGGCTCGGAAAAAACCTGTGGACCGATGGTGTAGAAGGCGAGCCTATCTCGCTGTATTGCGCGTTCAACGAATTGGATGAGGCGCGCTACGTCGTTAATCGGATTAAAACCTGGCATGAAAATGGCGGTTCGCTGAAAGATAACGCCATTCTGTATCGGAGTAACGCCCAGTCGCGCGTGCTGGAAGAGGCGCTGTTGCAGCAGAGTATGCCGTACCGCATCTACGGCGGCATGCGCTTCTTCGAACGTCAGGAAATTAAAGATGCACTGTCTTATCTGCGCCTAATCGCTAATCGTAACGATGATGCGGCGTTCGAGCGTGTGGTGAATACGCCGACGCGCGGCATTGGCGATCGCACGCTGGACGTGGTGCGCCAGACGGCGCGCGATCGTCAGCTGACGCTGTGGCAATCCACGCGGGCGCTGTTGCAGGAGAAAGTGCTGGCTGGGCGGGCGGCGGCATCGCTGCAACGCTTTATCGAGCTGATCGATGCGCTGGCCTATGAAACCTCTGAGCTGCCATTGCATATTCAAACCGACCGGGCGATTAAGGATTCCGGCCTGTGGAGCATGTACGAACAGGAAAAAGGCGAGAAAGGGCAGGCGCGGGTAGAAAACCTGGAAGAACTGGTGACGGCGACGCGCCAGTTCAGCTATCAGGAAGAAGATCAGGATTTGATGCCGCTTCAGGCCTTCCTGTCGCATGCCGCGCTGGAAGCAGGAGAAGGTCAGGCGGATGCCAATCAGGATGCGGTTCAGCTTATGACGCTGCACTCGGCGAAAGGGCTGGAGTTCCCGCAGGTGTTTATCGTCGGTATGGAAGAAGGGATGTTCCCTAGCCAGATGTCGCTGGATGAAGGCGGACGTCTGGAAGAAGAGCGTCGTCTGGCTTATGTCGGCGTCACGCGCGCGATGGAAAAGCTGACGATAACCTACGCGGAATCCCGCCGTTTATACGGCAAAGAAGCTTATCACCGGCCTTCCCGGTTTGTCGGCGAGCTGCCGGAAGAGTGTGTTGAAGAAGTACGGTTACGCGCCAGCGTCTCCCGTCCGGTTAATCATCAGCGTCTCGGCACGCCGATAACGCAAAACGACAGCGGCTACAAATTAGGGCAGCGGGTTCGCCATGCGAAATTCGGCGAAGGTACGATCGTGAATCTGGAAGGCAGCGGCGATCACGCCCGTCTTCAGGTCGCGTTTCAAGGGCAAGGTATTAAATGGCTGGTCGCTGCTTATGCCAGGCTGGAAACGGTGTGATCGTCACAATGCTGCTTGAAGTATGACGGGGTTATATAACTTATAAAAACCCTGTCTTAGTCTTTATCGTCATTTTCGACAATGCTAGGTGGCCTGCCGCGTATCCATGGATGTGTGGTATCACAATAAAAAAGGAGCATGCCCATGACGCTAGACCAGATTATTGCCGAGTTACAGAAGAAGAAATGGGTCGATCTCACGCATACGGTGACGGAGTCGATTCCTATTTTTAGCGCGTTTGAAGGTGTGTTGCAGCGTAAGACCTTATTCAACGTTGAAGATCACGGGTTCTATGCGCAGGCCGTGACGTTTGCGACACAGACGGGGACACATATTGATGCGCCGGGGCATTTTGTCGCGGGTAAGCGATATCTGGATCGTATTGATAATAAAGAGCTATTGCTGCCGCTGGTGGTACTCCACAAGCAAGACGCCGTCGCGAACGATCCCGACTACCGCCTGTCGGTTGACGACATTCTGGCGTTTGAGCGTGAACACGGGGAAATCCCGTCAGGCAGTTTTGTCGCGTTTGCCAGCGGCTGGAGCACGCGCTGGCCTGATCTTGATGCCTTCGCCAATAAAGATGAAGAGGGCAACAGCCATACGCCGGGGTGGTCGCTTGAGGCGCTGACGTTCCTGTTTGAAGAGCGCGGCATTAGTGCGGTTGGGCATGAAACGCTGGATACGGATTCCGCTGCGGATTTCCGTCGCAACAACGGGCTGATTGGCGAGTTCTTCGTGCTGAACCAAAATGCCTGGCAGGTTGAGGTGCTGAATAACCTGCATCAGCTGCCGTCTACCGGCGCTTATATTCACGTCAGCTACCCTAATTTCGCTGGTGCGCCCGGCTTCCCCGTCCGTGCTATCGCCTATTTACCAGACCACGCTTAACCGATAAACGCGGTTCTTTTTTACTCTGAGGACTGCGTTTTTTACCCTTTTCCGCGCCGAATTTATTGGATAAACCTTATCCATTTGACCAATCTTTTACAGCGTGTTTCAGCCGCGGTTTTAAAGTTGAAGTCTTTTTCATCTCGGCGTAACATGCGCGCATCATTATTCTCGGAGGACTAACGCCTTGGACACACCCAGTCGATACTGGCTCACTAACCTGTTCATTAGGTACAACTTCTAAGGCTATCTTCCTCTGCTGATAGCCTTCGTGGTTGTCAGCGACGCTGTTTTTGTCGCTACGAGTCAGATCCGTCGAACGGACTGAAACCTGCTGGTGACACCTCACCTTTGTTTCTGTGCTTCAATCGCGTTGTCCATCTCTGCTACTGAAAGGGGAGCTATGGCCCATGCTGAGCGCATTTAAACTGGATAACTGCCGTTTATCTCGTCTGGAACTGGATGACTCCGATGATCTCACCACGTCAGTTTGGGTCGATTTGATCGAGCCGGAAGACGATGAGCGTGAAAAAGTACAAAACGAACTGGGACAAAGCCTGGCAACCCGCCCGGAACTGGAAGACATTGAAGCGTCGGCTCGTTTTTTTGAAGATGAAGACGGCCTGCACATTCACTCCTTTTTCTTTTTTGAAGATGCTGACGATCACGCCGGTAACTCGACCGTGGCGTTTACTATTCGTGATGGTCGTCTGTACACCTTGCGCGAGCGTGAGCTGCCTGCATTCCGCCTGTATCGCATGCGTGCCCGTAACCAAACGCTGGTGGACGGCAATGCTTACGAACTGCTGCTCGACCTCTTTGAGACCAAAATTGAGCAACTGGCGGACGAGATCGAGAACATCTACAGCGATCTGGAATCGCTGAGCCGCATCATTATGGAAGGGCGTCAGGGTGAAGAGTACGACGACGCGCTGTCCACGCTGGCGGAGCTGGAAGACGTGGGCTGGAAAGTGCGCCTGTGTCTGATGGATACCCAACGTGCGCTGAACTTCCTGGTGCGTAAAGCCCGCTTGCCATCCGGCCAGTTGGAGCAGGCGCGCGAAATTTTACGCGATATCGAATCTCTGCTGCCGCACAACGAATCCCTGTTCCAGAAGGTTAACTTCCTGATGCAGGCGGCGATGGGCTTCATCAATATCGAACAAAGCCGAATTATCAAGATCTTCTCGGTCGTTTCCGTGGTGTTCCTGCCGCCGACGCTGGTGGCATCCAGCTACGGGATGAACTTTGAGTTTATGCCAGAGCTGAGATGGTCGTTTGGCTATCCGGGTGCGATTGTGCTGATGATTCTCGCCGGACTGGCACCGTACCTCTATTTCAAACGTAAGAACTGGCTCTAAGTTTTTACCGATGCGCCTGATGGGGTTTAACCGTCAGGCGCGTTAAAACGCCTTTCTCTATACTTGTCGTTCCCCGACTCACTCTTCCTGTTTATTCTTCCGCGTCTGTTCATTCTCCGGCCATCTTGTTTAGAATGGCGGACAGTCTTTCTGTTCTTACTTTCTATCCTTAAAAAAACAGGTCGTGTGCATGAAAGGGATATCTCCTTGGATGCAATGGGGAATATTGCTGTCGGTGTCATTATCCCTTGGGTTTGGGCTACAGATTTACCACGTTCCCGCCGCGCTGTTGCTGGGGCCGATGATGGTCGGCGTCGTCATGGGGTTAAACGGTGCGACGATTCGCATCCCACCCGTCTGCTTTGCGGGCAGCAATGCCGTTCTGGGCTGTCTGGTCGCACAAAGCCTGTCGTTTTCTATCCTGAAACCGCTGATGAGTGAATGGCCGCTGGTGCTGTTCATTCTGCTGGCGACGCTGGTTGCCAGCGGGCTATCCGGCTGGCTGCTGGTCAAATTTAGCGAACTGCCCGGCACGACCGGAACCTGGGGCGCATCGCCGGGCGGTGCGTCGGCAATGGTCGCGATGGCCGGGGAGTTTGGCGCGGACGTACGGCTGGTCGCCTTCATGCAATATTTACGCGTGCTGATGGTCACCGCGTCGGCGGCGTTTGTCGCGCGCCTGAGTTTGGGTGATGAAGCGGCGGAAAACAGCGCGATGCTGGTCTGGTTTCCCGCACTGGACTGGCGCTTTCTGGCGACGCTTTGCGTGGCGTTTGGCAGCGCCTGGCTGGGAAGACGTCTACGCATTCCATCCGGGGCGCTGTTAGGGCCGATGATTATCGGCTCGATGCTGCATGCCAGCGGCACCTTGCATCTGCAAACCCCAGAATGGCTGTTGGCGCTGGCCTATGCCTTTATCGGATGGAGTGTGGGTTTATGTTTCACCCGCCCGATCTTTTTGCTGGCTATACGCACGCTGCCGCACATGATGGCGTCGATAGTGGGATTGATGCTGCTGTGCGGTGGAATGGCGTGGATGGTGACGAAAATGATGCCGGTGGATATGCTGACCGCCTTTCTGGCGACCAGCCCCGGCGGGCTGGATTCGATTGCGATTATTGCCGCAGGCAGTCGGGTCGATATGGCGTTTGTGATCGCCATGCAGACGCTGCGGCTGTTTTCGACGCTGCTGTTCAGCCCGATCTTATCGCGCTTTATTTCCCGTCGTGTTGAGGCTGGGAAACTGTAGCTGGCGTGCGGCGTAGCTTACGCTGCGTATAAAGCGCATCCAGAATAAACAGCGCCAGCGCACCCCAGATGAAGGCGAAAGTAATCAGTTTGTCGCTGCTGAATGTTTCACCGTAGAACACCACTGCCAGTATAAACATGATGGTAGGGCCGAGATACTGGAAGAAGCCGAGCGTCGATAGGCGCAGGCGCATCGCCGCGGCGGTGAAAAACAGCAGCGGCACCGTGGTGACGATACCCGCCGAGAGCAGCAGCAGGTTCAGCGACCAGGGATTGGCTGTCAGATGGCTGCTTGGCGTGTCGGCAATAAAAAACAGATAAATGACCGCGACCGGCAGCAGCCACAGCGTTTCGATCAGCATGCCAGTTTGCCCGTCGATACCAATCTTCTTACGCAGCAGACCGTATAACGCGAAGCTGAAGGCCAGCCCGAGCGCGATAACCGGCAGCGAGCCAAACGTCCACAGCTGAACCAGTACGCCGGTCACGGCGAGCAACACGGCCAACCATTGCAGGCGGCGAAAGCGTTCGCCCAGAAAGATCATGCCTAACATGACGTTAACCAGCGGGTTGATGAAATACCCCAGGCTGGCTTCTAGCATGTGATGGTTGTTGACCGCCCAGATGTACAACAGCCAGTTTCCGCCGATAAGCACCGCCGTTAATGCCAACAGAAACAGATGCTTGACGTTACGGCAGGCAAGGCTCACCTGACGCCATTTCCGGCCAATGGTCAGCAGGAGCAGCATAAAGAAGAATGACCAGATAATACGGTGCGTTAGTATTTCATTGGGCGGAACGTGCTCAAGCAGCTTGAAGTAAACGGGAGCAATTCCCCAAATAAAATACGCACCGAGGGCGAAAAAGATCCCCTCACGGGTTTGTTGCGCGTTCATGGGTGACTCGATAAGGACGGCGGGAAAACGCTAAGTCTACCCAAAACTGTGAGCGCTTTCACGTAAAGTGTTAATGACAATCCCGTTTGCCCACGAGAAAGGCTACCCGACAATATAGGTTGCGGTAGCGCTGGCCAAATGCGAACCCTGTTCGTTATGCAATTCGGCACGGGCGACGGCGATTTTATTGCCGCCGCGCAGCAGCGTGCTGGTAATGGTGAAGTGTTCTCCATAGCCCGGCCGCAGATAATCTACCCGCATATCAATCGTTCCCATGCGGGCGAGGCGGTGATGAAATTCCTGATCGCTGATCGTCTCATGGCGCAGCAGCGTGTTGCCAACGCAAACCAATCCGGCGGCAACGTCCAGCCCGGCAGCAATCACGCCGCCATGCAGGATTTTTTGTGCTGCATTGCCGATGAGCTTATCTTGCCGAGTGAACGTCAGGACGGCTTTGTCGGCTTCAAACTGCTGTAGTTCAAGACCGAGTTCGATGTTGAATGGCATCTTGTAAATGAAGATCTCGCCAACGAGCTGGCGCACGGTATCTCTGGTTAATGTCGTTCCCTGAAATGAGGGGTGGTTAGCCATCGTTGTTTTCCGTCCGAGCAATAAGAGGTAAACATTAAATGTAGGTGATTTGATGCGATAAGGTTATGCAAGTGTTTATTTTATGCATTGATTTTGTTTCTTGCCAGAAAAGGCCGAGAAACGGGAGAACGATAATTCAAACGTCGCTGAACTGTGTAGAATGGCGGGCTTGAGTGGGGAAGGCTTATCACTATTTAGATAAATGAGTTTATTTAGATAAAAGATTTTATTTGGATAAAAGAATGCTGGAGAAAAACATGTCGGAGAAAATGAATGCATAAAATCGGATTCGTACTGGCAGCATTACTGATAGCACAGGCCCATGCTGAAACAACAACAAACGTAAACGAGCCTGCGCCAAATCAACCTGCGGTACGTGGCAGCATTATTGCCAGCTTGTTAGAAGAGCACAACACCCCGTTTGTTCTCTATCCTTACGAGAGCAACTACATACTGTATACCTATACCAGCAACATCAATAAAACGGCGATACAGAGCTATAACTGGGGCGATGAAGCACGTAAAGATGAAGTGCATTACCAGTTGAGTCTGGGGTTCCCGATCTGGCGTGGCATTCTGGGTGATAACTCGTTGCTGGGGGCGTCCTATACGCAGCGCTCATGGTGGCAGTTGTCTAATAAGAGTGAGTCTTCTCCGTTCCGTGAAACCGATTATGAGCCACAGGTCTTTTTGGGCTGGGCAACGAACTACACCTTCGCGGGCTGGACGCTGCGGGATGTGGAAATGGGCTTTAACCACCAGTCTAACGGCCGTTCCGAACCGACGTCGCGCAGTTGGAACCGTGCCTATGCCCGCCTGATGGCGCAGAACGGCAACTGGCAGGTTGATGTGAAGCCGTGGGTGCGTTTCTCCGACAGTCAGGATGACAATCCAGATATCACCAAATACATGGGCCATTATCGCTTGCGCGTCGGCTATGTGTGGGGCGACAGCGTGTTTAGCGCAGAAGGGCGCTATAACTGGAACAGCGGCTACGGTGGCGGTGAATTGGGCTGGAGCTACCCGCTGACGCGTCATGTCCGTTTCTACACCAAGGTGTTTAGCGGCTACGGCGAATCCCTGATTGACTACAACCACCGTCAGACCCGCTTTGGCGTTGGCGTCACGCTGAACGACATGTTCTAACGGCCATGTTTTAGCGACAGGGGTTTTCGCGATTACCGCTTTAGCCCCTGTTGTTTTACCAAACTAACGATTGCAGTTTTACCCAACGGCGCTGAAAATAGCGCCTGTTTGATTTCATTGAATTGGGGAAGGCGTGTCTACGGCGGAAGTATTGAATAAGGAAGCGCTGGCGGTTCAGGTTCTGCGGGACACGTTCGGCTACCAGCAATTCCGACCGGGTCAGCAGGAAATTATCAGCGCGACGCTCAGTGGGCAGGACTGTCTGGTTATCATGCCGACAGGCGGCGGCAAATCGCTGTGCTATCAAATCCCTGCGCTGGTGATGGACGGGCTGACGCTGGTGGTGTCCCCGTTGATTTCACTGATGAAAGATCAGGTCGATCAGCTGCAGGCCTACGGTGTTTCGGCAGCCTGCCTGAATTCGACACAGACGCGCGAGCAGCAGCTTGAGGTGATGGCCGGTTGTCGTACGGGTCAGATCAAGCTGCTTTATATTGCGCCTGAACGCCTGACGACGGACAGTTTCCTCGATCATCTCGCCCACTGGCAGATCGCTCTGATCGCGGTGGATGAAGCGCACTGTATTTCCCAATGGGGGCACGATTTCCGCCCTGAATACCGGGCGCTGGGGCAGATTAAACAGCGTTTCCCGCATCTTCCTTTTATCGCGCTGACCGCTACGGCTGACGAGACCACGCGGAACGATATCGTTCGCCTGTTGGATCTTCAGTCACCGCTGATTCAGATCAGCAGTTTTGACCGTCCAAATATTCGCTACACGCTGGTGGAGAAGTTCAAACCGCTCGACCAGCTCTGGATGTTCGTGCAGGGGCAGCGTGGAAAAAGCGGTATCATTTACTGCAACAGCCGCTCCCGCGTGGAAGATATTTGTGCACGGTTGCAGGCCCGTGGGTTGAGCGCAGGGGCTTATCACGCTGGATTGGATAACGAACGGCGTGCACAGGTGCAGGAAGCGTTCCTGCGTGACGATCTTCAGGTGGTCGTCGCGACTGTGGCGTTTGGTATGGGCATCAACAAGCCTAACGTGCGGTTCGTGGTGCATTTTGATATTCCGCGCAACATCGAATCCTACTATCAGGAAACGGGGCGAGCTGGGCGTGATGGCCTCGCTGCCGAAGCTGCGCTGTTCTACGATCCGGCGGATATGGCGTGGCTGCGCCGCTGTCTGGAAGAAAAACCGGCTGGGCCGCAGTTGGATATCGAGCGTCATAAGCTCAATGCGATGGGCGCGTTTGCCGAAGCGCAGACCTGCCGCCGTCTGGTGTTGCTGAATTATTTCGGTGAAGGACGCCAAGAAGCCTGCGGCAACTGCGATATTTGTCTCGATCCGCCGAAGCGCTATGACGGGCTGGTCGAAGCGCAAAAGGCGCTCTCCTGCGTATACCGCGTTGGGCAGCGCTTTGGTTTAGGGTATGTCGTCGAAGTGCTGCGCGGGGCGAATAACCAACGTATCCGTGACTTCGGCCATGACAAACTGCCGGTTTACGGTATTGGTAAAGATAAATCGCAGGAGCATTGGGTCAGCGTGCTGCGCCAGTTGATTCATCTGGGCTTGCTGAACCAGAACATCACAATGCATTCCGCCGTACAGCTTACCGAATCTGCGCGCCCCGTGTTACGGGGGGAAATGCCGCTACAGCTGGCCGTGCCGCGTGTGATTAACCTGAAGCCGCGCGCCAATCAAAAATCTTACGGCGGAAATTACGACCGCAAACTGTTTGCCAAATTGCGCAAACTGCGTAAATCCATCGCGGATGAAGACAATATTCCGCCTTACGTGGTGTTCAGTGATGCCACGCTGCTGGAGATGGCTGAACTGATGCCGATCACCGCGGGTGAATTGCTGAATATCAACGGGGTTGGACACCGTAAACTCGAACGTTTCGGTGCGCCTTTCATGAACATGATTCGCGATCATGTCGATAATGATGACGAGTAACGCTCGCCTTATCTGATTGCATTTAAAAACAGGAAAACCAAGATGCTGATGCTATTTCTGACGGTGGCGCTGGTGCATTTCATTGCACTAATGAGCCCGGGACCGGATTTCTTTTTTGTTTCACAAACCGCGGCCAGCCGTTCCCGCCGTGAAGCGATGATGGGTGTGCTGGGTATTTCTCTGGGTGTGGTGGTCTGGGCGGCTATCGCGCTGCTGGGGCTGCACCTGCTGTTGCAAAAAATGGCCTGGCTGCATACGGCCATTACCGTCGGCGGCGGGCTGTACCTGTGCTGGATGGGCTGGCAGATGCTGCGTTCTGCTCGGCGTAAAGCACAGCTGGAAACCACGCAGGAAACGGCGGTGGTACTGCCTCAGCGTGGTAAAACCTTCATGCGTGGACTATTGACGAATCTGGCGAATCCGAAGGCGCTGATCTATTTCGGTAGCGTGTTCTCGCTGTTTGTCGGCGACAGCGTCGGTAGCGGCGCTCGCTGGGGGCTGTTTGCGCTGATCTCGATTGAAACGCTGATCTGGTTCAGCCTGGTCGCGATGGTTTTCGCCCTACCGGCAATGCGTCGTGGCTATCAGCGTCTGGCGAAATGGGTGGATGGTGTGGCGGGTGTGCTGTTTACCGGGTTCGGCCTGCACCTGATTTTCTCTCGCTAATCTTTCCCTGCGAGAATATCCCTCTAAGAGCATTTGCTTTCGAGAAAAAAACAGCGCGCTGTACTCTGATACGACGCGCTGTCTTTTAATCAGGCCTTTCTCGCCGTAGCGAGTAACGCGCCGACCAGAACAAACAGTGAACCGAATATCCGGTTGAGCGTCTTCATCTGCCGTGGACCTTTCAGCCATCCGGCGATACGCGTGGCTAGCGTGGCGTAGCCAATCATCACGATGATATCGACCACCACGGTGGTGATACCTAGCACCAGATACTGTGCAGTCTGCGGCTGGTGGGGAATAATGAACTGCGGGAACAGCGCCGCCAGAAACACGATGCTTTTCGGGTTGGTCAGATTCACCAGCACCGCACGTTTAAAGAGCCGACGACGCGGCATCGCGCTGGCGATCGCCTGAAGGTCCAGTGCGCCTGCGGCGCGCCACTGCTGAATACCCAGCCAAATCAGATACGCCGCGCCCAGCCATTTCAGCATATCGAAAGCCAGTACCGACTGATTAAGCAGCGCGCCTAACCCAATGCCGACCAGCACGATATGAATCGCCAGCCCGACCTGTAAACCACAAATTGAGGCCGCTGCGCCGCGATAGCCGTGGCTAATGCCGGTACTCATGGTGTTGATGGCACCCGAGCCGGGCGACAGGCTGAGAATAAGCGTTGTGAGTAAATAGGTTAACCACCAATCCAATGTCATGAAGCATGCCCCTGAATCACGTTCTGTATTACGAGAGTCTGTCTGTTTTTTATGTCACAATACGCTGGTGCTCCACTGCTTGTCATGTTCTTCCGCTAGCTTTGTTTTCCCGCGTCACCGGAGAGGTGTGATGATTCGACGCCACAATACGTTGTTTACGTCGGAACGGTTAACGCCTGAAGGGTTAACCTCGAACCTGTTAACGCGAGAAGCGCAGTTTGCCGCTTTTGCTACCGGAGAATTACTGGATTTCTGGCGTCAGCGCGAAGAGGGCGAATTCTCCGGCGTTGATGATGTACCGATCCGGTTTGTTCGCTTTACCGCACCCCAACACGATAAGATTGTCGTTGTCTTCTCAGGCCGTATCGAAAGCTATGTCAAATATAGCGAAGTCGCTTATGACCTCTTTCATAGCGGTTATGATGTGCTCATCATGGATCACCGTGGGCAAGGGCGCTCGGGTCGCGTGTTGCAAGACGGACACCGTGGACACGTTGTGCGCTTCAGTGATTATGTCGATGATGCTGAAACGCTGTGCCAGCAGCATATTGGCCCGAAGCACTATACCCGCCGGTTTGCCTTAGCGCATTCGATGGGTGGCGCGATTCTGGCACAGCTGCTGATTCGCCAACCTGAGACGTTTGATGCCGTAGCGCTGTGCGCGCCGATGTTTGGCATTCATTTACCGCTTCCTCATTGCGTTGTCGGATGGATCGTCGATTGGGCGGAGCGTCGCCCAGCAATACGTGATTATTACGCCATCGGCACCGGACAGTGGCGGCCGTTGCCCTATCGGATGAATGTGCTGACACACAGCCGTGAGCGTTACCAGCGCAGCATTCGATTTTATGCGGACTCACCGGATTTGCGCATCGGCGGCCCGACCTATCATTGGGTGCGTGAGGCGATACAGGCGGGAAAACAGCTACTGGCACAGGCTAGCGCTGTCACCACGCCGCTTCTGCTGCTACAGGCGGGAGAGGAACGCGTGGTGGATAACCGCAGCCAGAATGCGTTTTGTCAGGTGCTGGCACAGAACGGTAACGCTAACTCAAACGGCGTGTTGCAGGTTATCCCCGGTGCGCGGCATGAAATTCTCTTTGAAACGGATAACCTCCGCGCTCGGGCATTTGCGCTGATTTTGGCGCACTTTGCGCGTTATCATTAATTTTAGACTGTTGGCACGCCGTTCAACGGACGCCGCCAGCAACCTCGTTAATTTTTTGCGGCGCGTGCCGCCACAACACACCAGAAGTGAGATCTCATCGCTATGTACCATGTCGTTGCTTCCGATTTAGATGGCACACTGCTGTCACCTGACCACTCGTTGTCCCCGTATGCGAAAGAAACCCTCAGGCTGCTGACGGAAAAAGGGATTCACTTTGTGTTTGCTACCGGACGGCATCACATGGATGTCGCGCAGATCCGCGATAACCTCGGCATCAGCGCATTTATGATTACCTCGAATGGCGCGCGCGTGCACAACTCGCAGGGCGAGCTGATTTTCAGCCACAACCTGGATCAGGACATTGCCCGTGACCTTTACAGCGTCGTACACAATAACCCCGATATGCTGACGCACGTTTACCGCGATGATGAGTGGTTTATGAACCGTCCACGCGCGGAAGAAGAGCGCTTCTTCAAAGAGTCGATCTTTAAATACAAGCTGTTTGAACCTGCATTGCTCGAAACCGATGGCGTCAGCAAGGTGTTCTTTACCTGTGATTCCCATGAACAGTTGTTGCCGCTGGAAGAAGCGATCAATGCGCGCTGGGGCGACCGCGTCAACGTGAGCTTTTCGACGCTTACCTGTCTGGAAGTGATGGCGGGCGGTGTGTCTAAAGGCCATGCGCTGGAGCAGGTGGCGAAGATTATCGGCTTCTCGCTCAAAGAGTGTGTGGCGTTTGGTGATGGAATGAACGACTACGAAATGCTGTCGATGGCGGGTAAAGGCTGCGTGATGCAGAACGCGCATCAGCGCCTGAAAGATATGCTGCCGGATCGCGAAGTGATTGGGTCTAACGCGGACAGCGCGGTGCCGAATTACCTGCGGGAACTGTTTCTGAAGTAAGCCGTCTGTTTCTGAAGTAAGTCGTATAGTATCGACCGACGCATCATCGGGCACGCGGTGCCCGATGGCAATGCTGAGTCTCAGCGCGGTTTTTTCAGGAAATCGACCGCTTTGTCGGGAAAATCGGTGAACAGCCCGTCAACATCCGCCTGATAGTAGAGAATATCGTAGAGCCGATCGATATCGCTGGCGTACGCCGGTAGCCTGTCAGCTCTTGCCGTAAACGGGTGTACCTGAAGTTTATGCTGGTGGGCTTCCTTCACCATATCGGTAAAGGTGATCTTATCAGGTGTCGCCCCTTTCTGGACGAGCATGTGATAGTCCGGGCCGATACCATCGGCATAGGTCGCAATTTGCTGCATCGCGCCGGGCTTTTGCATCCAGTCGTAGTTGTAATTCACCCACGTCCCATCGGCCTGTTTCTCGTAGGTTTCATGCCAGTCGGTATAGGCAATCAACTGAATCAGGTTCAGATCCATCTTCATCTGCGGCTGCAATTCGGTTTTGATGCGCTTTAGCTCTGCGACATCAAACGATTGCAGGAAGACCTTATCGCTTTTTTTCGTATAGCCATACTGCTTCAACACGGCCAGCGTTTCGCGCGCGATGTCTTTCCCTTCCTGATGGTGAAACCACGGTGCTTTGATTTCGGGGTAGAGTCCGATGTTCTTGCCGGTCGAGTGGTTCAGACCCTGAATAAATTCAATTTCTTCCTGAAAGGTATGAATACGGAAGTCGGATTTCCACATCGGAAAACGGTTCGGGTAGCTCTGGACCTGCTTGCCGTCTTTGATGTCGAATCCTTCGGTGAACTTCAGCGACTTGATCTCTTTTAGCGTGAAGTCGATAGCGTAAAAGCGTCCATCTTTACGGGCGCGTTGTGGAAAACGTTCTGCCACGTCGGTCACGCGATCCAGATAGTGATCGTGCAACACAATGAGCGCGTTATCTTTGGTGAGCACCAGATCCTGCTCCAGATAATCGGCACCCTGAGCGTAGGCCATCGCCTTTGCCGGAAGCGTATGCTCGGGCAGATAGCCGCTGGCACCGCGGTGGGCAATAACGATTTTGTCGGTTGATGAAGCGAAAGCACTAAAGGAAACGGAGAGTGCGAGGGCGGAGAGTAGAGATGTTACGGTAACGTTCATGCGATCAAACCTCTTTCTGTTGAGAGAAAGGCGGCGTCGTTATGACGCCGCCAGAGGGATGCTTACAAGAGCGGGTTAGGCGCGACTGGCTAACTCTGCTTTATGCTTTTTCTCATTCAGCATAACAATAACCAGCAGAAGTACCGCCAGAATGCTGCCGCCGATCATGACCATGAAGCCGCCGTCCCAACCGAAGAAGTCAACGGTGTAGCCGACGATGGCGCTAGCGGCAACGGAACCGCCGAGGTAACCGAACAGGCCGGTGAAGCCCGCTGCAGTACCCGCTGCTTTTTTCGGTGCCAGTTCCAATGCATGCAGACCAATCAGCATGACCGGACCGTAAATCAGGAAGCCGATGACGATCATACAGGCCATGTCCACACCCGGGTTACCGGCTGGGTTCATCCAGTAAACGATGGTTGCTATTGTCACCAGCGTCATGAAGAACACGCCTGTCGCACCACGGTTGCCTTTGAAGACCTTGTCGGACATCCAGCCGCACAGCAGCGTGCCCGGAATCCCTGCGTATTCGTAGAAGAAATAGGCCCAGGAAGACTTATCCAGTGCGAAGTGTTTAACTTCTTTCAGGTAGGTCGGTGACCAGTCGAGGATACCGTAACGCAGCAGATAAACGAAGACGTTGGCGATCGCGATGTACCACAGCAGTTTGTTCGGGAAAACGTACTGCATGAAGATCTGCTTAGCCGTCAGTTCTTCTTCCGCTTTTTCATTGTAATCAACCGGATAATCGTTTTTGTACTCTTCAATCGGTGGCAGACCACAGGATTGCGGTGTGTCACGCATCAGTGCAAAAGCGATCATGGCAATCAGAATGGCGGCGAAGGCCGGCATGTAGAGTGCTGCTTTCCAGTCGTTGAACCAGGCCATACCCAGCAGGAACAGCAGAGGAGGAATACCACCACCGACGTTATGAGCACAGTTCCATACGGACACGATGCCACCACGTTCTTTCTGTGACCACCAGTGAACCATCGTACGTCCACACGGCGGCCAGCCCATACCCTGGAACCATCCGCACAGGAACAGCAGGACGAACATAATCGCAATGCTGGACGTTGCCCACGGCACGAAGCCCATGAACAGCATGACCGCACCTGACAGAATCAGACCCGCAGGCAGGAACACGCGCGGGTTAGAACGGTCGGATATCGATCCCATGATGAATTTGGAAAAGCCGTAGGCAATAGAGATACCTGACAGTGCAAAACCGAGGTCACCGCGTGAGAAGCCCTGTTCAATCAGGTAAGGCATGGCCAGTGCGAAGTTTTTACGCACCAGATAGTAGGCGGCGTAGCCAAAAAAGATCCCCATGAAAATCTGCCAGCGCAGGCGGCGATAGAGCGGATCAACGTGTTCTTGCGACACGCGCGGCTGGTGGGCGGCGGGCCTAAAAATACTCAGCATAGATATCTCCAATGCGAAAAAAAACGATAGCTTTTTTGTTCTATTACGAACGTTATTGTAAGGGGATAGCGTGCAAATGAGTGTGATTCATGACGCTGATGTTACACTTTTATGAAACTGTGACGATTTTTGCGCTCATGTTAACAGAATCGGAAAATTCCACAGTGCGGTTTTAGTGACCTAAATCACACTTATTGTTTTTAAACCCCGCTTTATTTTCGTTTAGTGTTCGTTTTTGCTCTTTATCAAACATTAACCCTTCTTTCTGTGTCCCAATAGCAACATGTAGACCATCCGCCTGGAGCGAGAACATGAAGCAAAATACGGGGAACTGGCGTGAAACTGACGTGGTTGTCATCGGCGGTGGTGCAACGGGAGCAGGAACGGCACGGGATTGTGCCCTGCGTGGACTGCGCTGCCTGCTGCTTGAACGTTATGACATTGCGACCGGCGCAACCGGGCGTAATCACGGCTTATTACACAGCGGGGCCCGCTATGCAGTAACCGATGGCGAGTCTGCCCGCGAATGTATTGAAGAAAACCAGATTCTCCGGCGGATTGCTCGCCACTGTATTGAGCCTACTGACGGTCTGTTTATCACCTTGCCCGAAGACGATCTCGGTTGGCAGGCTCAGTTTATTACCGCCTGTCAGCAGGCGGGGATTAGCGCACAGGCGTTGGACCCGCGGGAAGCGTTACGACTGGAACCGGCAGCAAATCCGACGCTGATTGGCGCGGTGCGCGTGCCGGATGGTTCGGTCGATCCTTTTCGCCTGACGGCGGCCAACATGATTGATGCCTGCGAGCACGGTGCGGAAGTGCTGACCTATCACGAGGTCATCGGGCTGATTCGCAAGGGCGATCGTATTACCGGCGTGCGCGTTTTCGACCATAAAAAAGGTGTAGAAACAGAAATCTACGCACAGGTGGTGGTCAACGCGGGCGGTATTTGGGGGCAACACATTGCGGAATATGCCGATCTGCGCGTGCGGATGTTCCCGGCAAAAGGTGCGCTGTTGATTCTTGGGCATCGCATCAACAACATGGTGATCAACCGCTGTCGTAAACCGGCGGATGCCGACATTCTGGTGCCGGGCGATACCATTTCGCTGATTGGCACCACCTCAACCCACATCGATTACGATCAAATCGACAATATGCTGGTGACGCCTGCCGAGGTGGAAACGCTGATGCGGGAAGGGTCGATGCTGGCGCCGACGTTGGCGAGCACGCGAATTTTGCGCGCCTATGCCGGCGTCCGACCGCTGGTTGCCAGCGATAGCGACCCGAGCGGGCGTAGCGTAAGCCGCGGCATTGTCTTGCTCGACCATGCCAGCCGCGACGGGCTGGAAGGATTTATTACCATCACCGGCGGCAAGCTGATGACCTACCGCCTGATGGCGGAGTGGGTGACTGACGCTATTTGCAAAAAGCTGGGTCATGACGTGGCCTGCTCGACAGCACATACGCCGCTGCCCGGTTCTGAATTGCTGGAGGAGGTGAAGTCCGCTCCTCACCCCCTGTCTGCTTACCCTGCAGCAAAACCGCTCTCTGCGCCACTGCGCGGTTCGGCGATTTATCGCCACGGTGAACGTGCCGGAAGAATGCTGTCCGGTGAACGTCTGGACCGCAGTCTGGTGTGCGAATGTGAGGCGGTGACGGCGGGGGAAGTGCGCTACGCCGTGGAATCGTTACAGGTGAATAACCTGATTGATTTACGTCGGCGCACCCGCGTGGGTATGGGCACCTGTCAGGGTGAACTCTGTGCCTGTCGTGCGGCGGGTCTGCTGTGCCGTCTGGGCACCGCGACGCCGGAGCAATCGCTCACGCAGCTCAGCCAGTTTTTGAACGAACGCTGGAAAGGTATTCGCCCGATTGCGTGGGGCAATGCGCTGCGCGAAAGCGAGTTTACCAGCTGGATTTATCAGGGATTGTGCGGCCTGACGGCCAGCGACAGTCAGGAGGATCGTCATGCGCTATGACGTTGTGATTATCGGTGGCGGACTGGCGGGATTGACCTGCGGTATTCGCCTGGCGGAGCAGGGAAAACGCTGTGCGATTGTTAGCGCGGGACAGAATGCGCTGCATTTTTCTTCCGGTGCGCTGGATTTACTCTCCCATCTTCCTGACGGGCAGCCCGTGAGCCAGCCGCTCGATGCGCTGGATGAACTGGCGCATCAGGCTCCTCACCACCCTTATTCCCGCATGGGCGCGGCGGCAGTGGCGGCGCTGTTGCCACAGGCCGAGGCGCTGTTGGAACGCAGCAATATCACCCTGCAGGGCAATCATCAGCAAAACCACTGGCGCATGACGCCGCTAGGTAAGTTTCGCGCCTGCTGGCTGAGCCCGGTCGATGGCGTCACGCGTGGTTTGCCGGATTCCCGCTTTGGCGATAATCCGCTGATTGCGGGTATCGAAGGCTTTCTGGATTTTCAGTCCCGTATTGTGGCCGGTACGCTTCAGACGCAGGGGATCGCGGCCCGCAGTGATGAACTCAAGCTGCCCGTGCTGGATCGATTGCGTCAGAACCCCAGCGAATTCCGCGCGGTTAATATCGCCCGTGTGCTCGACCGACCGGAAAATCGCTCGGCGCTGCTGGAGGAATTGTCGCTTCTGGCTAACGGTAACGATGCCATCATCATGCCAGCCTGTCTGGGCTTGGACAGCCCTGAAATCATCAATGAACTTGCTGATGCGTTAGGTAAACCGGTGCTGCTGTTGCCGACATTGCCGCCGTCATTGCTCGGGTTACGCTTGCATCAGGCGCTGTCGCAGCGCTTTCGCCAACTGGGTGGGATGGTGATGCCGGGAGATCGTGCGGTGCGCGCCTCGCTGTCTCCGCAGGAGATTGCGATCCATAGCCACCATCATCGCGATATTCCGTTGCGGGCGAAGCATGCGGTGCTGGCGAGCGGCAGCTTTTTCAGTAATGGGCTGGTGACGCAGTTTGATCGGGTGACCGAACCGGTCTTTGGGCTGGACGTTCGATTCGCTGACCAGCGCGAGGGCTGGAGCCAGCAGGATGTGTTTGCGCCACAGCCTTATCTGCAATTTGGCGCAATTGTCGATGAATACCTGCATCCGTGCATTGGGGGCGAAACGGTCAACAACCTGTACGCGATTGGCGCGGTGCTGGAAGGCTTCGACCCGATTGTACAGGGATGTGGAGCGGGGGTTTCCTTGCTCAGCGCACTTCATGTTGCCGAACAGATTTTGAAGGAGGGCAACCCATGAGCCTGCTTAGCGATAACAGTTTTGAAGATTGCATTAAGTGTACGGTCTGTACCACGTACTGTCCGGTTTCACGCGTGAACCCACTTTATCCCGGCCCGAAACAGGCCGGGCCGGACGGCGAACGCCTGCGGCGCAAAGATCCGGCGCTGTATGATGATGCGCTGAAATACTGCACCAACTGCAAACGTTGTGAGGTCGCGTGCCCGTCGGATGTCAAGATTGGTGACATTATTCAGCGTGCAAAGGGGACGCACAGCACCCACAAGCCGACGCTGCGCGATGCGATTCTGAGTCATACCGATCTCATGGGGTCGATTGCCACGCCGTTTGCGCTGCTGGTGAATACGGCGACCAGCCTGAAACCCGTGCGCCAACTGCTGGATAAGGCGTTGAAAATCGACCATCGTCGCCAGTTGCCGAAATATTCATTCGGCACCTTCCGGCGCTGGTATCGCCAACAGGCAGCAAAGCAACAGGCTTATGATGAGCAGATCGCCTACTTTCACGGCTGCTATGTGAACTACAACCATCCACAGCTGGGTAAAGATCTGGTTCAGGTCTTCAACGCGATGGGCATTGGCGTCCAGTTACTGAATAAAGAGAAGTGCTGCGGCGTGCCGCTAATTGCCAATGGTTTTCACGACAAGGCCAGAAAGCAGGCACATGCGAATATCAAATCGCTGGATGAGGCAATCAATCAGAAATCCCTGCCGGTAGTCGCGACGTCATCCAGCTGTACGTTCACGCTGCGGGACGAATATCCGCATTTGCTGGGGGTGGATAACGGCCATGTGCGCGATGGTGTCGAACTGGTGACGCGCCAGCTCTACCGCCTGCTGGAAGAAGAAGGTCGCACGCTGCCGCTGGGTAAATTGCCGCTGCGGGTGGCGTATCACACGCCCTGCCATCTGGAGAGGATGGGCTGGACGGCGTATACCCTGGCGCTGCTGCAACGCATCCCCGGCCTTGAGCTGGTGATGCTGGATTCCCAGTGCTGCGGTATTGCGGGCACCTATGGCTTCAAGAAAGAGAATTACGCCACGTCGCAAGGCATTGGCGCACCGCTGTTCCAGCAGATTGAAGAGAGCGGCGTTGATATCGTAGTAACGGACTGCGAAACCTGTAAATGGCAGATTGAGATGTCGACCAGCAAACGGTGTGAGCACCCGATCACCCTGTTGGCGAGGTCACTGGCGCAGCCAGAGTAACAAACAGAAGGGGAGCAAAACGGGCTGTCACTCAGCTCGTATTGAGAATAAGAATTTATCGCAAAAAGCACTTTACAAGTGCGAATGATAATGATTATTATTGCTGTGCGTTCCGGGGAACGATGTCATGTGCCTGTGTTAATTACCGATGGTGTTCATGACGATTCGGCTTCCCCGTGAAGGCACGACATTGCTCACATTGCTTCCAGTATTATTTAGCCAGCTCGGGTGCTGGCTTTTTTTTTGCCTGTCGAACGCCCGAACTGCCCGTCTCAGATCTTCCGAAAGCCTTCTCCCTTAATCCACCGCCATAAACCATTCTCTGGTTTTACCGATACATCGTGCTGGTGATTGCCTTGCCGATCGATTATTGATGATACCGTTCTGGAAAAACGAACGGGTATCGCACCGCCATAGAGGTCAATCAATAAAAGGGAAACTGTTTATGGATAGCTGCTTGAGTAAGAAAAAAGGTGTTTTTTTCTTAATAATTATATTGTTGAGTCTGTTTCTAAGTGAACTCAGAGTGGGCCACGCGGCCGCCAACGATAAAGCCTTCCTGCATCCGGGTATGCTTTATACGCAGGCCGATCTGGAGCGGATGAAGGCAGGTGTCAATAATAAGCAAGAGCCTTGGTATACGGATTGGCAACTGCTGCAATCTCACTATTTGGCAAGCTCCACCTATTCGGTCACACCAAAAGCGGTGGTATACCGGAACGACCCCACGAATGGGAATACGGGAAACGGCGAGCTACAGAATAGTGCTTCCGCCGCATTGTCCCTCGCAATTGAATGGGCGGTGACAAAAAATCCCGCCTATGCGAATGCGGCGATAAAAATTCTGAACGGCTGGTCAACGACATTAACGGCAATTAAAGGTAATGACGCACAGCTGGCCGCCAGCCTATATGGTTATAAATTGCTTAATGCGGCTGAAATTTTGCGTTATACCGGAAGCGGCTGGTCGTCTGCCGATATTGCGCAGTTTAGTAAAATGATGACCAACGTATTTTACCCATTGACCATCACGTATGGTCAGGTAAATGGCGGTTGGGCGAATGGTAATTGGGACGCGGCCGACACGGTATTTAACCTGAGCTTAGGCGTCTGGCTGAACGATTCTGAAATATATAATAATGCCGTAACGTATTTTAAGCAGGGCGAGGGCAACGGCTCGGTTATCCATTATGTACAAAATGATAATGGCCAATTGCAGGAGAGCGGCCGCGATCAGGCGCATGCGCAAGGGGGATTAGGCTTATTAGTGATGGCGGCGCAGATTGGCTATAACCAGCGCCAGTATCATACAAGCGGTGCAGATATGGTGAGCTACCCGAATAATAGCTATCCGCTTGTTAAGGCTGCGGAATATACAGCGAAATATAATCTGGGATATACGGTGCCCTATACGCCGATTCCTGGCAAAGGTTATACGCTTGCGGATATGGGAAAAGGGCGCTCATGGATCCCTGGCCTGACCATCTCTTCTGCGTTTCGTGGTGAATTCAGGCCAATATATCGGGGGATTTTCAGTTTATTCACTGCTGCTGGCGTGCCTGAAGCCAAACTGCCTTACACGAAAGACGTCATCAGCCGTATGCCGATAGGTAAATTCTATTTTGACCATCCCTCTTATGAAGGGCTTATTAATGCTACGGAGGATTCCGCCTCACGCCCAATGTCTATCGTTCTGCAATCGGTCAGCAAATACAGGAATCAGGATAATACCGGGACGCTGGCCACGGTTACTGGCGAATCAACGCCCATTATCGTCAATGGCGTAAATCCGTCGGTAAATAGTGGAATTCAGGCAATTTATCTTAATCAAAATAGATTCGCTTTCCGCTCGATACAGACGGGGAAATATATTTCTGCCACCGCTGATGGGCGTTTAGTGGCGTCTGCAGACAATATAACCGACAGCGAATCTTTTATTTATACCGATTCCGGCAACGGTAACGGAACGCTATTGGCCGTGTCGAATAAGCGCTTCCTCATTATGGATCCTGACACCTATCAAATTTCAGCGACGGGAACGGGCGTTAGCAATGATAATGGTCGGTGGGTGATGTTATATCCCGATCCGACAGCGTTAGGTGTGGTTAAGTAATCGTTGAACACGGAACCAGAGTGATTCTCTGGTTCCGCCATTTCTCAGTTCTTATTTCTCAATGCGACATCCTGTTCTGATTTTTCGAACAGAGCGGTGAGTTTTTTGCGCTATCTTATTTATCGCCGCCCGTTACACTTTCCTTATCAAAAACGCGGGAGGAAATAACATGATCTATTTACGTCAAGCGCAAGATCGCGGACATGCGAATCACGGCTGGCTCGACAGCTGGCACACGTTCTCATTTGCCGATTATTACGATCCTGATTTCATGGGATTTTCGGCACTGCGCGTCATTAATGAAGACTTTATTGAGGGCGGTCAGGGCTTTGGCACGCATCCGCATAAAGATATGGAAATTCTGACCTATGTATTGTCCGGTGCGGTTGAACATCAGGACAGCATGGGAAATAAAGAGCAGGTGCCAGCGGGCGAGTTCCAGATTATGAGTGCGGGCACGGGTATTCGTCACTCTGAATACAATGCCAGCAAAGACGAACAGCTGCACCTGTATCAAATCTGGATTATCCCGGAAAAAACCGGGCTGGCGCCGCGCTACGAGCAGAAACGCTTTGATGTGCAGCAAGGGCGTCAGCTGGTGCTGTCTCCGGATGCGCGTGAAGGTTCGCTGAAAGTCTTTCAGGACATGACGCTGTGGCGCTGGGCGCTGAAAGCGCAGGAACAATCGGTGTACCAGATTCAGGCCGGTCGCCGCGTCTGGGTTCAGGTGGTGCGCGGTACGGTAGAGATTAACGGCCAGAAAGCGGAAGCCAGCGATGCATTCGCGGTTTGGGACGAAACGGCGATCTCCGTACACGCCAGCGAGGACAGCGAAATCCTGCTGTTTGATCTGCCGCCAGTATAACGGCGAGTGAGAAAAATGAAGAAGCCCGCGTAGGAAAGGACGCGGGCTTTTTATTTATCATGACCTGATTACATCATTCAGATTCTGCCCCTTTGCCTTTACTTTCTTAATGCTTTTTTTGTTAGACTTAGATTACTGTTTTTCAGGCATTTTAGTCGACGATGAAGAAAAAAAGACCCGTTCTCCAGGACGTTGCTGATCGCGTGGGGATTACCAAAATGACGGTAAGCCGTTATTTGCGTAATCCTGCTCAGGTATCCGCCGCGTTGCAGGAAAAGATCGCTATTGCATTGGATGAGCTGGGCTATATCCCCAACCTCGCGCCGAATATGCTCGCCAGCTCCACCAGCCGGGCGATTGGCGTGCTGCTGCCGTCATTAACTAATCAGGTTTTCGCCGAAGTCTTGCGCGGGATTGAACGCACGGCGGAAGCGCACGGCTACCAGACCATGCTGGCGCACTATGGTTATCATCCTGACAGAGAAGAACAGCGCCTGACGTCACTGCTGTCGTATCACATCGATGGGCTTATTCTGGCTGAACGTACCCACACGCCGCGAACGCGCCAGATGCTGGACGTTGCTGGCATTCCGGTCGTTGAGCTGATGGATTCCGTCTCACCCTGTCTGGATATGGCCGTCGGGTTTGATAACGTTGAAGCCGCTCGACAGATGACATTGCGTATGGTCGCGCTGGGGCATCGTCATATCGTCTATCTCGGTGCGCGTCAGGATGAGCGTACGATTATGCGCAGTCAGGGCTACGAGCAGGCGATGTGGGAAAGCGGGCTCAAGAGTTATTGCGTGATGAGCGAGCGGGCGTCGTCCTATTCGCTCGGTGGCGAATTGCTGCGGCAGACACAGGCGGAATACCCGCAGGTCGATAGCGTATTTTGTACCAATGACGACTTAGCCGTCGGTGCGATGTTCGAATGCCAGCGGCAGGGGCTACGTGTGCCGGATGACATTGGCGTAGCGGGTTTCCACGGGCACGACATTGGTCAGGCGATGGTGCCGAAGCTGGCTAGCGTACTGACACCGCGTGAACACATGGGACGCGTCGGCACCGAACAACTGCTGGCTCGTCTGCGTGGCGAGCCAGTTACGCAGGAGAGGGTCGATGTCGGCTTTACCGTGCTGGACGGCGAAAGCCTCTAAGCGCTGGGTTAGCCTGCCGCGCGCAGTGCGTCAACGCAGCGCTGCACGACGTCTTCCCGGGTGCCGTCAATATCGACTTTCAGGACATCCGGCTCATCGCTACCCGGTTCTTCCAGCGCATCGAACTGGCTTTTCAGTAGGTCTGTCGGCATGAAGTGGCCTGCTCTGGCTTTGTGACGCTCCAGAACCAGCTCAAAGCTGCCTTTCAAATAGATAAACACCATCTTTTCGTTGCCTTCGCGCAGGCGGTCGCGGTAACGCTTTTTCAGCGCGGAACAGACGATGATGCCCGTCTCGTTTTTGTGCGCCAGGCTGTAGGCAACATCGCTGAGTCGCTCCAGCCACGGTGCGCGGTCGTCGTCATTCAATGGCGTACCGCTGGCCATTTTCTGGATATTCGCGCGCGGGTGCAGATCGTCGCCGTCAATAAATTTTGCCTGAATGGCGCGGCCAAGTTCAGCGCCAACTGAGGATTTTCCACTGCCTGATACGCCCATCAGAATAATGCTTCGACCTGACATAATTTGATCTCTATCTCAAAATGTAAATTAAATGGTGTTTGATAGTTCCTGATTTTAACATGTTACCCGTATCATGTTACCGGTATCAAATGATGATGTGATGCATCTCACAAACAATTAGCCAACCCAGACCGAGTGCCCTAAAGAGATTATTAACGATGACAGAAATCACCTCCGCCTATAGCGCCAGTGTGTTGTTGACCATTGCCGCTGGTGCAGTCGCACTGTTACTGGTGCTGATTATGCGCTTTAAAATCCATGCGTTCCTGGCGCTGACACTCGTCAGTCTGGTAACAGCATTGGTAACAAAAACACCTTACGAAAAGATTGTACCGACGCTGCTGAGCGGTTTCGGTAGTACGCTGGCATCCGTTGCCCTGCTGGTTGGACTAGGGGCAATGATTGGCCGCCTGTTAGAAGTGACCGGCGGCGCGAATGTGCTGGCGGATACGCTAATTAATAAATTTGGCGAACATCGTGCACCTTTTGCGTTAGGGGTTGCTTCTCTGCTGTTCGGCTTCCCGATCTTTTTTGATGCGGGTCTGGTTGTTATGTTGCCGATTATTTTCAGCGTGGCAAAGCGCTTCGGCGGCTCGACACTAAAATATGCGTTTCCTGCGGCGGGCGCATTTGCTGCTATGCACGCCTTGGTACCGCCACATCCCGGCCCCGTTGCAGCGAGTGAATTGTTAGGTGCCAACATCGGGCTGCTGGTGATTATCGGTACGCTTATTGCGCTGCCAACCTGGTATTTCGGCGGGTATCTCTACGGCCTATATGCAGGTAAAAAATTCGACATCAAACTGCCTGCGAGCTTCCTGTCTGCTGTTGAAACGGATACGACCGTTAAACCACCACGTTTTTCCGTTGTACTGAGTATTTTGTTGCTGCCATTGGTGTTGATTTTCCTCGATACTGGGCTAAACACGTTGACGGTAATGGGGATGGTGAGCGGCGATAACGGCGTGGTGCAGTTCTTGCGTATGCTAGGGAAAACCCCTGTTGCGTTACTGATCACGGTGTTTTTTGCTTTGATGGTCTTTAGCGGCAGCAAAAGCCGAGCGCATCTGGAAAAAGTTTGTGATGGGGCATTAGGGCCAATTTGCGCCATTATTTTGGTAACCGGCGCAGGTGGCATGTTCGGTGGCGTTCTGCGTGCCAGCGGAATTGGCAACGCGCTATCCGGTGCACTGGCAGATACGGGCATGCCTGTTATCGTTGCTGCATTTGTGGTGTCGATGGCACTGCGTGTGGCACAGGGTTCTGCAACGGTGGCACTGACGACCACGGCGGCGTTGATGGCACCCACAGTGGCGGCGACCACGGGATTAAGCCAGTTTGACCTGTGCTTTATCGTAGTGGCGATTGCGGGCGGGGCGACTGTGCTGTCGCATGTGAACGACTCCGGGTTCTGGCTGGTCAGTCGTTTCCTTGAAATGGATGAGAAAACGACCCTGAAAACCTGGACGGTGATGGAAACGCTGCTCGGCACCATTGCGTTCCTGCTGGCGTTAGTGGGGAGTATTCTTCTCTAACGCTCCTGCGCGGAGGGCGTTAAGCAAGCCTGACGCGCGGTGATAATGGATAGATCGTAAAGACGCTGTAAATACATCCCTGTACGCTCGGATTGCGCCATCCATGGCGCAAACGCTTTACTCTTCTATTCCATTATCACCGTTTTCATTCTGAGAATCGTTTTGTAATGATTAGAGTAGAGCTTCGCTATCTGCATGGTGGCGAAGTGCTATTTCTATAACTTCATATAAGCACGCACGCCGTCGAGGAACATCTGCGTCGATAGCATCACCAGAATCAATCCCATCAATTTCTCCAGCGCACTCACGCCTTTCTCACCCAGCAAACGCAAGAACACATCCGACATTAGCAGGATGATGAATGAAATCGTCCAGGCGATAAACAGCGCCAGCGTCAGGTGAGGTAGTTGATTGGGATACTGGTGGGACAGCAGCATCAGCGCCGCGAGGATCGACGGCCCCGCTACCAGTGGAATCGCCATGGGCACCAAAAACGGTTCTTCACCGGCTGGCAGACCGCTGCTATTGCCTTCCTGCGAAGGGAAAATCATACGAATCGCGATGAGGAACAGCACGATACCGCCGGAAATCGACACGGTTTCGGTGCGCAGATTCAGGAATGCCAGAATGCGTTCACCGGCGAACAGGAAGATCAGCATCAGCCCGAGTGCGATCAGCATCTCACGGATTAGCACCACACGTCGGCGTTTGGGGTCGAGGTGTTTGAGTACGGACATGAAAATCGGCAGATTGCCGAGTGGATCCATAATGAGCAACAGCAGCACTGTTGCGGAGATCATTTCTGTCATTTTGGTTTTTTACTCCCGAAACCTTGTTTCCTGACCTGGGCCATCTTCACGGGCTGACCAACGTGATTATCCTGTGCCAGGTTGATGATATTAGAATGACTGCTGAAAAAGGGCGTACTATCGAATAAATTCACTTGCGACTTTAGGTACATTTTGTAAGGCTGAATGACACAATTATTTACGGGTTTACGACACGACGCGCGCGCGACCTCTGCGGGAGATCACCGAACCAGCAATCACTAAGCGCTATCGACGTTAGCCAGAATTCTTTTTGTTACCCCCAAAGCAGGACAGTTACCATGAAAAATGTTGGTTTTATTGGCTGGCGCGGTATGGTCGGCTCGGTTCTCATGCAGCGCATGGTGGAAGAACGCGACTTTGATGTGATTCACCCGGTATTCTTTTCGACTTCTCAGCACGGCGAGCCTGCTCCGGCGCTGGGTGGTCATAAAGGCGTGTTGCAGGATGCTTATAATATCGATGCACTGCGCGCGCTGGACATCATCATTACCTGTCAGGGCGGCGATTATACCAATGAAGTTTACCCAAAGCTGCGTGAAAGTGGCTGGCAGGGTTATTGGATCGATGCCGCATCCTCACTGCGTATGAAAGATGACGCGATTATTATTCTGGATCCGGTTAACCACGGCGTGATTCAACAAGGTCTGGATAAAGGCATCAAAACCTTTGCCGGCGGCAACTGTACCGTCAGCCTGATGCTGATGTCATTGGGCGGTCTGTTTGCGAACAATCTGGTGGAGTGGGTTTCTGCCGCGACGTATCAGGCGGCTTCTGGTGGCGGTGCGCGTCACATGCGTGAACTGCTGGCCCAGATGGGATCGTTACACGGTGAAGTGGCGAAAGAGCTGCAGGATCCGGCCTCTGCGATTCTGGATATCGAACGTAAAGTGACAGCGCTGACCCGTAGCGGTTCGCTGCCAACTGATAACTTCGGCGTGCCGTTGGCAGGTAGCCTGATTCCGTGGATCGACAAGCAGTTGGATAACGGCCAGAGCCGCGAAGAGTGGAAAGGTCAGGCGGAAACCAACAAGATTCTTAGCACCAGTAGCGTCATTCCTGTTGACGGCCTCTGCGTGCGCGTCGGCGCACTGCGCTGCCACAGCCAGGCGTTCACCATCAAACTGAAAAAAGACGTGGCGCTGCCGGAAATCGAACAACTGCTGGCAACCCACAATGACTGGGTGAAAGTGGTGCCGAACGATCGCGATATCACCATGCGTGATCTGACGCCTGCTGCGGTAACGGGCACGCTCTCCACGCCGGTGGGTCGTCTGCGTAAGCTGAACATGGGGCCGGAATACCTGTCCGCCTTCACGGTCGGCGATCAGCTGCTGTGGGGAGCCGCTGAACCGCTGCGCCGTATGCTGCGCATCCTGCTGTAGTTATCTTGTCATAGTTCTTCTGCTTTTCTGGCGCAACATCGTTTGGTGTTGCGCCAGTTTCTACTCGTATTTCTTCACTCGTATATCTTCGAGAACCGCGATGGGTCGGGTATTTCAGAGTGGCCAGCGCACAAGCGGCTTGTCGTATGACGGGTATCACTCACTGATATTTTCAGCAAAGTACCAGACCTCTTTGTTGCAGACACAGATTTAGCTGATCCACCTTATCTTTAGCCGTCGTGGTGCAGATAAAACGTGGATTTTCATGTAAATAGACGTCGCCGTTCTGAAGTAATCCAACTTCAAGCAACTGCAATTCGGCTTGTTGTAACTGTTGCTGTAACACTGGCAGGTAAAAACCGGATGCATCATAAAAGAACTCTTCAGGAGTGATGTCTCCGATTGGGAAACCCTGTTCGTCAAACAAACTGTCTATAGATAACGCGATCCCTGCTTGTTTAATAGGGGTTAACGCTTCCAGCGCCTGAAGATCAAATTCTTTCCATTCGATATAACAAAGAAAATCTTCCCCCAATAAATCATCCAGCCAATAGATCTGTGCATATTCGCCATGCGATTTATTCAATGCTGGCGTAATGATGTCGTGTGCTGAAAATCCGGGCACTGCCTGTTCAAATGCGGCATAAAGTGCGGTATCGCTCATGGCGCTTCCTTGTATTGATAAACTGACTTTGCTCTGCCGTCACGGTAGCCTGCTACCTAATCCGCAACGCCTTGCTCTCCTCATCACGCCACGCTATCCAACTGTTTCAATGCCTGACGGGGTGAGATCAGTGGGACGCGTACTTCGACCCGGGTGAATTTATCTGCTTCGCTGACTACCGTGATGCCATAGCGGTTGCCGTAGCGTGCTTTGATGCGACGGTCGACCAGATTCATGCCTAATCCATCGCCGCCGCTGCGGGGCTGATAAGTACCAGCGTTATCTTCCACTGACAGTTCCAGCGTGTTGGCGTGCAGGCGTCCGCTAATGTGGATATGCCCGTTTTCAATCATCTGAGAGATACCGTGCTTAATCGCATTTTCGACAATCGGTTGCAGGGAAAACGCGGGTAACCGCGCTTCACGCAGCGTCTCCGGTAGCGAAATGTCTACGGTCAGGTGATCGGCAAAGCGCGCTTTTTCGATTGCGAGATAGGCATTAACGTGTTCCAGCTCGTCATTGAGCGACACTTCATCGTTGCTGCGCTTGAGGTTTTTACGGAAAAACGTCGATAGGGACAGCACCAGCTGGCGAGCGTGATCGGGGTTGCGTCTTATCACGGCGGACAGCGTATTGAGCGCGTTAAACAGAAAATGCGGGTTGACCTGTGCGTGCAGCAGCTTAATTTCCGACTGGGCCAGCAGCTGTTTCTGCTGTTCAAAACGGCCCGTCAGAATCTGTGCGGAAAGCAGGTGGGCGATCCCTTCCCCCAGCGTGCGGTTAATGCTGGAAAATAGCTTGTTCTTGGGCTCATAAAGCTTGATCGTGCCGACAACGCGCTGATCTTCGCCCCGCAGCGGAATCACCAGCGTGGAACCGAGTTTGCAGTGTGATGAAACCGAACAGGTATAAGACACCTCGTTGCCGTCGGCGTACACCACTTGATTGTTGTCTATCGCCCGACGGGTGTGTGATGACGTGATAGGTGCGCCGACGTTGTGGTGGTCGTCGCCCAGTCCGATGAAGGCCAGCAATTTGTCGCGATCGGTAATGGCTACGGCACCCACTCCCAGCTCTTCATACAAAATACGGGCGACGCGCATACTGTTTTGCGGGTTGAATCCCTGACGCAGCGCCCCTTCGGCGCGGGCGGCGATTTGCAGTGCCTTGGCGGAAAACGCGGAGGTGTATTTTTCAAAAATGGCGCGTCTGTCGAGCAGGATGCGCATGAACATGGCGGCACCGATGGTGTTGGTGATCATCATCGGTAGAGCGATATCTCGAACCAGTTCAACCGCATTATCAAACGGACGGGCGACCAGCAGGATAATCGCCATTTGCAGTATCTCCGCGACCAGCGCGGTCAGGCCGACGACGAGGGGCTGGAACAGCAGGTCGATGCGGTTGCGGCGTGCCAGATAGCGGTGTAACAGCCCACCGAGCAAGCCTTCGGCAATCGTCGACAGCATACAGGCCAGCGCGGTCATCCCGCCCATCGAATAGCGGTGTAATCCACCCGTTAACCCGACGAGAAAGCCGACGGAAGGGCCGCCCAGCATGCCGCCGAGTACGGCACCCGTCGCGCGGGTATTGGCAATAGAATCGTCTATATGCAGGCCGAAATAGGTTCCCATAATGCAAAACACGGAAAACACCAGATAGCAGACCAGCTTGTGCGGCAGGCGGATGGTGACCTGCATCAGCGGGATAAAAAGCGGTGTTTTACTGAGCAGATAGGCGATAACCAGATAAACACACATCTGCTGTAACAGGGAAAGAATCAGATCAACCTGGCTAACCATGGGCGGGGTCTCATCATACGCGAACCGCCAAATTGTACTGCTTTTTGCTAGCGGACGAATCGATCTTTAAACAAAAGATGCTAATTATCTCGTGTCATAACTTATTCATATAAATATAAACGGAAAAATTTCATCCGTTCTCTGATATTTCTCCGTTCTTTGACTACGCTGAATTAGGGGGCGTGGTTCAAGAACTCTTTCATAGTATTCATTATTTTTACACGTCGCCGTTATTCATTAGCAAGCTAATAACCCGTTATTTTTATTGGATTTTTGTTAAAAATAAGTAACGGGGGAATATAAGCGCAACGTAATGTGCTTTTTATATTACTTATTTATTTAATTCAAATGGTTAATCAGAGGATGGATACCATGTCAGCGTTTTCTGAGGCGATTAATTTACTTATTTCCGGGCACTATGCCGATCCGTTTTCGCTGTTAGGTATGCATCATTCCTCCAAAGGTCTTGAAGTTCGGGCACTGCTGCCGGATGCGCAGGCAGTCTGGGTTGTGGATGCCAGCAATGGACGAAAAATCGTCGAGCTGGATCGTGTTGACGAACGCGGTTTTTTTTGTGGTCTGGTGCCGCGCCGGAAAAATGCCTTCCGTTATCAACTGGCCGTGACCTGGGGTGAAGAAACCTGGGTCATTGAAGATCCTTACCGTTTTGGCCCGCTGTTGCAGGATATGGACATTTGGCTTTTGGCTGAAGGCACCCATCTGCGGCCTTACGAACGGCTAGGCGCACATCTGGAAACGCTGGACGGTGTTGAAGGCACGCGCTTTGCCGTCTGGGCACCGAATGCCCAGCGCGTTTCAGTAGTGGGGCAGTTCAACTTCTGGGATGGCCGACGTCACCCGATGCGGCTGCGGCAGGAAAACGGTATTTGGGAACTGTTTTTGCCCGATGTGAAAGCGGGGCAGCTCTACAAATATGAAATGATCGACAGCCACGGCAACGTCCGGCTGAAGGCCGATCCGTATGCGTTCGAAGCGCAGATGCGCCCGGATACCGCCTCGCTGATTACACCGCTGCCTGAGAAAGTCCCGACCAGCGACGCCCGGCGTGAGGCGAACGGTCTGCGTTCACCGATCTCCATTTATGAAGTTCACCTTGGTTCCTGGCGGCGGCATACGGATAACAATTTCTGGCTGAGCTATGAAGAACTGGCGAATCAGCTGATTGATTATGTGCAGTACATGGGCTTCACGCACGTGGAGCTGATGCCGATTAACGAACATCCGTTCGATGGTAGCTGGGGTTATCAGCCGCTGGGGCTGTATGCGCCAACGCGTCGTTTCGGCACTGCGTCGGAGTTCAGAGCCTTTGTTGATGCGCTCCATGATGCAGGCATCAACGTCCTGCTGGACTGGGTGCCGGGGCATTTTCCCGGCGACGAATACGGTTTGGCGCAGTTTGACGGCACCGCGCTGTATGAATACGCCGATCCGCGCGAAGGCTATCATCAGGACTGGAACACGCTGATTTATAACTATGGTCGCCATGAGGTGCGTAACTATCTGGCGGGCAATGCGCTGTTCTGGATGGAGCGCTATGGCATCGACGGCCTGCGGGTCGACGCTGTGGCTTCCATGATTTACCGCGACTACAGCCGCAGTGAAGGCGAGTGGGTACCGAACCATTACGGCGGTAAAGAGAACCTCGAAGCGATTGCGTTTCTACGCTACACCAACCACATGCTGGGTCATGCCGCGCCCGTGGCGATCACGCTGGCCGAAGAGTCCACCGATTATCCAGGCGTCACGCTGCCGCCGGACTGCAACGGCTTAGGGTTTCACTACAAGTGGAATATGGGCTGGATGCACGACACGCTGACCTATATGCAGCTCGATCCGGTTCACCGCAAATACCATCACGATTTGCTGACATTCGGCATGTTGTACGCCTATAGCGAGAACTTCGTGCTGCCGCTGTCTCACGATGAAGTGGTGCACGGTAAGCACTCGCTGCTGGATCGCATGCCCGGCGATGTCTGGCAGAAATTTGCCAATTTACGTGCGTATTACGGCTTTATGTGGGCGTATCCCGGCAAGAAGCTACTGTTTATGGGCGGCGAATTTGCGCAAGGGCGTGAGTGGAACCACGATGCCAGCCTGGACTGGCACTTGCTGGATGAACCGGAAGGCTGGCACCGCGGCGTGCAGACACTGGTACGCGATCTCAACCACTGCTATCGCCAGCAGCCGCCGCTGTATCAGTTGGATTTCCAGCCGCAGGGCTTTGAATGGCTGGTGGTGGATGACCGGGAAAACTCGGTCTTTGCCTTTGTCCGGCGTGATGAGCAAGGCAACGAAGTGCTGGTGGTCAGCAACTTCACGCCAGTGCCGCGCTATGGCTATCGGATCGGCATCAACCAGTCTGGCGGCTGGCGAGAAGTGCTCAACACGGATTCGGTTCACTACAACGGTAGCGATACGGGCAATGTCGGGACGATTTACAGCGAGGAGCACGCTAGCCACCAGCGCCAGCATTCTCTGGTTCTGACTATTCCGCCGCTTGCCACGCTGTATCTGGTGAAGGAGGCGTAAATGGCGGAATTGCAGACAGGCAAGCCGACGCCGCTGGGAGCCAGTTTTGACGGCAGCGGCGTGAATTTCGCGCTGTTTTCGGCGGATGCCGAGCGGGTCGAGCTGTGCATATTTGATGAACGTCAGCAGGAACAGCGCATCGAACTGACCGCGCGTAGCGGCGATATCTGGCATGGCTATCTCCCTGATGCACAGCCGGGGCTACGCTACGGTTTCCGGGTTGATGGGCCGTTCGAGCCGTCGCAGGGTTTGCGTTTCAATCCGCATAAACTGCTGCTGGATCCGTGCGCCCGCCAGCTTGATGGCTGGGTGGTGGATGACGCTTGCCTGCAAGGCGGGATTGACCAGCGGGATGAACGCGATAGCGCTGGCATCATGGCGAAGTGCGTGGTCACGGCGGAAGATTACGACTGGCAGGATGACCAGCATCCGCAAACGCCCTGGAATCAGACGGTGATTTATGAGGCGCATGTCCGCGGGCTGACGCAACTGCACCCTGATATCCCCGAAGACATTCGCGGTAGCTATGCGGCGTTAGGCCATCCGGTGATGATTGATTATCTGACGTCGCTGGGCATCACGGCGCTGGAACTGCTTCCGGTGCAGCAGCATGCCGATGAACCCCGGCTTCAGCAACTGGGGCTGCGTAACTACTGGGGCTATAACGTGCTGCTGCCGTTTGCCGTCGATAACAGTCTGGCCGCGGGCGATGACGCGCTGAATGAATTTCGCGATGCGGTGAAAGCGCTGCATCACGCCGGCATCGAGGTCATTCTGGATGTGGTGTTTAACCACAGCGCCGAGCTGGACGTCGAAGGCCCCACGCTGTGTCAGCGCGGCATCGACAATCGTAGCTACTACTGGCTGGATGACAACGGCGAATACCATAACTGGACTGGCTGCGGCAATGTGCTGCGCCTGAATCACCCGGCGGTGATCGACTGGGTGATGGACTGCCTGCGCTTCTGGCGCGAGGTCTGCCACGTTGACGGTTTCCGCTTCGATCTGGCCACAGTGCTGGGACGAACCCCGGACTTTACCGCCGACGCGCCGCTGCTGTCTGCCATGAAAAATGATAGCCGCTTACAGGGCTGCAAGCTGATCGCCGAACCGTGGGACATCGGACATGGCGGTTATCAGCTCGGTCAATTCCCGACACCGTTTGCCGAGTGGAGCGACCGCTACCGTGACGACATGCGCCGCTTTTGGCTGCATGGTGACATTTCTCTTGGCGCATTCGCCCGCCGCTTTGCTGCCTCCAGCGACATCTTCCAGCAGCGCGACCGCCTGCCTTACGCCTCCATCAATAAATTGACGGCCCATGACGGCTTTACGCTGCGCGATCTGGTGAGTTTCAACCACAAGCACAATGACGCCAACGGCGAGGGCAACCGCGACGGCACAGGCAGCAATTTCAGCAATAACCACGGTACGGAAGGGTTGGAAGCGGATGACGACATCCTTCAACGCCGACTGGCCAGCCAGAAGGCACTGCTGACGACGCTGATTCTGTCGCAGGGAACGCCAATGCTGCTGGCGGGCGATGAACTGGGACACAGTCAGCAGGGCAACAACAACGCCTACTGTCAGGACAACGAATTGACCTGGCTGCACTGGGAAAATGCGGATCGCACACTGCGCGAGTTTGTCGCCGGATTGATCCAGTTACGCCGCACGATTCCGGCATTACAGCAGGAAACGTGGTGGCAAGAAGGGGATGGCGCGGTGAAGTGGCTGAACCGAGAAGGGCAGCCGTTGACGCCGCAGCAATGGGAGCAAGGGGAGCATCAGCTACAGATTTTACTTTCCGGTCGTTGGCTCGTGTTGTTTAACGCCAGCCTGCATGCCGGTGCGTTCATGTTGCCAGAAGGCCACTGGCAGGTTTCACCGCCGTTTGATGAGACGAATCCGCCTGAAGGTGGAATTTGGCACGGACAAGCGCAGGCGGTAGGCGTCTTGATAAAGCAGACCGCCTAAGCGCAAGCCATTAAAAGAATAATCAGGAGATAGCCATGGTGAATAACGACAAGCATGACCCTCTGATGTTGGCAAGACAGCTCCCTTTGAAATCCGTGGCATTAATTTTGGCCGGAGGCCGTGGAACGCGACTGAAAGGGTTGACGGCATTACGTGCCAAGCCTGCCGTCCATTTTGGCGGCAAATTTCGCATTATTGATTTCGCGCTCTCTAACTGCCTGAATTCTGGCATCCGCCGTATTGGCGTGATTACGCAATATCAGTCGCATACGCTGGTGCAGCACATTCAGCGCGGCTGGTCATTTCTGAACGCGGAAATGAACGAATTTGTCGATTTGCTTCCCGCGCAGCAGCGTCATTCGACCGATCACTGGTATCGGGGAACGGCGGATGCGGTGTGTCAGAATCTCGACATCATTCGGCGCTATCGTGCGGAGTATGTGGTGATCCTCGCGGGCGATCACATCTACAAGATGGACTACTCACGTATGCTCATCGATCACGTGGAGAAGGGGGCGGAATGTACCGTCGCCTGCCTACCCGTACCGATCGAAGAAGCCAGCGCCTTTGGCGTCATGAGCGTGGACAAACAGCATCGCATCCTCGATTTTGCCGAAAAACCGGATAACCCGACGCCGATGCCGGATAACCCCGATATGGCGCTCGCGAGCATGGGGATCTATGTTTTTAATGCGGACTATCTTTATCAATTACTGGAAGCGGATCGTAACGCGACGGATTCTGCCCACGACTTTGGGCAGGACTTGATTCCGAAGATTGTCTCGCAGCGTCTGGCCTGGGCGCATCCTTTTACGCTGTCGTGCGTCACGTCGGGCGAAGATGAACATCAGTATTGGCGGGATGTCGGCACGCTGGAAGCCTACTGGCGCGCCAATCTCGATTTGGCGTCCGTCACGCCGGAACTGGATGTGTACGATCGGCACTGGCCGATTCGTTCTGCGATTGAATCGCTGCCGCCCGCCAAATTTGTTCAGGATCGTTCCGGCAGTCACGGCATGACGATGAACTCGCTGGTATCCGGGGGCTGCATCGTCTCCGGCTCTGTGGTCACGCATTCTGTGCTGTTCCCGCGCGTGCGGGTGAATTCGTTTTGCAGTATCGATTCGACGGTGATCCTGCCGGATGTCAACGTGGGGCGCTCCTGCCGTTTACGCCGTTGTGTCATCGATCGCGCCTGCCACTTGCCGGAAGGCATGGTGATTGGTGAAAACGCGGAAGAGGATAGCCGCCGTTTTTACCGTTCGGAAGAGGGGATCGTGCTGGTCACGCGATCAATGTTGGAAAAGCTGTAAACACCATCGGAACAAAACGGGAGTAATAATGCGGGTCTTACATGTTTGTTCGGAGCTATTTCCACTATTGAAAACCGGTGGACTGGCGGATGTGGCTGGTGCGTTGCCCGGCGCGCAGATTGCGGCGGGGATGGATGCCCGTGTCATCCTGCCTGCCTTCCCCGATCTGAAAAAAGGCATCGCCAACCTACAGGTCGTGCGTGAGCTGGATACCTTCGCGGGACATGTCACGCTGCTGTTCGGCCATTTTAACGGCGTCGGTATTTATTTGATTGATGTGCCTGAGCTGTATGAACGCGCGGGCAGCCCTTATCACGACCCGGCGCTTTATGCGTATGCCGACAACTACCTGCGGTTTGCGCTGCTGGGGTGGATGGGATGTGAAATGGCATGCGGGCTGGATCGCTACTGGCTGCCTGATGTTGTGCATGCCCATGACTGGCACGCGGGGCTGACCTGCGCCTACCTGGCGGCGCGCAACCGTCCGGCGAAATCGGTCTTTACCGTTCACAACCTGGCCTATCAGGGGCTGTTTGATGCCCGGCATATGCCGAATCTCCATCTGCCGAGCGAGTTCTTTCAGGTGTACGGGCTGGAGTTTTACGGCCAGATTTCCTACCTCAAGGCGGGATTGTACTACGCTGACCATATTACGACCGTCAGCCCAACCTACGCGCACGAGATTACGCTACCGGCTTATGGCTACGGCATGGAAGGCTTGCTGAAAGCGCGCGAAGAAGAAGGACGGCTATCCGGCATCCTCAATGGCGTAGACGAAACGATTTGGAATCCGGCGCACGATCCTTTACTCACCAGCCATTACTCCCGAGATGCTTTAGCGGACAAAGCCGCAAACAAGCGGCATCTGCAAACGGCGATGGGCCTGAAGGTGGACGACAAGGCACCGGTTTTTGCCATCGTCAGCCGGCTGACCAGTCAGAAAGGGCTCGATATCGCGCTAAGCGTGGTGCCGGACCTGCTGGAACAGGGCGGACAACTGGTGGTGCTGGGCGCAGGGGATGCGGATTTACAGGAAGGCTTTCTGGCGGCGGCGGCGGAATATCACGGCCAGGTTGGCGTACAGATTGGCTATCACGAGTCCTTCTCGCACCGCATTATTGGCGGCGCAGACGTCATCATGGTGCCGAGCCGATTTGAGCCTTGCGGGTTAACGCAGCTCTACGGCCTGAAATATGGCACGTTGCCGCTGGTGCGCCGAACTGGCGGGCTGGCGGATACGGTATCGGACTGTTCGCTGGAGAATCTGGCGGATGGGCTGGCAAGTGGGTTCGTCTTTAACGATTGCAGTGTGGGATCGTTATCCCGCGCGATTCGTCGTGTGTTTGTGTTGTGGTCCCGACCCACGCTATGGCGCTATGTGCAGCGTCAGGCGATGGCGATGGATTTTGGTTGGCAGGTTGCTGCTCAGGCTTATGGTGCGCTCTATCAACGCTTGTATACCCACTAGTTTTCCTGCTGCGCGTCATCCTCGTGCAATCTGAAAACGACAGGGTAGGGTAACACTCACTTGGGAATGAATATTATGAACTCGCCGTTTATCTATACTTCACCAACGCTCAGTGTGGAAGCGCTGAAACACTCTATTGCTTACAAGCTCATGTTTAGCGTGGGGAAAGATCCCTCTATTGCGAATAAACATGACTGGCTGAACGCCACGCTGCTGGCCGTGCGTGACCGGATGGTGGAGCGCTGGCTGCGCTCGAATCGGGCACAGCTTTCGCAGGATGTGCGGCAGGTCTATTACCTGTCGATGGAATTTTTGCTGGGGCGGACGTTGTCGAACGCGCTGCTGGCGATGGGACTGTATGACGATCTGAAGGCCGCGCTGGATGGCATGGGGCTGGAACTGGACGATCTGCTACAGGAAGAAAACGATCCCGGCTTAGGGAACGGCGGCCTGGGGCGTCTGGCTGCCTGTTTCCTGGATTCGCTGGCGACGATGGCGCTGCCGGGGCGCGGTTACGGTATTCGCTATGAATACGGTATGTTCAAACAGAATATTGTTAACGGCAGGCAGGCTGAATCGCCGGACTACTGGCTGGAATACGGTAATGCGTGGGAATTCCCGCGCCACAGCACGCGCTACAAAGTGCGCTTCGGCGGCCGAATCCAGCAGGAAGGCAGTAAAATGCGCTGGCTGGAAACGGAAGAAGTTATTGCGTGCGCCTACGACCAAATCATTCCCGGTTTTGATACCGATGCCACCAATACACTGCGTCTGTGGGGCGCGCAGGCCAGTAACGAAATCAATCTGGGTAAATTTAATCAGGGCGACTATTTTGCGGCGGTAGAAGATAAAAACCACTCGGAAAACGTGTCGCGCGTGCTGTATCCCGATGATTCCACCTATTCAGGCCGCGAGCTGCGTTTGCGTCAGGAATACTTCCTGGTTTCCGCCACGGTGCAGGACATTCTCAACCGCCACTGGATGATGCATAAAACGTACAACAATTTGGCGGAGAAGTTCGCCATTCACTTGAACGATACGCATCCGGTGCTGGCCATCCCTGAGCTGATGCGTTTGCTGATCGATGAGCACAAATTCAAATGGATAGAGGCGTGGACCGTGGTGAGGAAAGTCTTCTCCTACACCAACCACACGCTGATGCAGGAAGCGCTGGAAACCTGGCCGGTTGATATGCTGGGTAAAATCCTGCCGCGCCATCTGCAATTGATTTTCGAAATTAACGAACATTTTCTGGAGTACGTCCAGAAAGAAGTCCCCGATGACAATGAACTGTTGGCGCGGGTTTCCATCATTGATGAAAACAACGGGCGTAAAATACGCATGGCGTGGCTGGCTGTCGTTGCCAGCCATAAGGTGAACGGTGTATCGGAGCTGCATTCGGATCTGATGGTGCAGTCTCTGTTTGCCGATTTCGCCCGTCTCTTCCCTAACCGCTTCTGCAATAAAACCAACGGTGTGACGCCGCGGCGCTGGCTGGCGCTGGCTAACCCGTCGCTCTCCAAACTGCTGGATGACACCATTGGGCAGACCTGGCGTACCGATCTGAGCCAATTGAGCGAACTGAAACAGCACATCGATTATCCGGCGTTTGTGCAGAAAATCAGCAAGGTGAAGCTGAAGAACAAAGTGCGTTTAGCGACCTATATGGCGGAAAACCTGAATATTGTGGTTAACCCGGAATCGCTGTTTGATGTGCAGATTAAGCGTATTCACGAATACAAGCGGCAACTGCTGAACGTGCTGCACGTCATCACACTCTATAACCGCATTAAGGATGATCCTGAGGTCGAGCGTGTGCCGCGTGTCGTCATTTTTGCGGGCAAAGCCGCATCGGCCTATTACATGGCGAAGCACATTATTAATTTGATCAACGATGTCGCGAAGGTGATCAACAACGATCCGACCCTGCACGATCGACTGAAAGTGGTCTTCATCCCGAACTACAGCGTGAGTCTGGCACAGATGATCATCCCAGCGGCGGATCTCTCTGAACAGATCTCGCTGGCGGGGACGGAAGCCTCCGGGACCAGTAATATGAAGTTTGCCCTGAACGGTGCGCTGACGATTGGCACGCTGGATGGGGCGAATGTCGAAATGCTGGAACACATTGGCGAAGAGAATATGTTCATCTTCGGCAACACGGCCGATCAGGTCGAAGCGTTGCGTCAGAACGGCTACAACCCACGGCAATATTACGATCAGGACGAAGAGCTGCACCGCGTGCTGACGCAAATCACCACGGGCGTTTTCAGCCCTGATGATAGCCGACGTTACAGCGATCTGTTTGATTCACTGGTGAATTTTGGCGATTACTACCAGCTACTGGCAGATTATCGCAGCTATGTGGATACGCAGGATCGGGTGGATGAGCTGTATGCGAAAAAGGACGAATGGGCGCGCTGTGCCGTCCAGAATATTGCCAACATGGGCTATTTCTCGTCCGACCGCACCATCGGCGAATACGCAGAAGATATCTGGAATATTAAACCGATACGGTTGTGATGAGAGAAGACCCCTCCATTGAGGGTTAATTTTTAAAAAGACAACAGGCGTTCAATGAACGCCTGTTTACTAAGGTTGGGGGAGGGCTGTGTCGCTATCAAACATTGTTTATCGCGCCATCATGTTGCCTGGTTGCTATTCCTATATTTTCATCATTTTGAACGCTATCATTTTGAGAAAAAAACTTTTGAAGTCTTGTTCTATCGGGTATTTCGTTATATTTCTCCGAGTTTAAATCGCTATCAGGAAATGGAGCAGGAATAGATTTTACATGTGGGATGTTATTAATGACTTTAAGATCACCATCAAATTTACCTGCTTTTTTCTTTTTTTGATTATAACGACTAAAATCATTCCATGTACTTGTTGGTATTAACCCTGCATGGCGCAGTGCTTGCCATGTGAAGTCAATACAGCTATTTGTTGCTCCGTTATAGTAAAGATCAAAATATTTATTAGATTTGTTAACTGCGGAGTCCCCAAACTCTTTTAATTTATCGTATTGGTATTCTTTTACTTCTATTTCTCTACTGTAATAAGGGTTTTCGTAGTGAATATTATCCTTTTTAGTAACAAATCCATTTCCTATCATACCTGATTTTATGGGAGCAAACCCATAAGAATCTTGTTCGGGATTGCTATCAGAGATTATTGATATTTTAAACTACATATGACCAGCTGTCGAAACTATTCTTTCCTCAGTATTTTTATCAAGTTCTGGATTTCCATAGTCATCGTTTAGTGGTGTTCCAGGGTAAGCTGTATATATAGTTACCGTATATCTAGGCTCTAAAGAATTAATAATCTCGTCTACAAATTCTTTTCTGGCATGGGATAGCGGGCATGTAGCGCAAGCTTGACCTGCATTATAATTAGCACTTTTATCAGGGTATGCAAACTTTTCAATCTCTTGTTTTTTTTGTTCTACAGTGAGATCATCTTTCTTTGAAATATATTCAAGCAGCTCTTCAGTTTTATTTTCTGGCGTCATATAAAATCCTTTTTATTTTACAAATTTTTGCTCTATATAAATAGAGTAAGTTAAATAATCTCCTTTCAATTTCCCATCGTCATTTAGTACGTCAATGTGGATCCGATACTGTCCATATTGTTTGATTTGATCCGTTATATAAAAAAATAAATTCCCATTATCTATTGTATAAAACTCGAAATTTCTCATTATTTTCCTTTCAATTAACTCTTCAGTAAGATCATTTTTTATTTTATATAGTTCAAAGTTAATTATCGGGTTTATATTTTCTTTAAATGTATCAATAATACTATTGCTTCCATTTGTAAAATCTTCATTCTTTACTTTTAATAATATGTGCGGCGATGGTGATGATAATGGAAATAAATATAAAAGCTTTGGTTTTTGCTGAGGGGTATCCCAAAAGATGAAATCGAAAGCCTCACCTTTTTTAAATAAATTTATATCTTTTTCTATTGAGTAAGTCTTATCTCCAATATAATTTGGTTTGGGGTTTAGAAAGAAATAGGGATCGTCAGAAGATGGCTTCATCCACTGGTATAGCCATGCTCCTCCCGTACCGAGTAAAACACCTATAAATAATAATATTATTTTCATTTTTTAACGACTCCATGTCTACAAGTTACAGATGAGAAATCTAATTAATTGAGTTCGATGTGAAATAATTACTTCAAGGTTTTCTAATAATCAGTATTAATTTTTGTTGTCCTGATTTTCACTCTATTCATGGTGAGCCGATTTTTTATGTAGATACCGCAAGGTAAATGAGCCAAAAATTGGAATGGTGAACATAATAGTAAAAAATAAAAATGAGTTTATGTAATCAAAATCTGTGACTATTATGATAAATAAAGAAATAAGAATCGCCATCGTAACGATGAAATGCTTCTTCATTGTTAAACGTAAAAAAATAGAAACAATCCCACAAATTATTAGGTAGCTGGAGAAGATAATCCATGCTGCAAAATCCCAGCTATTAAAAAAATACGTATCAACATCCCTATCACCACAGAAAAAAGCATATACAAATGATAGCGATAACCAAATAAATGTGGGTATTAAAAAGATGCCAATAGTAGATGATTTATTCATTACATATCCCTATATGATAGAATGAAAGATACAAGTCCTTTCGCCAAAATTACCACACTTTATACGAGCACTCAACCGTGGGTAAGTATGATGTTCCAGTCATGCCTATCCCTCTCAGGCAGAATATTCACCTAGAACATCTTTGAATAAATTACTAACACGATAGTGACCAGGTAGATCTTCACGGAGCAAATAATCCCTCCAAAACTCAGGGGCTTGTTCTAATGAATAATAATCCTTTTCTATTAACAAATGAATTAACTCACGAATTGAGCGGTCATCATTAATGTTATGCTCTTTACAAAAATAATAACACTCACTGACAATATGTTTTACTGAGAAAGTTGTCGAGTTTTCCTGAGAGTCTTTATAGAAATAAAAATCCTGTTCAGGATCACTTTGGTTACTGTTGTGAGAAATATGGTGTATTTTTTCTTTGTATTTAACAAGTGTTTTAGAAAAAACCTCATCAACATATCTAGCTTCTGAGTGGGTATTTAGAATATCAATTTGTGATTGACTAAATTTTAGAAGTTTCATTCTACTCTTGGCCGTGATAGGAAATTGAACACGAACTGAATTAAACGTCTCTTCTCGTACTGATCCATCATAAATGGTCATGATTTTTTCAATTGGCCCCATGAAGCAGAACAGTTCCCACTCCGTCATCACATCGCAAAAAGACCAAATATTTCTCGGATCATAAAAACGGAAAAATACCGGTTTTTCTTCATTGGGGATCTGTACATGTAGATATTTACGCAAGTGTTGCCGCAATATTTTCATTTCAGACGTTGTTTCCAACAAGATACCCCAAGGTGTTTTCCTTCGGCTCAGCCAGTGAAAGACCTTGTCATCTACCTGCACCAAGTGCGGTGCCAATCGCCCAATATCTTCCGGTACTGGCTCTGCGTATAAACTGGCATGGGGTGGGTCTAATTGTTCCAGCATCGAAAATAATTCGGGCTCAACCGCAGTATCCACTATTGCCCAGCGCGTTATCTCACTCACTGTTTTCTTTCTCCTTATTCCTTCGCCGTTGCCATGGCTACCGCACGCCTCGGGTTTTCCCGGAGCGGCACGTCGCTATCCTGATTAAAATAAAAACCTGCGCTGTGGTCTGAGTCTGCTCACACCATCATTCATGTTGATAAAGCGTTACGTTAATAAGATGCCGTGTTGGCTAAAAACGCAGCGTGGGTGAAAAGCGCAAACATTTAAGTCGAGCAGAGAGTCGGTGTGTTCACGTCGTGGGAGACAAGAAGGTTGCAGGGTTGAAGCGGTGTGAAGCGTAATGAAAACGTTCCATGTGGCATCCTTGACGCTATTCCTTTTAAGAAAGTACACGTAAAGGATAACAAGATTTTTTTAGAGTCAATAGCACAAAAAAAGGACTAAAACTGAGCAAGCCCATTGATTAATATTGAAATAATATCATTAAGAATAAATTAGATAGCAAATCAAAAAGATTCCATCATCATTACCTAAGAGCAGGGTACGATAAGGGTATGTTGCGGATGTTTGGTGTCTGCTCTTTATAGTAGGAAGGCTTCTCGATCAGGATGCCTGATCGAGAAGTAGAGTCTGGAGCAATTAACCCGCTTTTGCTATCTGCTGGTAATGGTTTGCCAGCCAGTCGCTGATGCGTTGTTTCTGTGCATCATCGAAGCGCATGCCCAGTTTGGTGCGGCGCCAGATGACGTCATCAAGCATAACGGCCCATTCTTTTTCGACCAGATAGCGCAGTTCTGCTTCATACAGGTCGTGACCGAAATCTTCACCCAGGTCGCTGAGGCCTTTCACGTTTGCCAGAATCAGTTCGCTGTTTGAACCGTAGGTACGGCTGTAACGGCGCGTCAGTGATTCAGGCAGATTGAAGCGGCGACGCAGCGCAGCGGCGTAGTCATCACGCGTGCCGGCGATATCACCACCCGGCAGTACCGCACCTTTCGTCCAGGCCTTACCTGCTTGCGGGTAGTATTTGTGCAGTTTGTCCAGCGCGTGCTCTGCCAGCTTACGGTATGTCGTCAGCTTGCCGCCGAAAACGGAAAGCAGTGGAGCCTGACCGTTATCATCATCGACTGACAGCGTGTAGTCACGGGTAATCGCCTGCGGAGAATCGGATTCGTCATCACACAGCGGACGCACGCCAGAGTAAGTCCATACGATATCGTCACGCGTAAGCTGCTGTTTGAAATGGTCGTTATACACGTCCAGCAGGTAGGCGACTTCGTTGTCATCGATCTTCACATCGTGCGGATTGCCTTTGTACTCCACGTCGGTCGTGCCGATGATTGAGTAGTCATCCTGCCACGGGATCACGAACACAATACGGTGATCTTTGTTTTGCAGAATATACGCCTGCGGTTGGTTATGAACTTTTGGCACCACGATGTGGCTGCCTTTGATCAAACGGATGCCATAAGGCGATTTCAGCTGCAGGCCGTCATCAAAGAATTCTTTCACCCACGGGCCCGTCGCGTTCACCAGACCTTTGGCGCGCCAGGTGAAGGTTTCACCGGTCAGTGAATCAACCGCATCCACAATCCATACACCTTGTTCACGGCGAGCGCGGGTTACTTTGGTGCGGGTACGGACTTCTCCGCCGCGTTTTGTCACTTCCTGCGCGTTTAACACCACCAGACGCGCATCGTCCACCCAGCAGTCAGAATATTCAAAGCCCTGCTTCAATTCAGGCTTAAGCACAGAATCTGCGCCGAATTTCAGTCCCTTACTGGCAGGCAGGCTGACGCGTTTGCCGATGTTGTCGTACATGAACAGGCCGATACGAATCATCCAGGCCGGACGCAGGTGCGGCTGGTGGGGCAAACGAAAGCGCATAGGGAAAATAATGTGCGGGGCCATTTTCAGCAGCGTTTCACGCTCAGACAGTGCTTCGCTCACCAAACGAAACTCATAGTGCTCAAGGTAACGCAGGCCACCGTGAATCAGCTTGGAACTGGCGGAGGACGTGGCACAGGCAAGATCCTGCGCTTCCAACAACAGGACTGATAACCCTCGCCCAGCCGCATCTGCGGCGATGCCTGCACCGTTAATTCCGCCGCCGATAACGATTAGATCTTTGGTTTCCACGTTTCTTCCTCCACCCTCGAATAAATCAAAATGTTCGTTTTCGAGCATTATGATAATCGAAAACAAACAAATCAGCCAACGGTTAACCAAATAAAAACATTTATGCGTGACGAACCTAACAATATGATGATAGTTGTCACATTAAAAGAAGGGATATTAGGCTGGAATTGTGCCGTTTTGTCGTCACTCTCCACATTAGTGAAGCACTGTTTTTATAAATAACCTTATAATCATATGGGTTTTATGCCGTTGAAGGCGGGTTACAATGACGCCAGTTGTTATTAACATCCTGTCCATTATTAACAAGGTTGTCACTTTCGATGGAACAATTTGAAGCTATCAGTATTGAGCAAGCCCATTCCCGCTGGCAGGAAGGGGGCGTTGTTGTTGATATTCGCGATCCACAGAGCTTTGCCGCAGCCCATGTCCCCGGTGCGACGCACCTGACGAACGAGACGCTGTCTGACTTCGTGCGCGGCGCTGACCTCGAAGCACCGGTCATGGTGATTTGCTACCACGGTATCAGCAGCCGCAACGCTGCACAGTACCTGATTAGCCTGGGATTTGATTCGGTGTACAGCATCGATGGTGGCTTTGAGGCCTGGCAAAACCGCTACCCGCAAGACACGCAGGCGCAAGCCTGATCGCATGACGATTAAAGAACCTTTATTATCATGTTTCTAACTCAACCTACTCACTGGCGCTTCCCGCTATGATGATTCGCGTTATTGCTCTCTCCAACCCGCGTCTGGCTCAGGCATTTGTTGATTACATGCGTACACAGCAGGTCCATTTGGAAATGCGGCCTCAGGGGCATGAAGCTGAACTGTGGCTGGAGGATGAAAGCCAACTGGGCAAGGTTCAGGGTGAGCTGGAGATTTTTCTGCGCGACCCGACAAACCCGCGCTATCTGGCGGCCAGTTGGCAAACGGGATCAATGGATACCGGTATTCAATACCAACGCTACTCTTACCTGCAAACGCTGAAGCAAAAAGCAGGCCCGCTGACGCTCTCCCTGATGGTCGTGACGATCGCGGTGTTCATCCTGATGCAAATCTCGGGCTATGAGAGCGTGATGGTATGGCTGGCATTCCCGGCTGAGGGACAACAGATAGAGGTGTGGCGCTGGTTCAGTCATGTTTTGTTGCACTTTTCCCTGCTGCACATTTTGTTCAATCTCATGTGGTGGTGGTATCTGGGCGGCCCGGTTGAAAAAGTGCTGGGAACCGGAAAGTTGCTGGTCATTACGCTGGTTTCCGCGCTGGTGAGCGGCTGGGCGCAGTCCTGGTTTAGCGGCACTCATTTTGGTGGTCTGTCTGGCGTGGTTTATGCCCTGATGGGCTATGTCTGGCTGCGAGGGGAACGAGAGCCTGACGGTTATTTATCCATGCCGCGCAGTTTGATGGCCTTCGCTTTACTGTGGCTGGTCGCCGGATATTTCGATATTTTAGGCATGTCGATCGCGAATGCGGCGCATGTGGCTGGTCTGGTTGTCGGGCTATTGATGGCCTTTTGGGACACGTATAATAAAACAAACCCTCGGTAAATCGGGGCGTCTTAGGGGATAAATGTGAAGCAGACACAACGGCATGACGCCATTATTGAGCTGGTGCGCCAGCAGGGCTATGTCAGTACTGAAGAGCTAGTGGAGCATTTTGCGGTGAGCCCGCAGACCATTCGTCGCGATCTGAACGATCTGGCCGAGCAGAATAAAATCCATCGCCACCACGGCGGTGCAGCATTGCCGTCCAGCTCGGTTAACACGGCCTACCATGACCGTAAAATGATGTGGTCGGATGAAAAGGCGCGCATTGCCCGTCGGGTGGCGAGCCAAATTCCAGACGGCGCTACCTTGTTTATCGATATCGGTACCACGCCCGAAGCGGTGGCCTATGCGCTGATGCAGCACAAGGATCTGCGCGTCGTCACCAATAACCTGAATGTAGCCACGCTGCTGACGGCAAAAGAGGATTTTCGCCTGATCTTGGCCGGTGGCGAAGTGCGTACCCGCGATGGCGGTATCATGGGTGAGGCGACGCTGGATTTTATCTCTCAGTTCCGCCTGGATTTCGGTATTTTGGGCATCAGTGGTATTGACATGGATGGGTCATTACTGGAGTTTGATTACCATGAAGTGCGCACAAAACGGGCGATTATTGAAAATTCTCGCTGCGTCATGCTGGTGACGGACCATTCCAAGTTTGGTCGTAATGCGATGGTGAATTTGGGTAACATGGATTTGATAGACTATCTTTTTACCGATCAGTCACCACCGCCCAGCGTACTGAAAATCATTGAACAACATAAGGTACAGTTGGAGTTGTGTTGAACCCGATGTGCCTTTTCCATGATGGACAAAGGAGGAGGCACGATGTCAGATTCTTCAAGAAAGTCGGGTTCTGCAAAAGTATCCGGATCGTCAACACGTTCAGCGGCTGCAAAAAAGCCAGAGGCTTTAACGCAGCCCGTTTCCTCCGCCCATCCTGCTATCGCCTTTGATGCCTCAGAATTTACCGCCGCGCTGCGCCGCCAACAGCGGCTCGGTGGCGTCACGTCCCTGAAAGCGATGACGCCAGTGCAGTGCTGGCGCGCCGTCAGCCTTGCACTGTCTGAACAACTGCTGATGCACTCCGCTTCGCCAACGTCTCCTGCTGCCAATACGCCTCAGCGCCATGTGAACTACCTGTCGATGGAGTTTCTGCCCGGTCGTCTGACGGGCAACAACCTGCTGAATCTGGGCTGGTATGACGCGGTAGCTGCCGTGCTGGCTGAGCAGGGGCTGAACCTGAGCGACATTCTGGAGCAGGAAACCGATCCGGGTTTAGGCAACGGCGGCTTAGGTCGGCTGGCGTCCTGCTTTCTGGATTCGATGGCAACGGTGGGGCAGCCTGCAACGGGTTACGGCCTCAACTACCAATACGGCCTGTTCCGGCAGCATTTTGCGCAGGAAAAGCAGCAGGAAACGGCCGATGACTGGCAGCGCGATACCTATCCGTGGTTTTTACCGCGCGCGGAGCTGGCGGTGGATGTCGGGTTTGGCGGGCGTCTGCAACCTCAAACTGACGGCACCTTGCGCTGGTTGCCGGATACCGTTTTCAGAGGTGAAGCCTGTGACCTGCCGGTGATTGGCTATCACAACGGTGCGGCGCAGCCGCTGCGTCTGTGGCGTGCGACGCATCGCGAGCCGTTTGATCTGACGCTATTCAATGAAGGGCACTATCTGCGCGCGGCACAGGCGGGGATTTCCGCCGCCAGCCTGACCAGCGTGCTGTATCCGAATGACAATCACGCGGCGGGCAAACGCCTGCGCCTGATGCAGCAATACTTCCACTGCGCCTGTTCGGTGGCCGACATTCTGCGCCGTCACCTTAATGCTGGGCGCGCGCTGTCCACGCTGCCGGATTATGAAGTCATCCAGCTTAACGATACTCACCCGACGTTGGCGATCCCCGAACTGATGCGGCTGCTGATGGATGAGCATCAGATACCGTGGGATGAAGCCTGGTCGATAACCGGACGTACTTTTGCCTATACCAACCACACGCTAATGCCGGAAGCGCTTGAGCGCTGGGACGAACGGCTGTTTGGCCGCCTGCTTCCGCGCCACCTGTCTATTATTCGGCAAATCGATACGCAGTTTAAGGCGCAGGTCGAACAGCAATGGCCCGGCGATCGGCATATATGGGCGAAACTCGCGATTCGCCACCAGCGCCAGATTCGCATGGCAAACCTGTGCGTTGTCAGCTGCTTCGCGGTCAATGGCGTGGCGGCGCTGCACTCGGAACTGGTGGTGAAAGATCTGTTCCCGGAATATCACCTGCTGTGGCCGACTAAATTCCATAACGTCACCAACGGCATTACACCACGCCGCTGGCTAAAGCAGTGTAATCCGGCGCTGTCCGCGCTCATCGACGACACGCTGCACACGCCGTGGGTGAATGACCTGCCCGCGCTGCAAGGGCTAGAGCCCTATGCTGACGATGCTGGCTTTTGTGAGCGTTATCGACAAATCAAAGCCGATAATAAAACGCAGCTGGCGACCTACCTCCGCCAGCAGTACGACATCGTGATCGATCCGCACGCGTTGTTTGATGTGCAAATCAAGCGATTGCATGAATACAAACGCCAGCATTTGAATCTGCTGCATATCCTCGCGCTATATCGTCAATTGCGTGACAATCCGCATCTGGATATAGTGCCGCACGTCTTTTTGTTCGGTGCCAAAGCGGCACCGGGCTATGTATTAGCAAAAAACATCATTTATGCCATTAATCGGGTCGCTGCGGTCATTAATCAGGATCGCCGCGTTAACGATTGCCTGAAGGTCGTCTTCCCGCCGGACTATCGCGTCTCGCTGGCCGAACGGATGATTCCTGCCGCAGATGTGTCTGAACAGATTTCAACGGCAGGTAAAGAGGCGTCCGGCACGGGCAATATGAAGCTGGCGCTGAACGGCGCGCTGACCGTCGGCACGCTGGACGGGGCGAATGTAGAAATGGCGCAGCAGGTCGGTGCAGACAATCTGTTCATTTTCGGTCACACCGTCGAACAGGTAAAAGCGCTACAGGCGCAGTGCTATGAGCCGTCTGACTACCTCGCTGTGACACCGCTGCTGCGTGAAGTGCTGAACGAGCTAGCGAGCGGTGCGTTCAGTCAGGGGGATAAAAATGCGTTTGCCCCGCTGTTGGATAGCCTGCTGAAGCTGGGCGATCCCTATATGTTAATGGCCGATTTTGCACCGTACTGTGAGGTGCAGCAGCGTGTTGATGCGCTTTACCGTGAGCCGGATGAATGGACGCGCCGCTGTGTGCTGAATACCGCCAGAATGGGGATGTTCAGTTCGGACCGGGCGATTCATGATTACCAGACGCGCATTTGGCAGGCGCATCGTTAGGAAAAGGAGAGGGTGTTCAAGGTGGATAAACTGGCAAGCCAGCAGACAGGCATCGCGGAAAGCTATACCGATGCGTATGGCAAAGAGCACATTGTTGCGGTCGCAATCAGAAACCAGATTCAGACAATGATGGACGTTTCTGATAGCGATAATGCACCCTTGCCGCCTGTTCGGGTCTTTTTGCAAGGCCGGGATGCGGTCATCGAGCTTGCTGGTCGCGGTGAATTCCTCTGGACGCTGATGTATGAAAACGGCGGTCAAATTCAAGGACAGATAACGGGCGGCTCAACGCTGGCGCTGCCGGGTGTGCTGCCGCTGGGTTACCACTACCTGACGCTGACGCAGGCCGATCAGCGCTGGAGCTGTCGGATTATTGTTGCCCCGCACCGCTGCTATGAACCCGAATCCTTACTACAGGGGAAACGCTGGTGGGGCGTGACCGTCCAGCTGTATACCTTGCGCTCGCAGAACAACTGGGGCGTCGGGGATTTTGGCGATCTTCGCCAACTGATTGAGCAAATCGCCCGACGCGGCGGTGCCTTTGTCGGGCTGAATCCGCTGCATTCGCTGTATCCCGCACTGCCAGAAGCAGCAAGCCCTTACAGCCCTTCCTCTCGGCACTGGCTGAACATTATTTATATCGATGTGAATCGGATTGATGATTTCCAGCAGAGCAGTGAAGCGCAGGCATGGTGGCACCGTGAGGATACGCAAAGCGCGGTGTCTGCGCTGCGGGCAGGGCGCTGGGTCGATTATGAACCGGTTACGGCCCTTAAGCTGACCGCTTTACGGCTGGCTTTCCGCTACTTTACGACGCGCAGTGCGCTGGATCCACGTATTAGCGCCTTTCGCCAGTTTGTCGTGAGCGGTGGGCAGAGTCTGCAACTTCAGGCGACGTTTGATGCATTGCAGGCTTACCTGAAAAAACAGGGCGAGAATTACGCGGACTGGCACCAATGGCCTGCCAGCTATCATGACGTGCACAGTGAAACCGTGAAGTCATTCCGCCGTGAAAACAGCGATGAGATTACGTTTTACAGCTGGCTGCAATGGGTGGCGCACGAGCAACTCGCGGAGTGTTACGCGCACAGTAAACAGCTTGGCTTGCCGCTCGGCCTGTATCGTGATTTAGCCGTTGGCGTTGCACAGGGCGGCGCGGAAACCTGGGACGAACGGCAGCTCTATTGTCTTGATGCCTCTATCGGCGCACCGCCGGATCCGCTTGGCCCGCAGGGACAAGACTGGCAGCTCGCACCGATGAACCCTACCATGCTGCAACTTCGTGGCTATCAGCCGTTTATCGACGTCCTGCGCAGCAACATGGCGCACTGTGGCGCGTTGCGTATCGATCACGTGATGGCGCTCTTGCGCCTGTGGTGGATACCCAAGGCGGAGTCGGCGGGCAACGGGGCTTACGTGCATTATCCGGTCGACGATCTGCTGGCGGTGCTGGCGCTGGAAAGCCAGCGTCATCGCTGCCTGATTATCGGTGAGGATTTAGGTACGGTGCCGCCGGAAATTGTCACCAAGCTGCACGACTACGGTATCTATTCTTACAAGGTGCTGTTCTTTGAAAAGGACGAAGAAAACCACTTCCGCGCACCGGAAGATTACCCGCGTCAGGCCATGACAACGATCACCACGCACGATCTGCCAACGCTGCGCGGCTACTGGCAAACCGTGGATTTATCGCTGGGGCGGGAATTGGGTCTGTACCCGACGGAAGCGCTACTGCAAGAACAAATGCAGCAGCGTGAGAAAGCGAAGCAGGGGCTGCTCAACGCGTTGCACGAATTCGGGCTATTGCCACAGCGGGTTGGCCGCAATTCGGCGCTGACGACGATGGGCGCACCGCTAAGCCGTGGCGTTCACCGCTATGTCGCTGACAGCGCAAGCGCACTGGTCGGTTTCCAACTGGAAGACTGGCTGGACATGGCGACGCCGGTTAATGTGCCGGGCACCAATCGTGAATACCCCAACTGGCGGCGTAAGCTCACGCGTCCGCTGGAGTCGATCTTCGCTGACCGCTGCCTTGAAAGACTGGTTCGGGATATGGATTTGCGGCGTGGCGCGCCGATGAAAGCGCAGAAAGCCGAATAACAGAATAAATACTTTTCCTCCCCTGAGTCGGGGAGGAAAAGCCAAGATCAATCAGCAGGGGAGAAGATTAGTAGTAAGAGTGCTCGCCGCGCTGGTGTTCGGTGAGGTCTCTCACACCTTTCAGCTCAGGGAAGGTTTGCAGCAGCTCTTTCTCAATCCCTTCTTTCAGCGTGACGTCAACCATAGAACAACCGTTACAGCCGCCGCCAAATTGCAGAATCGCCAGACCGTCATCGGTAATTTCCATCAGCGTCACACGGCCGCCGTGGCCAGCCAGCTGTGGGTTGATCTGCGATTGCAGCACATACTCCACGCGTTCCATCAGCGGGGCGTTGTCGTCCACTTTACGCATTTTGGCGTTCGGCGCTTTCAGCGTAAGCTGAGAACCTAACTGGTCGGTTACGAAGTCGATTTCAGCGTCTTCCAGATAAGGTGCGCTGAGTTCGTCCACGTAAGCGGAAATCTTTTCAAACTTCAGTACGGTATCGCTGGCTTCTACGGCATCCGGCGGGCAATACGATACGCCACACTCGGCGTTTGGCGTACCTGGATTGATAACAAAGACGCGAATCTGTGTGCCTTCTTCCTGTTTTGCCAACAGTTTCAGGAAATGCTCCTGAGCAGCATCGGTAATACGGATCATAATAGTAAGCTCGATAGTTGACTGCACTTATCGGTTATAATACGCCCATCCTCCCCCCGACTACAAGGTTCGGCACAAACACCAGACCTGAACGCCCGCTGCACCTTGAGCCAGCAGCAGCCTGCTGATTTCGGCTGCGGTACTACCCGTCGTGACCACATCATCCAGTAAAACCACCTGCTGCCCGGACAGCGAGACATCACAGGAAAATGCACCCCGCAGATTGCGCCGCCGCGCACTAGCGCTGAGCGTTTGCTGTAGCGGCGTGCGTCGGGTGCGCTTCAATGCGCGTGGCTCATAAGCACAGTTCAGCCAGCGGGCGAGAGGCCGGGCGAGCAGCTCGGTCTGGTTGAAGCCACGTCGCCACTGGCGGTTCCGGTGCAGGGGAACGGTGAACAAACGATCGGGGCGGAACAGAGGAACCCGCCCGGAGAGCTTTCGCTCGCGGTAGGTCATCAGCCAGCGTAGCAACAGCTGTCGGGCGAGCACCGCTGCCAGCTCGGTTTTACCGTGAAACTTAAAATGCTTCAGCAGCGTGTTGAATGGCGGTACGTAGTCGCTGATAAACGTGATTGATTGCCAGGGCGGCGGGTTTTGCAGGCAGCGCCCGCACTGATGTGTTGTGTCGCCGGAGGGCAAGCCACAGCGCGGGCAGCAGAGGGGCAAACGCGGCAAATGGCGCTGGCAGTACGAGCAAATACCCTGCTGGCTGTGATGAAGCGGCAATAAGCATAGCCAGCAGCGTGCGGAGATGGTTAACATTGTTTTCCTTAACGATCGTTTTCCCTGAAATATATTGACCCCATGCAAACGTGAAGGGGTTTCCTGAGGAAGGAAGATAACTGATGGCAGCGTTGTATTGGCAGACCGAAGGCGCAGGAAACACGGATCTTGTGTTGCTGCACGGATGGGGATTGAATGCGCAGGTATGGCAAAGCATGATTGCGCGACTCGCCCCGCATTTTCGTCTGCATGTAGTCGATCTGCCGGGCTATGGCAGAAGTCAGGGATTTGGGCCGATGTCGCTGAGTGATATGGCGAACATCGTATTGGCACAGGCACCGGAACACGCCGTCTGGTTAGGGTGGTCGCTGGGTGGGCTGGTTGCCAGCCAGATTGCATTGAGCGCCCCTGCGCGGGTGGACAAGCTGATTACCGTGGCGTCATCCCCCTGTTTCAGCGCACAGGACGACTGGCCGGGCATCAAGCCGGACGTCTTGCAGGGGTTTCAACAGCAGCTCAGTGAGGATTTCCAGCGTACGGTCGAGCGGTTTCTGGCGCTGCAAACGCTGGGAACGGAGAGCGCACGGCAGGATGCTCGACTATTAAAAAGTGTGGTACTGGAACAGCCAATGCCGTCAGTCGAGGTATTAAACGGCGGGCTGGCGATTTTGCGTGAAGCGGATTTACGCCAGCCGTTAGCCGACGTGGCCGTGCCATTCCTGCGGCTCTATGGTGCGTTAGACGGGCTGGTGCCGCGCAAGGTTGCCGGATTGCTGGATGACCAGTGGCCGAACTCAACCTCGGTGGTGATTCCAAAGGCCGCGCATGCGCCGTTTATCTCGCACCCTGATGCCTTTGCCGAGCAGGTGATCGCGTTCGCGCAGGCGTAGCCGACGATAATTTACATTTTCTCCTCAATTTCTCCACGATTTAGCCGACATCGACAGTTAAGGTAATTCGGCACCCTGTGTGCAGGGTTTTCTCTGGGTTTTGTGAATCTTATTCAGATTGTTCATAAGTAGGCTGCTCGTGAAGCAGCCACGTTAAAATATGGCTGAGGAGTGTTGGAGAGATGGCGAACTTTTTTGTCGACCGTCCCATTTTTGCGTGGGTGCTGGCTATCCTTCTCAGTCTTTGCGGTATGTTGGCCATCAAGTCATTGCCGCTGGAACAGTATCCCGATCTGGCTCCGCCCAGCGTGCGAATCACCGCGAGCTACCCCGGCGCATCGGCGCAGACGCTGGAAAATACCGTCACACAGGTGATTGAGCAAAGCATGACGGGGCTGGATAACCTGATGTACATGTCCTCGGACAGCAGCAACACCGGGCAAGCCAGAGTCATGCTGACCTTTGAGGCAGGCACCGACCCCGATGAAGCCCGCCAGCAGGTGCAAAACCAGCTTCAATCCGCTATCCGCAAACTGCCGCAGGAAGTCCAGCAGCAGGGCGTCACCGTGAGTAAAACCGGCGATACCAATATTCTGATGGTCGCGTTTGTCTCTACCGATGGCAGCATGGACAAGCAGGATATCGCCGATTATGTCGCGACGAATATTCAGGAACCGATTAGCCGTATCAGCGGGGTGGGCGAGGTTTCTGCGTATGGATCGCAGTATGCGATGCGCATCTGGCTTGATCCGGCCAAACTGATGGATTATGGGCTGACGACCAGCGACGTAGTGCGGGCGATTGAATCGCAGAACAGTCAGGTCTCGGTAGGGCAGGTCGGCGGCGTGCCGTCTGTGGATAATCAGGTGCTTAACGCGACAATCAACGCGCAGTCGCTGTTGGAGACGCCGCAGCAGTTTCGCGATATCACGCTGCGCGTCAAGCAGGATGGTTCCGCCGTGACGTTAGCTAACGTTGCAGAAGTCGAACTGGGCGCGGAACGCTACGATTTTCTCAGTCGTTTCAACGGCCAGTCCGCTTCTGGTCTGGGAGTGACGCTGGCGTCCGGTGCGAATGAGCTGGAAACCGATAAGCGGGTCAGAGAACGTATCGAGGAACTGTCGCAGTACTTCCCGCACGGGCTGGAAGCCAAAATCGCTTTCGAAACCTCCCCTTTTGTTAAAGCCTCTATCACCGATGTGGTGAAAACCCTGTTCGAAGCGGTGCTGCTGGTCTTTTTGGTGATGTACCTGTTCTTGCAGAATTTCCGTGCCACGCTGATCCCTACGATTGCGGTGCCGGTGGTGTTGCTCGGTACGTTTGCCGTGCTGTATGCCTTCGGCTTTAGCCTGAACACCCTGACGATGTTCGCGATGGTGCTGGCGATTGGCCTGCTGGTTGACGATGCCATTGTGGTAGTGGAAAACGTAGAGCGGGTGATGAGCGAGGAAGGGCTCTCACCACGCGAGGCGACGCGAAAATCGATGGGGCAGGTGCAAGGGGCGCTGGTTGGGATCGCGCTGGTGCTGTCCGCCGTGTTTGTGCCGATGGCCTTCTTTGGCGGCACGACGGGAGCGATTTACCGCCAGTTCTCCATCACGATTGTGACCTCAATGATTCTGTCGGTGCTGGTGGCGATGATTCTGACGCCCGCGCTGTGTGCGACGTTGCTCAAGCCGCTTGCCAAGGGGCAGCATCATGGCCGCAAAGGGTTCTTTGGCTGGTTTAACCGGAGCTTTACTCGCACGTCGCTGAAGTATGAGCGTGGCGTCGGCAAGATATTGATCAACAGCGGGCGCTGGCTGTTGCTGTATATGGGCATCATCGGGATTATGGCCTTCCTGTTTTTCCGGCTGCCGACTTCGTTTCTGCCGCAGGAAGATCGCGGTGTGTTCACGACACAAGTACAGCTCCCGCCGGGCTCGACGCAGCAGCAGACCCTACAGGTGGTCAACAAGATTGAGCAGTACTATCTCACGAAGGAAAAAGACACCGTGACGTCCGTGTTTTCCACCATCGGCTCAGGGCCGGGTGGAAACGGGCAGAACGTAGCGCGGCTGTTTGTACGTCTTAAAGACTGGGATGAACGCACCACGCCGGAGAGCAGCTCGTTTGCGATTATCGAACGCGCGACCAAAGCCTTTCGTCATATTCAAGAAGCGCGTGTGTTCGCCAGTAGCCCGCCGTCAATTAACGGGCTGGGGAGTGCCGCCGGTTTCGCCATGCAGCTACAGGATCGCGCGGGACTGGGACACGATGCGCTGATGGCCGCACGGGATCAGCTGTTAAATATGGCTGATAGCAATCCCGAACTGACGCGCGTGCGCCACAACGGTCTGGATGATAGCGCGCAGCTGCGCATTCATATCGATCAGCGCAAAGCACAGGCGCTGGGCGTATCGGTGGATGACATTAACAGCACGTTGAAAACGGGCTGGGGCTCGACCTATGTCAATGACTTCCTCGACCGCGGTAGGGTGAAGAAAGTCTACGTGCAGGCGGCGGCGAAGTTCCGCATGCTGCCGGACGATGTCAGCAAATGGTATGTGCGCAACAATAGCGGCGGCATGGTGCCGTTCAGCGCGTTTGCGCAAACCGTCTGGGAAACGGGATCGCCGCGCCTTGAGCGTTACAACGGCTATTCCTCGCTGGAGATTGTCGGCGAGGCGACGCCGGGCGTCAGTACTGGCACGGCGATGAATGTCATGGAATCGCTGGTGGCGCAATTGCCGGAAGGCTTTGGATTACAGTGGACGGGTATGTCGTTGCAGGAGCGATTGAGCGGGGCGCAGGCACCGGCGCTGTATGCCATTTCGCTGCTGGTGGTGTTCCTGTGCCTAGCTGCGCTCTATGAAAGCTGGACGGTGCCGTTCTCCGTCATGCTGGTGGTGCCGATGGGCGTGCTGGGGGCGTTGGTGGCAACCTGGGCGCGCGGTCTGGAAAACGATGTCTATTTTCAGGTTGGGCTACTGACGGTGGTCGGGTTATCGGCGAAGAACGCCATCCTGATCGTGGAATTCGCCAACGAGATGAACCAGAAAGGGAAGGATCTGGTTGAGGCCACGCTGGAGGCTTCCCGCCAGCGGCTGCGGCCGATCTTGATGACGTCACTGGCGTTTATTTTCGGTGTTCTGCCGATGGCGACCAGCAGCGGTGCGGGCTCGGCCAGCCAGCATGCGGTGGGAACGGGCGTGATCGGTGGGATGCTGGCTGCTACCTTCCTCGCCATTTTCTTCGTGCCGCTGTTCTTTGTCGTCGTACGCCGCCGCTTTCCGTTAAAGGAGAAAGCACCGGAGTAGGGCATGGTCGACATTGCCTGACGACCTGATGGCATTCGCCGAATGGTGGTTTGCTGGGTGTCCATAAACAACACGATTTAGTCCGAACTGTTCATTTCTTCACGCTGAACAGTTCGCTCTAATACCTCTGTAAAAGAGGAGAGGTTATGGACATCACGGTATGGTTTTACTTCGCGCTTGCCTGTTGCGGCCTTGCTCTGACCCCTGGGCCGAATGCGCTACTGGTCATCACGCACAGTATTCGATTCGGGCCTGCTATCACCCTGTATACCATTTTGGGCGGCATACTGGCCTTCGCGCTGTTGATGACGGTATCCCTGTTTGGCATTGACGTGTTGCTTACCATGTACCCTGCTTTCCTGACTGACATAAAATTTGCCGGCGGCATGTATCTTATCTGGTTGGGTTTCAGGCAGTGGCGGTTAAGGACGCTGAATATCAGTGAATCTGCGCCAGTGGTGGCATCAATAAATCGGTTATCTCTTTTTACTCAGGGGGCCGCGTCGGCAGGGGCGAATCCGAAAGTCTTCTTATTCTTCGGGGCGTTTCTCACTCAATTTATCGATCCGACAAAGGACACATTGCTGCAATTTGTCGTGATGGTTACCACGTTTGTCGCCGTGGAGTTTCTGGTTGAACTGGTTATCAATCTGACGGCGGGGCGATTCCGGGTTTATCTTGCAGAGCATGGCAAAGCCTTTAGCATGGTTTGCGGCACAATCTTCATGATGATTGGCGGACTGGTGCTGTTTATGCAGTAAACGGCGGGCCTTGTGCTAAAAAGCCGCTTTCCCTCGCTGAGCGTTAAAATAGGGTTATCTCTGTCTGGATTGCGTTGTCGCGATCCGCTTTTTGAGCAGGCGTAACATGGTCAATCCCCAGATAAAATTCGTTCTGCTGCTGATGCCGGGGTTTTCCCTTCTGTCGGTCGGTGGATTTCTCGATAAGCTGCGGTTCTCCAGCGATGAGGAAGACTATAGTCGTCAGGTGAACTGTTCCTGGACGCTGACGACGCTGGATAACCAGCCAGTGACAGCCAGCTGTGGGGCCGTGCTGGTGCCAGACGAGGCGGTTTCAGCGCGGAAAATCCATACTGAAAACTGCGATTATTTCGTCATTTTCGGTGGGAATACACCCGCCAAAGTCATGTCTGATACCGCCTCTTATCTCCCCTTGCTGCGGCACCTTCGGCGCAGCAAGATCCCGCTGGTGAGTGTCGATAACGCCGCCTTTCTTCTCGCGAAGACGGGGTTTTCCGGCAAGCGTATTCTTGTTCACTGGCGCCATTTCGGTGAGTTTAAAGCGCTGTTTCCGTCTATTACCCCCGTTACGGACAGGAACGTCATGGAGGAAGGCGGTATCTATTCCTGCCCCGGCGGCAGTGCCACCATTGAGCTGGCAGCTTTTCTGCTGGAAAAAAAGCTGGGAAGAGAACGGGCTATCAAAGGGTTGTCAGATATGTTGGTCGGTGGGTTTGTTCCTCCGTCCAGCCTGACATGGAACAGCCCTGAGCTTGAAGGCGCGCCGACGTCGGTACGACGGGTGCTGACTATCATGCGCCAGAGTCTGGCAAGCAGCCTAACTTCTGAGGACATTGCCCAGCGCAGCGGCCTGTCGCGGAGACAGCTGGATAGAGCGCTGCAAAAGCGCATTGGCCGTACCATCCAGCAGACGTACATGGACATGAAGATTGCTCAGGCCTGTTGGCTAATGCTGCGGACTTCCCGCACCTTGTCCCAAATTGCGGCAGATACCGGCTTTTCCGATCCCAGCCATCTGAGCCGCATTTTCCGGCAGCATCTGGGGATGGCGCCCGGAAAGTGGCGTCGGGAGAATGCATTTGAAACGTAACAGCCAGATTGCATTTGTTATTGAAAATAGATGTAGATGCAATAATTTATGGGGAAATTCATCAAACTGTAAAAAAAGGTAACTACGTTATGTCCTGCTAAACTACGCAACCAAGGACATAACAATGAAAGCTCGCTGGTTACTGCCTTTACTGATTTCTGCTGCGCTGCCAGGAATGGTGCAGGCTCAGGCCATTTATCCCATTGACCGCGCCACCATGTTGGCGGGCGGGAAATTCGATTTTAAAGTCGAGTTTGATGAAGTACTTAAGCCGGAAGATATTCGCATTCTGATCAACGGCAAGGATTACCAGCAGGTGCTGGGCAAAACGGCATCGTTTGTTGAGCGTGAAGACGGCGGCAACGCGTCCACGATCTGGCTGCGAGACGTGAACTTGCCGGAAGCGGGCAAGTATATGGTAGAGGCGGAAGCCAAAGGCAAAAAGACGCAGGTGAACTGGGACGTTTATTCCGCGTCCGGCACGCGTAAAGCCAAAAACGTGATTCTGTTCATCGGCGATGGCCTGTCCGTTGCGCACCGTACTGGCGCGCGCATCCTGTCCAAAGGGGTGACGGAAGGAAAAGCGGACGGTCGTCTGGCGATTGATGACCTGCAATATATGGCGTTTGCCGGTACATCCAGTACCGACTCTATCGCGGCCGACAGCGCCAACACCATGAGCGCTTACATGACCGGTCACAAATCCGGTGTGAACGCGCTGGGTGTCTACGTTAGCCGTAGCAAAAATTCACTGGATCACCCGAAGCAGGAAACGCTGGGTGAGCTGTTAACCCGTTCTACCAAGATGTCTGTCGGCGTCGTCAGCGATGCTGAACTTCAGGACGCTACGCCAGCGGCGGTCGTCTCTCACACGCGTCGTCGTGCGGATAAAGCCGAAATCGTTGAGATGTTCTACAACGTGCAGCCTACGGTCATGCTGGGCGGCGGCTCTGCCTACTTCCTGCCAAAAAGCACGCCGGGTTCTAAGCGTAAAGACGAAACCAACTACGTTGAGAAATTCCAGCAGGCGGGCTATTCACTGGTTACCGATGCGGATTCACTGAAGAAAAATGCCGCGCAGGCCACCAAGCTGCTGGGGCTTTTCCACACCGGCAACATGGATGGCGTGATGGATCGTCGCTTCCTGAAAAATGACGTCGCCAAGAAATTCCCGAACCAGCCTGACCTGACCGACATGACGCAGGCGGCGCTGGATGTGCTGTCCAAAAACCAGGATGGCTTCTTCCTGATGGTGGAATCCGCGCTGATCGACAAAGCATCCCACCCGCTGGATTGGGAACGTGCTTTCACGAACACCATCATGCTGGATCAGTCTGTCGCTATCGCCAAGAAATTTGCCGAGAAAAACCCAGACACGATGATTATCGTGACGGGTGACCATACGCATGGCCTGTCGATCATCGGTACTGTGGACGACAGCAAGCCAGGCACCGAGATGCGTGAGAAGGTTGGCGTGTATGAAGATGCGGGCTATCCGAACTATAAGGATGCCAACAAAGACGGCTACCCGGATGACCTGAACGTTTCTAAACGTCTGGCGGTGTTCTTCAACAACTTCCCTGACTATTACGAGACGTTCCGTCCGAAGCTGGATAACCAGTTCGTTCCTGCTATCAAGAACGAAAAAGATGAATATGTCGCCAACAAAGCCTATGAGAAAGTGCCGGGCGCGGTATTCCGTGAAGGGATCCTGCCACGCTCTTCCGACACGGGTGTTCATGCCGTTGACGACATGGTGATTCAGGCGAGCGGCCCAGGTGCAGAGCGTATCCGTGGTTACATGGAAAACACCGATCTATTCCGGGTGATTGTTGATGCACTGGCGGTGAAACCGCAGGACAAAAAGTAATCCTACGACGCTATGAATAATGCGAAATGCAGCAAAGCGGGGGCGACCCCGCTTTTATTCTCTTGGCTGCGCGCGGTGCTGGTGATCTTCCTCCTCGGAGGTATCGCCCCGGTGAAAGCCGCGCAGTCTGAACTCTCCTTCGACAAGCTGTACGCCTCTTACGGCGTGCTGGGTCTGGAATTCTCCAATGAAGTCAAAACGCTCTCCGGCAAACGGGTAAAAATGCGCGGCTTCATGGCACCGCCCCTCAAGGCGGAGTCACAATTCTTTGTCTTAACCAAAATGCCGATGGCGCTGTGCCCCTTCTGTTCGTCTGATGCGGACTGGCCTGAAGATATCCTCGTTGTTTACCTCGCCAAACGTCAGACCTTCGTACAGAACAACACCATGATTGAGGTGGAAGGCGTGCTGGAACACGGATCGTGGACCGACCCTGAAACGGGTTTTGTCAGCCTGCTACGACTGCGTGAAGCCACGTTCGATACCCTTTAGGAGCGCTGATGGCGGAGTTATTAATTCAACACCTGAGTGTGACCTTCCCCGATACGTCCGAGGCCGTGCTGGCTATTCCCGCGCTGTCGATTCGTTCTGGTGAGCGGGTCGCGGTGATGGGGCCTTCCGGCTCCGGTAAGACCACGCTGGTGAATGCTATTACCGGAATGGATCACAGCGGAACGGGCTGTGTGCAGTGGGAAAAACAGGATATCTGGCAGATGAATGAAGCGGAACGTGACCGCTGGCGGGCGCAGCATATCGGGCTGGTGATGCAGGATTTCCACCTGTTCCCCGGCCTGAGTGCGATAGAGAACGTCTTACTGCCTGCGCAGTTTCACCACTGGCGGATCCCCACATCGCTCAGGCAGCGGGCGGCAGATTTGCTGGCACAGGTCGGGCTGGATACCGCGAAACGTCCGATTGAAGTGCTATCACGCGGCGAGAAGCAGCGGGTAGCGGTCGCAAGAGCCTTGCTTAGCAAGCCTGACATTATCATCGCCGATGAGCCAACGGCCAGTTTGGATGCGCACAGCGGCGAGCAGATTGCTGACCTGCTGGTGACGCTGGCGCGCGAGAGTCGCGCGACGCTTATCGCGATTACGCACGATGCACGTCTGGCTTCACAGATGTCGCGCTGTATTCAACTGGAAAAAGGACGCCTCGTGGCGGACACGCTGTATCAGGAGGAGAGCGCATGATTCCTTGGCGTCTTATCTGGGTTGACTGGCGTCGGCTCTGGCCGGGTGTGCTGGTCGTAGTGTTGCTGATCGCCGTGGCGACAGCGTTAAGTATTTCGGTGAGTTTGCAGGAAAGAGCGCTACGTATGGGCAGCGCCAAAGCGGCTGACCGTTTCGATCTGGTGATCGGCGCACCGGGGAGCGAAACCCAATTGGTGCTGTCATCCGTGTTCCTGCAACCGTCGGCGCTGACGCTGGTTCCTGCGCAGGTGCTGACCGATCTGGAGAAAAATCCGCTGGTTGCCTGGGCGGCACCGGTCGCGTTTGGTGATTTCTATCAGGGGATGCCGATTGTTGGCACCACGCCGCCGCTGGTCACCGATAACGGTAAGCGGCAGCTTACCGCCGGACGCGTGTTCAACGATGGCTTTGAAGCCGTAGTAGGGGCGCAAACGGGGCTGACGGTGGGGAGTACCTTTAGCCCGACTCATGGTCAGGTGGGGACAGAAGGGGCGCACGCGCACGATGACGTCACCTACACCGTAGTCGGTGTTTTACCTGCTGACGGCAGCGCGTGGGATAAAGCGATTCTGGTGCCGGTGAACGCGGTGTGGCGGGTACACGGCATCCATCCACCGCATGCTGCGGACGATGAACACTACGATGATCACGACCATAACGAGCATGCCGATCATGATCATGGCGCACATGAGCACGAAGGTGAACATGACGGTCATTCTCATGATGAAACCACGCAGGCGGAAGGCGAACAGCATGCTGATGAGCATCACAACGAAGCCCATCCTGCGGAAGGTGCTGCAAGTGATGATCATCATGCGGATGCCGCTCAACCGGTAACAACGCCACATGATGACGAGCACGGCGAGGAAGAAGCGCACGGCCATGCGCATCAGGCGGGGTTGCCTGCTATTGTCGTTAAACCAAAAACGATCGCGGGTGCTTATCAACTGCGTTCGCTGTATCGCAGCAACACGACGCTGGCGGTGTTCCCCGGCGAAGTGCTGGTGAAGCTCTACTCGATGCTGGGCGACATTCGTGAACTGCTGACCTATATCTCGCTGGGAACGCAGGGATTAGTCGGCGTCGCGGTGGCGATGGTGGCGGTTATCCACCTGCGGCAGCGACAGAAACAGATCGGCGCACTGCGTGCTTTTGGCGCGCCGCGCTACGGCATTTTCACGCTGATTTGGAGCGGGCTGATGTCGCTGGTGAGCGTCGGTGTGCTGTTGGGTGTCGGTTTGGGCTATCTTGCCGCCCGTGCGATTGCGGTGGTCATGAGCGAGAAAAGCGGTTTCGTCTTGCCGGTGACGCTGGAATGGGAAGACATCCACTTCGTCCTGCTCCTGTTGCTGGTCGCCGCCGTGGTGCTCACCATTCCCGCGATGTTGTCCTACCGCCAATCTCCCGCCACGGCGCTGCGTGGTGAGTAAATGTAGCGAGGAAGTGTGGTGAGTAAATGTGGCGACTAAGTGTGGTGAGTAATAACTGACGTGACATAAAAAAAACAGGGTGAACGTGGTTCACCCTGCTGCATTTTACTGTCTTGGCGTGACGCCAGAGGGGGATTAACGTAAATCCAGCATCGCGATATGGTCCATATCGTCAAACGTCAGGTTTTCGCCGATCATGCCCCAGATAAAGGCGTAGTTTTTGGTGCCAACACCGGTGTGAATCGACCAACTCGGGGAGATCACGGCCTGCTCGTTATGCATCACCAGATGGCGCGTTTCATGCGGTTCACCCATCATATGGAAAATAATGGTGTCTTCCGCCATATCAAAATAGAAGTACACTTCCATTCTGCGCTCATGGGTATGCGTCGGCATTGAATTCCAGTTGCTGCCTTCTGCCAGACGCGTTAACCCCATGCTCAGCTGGCAAGTTTCCACCACTTCCGGCACCAGATATTTGCAAATCGTCCGCTTGTTGCAGGTTTTGACGTCGCCCAGCGGTGCTTTGATCGCGTCATCCTGTGTAATGATGCGTGTCGGGAAAACGGCATGTGCTGGTGCGCTGTTGTAATACAGTTTCGCAGGCTTGGCGCTGTCCAGGCTGCTGAACGCTAAGGCTTTCGCCCCCTTGCCGACATAGAGCGCTTCCTCATTGCCAACTTCATAGCTTGTGCCGTCGATGACGATTTTTGCCGGGCCGCCAATATTGATCAGCCCCAGCTCGCGACGCTCAAGAAAATAGTTCACGCCAAATTGTTTGCCGATGCCGTCATCAAACGTTATCTCGCCATCCACCGGCATGATCCCGCCCACCACGATACGGTCGATGTGGCTGTAGGTCATGGTGTATTGGTTTGGCGTAAATATCTGCTCAATAAGAAATTTCTTTCTCAGCTCAGTGGTATCAAGCGTTTTCGCATGTTCACTGTGTACACTTTGTCGTACGTCCATTTTGCTACCTTCTTATGCGGTTTTAGGTGAAAAGCGTTTTGCCCATACTGCCGTAAGGATGGGCACCAGTACTGATGTCACGATCACACTGGTGGCGACTAACGCTGTTGCCTGTTGAGCGACCGGAGCGAATTCCGGAGCCATATTCGCGATCAACAGAGGAGTGGCGACGGCGGCACCCGCGCTGCTGGATGCGGCCACGCCTGCGGTTCCATTACCACCGCCGATAAATTTATCTGCCAGAATCAACGGGATACCTGTAACAACAATCACCAGTAGGCCGAGGAAGATACCTGCGAAGCCCGTCTGGAGGATCACTGATAAATTAATGGTGTTACCTAACGCAAAGGCAAAGAAAGGAATCAGCGTTTGTACTGAATTACCGAACAGCTTTCTCAAGTCCGGGTCCAGGTTGCCCAATGCAAAACCAATCAGGAAAGGCAGGACGGCACCGACAAATAACTGAGGTTCAAAGGTAGCGATACCGCTGGCACCCAGAATGACCATGGTCATCAACGGGCCGGATTCCAGAGACATCAGTACGAAGGCCCCCGCTTCTTCTTTCGAACCGTATTGGTTCATCAGTGCAGCGTACAAACCGCCGTTAGTCATGTCCATTGCCGCGACCAGCGCCAGCACGGAGATCCCAGCCAGCATGCCGTTTTGGATGCCGTCACCTGGCAGGAACGTGCCCGCGATCAGCGCCACAACCCAGGCGGTGGCGATTTTGGTGACCACCAGAACGCCTGATTTTCTCAGCATCGTTCCCGTTGCTTTAAATTCAATGGACGCGCCCATGCAGAAAAACCATACCGCCAGAATAGGGATTGTGCCAGTAATCAGGCCGTTACTGAAAGAACCTAAGTATTTCCCCGCGCCTGGCGTAAAGGTATTACAGAGTGCGCCCAAAAAGAGCGGCACCAGCATTAATCCCCCAGGGATTTTATCAATAGCTTGTTTGATTTTCATAAAAGACCTCATTAAAAGATAAAAGCATGTTCAGCCCGCTTTCAGTGAAAGCAGATGGAGTATTGGTATAAAGTCATAAATAGGGCGGAATAAAACCCAAGGGGTTATTACCCGATTTCATTAATTAGTGAAGATGGTTGTCCCCATTATAAAATTGATAATTAATATTTTTCGTCATCTTAATGATGACTTATGTCATGTTTTTTTAGTTATAGATGGCCTTCCCGTAATGCGTATTAGCATTTACAGGTAATTATGTCATACGTGTCCGTCACGCTTTTTGCGTGTCATTATTTCTGGATTGTTTTAATAAGCCAGAGTTTTTAATTATGGAAAGCGACGATAAATGTTTTATCTAATATCAATATTCCGGCTGTTAATATGAGCGGTAATTGCTTTGCTGGTTTTAATCAGGCTTGCCAGATGCTTTTCTTTTTTTCCATTCGCATATTGCGACTGCATACCGTTAACGCCAATGGCGGCGATGACTTCACCATTTTGGTTAAAGATAGGCGCAGCCATGCAGCAGATCTCTTCTATATCTTCGCCGTCGTCTATTGCCCAGCCCTGTTCCTTGACGATTTTCAGGTGCTGCAGGAAATCTTCTTTATTGGTAATCGTCCGGGGCGTCAAATACTCAAAGGTGCAATCGGCAATCAGTGATTCAATTCTTTCCTGTGGTAACCAAGCGACGAGTACTTTCCCCAGAGACATACGATTAAATACAATTTTCTTACCTTCCCAGGATGTTTTTACGATGGCCTTGGGGGATTCGACTTTACTCAGGAAGAAACCGTTATCGCCGTCCATAATACCAAGATGGCAGGTCAACTCTGTCTCTTTGACTAATTCATGCATAAAGTTAATCGTGTCTTTACGCAGATCAATATTTTTTATTACCAAACCGCCAAGCTCAAACAGTCTTAATCCCAACACATAACGACCGTCAGCGCGCTGACGTAACAATTGCGTTACCACCAGCACTTCCAGTAGATGATGTACGCTGCTTTTGGGTATAGACAAATCAGTGCAAATCTCAGTGAAGCTGGCTTCGTCATGTTTGGCGATGTAGTCAATAATCATCACTAAACGGACGGCTGCCGGCGCTTTACTGTGTTCGAGCTGTTGGAATATATTCATCGGGTTCTATATATAAAACTATGGTTTCCTATATAGAACAATAATAACGCAACGGTAATTTATTTACCTAGATGCAGATCACAAAATAATCGCGAAGTGGTTGAATATTTCAATATAAATGAAACGTAGTTTTATTAGGGAAACAAAATGGCGGTATTTTGGCAGGAAAGATGCCTGACCCTGTAAATAAGGTCAGGCATGATTTAAATGACAGAATGGCGGTTAGCGCTTTTTAAAGGCGGCGGCCAGAGCATCGCCCATCGCGCTGTTGCCAGCGACAGGGGCGCTAGCGGGGCGAGGACGTGATTTACCGGCTGGCTGACGCGATGAAGTATTGCTATCGCCACGCGCATTGCCAGCGCCACGGCGTGATGCGGTGTCGCCCGGCTGTTCATCAAGGCGCATGGTCAGCGCAATACGCTTACGTTGCAGATCCACTTCCATCACTTTCACTTTGACGATATCGCCGGCTTTCACGACCTTGTGCGGATCGTCGACGAAATGGTCGGCCAGTGATGAAATGTGTACCAAACCGTCCTGATGGACGCCGATATCCACAAACGCACCAAAGTTGGTGACGTTGGTGACGGCACCTTCCAGAATCATACCCGGCAGGAGATCGTTTAAGGTTTCCACGCCGTCGGCGAAGCTGGCGGTTTTGAACTCAGGACGTGGATCGCGCCCCGGTTTTTCCAGTTCTTTGATGATGTCGGTTACCGTCGGCACGCCGAAACGCTCATCGGTGAAATCCGACGGTTTCAGGTTACGCAGCGCGTTGGGGTTCCCCATTAGCTCCTGCAACGCTTGCTCGGTCGCGGCCAGAATACGTTCCACGATCGGATAGGCTTCCGGGTGAACGGTAGAGGCATCCAGCGGGTTGTTGCCGTTGTTGATGCGCAGGAAGCCTGCACACTGTTCAAAGGCTTTTGGCCCCAGACGGCTGACTTTCAGCAACTGTTCGCGATTGTGGAAGCGGCCATTCTCATCACGCCAGGTCACAATATTTTGCGCCATCATGCGCGTGAGTCCGGCGACGCGGGTTAGCAGCGCCACGGACGCGGTATTCAGATCAACGCCGACGGCGTTTACGCAGTCTTCGACCACTGCATCCAGTTTTTTCGCCAGCAGACTTTGGCTTACGTCATGCTGATACTGACCCACACCGATGGATTTCGGGTCGATCTTCACCAGCTCCGCCAGCGGATCCTGCAAACGGCGGGCGATAGAGACTGCGCCGCGCAGCGAGACATCCAGATCGGGGAATTCCAGCGCCGCCAGCTCGGACGCGGAGTACACCGACGCGCCAGCTTCGCTGACGATCACTTTCTGTGCTTTGATATCTGGGAACTGTTTCTGCGTGTCGAGGAAGAAGCGTTCGGTTTCACGCGATGCAGTACCGTTACCAATCGCCACCAGCTCAACCTGATGTTTGAGGCACAGTGCGGCGATGATCGGAGCGGCTTTCGCTGCCTGACCTGTATGCGGATAAATCGTATCGGTCGCGACCAGCTTGCCGGTGGCATCCACCACCGCGACTTTTACACCAGTACGCAGGCCGGGATCGAGACCCATCGTGGCGCGCATGCCCGCCGGGGCGGCCATCAGCAGGTCGTGCATGTTGCGGGCGAAAACGTTGATTGCTTCGTCTTCGGCTTTTTCACGCACGCTGCCCATCAGTTCAGTTTCAAGGTGCAGCAGTACTTTAATGCGCCACGTCCAGCTAATGACGGCGCGCCGCCAGCTGTCCGCTGCCGCATTCCCCAAACGCAGGTTCAGGTGGTCGATAATAATCTGTTCGCAGTAGCTCTCACGCGGCGCTTCTTCGTGCTGCGGATCGGCGTTCAGAGCCAGTTGCAGCACACCTTCGTTACGGCCACGGAACATAGCCAGTGCGCGGTGTGAAGGCACCTGAGCAATCGGTTCGTGATGATCGAAATAGTCGCGGAACTTCGCACCTTCTTCCTCTTTCCCTTCCACAACGCGGGAAACCAGATGGGCATTTTTCCACAGATAGTGACGCACTTTCGCCAGCAGCGTGGCGTCTTCGGCAAAGCGTTCCATCAGGATGTAACGTGCGCCGTCCAATGCGGCTTTCACGTCCGCCACACCTTTCTCAGCATCGACATAAGCCTGTGCCGTCAGCTCCGGCTCCTGGCTCGGGTCTTGCCACAGGCTGTCGGCCAGCGGTTCCAGACCGGCTTCAATCGCGATCTGCCCACGCGTGCGGCGCTTCGGTTTATACGGCAGATAGAGATCTTCCAGCTCGGTTTTGCTCAGCGTGCCGTTAATGGCGGTGGCGAGCTGCGGGGTTAATTTCCCCTGTTCGTCGATGGATTTCAGAATAGTCTGGCGTCGGTCTTCCAGTTCACGCAGGTAACCGAGGCGCGTTTCGAGCTGGCGCAACTGGGTGTCATCCAGCCCGCCGGTCACTTCTTTACGGTAACGGGCGATAAAAGGGACGGTGTTTCCTTCGTCCAGCAGGCGGACGGCGGCGTCTACCTGCTCCGTACGCGCCTGCAATTCGCTGGCGATAATGTGGCTTAATGAATCATTCATAGGTCTGATATCAATCGTCATCAAGTTAGTGGAATAAAAAGTAGTGGAGTAAATAAGTAGTAGGTGAAATAAGTGAGGACAGTTATACGGATTGAGCGTGCAAAATGCCAGCCGCCGCCGTCTGGAATACGGGGACGATGATGGCGCTGTTCGCCGGATTACGATCGGAGAAGGGGAAAGAGGCGCGGCAAAATTTACCTACATCAATATTCAGTCAGATTCTTGCAACCCACTCACGATTTTAGCGTATGACATACGTTGGCCTTGTGTAGCTATAAATTGAGCGCCGCACGGGATGACCGATCCAGAAGCCCGTAAGAGCGGACGAGAACAACATCATTATTCGGGCAGGAGAAAGGTTCATGACAGTCAGAACGTCCACGTTGACGGCAGAAGGGCAAGCGGATATCACGCTGGACATGCGTTCCGGCGTGCTGGGGAAAACGGCGGTGGATATTCGCCCACTCGGTGAACACGTGCTGTGCAGCTATGACCCCGGTTTTGCCAATACGGCAGGGTGCGAGTCGGCGATTACCTATATAGATGCGGTGAATAGCGTGCTGCTGCATCGGGGCTTCCCTGTCGAACAGCTCGCCGAGCAGTGTGACTTTACTGAGGTCTGTTACATCCTGCTGCATGGTGAAGCGCCTTCGGCGGAAGCGTATGCGAAATTTGCCGATAACATCACCCGCCATACGCTGGTTCATGAGCAAATTACCCGGATGTTCAGCGGCTTTCGTCGCGATTCCCATCCGATGGCGCTGATGTGCGCGGTGGTGGGCGCGCTGGCCGCGTTCTACCACGATGTATTGGATATCCATAACGCGGAGCATCGCGAGCTGGCGGCCGTGCGGCTGCTGTCGAAAATGCCGACGTTGGCGGCGATGTGCTACAAATATTCCATCGAACAGCCGTCCGTGTATCCCCGTAATTCGCTCTCCTATACCGGCAACTTCCTGCATATGCTGTTTTCGATTCCGGCGGAGAAATATGAAGTGAATCCGGTGCTGGAACGAGCGATGAACCGCATCCTTATTCTGCATGCCGATCATGGTCAGTGCCCGTCTACGATGGCGGTCAGAGCGTCGGGTTCCTCCGGTGCGAACCCGTTTGCCTGCATTGCCGCAGGGCTGGCATCGATGTGGGGGCCGCTGCACGGTGGGGCGAACGAAGCCTGTATGCGCATGCTGGAAGAGATCAAAACGGTCGATCGCGTCCCTGAATTTGTACGACGCGCGAAAGACCGCTGCGATTCATTCCGCCTGATGGGATTCGGCAACTCGGTCTATCAGCATTTCGACCCGCGCGCGGCGATTCTGCGTAAAACCTGTTACGAAGTGCTCAATGAACTTGGCACGGAAGACAGCCTGTTACAGGTGGCGATGGAGCTGGAACATATCGCCATGACCGACGCCTATTTTCTGGAGAATAAGCTCTACCCGAGCGTCGATTTCTATACCTCGGTCATTCTCAAAGCGATGGGGCTGCCGCCGTCAATGTTTACGGTTATTTCCACCGTCGGCAGAACCATCGGCTGGATTGCGCATTGGGATGAGATGCACAAGCAGGATGAAATCAGCATCTACCGTCCGCGCCAGATTTATACCGGACAACCGCGTCGAGACTATGTTTCCGCGCTGAAAGACTGATGCGATTTTCACCATGATACCTATGTCATGGCATAGGCATCATGGTGATCACGGGCAGGATAAGCCTAGAATTTTTCCCAGTTATCCTGTGCGTTGCCAACCGGCGCGAGCGCTAAACGAGCGGGTTGGGCTTTTTTCGCCGTCGGCGCAGGGCGGACTGCTGGCGTGCCTCGCAAATGGAAATGGTTCATAAGCGTAACCAGATGAGAGGACTGTTCGCGCAGGCTGGTTGCCGCATTGGCGGATTCTTCCACCAGTGTCGCGTTCTGCTGGGTGACCTGATCGAGCTGGTTCACGGCATCATGAATTTGCGAAATACCGGACTCCTGCTCCTGCGTTGTCGTCCCGATCTCGCTGATTAAATCCGCCACGCTGCGCGCCTGACGTACCAGTTCATCAATGGTGCTGCCGGTGTCTTCAACCAGACGATTTCCCGCTTCCACTTTTTCGACGCTGGTGTTAATCAGTACCGCGATCTCTTTAGCGGCGGAGGCGGAGCGCTGCGCCAGCGAGCGTACTTCCCCAGCCACCACGGCGAAACCGCGACCTTGCTCACCCGCGCGCGCGGCTTCGACCGCCGCATTCAGCGCCAGAATATTGGTCTGGAAGGCGATGCCATCAATGACGCTGATGATGTCGCGGATTTTGTGTGAACTGGTGGAGATCTCTTTCATCGTAATGACCATGTTGCTGATGGCATCACCACCCTTGGTCGCCGTTGCGCTGGCCTGGCTGGCAAGTTGAGTGACACTACGCACGGTATGGGCATTCTGACGAATCGCCTGGCTCATCTGCTCCATTGAGGCGGCCGTTTGTTGCAGGCTGGCGGCCTGTTCTTCCGTACGCTGGCTCAGGTTTTCGCTGCCTGCGGCGATTTGGCTGGAACCGGACGCGATGGCTTCGCTGCTCTGCCGTACCTGCTCGACGATATCACCCAGGTTATGGCTCATATGACGCATGGTGGCTAACAGACTGCTGTGGTCGTTCGGCTTGATATTGATATCGACGGCCAGATCGCCATCGGCGACCTGCCGGGCAACGTGGGTGGCATAGAGCGGTTCGCCCCCCAGTTGGTTTTTCAGCGTGCGGGTAATTAGCCAGGCTACGACTGCGGCCATCGCGGCAGCGGCAAGCGCGAGAATCAGCATGATAACGCTGCCGGACTGCGCATCCTGCTGCGCCCCGCTGACAATCTCGTTGGTATCCTGCTGCTGCGAGGCCATCATCGCGTCCAGCACTTTAAACAGTGCGTTTTGTGCCGTCTGCATCTCATTGAGAATAATGGTGTTACCTTGCAGACGCTGCTGTGGATCGGTGGACTGCACCAATTCCATCGCTTTCAAAAAGGCCGCAAGGTAGGGCGGACGGGTGTCCTGAAACTGTTTCAGCAGCGCACTGGTGCCTTCGGTGTCGAGCTGTTGCCCCAGCTTTTTCAGGTTGGCGGTATTGCGGGCGATTTGCTCGTCGACGAACTGCTTTTCCTGCCTGATTTGTGCAGGGTCAGTACTAATTGCAATGTTGCGAATCAGGCGAGCATTGGCATCAAAACCAGCTTTAACTTCCTGAATCAACAACATGTTCGCCAACGTGGTACCGGAAAGTCGGTTGATGTCGTTACCCAGTCCAACCAGCTGGAGTCGTCCGAAGAATGCCACCATCAGGCTGATGATAATAACCAGAGAAAATCCCATACCCAGCATCTTGCCGAGTTTGATTCTGTTCAGCATATTCATAAACATCCTTAATTTTTTGACATGCTATGAAGGCATAACGGAGGGGGCTTGCTATCGTAATCGATGCAAGTAATGACAAGGCATTATAGCTATGTTTCGTATTTTCGGGATACATCGGTAACTCCCGTCCTCAAAAACATATCGATAAGAATATCTGTAATATCGGCAAGAAAAGCGTTCTGTTGATCACGTAAATTACGGCGAATGGGATTTCGTATGAAATGTGTGATCTGAGAGACAAAATGCGTGCGGGTATGGCGTTGGCTAATGGGAATAATGAGAAAAACGTGGGAGAGTGGTGCGTTAACCCCTTTAGACGTTAACGCACCCATCAATCAAGACGTTTTATCGCCGATATACCCGTCATACTTCAAGTTGCATGTGCGTTGGCTGCGTTCAGTCACCCGAATCACTTACTCAAGTAAGCTCATCGGGATTCCTTCACTTGCCGCCTTCCTGAAACTCGAATTATTTAGGGTTTAAAAGGGGCGATATAGCGCTGATAGCGTGATTCTTTCAGCTGTTGCAGATCGACCAGCACCAGACCGTCGATGCAGTTATTGAAATCAGGGTCGATACCGAAGTCGATAAACCGCACGCCGCCCGGCTCACACAGCTCCGAATACTGCTTGTAGAGCGTGGGGATTGCGCAACCCATGTTATTGAGCATGCTTTTCAATCGCGTGAGATCCTGCTGGTAGTCCGTTCCTTCAAACTGTTTCAGCACGTCAGGCAGCGAGGCCGGATAAGGGCGACGCGACGTAGCCAGTGGCTGATCGGGCGTGAAGTGCAAGCGATAAAACGCAACCAGCAAATCGCGTGCATGCGGCGGCAAAGTACCGGAAAGCGACACCGGACCGAACAGATAGCGATGTTCTGGATAGCGCGCCAGATAGGCACCAATACCCAGCCAGAGATAATCCAGCCCGCGTTTACCCCAGTATTTGGGCTGAATGAAACTGCGGCCTAGCTCAATGCCTGATGCCAGTATCGGATCCATTTCGTCACCGTACTGGAACAGGCTGTGGCTGTAGAGGCCGCTTTTCCCTTTTTCTGCGATCAAACTGGCCGTCGAGACAAAGCGATAGGCACCGACAATCTCCAGCTCGCGGTCATCCCATAGGATCAGATGCAAATAGTCATCGTCATAGCTATCCAGATCGCGACGTTGGCCGGATCCTTCGCCCACGGCCCGGAAGGCGATTTCGCGCAGGCGTCCGAGTTCGCGCAACAGCGGCACGTAATCTTCCTCACCGCGTCGATACAGATAGACAATCTTGCCATCCGGCGTGGTACCTAGCGTTTCGCACGCTGACAGGGCGCGCTTCAGCAGCACGCGGTCTTCGGCCAGCGCAATGGGTTTTTCACCGGTAAAACAGCCGGGCTTTCCTTGTCCCAACCGATAAACGTGACGACGGAAACGGGCCGCCAGATCGTTAGCGTTCCATTCGCCCTGGCTCCAGGACGCATAGGGAATTCTGGCACCGATACGCAGCTTGAGGGTTTGATCGCGTTGGCCGAACATTTCTCTCACCAACAGGAGCGTGGAGAGCGGGCGATAAACCATGGAAGAGAGATAGAACAGCGCACTGTTGCGTCCGCCGATATGAATCGGCACCACGGGCGCGCGGGCTTTGCTCGCCATGCGGATAAAACCATTATGCCAGTGACCGTCGCGAATACCTTGCAGGCTAGCGCGTGAAACCTCGCCCGCGGGGAAGACGATGATCGCGCCGTCGCCTTCCAGATGCTGCTGGATGGCGCTGATTTGCTGGCGTTTGGTGCGGTTATTGAAGTTATCGACGGAAAAAAACAGATTTTTGAGCGGGGCGACATAAGAGAGTAGCTGGCTGGCGACGATGCGGACGTCGGGCCTGACGCTGGCGACGGTACGCAGTAGCGCCAGACCGTCCAGTGAGCCAATGGGGTGGTTGGCAACCAACACCACTGGCCCCTGACTGGGGATGTTTTCTAAATCCCCTTCGACCATTTCACAATTGAAGTTGAAGTAGTCAAGAATCTGTTCGACCAGATCTAAGCCTTTCAAATGCGGGTAACGCCGCGCAAATTGGTGCATTTCATTTTCAAATAGCAGAGAACGCAAAACCGTTTTCTGCCAGGGTGGTGTATGGCGATGCGGGGCAAGATCTTGCAGAATGGCGTCTAAGCTAAACATAAATCGTTCTCCGTAGCTCTCCGTGGCTAAAAGTACGGGATAGAAATGACATATTTATGTCTGTTGATAGATTATTAGCCAAAATTGTAAATCTGTGTAATGAACGCGCGATTTTTGCGTGCTACCAACCCAGCCTGCCGATTAGCTGTGGAAAAAGCTCGCTAGGACAGATCTGCCGCCGCTGTTATTCAATGCAGGGGGGCGTGTTTCATTAATAAGGCATATCTTAAAAATATGACCTATTAATAGAACAGCAGTCTTGTGTTTCCTTCATTACAGACGCATCATGTTCTATAAATAGGTGTTAGGTATGTGTTATGCCCCATTAATGGAACAGGAATATAGCGATGGCGAAACCTTCTGCTCGAACATATTCTCGCTACAGCCGTGATGCAGCTCGTTTACTCGGGTTGATGCTTCGCAGCGCGAGGATCGAACGTAATATGACAGTGGAAGAATTAGCTGAACGGGCAGGCGTATCACGAGGCTTAGTCTATCGCGCAGAGGAAGGAGATATGGGATGCTCAATTGGCGCAGTTTTCGAGCTGGCTACTCTTGTTGGTGTCCCTCTTTTTACCACAGACCAATCCGCAATGGCACTTCATATTGCCAGCACGGAGAAAACACTTTCTCTTCTACCGCGTGCTGTACATCCTTCCAAGAAGGTCGTGAATGATGACTTCTGATAACGCTGTCGACAAAGCCTATGTATGGATCTGGTTGCCTGATGCGACGAAGCCCGTTGTGGCAGGTTTATTGAGCCGGGACGGCGACCGACTCATTTTCAATTATGGTCGTCACTATCTGGAGCGAAAAGACGCGATCCCTATCTATGAACCTGAACTGCCGTTAATGCGTGGTGCTATCCCGCCAGCAGCGGGCCTATGGCAGGCGAGTGCACTACGCGATGCCGCACCTGACGCATGGGGACGCAGGGTCATCCTTAATCGACTTATGGGTGTCAGAGGCAGAGGGGCGGATAGCAGTACGCTGGATGAATTGACATACCTGCTTGAGTCCGGTTCAGACAGAATTGGCGGGCTCGATTTTCAGGTATCACCGACAGAGTATGTTCCGCGTTCAGCTCAAAATGCGTCTATTGAAGAGTTGATGCTTGCGGCAACCATGGTAGAAAACGGTGTCTTGTTGACGCCTGAGCTTGATCAAGCACTTTTTCATGGGAGTTCGTTGGGTGGCGCTCGGCCGAAAGCGATGATTGAAGATGAGAACCATAAGTTTATCGCAAAATTTTCATCCTCAACGGATACCTACAATGTCGTTAAGGCTGAATACATTGCGATGCGACTGGCTGCGAGTGTTGGTTTAAATGTGGCTCCGGTGCACTTTCGGCAGACGGCGGGGAAGGACGTGATTCTGATAGAACGTTTTGACCGTATGAAAGTAGAAGGTGGCTGGAAACGTAGGCTGATGGTCTCTGCACTGACGCTTTTCGGCCTTGATGAAATGATGGCGAGATATGCGAGCTACGAAGAATTCTCGGACATCATTCGGCAACGTTTCGATGAACCGAAAGCGACGCTGCGTGAGCTGTTTGGCCGTCTGAGCTTCAATATCATTTGCGGAAACACCGACGATCATGCCCGAAACCACGCAGCATTCTGGGATGGCCGCGCACTAAAGCTGACACCAGCCTATGATATCTGCCCGCAGAACCGGGCGGGTAACGAGGCGACTCAGGCAATGTTGATCGCTGGCGAAAACAGGATGAGCAATTTCGCTGTCTGTCTGGCAGCTGCACCTAAATTTCTGCTGGGTGAAGCTGAAGCCATCGAGATCATCATGCATCAAATAGAAACGGTGCGAGCATGCTGGGAAAGCATCTGCGATGAAGTCGAATTGAGTGAAGTGGATCGTAAGCTGTTTTGGGGTCGGATGTTTCTCAACCCTTTTATTTTTGAAGGTACGCCGGACAGCTTACGCACTAAGAGCCTAACGGGGTTACTGACTTGAAAACCAATCTGATTACCCGCGAGGGGTATGACAAACTGCGGGCAGAGCATGACCATCTCTGGAATGTAAAGCGCCCGGAAATTACGAAAATTGTCTCCTGGGCAGCGAGCCTTGGGGATCGCTCAGAAAATGCGGATTACACCTATAACAAGCGTTTATTGCGCCAGATCGACAGGCGTGTGCGCTACCTGAGAAAATGCCTGACGGAATTGAAAATCGTTGATTATTCGCCGCAGCAGGATGGCAGCGTATTCTTTGGTGCCTGGGTAGAGATCGAGAATGAACAAGGTGAGGTGAAGCGTTTTCGGATTGTCGGCCCGGACGAGATCTACGGCGACAATAAAGACTATATTTCGATCGATTCCCCAATGGCGCGCGCCATGCTGAAAAAAGCGGTTGATGAGGAGTTCACCGTGAACACGCCAGACGGCCCGCGCGAGTGGTTTGTTAATTCGATTGAGTACGTTAAGTCATAAGCGACCCGGCAGCGGCACGCAGGGGAAACACACAGCAAGCCGGGCGAGCGTATCCCCTTCGTGTCCTATTGGCGCAAGAGGTTTAGTCATCTACATTTTGCGCCCGCAATAGCTGTCTGGCCTGCTCAATGACGGGTAAATCCACCATCTCACCGTTTATCTGGAAAGCGTAGCTGTGTTCGGCTGCTTTCAGAACCTGCTTTGCCCAGTCTATTTTGCTGCGATCCGTCGCGAATGCCTGCTGAACGGCATCGATCTGTGAGGGATGAATACAGAGTTTGGCCGAGAAGCCGAGCGAGCGCGCATGTAATGCGTCAGCTAACACCCGGTCGTGATGCGTGAAGTCAGGATTGACGCAATCTATCGGTGGCGGCAAGTCGGCCAGTCTGGAGGCTAATACAATGCGGCTTCTGGCATACAGCAAGGCATACAAGGATTGATCGCAATGAATATCAAGTGAGAAATCCAATGAGCCAAATGCGACTCTTTCTACCCCTGCTGCACAAATCTCTTCTGCATGATGCAACCCCTGCGCGGTTTCAATTATCGCAATAATATGAACCGTTTCCGATCTATTACGATTTATCATTTCCCGCGCATCATGCAGCATTTCTGCGGATTCTATTTTAGGTAAAACAATTTCCCATTTGGCTGTTTTATGTTTGGATGGGGCGTTATTTCTTAATTTTTCTTTATTATTTAGCCTATTCAGAAACTCTATATCTTCACTGAATTCCACTGAACCAAATTTGTTTAAACGTATATATCTTTTGCAATTTATTTCAGAGACGGGAGTATCGTTTTTATCCCATTGGATAATATTTTCTCTAGCCTGGTTTTTTTCATCAGGATGAACAGCATCTTCTAAATCAAATATCACGGCATCGGCACCGCAGTAGACGGCTTGTTGAAAGCGGTGGGGCGCATTACAGGCACAAAGAGATAGGTTTTAGCGTGTTCCATGCTGCTCTCCTTCTGTTAATTCATTGATTAAATGCAGTTTTATTAAAATGTAACTCATTAATTGCGAATAAGAATGATAGCTATTTACATTGCGGTGGTTAATATGCTAGCTTTCCGTTCATTATTTTTCAATCCATCTATCACGACATTTTTATTAAGTTTCGGGACGTGTTAACCCGAGATTTAACGACACCCTTTTATACGTTACTGCAATCGGTTTTTACTTGTTTTATCGGTATGAGGAGTGGTTATGAATATCAAGGCTGACGAAATTAAACACAGGGATATACATCAGGATGTAGATGATTTTCTCTCTGATTACTCAAATAAAAACGCGTTAAGGCGATTGATTCGCTGCTTTTTCGCAGAAGGAATTTTGAATAAAAATAACCTGAGATTTATTGAGGGTAATTCCAGGGCAGCAACGCTGGCTTTGCAGGGTGGCAAAGGTATATTGAAATTTGATGATATTTCGCCAGCACCGGCAAACACCTATATTAATAATGGAAATATTTATCTCATTCATTCAGATGGAACGTCTTTTCCCGTTACCAGCCACGAGCGATTGATTGATTTACTTCGCGACAGTTTCGATTTTCATCCTGACGAGAGCGGCATCAGTGGCCTGAAAAAAGACGTCGGTAACAGCATTCGTAATGATACCAACGCCCGGCGCTATCGCTGCCAGTGGCGTGCTGAGGTGGCCGATGCCATGCAGCAGGACGGGCAGAACGCTTTCACGCCGTGGCTGCGTCGGCAGCTCAGCATTCGCGATGCCGCCATGTTTCTCGATCAGTGGGGATCGCTGGAAGGCCACCCTTACTACCCGACCTGGAAAGCCCGCCCCGGACTGAGTGACGAAGACGTCCAGCAGCTGTCACCCGAATTTAACGCCCGCGTGCCGCTGCGTATTACCGCGCTGCGCCGCGATATGGCGTATGTCGAATCCATGCCGCACGTCGATGGTTTTCATTCGTGGTTTGCTCAGGCATTCCCCGCGCTCTGGCAGGACTGGAAGCAGCGCCTGAATCAACAAGGGCTGGATGAGACGCAGTGGCTCCCGCTGCCCATCCACAGTTGGCATTTGGAAAACTGGGTGAAACCCCACTATGCGGATGAGATCGCCGAAGGGATTCTGCTTACCGACGGCCCCGATCTCATCACCTTGCCGGGGATGTCGTTCCGTACCGTTTTGCCCGTTGAACCGCCTTCTTCTCCCTTCATCAAACTGCCCGTCGCCATCTGGATGACCAGCGAAATGCGCAGCCTGCAGGCGAAATCCATCCACATGGGGCCACGTATCAGCACCATTATCGAAGCGATTCTGGCGCAGGAAGGCGGGTTTGAGCAGCGGCTGGAATTTTTCCGCGAAGAGACGGCGTTCCACTACAAGCACGCGATTCATCAGGATGACGCGCCGGGCAAACACCTCTCCGTCGTTTTCCGCGATGCTCGAATTTATGAACGCACTGACGGCGCGCTGCCCGTGACCGTCGCCACGCTGTTTACGGCACTGCCTCACCGCGAGCAGCCGCTGTTCACCGAGCTGGTAACGCTGTCCGGGCTTGGCCCCGAAGCGTGGTTCCGCCAATACGTCCGCGCCGTTACCCGGCCTGTTATCGCGATCTATCTGCTGTACGGCATCGGGCTGGAAGCGCATCAGCAGAACAGCCAGATCCTCTTTTCACCGGAAGGTGTCGCGCAGGGATTATTAATCCGTGATTTCGGCGACGGGCGCACCTATGCGCCGCTGCTGCGTCAGCGCGGTCATCACCTGCAACCCTACGTCTGGCCCGGCATTCTGCCCACGGTATTTGAAGACGACATCGAACCCGTGCGGATGTTTGTCGTCGATGCCTGCTTTGTCAGCCACCTGCACGAACTGGCGCTGGCGCTCAGCGCGGAATACGGCTTTGCCGATGCCCGGCTGTGGCAGGTGATGAAAGAAGAAACCGCCGCGGCGTTTGACGCCGTGAAGTCGCGCGTTGATGGCGAGCTGTGGCAGACCGAACGCGACATGTTTATGACCCAGCCCTGGTATACGCGTTCGCTGCTGCGCATGCACATCCAGGAATATCGCGACTATCGGATTCAGCACGGTCTGAGCAATCCCTTCCTCATTGAAGAGGAAGAAACCCGCATCGGATCGTGATGTATGGCGATGCTCCTGCCTCACAGGCTGAATACGGGAGCATCTTTTTCACTCCTCATTTTGAGATGGATAACTTTGTTGATGAACGCCAGGAAGAACTTCACTCCACCTACCGGGAAGACTCGTTTTCCTATTCCCTCCGCGTTGGCCATCGCCGTAACGGCTGTGCTAAGCGGCATCGCGATACCCGCGCAGTCTGCAACGGGCGAGCGCGATGATTCCACTATCGTGGTGGAAGCTAAAGACGCGGATGCCGTGCAGGGGCTGGTCGCAGGCGGCATGTCGGCGCGGTCGTCCAGCACCGGACTGCTGGGCAAAAAGGACGTGATGGATACGCCGTTTAACGTCAGCAACATGACCTCATCGTTTATTGAAAATAAACAGGCACAGACGCTGGGGCAGGTGGTCGCGCATGATGCATCGGTGCGGGTGAGCAGTTCTCAGGGCGGTCTGCTGGATTCCTACTACATTCGCGGTTTTCCACTCAATGAAGGAAACCTGAGCGACATCGCCATGAACGGCGTCTACGGTGTTGCGCCCAACTATCAGTTGATGACCGACTACATCGAGCGGGTGGAAGTACTGAAAGGGCCGTCGGCGTTGCTGTATGGTCTGTCGCCTAACAGCAGCGTGGGCGGCGTGATTAATGCTGTCACCAAACGCCCGACCACCGTCGGCAATCTGACCCGCCTCACGACCAGTTGGCAGTCTGATTCCCAGCTCACGCAGCATGCGGATATTTCCCGCGTCTATGCGCTCGACAATAACAATTTGCTCGGCGTGCGTTTTAACGGGAATTACGGCTACGGCGACACGGTGTGGGATGGCAGCGACAAACGTACACAGGTCGGCTCGCTTGGGCTGGATTTCTCGTCAGAACGCTTTCGCGCCACGTTGGATCTTATCACTCAGCATCTGAAAACCCGTGCGCCGTCTCGCCCTTATTCGTTCGCGCAGGGTGTGACCGTGCCCGACGCACCGGATGGCAATAACAATATCTCTCAGCCGTGGGGGTTCTGGCATTCCAAAGACCAGTCGGTGCTGCTGCATACCGAATACGATCTGGCGGATAACGTTACCTGGTTTACCGATTTAGGTGGTTCCAGTGCACACGTGAGCCGACTGTCGGAGCAGGTGCCGCAGGTGACGAATAATAATGGCGATATTCGTTCTACCGTAGGGAATTACCGCTTTACCACCAGCCGTTACAATTTCGCGACCGGCATTCGTGCGGATGTGGAAACGGGCTCGGTGACCCACAAGCTGTCGGCACAGACTAGCTACTATCGCGATCGTCAGGCTAGCGCTAATGTGCCGGGAACAGCTATTAATTCAAATATTTATAACCCTGTCTATGTGCCAGCACAGGATATCGCCGCACCGTCAAGCATATACAAACGTTCTTCCACGGCACTGTCGGGTATCGCGCTAGCGGATACGCTCGGCTTTTGGAACGATGCGCTGCAGGTCACGGGTGGGCTGCGTTATCAGCAGATCAACACGGATAACTTCGCCGCCCCGGATGGCGGGGTGCGCTCTTCTTATGACAAGAGCGCAATCACCCCGATGCTCGGGGTGATTGTTAAACCCTGGCAGCATGTTTCTCTCTACGCCAACTACATTGAGGGGCTAAGTAAAGGGGACGTGGCGCCCACGACGGCGAGCAATCCGGGTCAAGTGCTGTCGCCGTATAAGAGCAAACAGTACGAGGCTGGGGTAAAAGTGGACGCGTTGGGGACGATTTCTACGCTAAGCGTCTTCCAGATCACCAAGCCGAGCGGCGCATTAGCTAACGGACCGGGCAGTGAGTTTATTGAGGCTAACGAGCAGCGCAATCGGGGTATTGAGCTGGATGTCGTCGGCTCACCGCTGGAGGATTTGCGCCTGACCGGTGGCGTGATGCTGCTGGATGCCGAGCTGACCAAAAGCGTGACGCCGGGTGCACAGGGCAAGCGTGCGCCGGGCACGTCGCGTTTTCAGGCTAACGCCGGCGTGGAATACGATCTGCCGTTCCTGCGCGATCTGACGCTGAACGCCAACGTCACCCATAACGGGAAGCAGAACGTCAACACCATCAATACCCAGTCTATTCCTTCCTGGACCACCGTTGATTTCGGCGCGCGTTACAAGACGCGAATCTACAACGCGCCCACCACATTCCGTGCGGATGTCCTGAACGCGTTTGACCGCAATTACTGGTCTGGCGTGACGTCGTTCAGCACGGTATCGCAAGGAACGCCGCGGACGCTGATGCTGTCCGTCGCGGTTGATTTCTAAGGATAGGCATTTTTCAGGAACCGAACGTTAAGGAGATAGCGATGAGCAACCTGTTTAGCTTTGCCGCAGTGTCTTCCCTCCCTGTCGCGCAGGCCCACTGGCCTGAGAGACTGACGCCTTATCTGGACAGTGAGATTGAGCAGTTTCTTTTCAACTCGCCGCAAAGGCTGTCGTGGCTGGTTGAGCAGTATGGGTCGCCGCTGAATATTGTCTGGCCGCACACCGTGGCCAACAATATCGCGGCATTGCGGACAGTGTTGCAGCGTCACGACGTGGATTGCCGCCTGTACTACGGCGCGAAGGTGAACAAATCGCCGGGGCTGGTTCAGGCGGCGGTGAATGCGGGCGTTGGCGTGGATGTTTCCAGCCTACAGGAACTGAAAGATGCGCTGCGGGCAGGCTGCGACGGCGCGCGGCTGTGCGCCACCGGCCCGGCCAAAACGCGTGAGTTCCTGACGGCGCTGGTTCATCATCGCGCTCTTATCGTGCTGGATTCACCGGAAGAGTTCGACGAGGTGCTCGCGCTGGCGGATTTACTACGCGTGACGGAGCCCGTGCGGGTTCTGCTGCGCTATCGCCCGTCGTTCGCGCAGGCCAGTCGGTTTGGCATGCTGGCCGATGAGGTTGCAATCTGTCTGGAGGCGTTGAGCACCAGACAGGCTGTGCTTCATCTGGAAGGCTTCCATTTCCATCTCGGCGGCTATGATCCCGATACCCGTGTGGCGGCATTTGCTGAGGTACTGCCATTACTGGATCGGGCACGCTCAAAGGGATTGCAGCCCGCGATTATTGATATCGGCGGGGGATTGCCGATTCAATATCTTTCGGCTTCACGCTATCAGGATTATTTAGCGAAGCAGAATGCGGCGGATTACCGCCACGGTCAGGTGCCGACCTCGTTTTACCCATATGGCGGTGAGCGTTCGGCTGTCGACTATCTTGAGGCATTCCTGTCCGCCCCAATCGGACAGCACCGCGTAGCGGACGTGCTCAAGCAGCACGGCCTGATTCTGGCGATTGAGCCGGGACGCAGCCTCGCTGACCAAAGTGCGATTACGGTATTTCGCGTCACGCGCACGCGCCGCCAGCCGGATGGCAACCACGTCGTGTTTGTGGAAGGCAGCAGCTTCAGCGCGTGTGAAACCTGGTTTAACTCTGAGTTTTTGATTGATCCTCTGCATGTTTTTTCCGTCAAAAAAGACACGCCTCTGGCACCGGGTAAAGCCTGGATCGCCGGACACAGCTGTCTGGACGACGATGTCATTACGAACCGATTGATTCATTTTCGAACCGTGCCGCAGTCAGGCGATTTACTGATTTACGCGAATACGGCGGGATACCAGATGGACCTGCTGGAAAACGCGTTTCATCGGCATCCGCTGCCTGCGCGCCTGTGTGCGTTCAAAGGTAAGAAAGGTGAGCTGATTTTTTCCAGTGATAACTGAATGGAGCAGAACCATGATCCTGAATAAAGTAACTGATTTGATTGGTAATACGCCCGTTATACAAATTCCGGTTCCCTATGGGGATACGCGTTTGTTTTTAAAAGTGGAGAAGAACAACCCCGGCGGCAGCATGAAGGATCGCATGGCGAGAAACATGATTGTTGCCGGACTGAAGTCAGGCAAAATCCGTCCCGGTGGCACCATTGTCGAGTCGTCATCGGGGAATACCGGTATCGGGCTGGCGCTGGCGTCAATTGAATACGGCCTGCGCTTTATCGCCGTGGTCGATCATCACGCGGCACAGGATAAAATCGCCATCATGCGCGCGCTCGGCGCGGAAATTCGCTACGTCTCCGGCGACTACGGCGAAGATGAGGTGGCGGTGGTGGAACGCCAGCGCATGGCGGCACAGCTGGCGCAGGAAATACCCGGCGCGGTGTTTATGAACCAGTCGGATAACGCGGCGAATGCGGGCGGCTATGCCGATTTTGTCCGCGAGCTGTTCAGCCAGATTGGCAAGATCGACGCGTTTGTCGGCTGCGTGGGCACCGGCGGTTCGATGACCGGCATTTCGCACGGTCTGAAAGTCCATAACCCGGATATCACGACCATTGCCGTTGAACCGGTGGGTTCTATCGTCTTCGGCCACCCCGGCAAGCCTTACTATCAATCCGGCACCGGGACGCCCGCGGGGGATACCGTGGGGCTGGTGCTGGATTACAGCTGCATCGACTGTGGCGAGCAGGTTTCGGATGCGCAGGCGTTTGAAACGGCACGCTATATCGCACGGCATTACGGTTTGCTGGTCGGCGGTTCGACGGGCGGAGTGATCTATAAAGCGCTGGAGCTGATCTATCAGGATCGCATCGGCGGCAACGTTGTGCTGGCGATTGCCGACGGCGGGGAGAAATACCTGCACACGGTATTTAACGAAGAGTGGCTGGCGGCGCGTAATCTGATCGATAGCGGCGTGTGGCACGATCTGGATCGCTGGCTGGGCAATGCGATTTCTCTGGAGCAGGCGAGCTAAGGAGTCAAGGATGATCGAAACGCTAAGCGGGCAGCCGCTTAACGTGGTGATTTGCGGGGCCGGCAAGACCGGCCATCTCGCCACGGTGCTGTTTAAACAACGGCCAGACGTTAAGGTGACGCTGCTGGGCAGCCATCCTCGTCTGCCGGAAGCCTATCAGCAGCACGGTAAACGGCTACACGCGCTGCTGCCGGATGGCGAGACGCTGACGGCGACGCCGGACTGTGTGACCTGTGATCCGGCGGAAGCCTGCCGCGATGCGGATATCGTTATCATCACCGTTCCCGCTAACTTCCGCGCCGATCTTCTGGCGCGGATCGTTCCTCATATTCCCAGCGATAAACCGGTTTATGTCGGCGCAATCCCCGGCTTTTGCGGCTTTGACTGGCTGGCCGAACGTGAGCTGGCCGCGCGCCCAAACGCGGTGATTTGGGGCATGAAGGATGTCGCGCACATTGCGTTTGATTTGCTGCCGGGCCAGTCGATCAAAATGGGTGGTGAAAAGGCCACGCTGTATGTCGCCACGCATCGGCGTGAAACCGCTGCGAGCCAGCAGGCGCTGATGGCGCTGCTGCAACGGCTCTATGCTGCGCCCGTGGTGCTATTGCCGGATTATTTGGAGATCACGCTGACGCCGGGTAACCCGATTATGCACAGTGCGGTGATTTATGGCCTGATCGGTCCTTACGGGCAGTGGCATGCCCGACCGCTCTCACAGCCGCTGTGCTGGTGGAATGATTGCCCGGAACTCGGGGCCTATTATCTGGAACGCATGGACGAGGAGAACCAGCAGCTGTGTGCGGCGCTGGAGACGCGGCTTGGCGTGCTGCTGGACTCGGTACTGCCGCTCAAGCAGGAGATTATCGATGCCTATGGCGATCAGATTGCCGATGCGCACACGATGCTTTCCGTGCTGCGCACCAATCAGGCTTATCACGGCATCGGTCTGCCGCTGCGAAAACATGATGCTGGTGGGTACGTGTTTGATACTCAGCATCGGGTGTTCCAGGAGGATATTGCCTACGGCCTGAGCCTGCTGGTGACGATTGCGGAGAACCTGACCGTTAGCGTGCCGTACATTGAGGAAGTCTACCGGTGGTGCAGCGATTACATGGGAACCTCCACGCAGGATCGTCCCGACTATTTCCCGCCGCACTGGCTGACGGATGAGATGAATTGACGTGATGACCGTAGCGGGTATGAGGCCGGGTGACGCCGTCGAATCAGAAGGAGCTGACGCATGCGCTTGAGCGGGCAGGTCGCGTTCATCATCCACTTTATGTTTGTCGTACAGCTGGTGGCGATGGGGGCGATGGAGATGAGCGGGCCGTTTTGGCCGCTGCATCTGGAAAGTATGTCATCGGGTGCGGAACTGAGTATCGCGGGGATTGCCGTGTACGTCGGGCCGATGCTGGGCATTATGCTGACCAGCGCCTTCTGGGGACGGATGGGCGACCGGCTGGGCAACAAAGCCATGATGATCCGCGCGCTGTTTGGGCTGGCATTAACTCAGCTCGGGCTGGCGTGGGCAAATGACATCTGGACGATAGTCGCGCTGCGTTTTATTCAGGGTGCCTGTGCGGGCTATATTGCGCCCGCGCAGGCGTATGGCGTCGCGGTGGTCAGTCCGCTACAGCGCACGCGGCTGTTTGCCTGGCTTCAGGTCTCTACCAACGTGGGATCGCTGCTGGGAGCGATTGTCGGTGGACTGATCCTCGATTATCTGAACTTCTTCTGGATCAACCTGAGTGCGGCGATCCTCTGCGCGCTGTGCGGCATCACCGTGGCGCTGTTCCTGCCGCATGTCGCCCCTGAGGCTCCCGTTGCTCCGCCTGCGGACGCACAGACGAAAGCCCTTCCCCGCAGGCGGCTCTGGGCGCTGTCGCCGATTCCCGGTCTGCTGCTGATTTCTGGCCTACTGCTGACCAGCCGTATGATCCCGCAAACGCCGTTTTCCCTCTATCTGGACGGCTTCTTTCAGGTGGATAAGTGGGTTATCGGGCTGTGTTATGGCTTGCAGGCGACCGGCGTGATTGTCTCCGCGTCGCTGTGGGCGCGCTATTTTGAAAATCTCTCGCTGTCGCAGACGCTGAGCCGCCTGTGTGTGGTCATGCTGGCCTGCGCCATCGTGACATTGACGGCCGCTACGATCCTGAATATTGCGATTTTCATCCCGCTGTACTTCCTGTGGGGCGTGCTGTTGGGAGCGACGACGCCCGTGCTGATGGCGCTGATTTCCCGCGCGGCTGGGGCCGGACAGCAGGGTTACATACTCGGCGTGGCGCAAAGCGTTAGCCAGTTTGCCTCGATTCTGGGCATTGCTTTGGGCGGATTGGTTCTCTATTCCCCCGGATTACGTTCGCTGTTCTTCTGCGTTGGCGCCGCTTATCTGGTGACCTTCCTGGTCGCGCTGATGCTGCTACGACGCCTGCGGATACAGGCGGAAAAACATGACTCTCTCTCGACGAAGGGAAATATCGAAAATGTGTAATCGTTGGACGCGGCAATATTGCCGTCGGTTATTGCTGAGCGCGCTGTTGATGGTAGGCCTGTCGCCACTGGTGGGGCAGGCTGAGCAAACCGCGCAAACCTCAACCGTCATCAAGGACGTGTTGGGGCGCGAGGTGAGAGTCAAGACGCCGGTGCAGCGCGTCATGCTGGGGGAGGGGCGTCAGCTTTATCTGGTTGCGATGCTCGACAGGGAAGACCCGGCGAAAAGGATTGTCGCCTGGAAGCGCGATCTGATTCAGTCCGATCCGGCCACGTGGCACCAGTATCGTGACCGCTTCCCTCAACTCGCAAAAATACCGACGTTTGACGGCACGGAAAAGGGCACGTTTGACGTGGAGCAGGCGTTGTCGCTCAAGCCTGATGTCATCATTATGAACATTGAGGCACAGCGGTCGATTGTCGATGCGGGTTATGACCGGATACTGGACAGCGTCGGCATTCCGATTGTGTATGTCGATTTTCGCTATCACCCGCTGGAAAACACGGCACCTACCATGCGTCTGTTCGGCAAGCTGTTTAATCAGGAAGCACGTGCCGAAGCCTTTCTCGCATTCCGTGAGGCGCAGCTAAAACGTGTTTCTGATGTGCTGTCGGCGAAAAAACCGCGTTCCCCGCGCGTTTTTATTGAGCGACTGGGTGGCTATACCGATGAATGCTGCCTGACGTTCGGCCCAGATAACTTCGGTAAATTCGTGCAATTGGCTGGTGGCGATAACGTTGCGGCGAAGAATGCGCCGAGCACCTTTATGCAGATGCATCCTGAACAGGTGATTGTGGAAAACCCGGAAATTGTAGTGATCACCAGCGGCAACTTTGAGGCCTTCGTACCCGGTGGACGCTGGATTGGTCTGGGGCCGGGGCAGGATATGGCGGAAGGACGTAAGCGTCTCGAATGGTTTCTGGGGCGTCCGGCCTACACCAACAGCGTCGCCAAGCAGCAGCGAGCGTTTCATGCCATCTGGCATCAGTTTTACAACGGCCCGTATGACTTTATCGCCATTCAGCAACTGGCCGAGTGGTTCCACCCAGACTTATTCCGCGATCTCAATGCGGATGACACCTTCCGCCAGCTTCACCAGCAGTTCTTGCCGGTTGATTACCAGCCGGGCTATTTCGTCAGTCTTACGCAGTAAGTCACTCACCGTCGGCTCCGGTGCACTGGCCGGAGCGATACGAGATTGTTTACGTCAGGAGGTAGAGCGTGTTTGAAAGTATGACTTACCAGATTGCTCTTACGCCCGTGCAGTTCCTGCTTCCCTCTGAAAATGTCGATATGTCGAACGTGGAATGTCTGATGGAGGATATTTGCCGCTGTGGCTGTTGGACGACGCCAGTACCGATAGAGAAAGAGACGGGGATTATTATGGACGGTAATCACCGGTTACGCGCGGCCGCCGAGCTGGGATTAAAGCATATCCCCTGTGCGCTGCTCGACTATGACGATCCCCGTGTGTCCGTTTACCACTGGAAGACTGGGCAACCTTTTTGCAAAAGCCTGATTATGCAAACGATTGTGGCGGAAAAGAGCCTGTTCCCTTACAAGACGACGCGTCACCTTTTCCAACCGGCATTGCCGTCGGTGCGTGTTGTGCTGGATGAGCTTATGCGTTAATCACCGCGATACGTTAACCGCTCCACGTTGTCGCGCTGAATTCAGGCGGCAACGTCCTCTTTCTTCGCTTTTCTCCTGCTTTCGCCGCTACCTCGCCTTTTTATTGGCGGCGGCGTTACTATAATCTTGATAAACGACAATCTTCGTAAACGACACGCTTCGCTAACTGCAATCGTCATTAATCGCCGATTATTTCATGCCTGAGAGCGCAGGAAATGATTGATTACACGAATTTTAATATGCTTTGTAACAATTTTGCCTAGAATGTATACCAGAAACGACTGTCAGTAATTCGTATGTTTCTGAACAATAGCATCGTCGGCGCTATTACGCCTTTGGAGAAAGAGAATGCAAGAAAACTATAAAATTCTGGTTGTAGATGACGACATGCGTTTGCGGGCGCTGTTAGAGCGTTATCTGACTGAGCAGGGTTTTCAGGTACGTAGCGTAGCCAATGCTGAACAGATGGACCGTTTACTGACCCGTGAATCCTTTCACCTTATGGTGCTGGATCTGATGCTGCCGGGCGAAGATGGGCTGTCCATCTGCCGTCGTTTGCGCAGCCAGAGCAATCCGATGCCGATCATTATGGTCACGGCAAAAGGGGAAGAAGTCGATCGTATCGTCGGGCTGGAAATCGGCGCGGACGATTATATTCCTAAACCTTTCAACCCGCGTGAACTGCTGGCTCGCATTCGTGCGGTGCTGCGTCGTCAGGCAAACGAACTGCCGGGCGCGCCGTCGCAGGAAGAAGCCATTATCGCGTTTGGCAAATTCAAGCTGAATCTGGGCACGCGCGAAATGTTCCGCGATGATGAACCGATGCCGTTAACCAGCGGCGAGTTTGCCGTACTTAAGGCGCTGGTGAGCCATCCGCGTGAGCCGCTGTCCCGCGATAAGCTGATGAACCTGGCCCGCGGTCGTGAATACAGCGCGATGGAACGTTCCATCGACGTACAAATTTCTCGTCTGCGCCGCATGGTGGAAGAGGATCCGGCGCATCCGCGCTATATCCAGACCGTGTGGGGTCTTGGCTACGTGTTTGTCCCGGACGGCAGTAAGGCATGATGCAATGGCGCTTTTCTCCGCGCAGCTCATTTGCACGGACGTTGCTACTGATTGTCACGTTATTGTTTGTCAGTTTGGTCACCACCTATCTGGTGGTGCTCAACTTCGCGATTCTGCCGAGTTTGCAGCAGTTCAATAAAGTGCTGGCATACGAAGTAAGAATGCTGATGACGGACAGTCTGCAACTGGAAGATGGCTCCACGCTTGAGGTGCCGCCTGCGTTCCGGCGTGAGATTTACCGCGAATTGGGTATATCGCTGTACACCAATGCGGCGGCGGAGGAAAGCGGCCTGCGCTGGGCCCAGCACTACAAGTTTTTGAGTGACCAGATGGCGCAACAGCTGGGCGGCCCGACGGATGTGCGGGTTGAAGTCAGCAAGAATACGCCGGTGGTGTGGCTGAAAACCTGGCTGTCACCGGATATCTGGGTGCGCGTTCCCCTCACCGAAATTCATCAGGGCGATTTCTCGCCGCTCTTCCGCTATACGCTGGCGATAATGCTATTGGTGATTGGCGGCGCGTGGCTATTTATTCGGGTGCAGAACCGACCCTTGGTTGAGCTGGAGCATGCGGCTTTACAGGTCGGTAAAGGCATTATTCCGCCGCCGCTGCGTGAATATGGCGCTTCCGAAGTGCGTTCCGTGACGCGTGCCTTTAACCAGATGGCCTCCGGCGTGAAGCTGCTGGCCGATGACCGCACGCTGCTGATGGCGGGCGTCAGCCACGATCTGCGTACGCCGCTGACGCGAATTCGTCTGGCGACCGAAATGATGGGCAAGGAAGATGACTATCTGGCGGAGTCGATCAATAAGGACATTGAAGAGTGTAATGCGATTATTGAGCAGTTCCTCGATTACCTGCGTACCGGTCAGGAAATGCAGACGGAAGTGGCCGACCTGAACGCCATTATGGGTGAAGTGGTGGCATCGGAAAGCGGTTATGAACGCCAGATCGACAGCGATTTTGCTACCGGCGAACTGCTGGTGCGCATTAGCTCCCTTTCGATCAAACGAGCGGCGCTGAATCTGGTCGTGAATGCGGCGCGCTACGGTAACGGCTGGATAAAAGTCAGTACTGGACGTGAGCTACAGCGCGTCTGGTTTCAGGTAGAAGATGATGGAGAAGGCATCGCGCCCGATCAGTTACAGCACCTGTTCCAGCCGTTTGTGCGTGGCGATAGCGCACGAACCACTAGCGGTACAGGGCTGGGGCTGGCGATTGTGCAGCGTATTATCGATGCGCACAATGGCGTGCTGGATGTCGGCAGAAGTGAACGCGGTGGACTCTGCGTCCGCGCGTATCTGCCGCTGCTCTCGGACGTTGCGGTAGCGGATGCGGGTGCCGTGAAAGAGTCATAAGCATTTTGTGCAGCACCGGCATGAATAAGAAAGGCGCGGAATCCGCGCCTTTCTTAGATTACGACAAAGACCGTCGAGCGGTAGTAACGGATAGATCGTAAAGACGCTGTGAATACGTCCATTGTATCTTGAACTAGGTAGTGGGTGATGGTTAGCTACCATCACCTGAAACAGGGTGAATCTG
>NZ_JBIXKO010000008.1:0-210991 GCF_044751765.1 Pectobacterium sp. CHL-2024 | reverse complement strand
CCTGCAGTTACCGATTTTACATCTTGCTGAAAAATGCCTTGTTCAACCGGGAGCGTCCATATATGGCGCAAACGCTTTACTCTTCTATTCCGTTACTCCCGTTTTCATTCGGTAAATAGGTTTGTCAACAGTCTGACAGGAATCTGCGGGTTCCAACCTCATCAGCAAACATGTCTCTTTAACTTCATCCGCCTTTACAAGCACCATCGTAACGCAGTAAAGTCGCCACCTTTTTTTATGGCATGGGGCACGACGATGTTTATCGGTTTTGACTACGGTACAGCCAACTGTTCAGTGGCGGTTATGGATGAAGGTACGCCACGGCTCCTGTCGCTGGAAAATGGCTCGCCTTATCTTTCTTCCCTGCTGTGCGCGCCCGTGCGCGAAGCGGTTAGCGAGTGGTTATGGCGACACCATCAGGTCAATGCTGAAGGTGAAAATGCGCTGCTGCTGAAGCGCGCCATCAGTTACAACCGCGAGGAAGATATTCGCGTGCAGGCTGATAGCGTGAAATTCGGACGTGATGCGTTGCGCCACTATATGGATGACCCGGAAGAGACGTGGTTCGTTAAATCACCGAAGTCTTTCCTCGGTGCCGTCGGGCTGAAAGCCCAGCAGATTGCGCTGTTTGAGGATCTGGTCTGTTCCATGATGCTGCACATCCGCACGCAGGCGGAAAGCCAGCTTGACCAGCCTATTCGTCAGGCCGTCATCGGTCGCCCGATTAACTTTCAAAGCATCGGCGGCGAAGAAGCCAACCAGCAGGCGCAAGGCATTTTAGACCGTGCGGCACACCGTGCCGGGTTTGAAGATGTCGTTTTTCAGTTTGAACCCGTCGCCGCCGGGCTGGATTTCGAATCCACGCTGACGAAAGAAACGCGCGTGCTGGTCGTGGATATCGGCGGCGGCACCACCGACTGCTCCATGCTGCTGATGGGCCCAGAATGGCATAAGCAGCAAGAACGTTCGCAAAGCCTGTTAGGACACAGCGGCTGCCGCGTTGGCGGTAACGATCTGGACATCATGCTCGCGTTCAAACAGCTGATGCCGCTGCTTGGCATGAATAGCGAGACAGAAAAAGGCATCGCTCTGCCGATCATGACCTGGTGGAATGCGGTCGCGATTAACGATATTCCGGCGCAAAAAGAGTTTCACAGCACCGCCAGCCGCGCGTTAATCAACGAAATGATCCGCGATGCCCGTCAGCCCGAGCTGGTGAAAAGACTGCTGACCGTCTGGCAACAGCGTCTGAGCTACCGTCTGATTCAATTAGCGGAAGAGAGTAAAATTGCGCTGTCCAATCAATCGGAAACGGCAGCTGATTTGCACTTTATCGAATCAGGTCTGGCAACGCGCATTCATGCTGATGAACTCAATGCCGCCATCGATAATCCGCTCATGCGTATTCAGCAGCAGGTGACGCTGGCGCTAGAAACCAGTCAAACCCGGCCGGAAGTGATCTACCTGACTGGCGGTAGCGCACGTTCTCCCCTGCTGCGTCAGACTATTCAGCAACTGCTTCCTGATATTCCTATCGCCAGCGGCAACGATTTTGGCTCCGTTACAGCCGGACTGGCGCGCTGGGCAGAGATTATTTTCCGCCGTTAAGCCAAAGACGGGACGCCAACCACGCGTCTCGTCAGGCTATTCTTTTGATCGCTACCGTGGCTCGACTAACAGCCCACGCAACAGCAATTCCAACGCGGCAACGCCTTGTGCCAGCCGCGCATTTCCATCCTCTCCGTCCGCTATCCAGAACGCCGCCTCAGCCAAACTGCCGTAGATTAACGATGCCAGCGCCTGTGGATCGGCATCAGCCACCACGCCCTGCCGGATAAGGTTGTCGATCAGCCGCTGCATCGACTCAACGCAATGGCGTTGTGAATCCGGCGACGCCCCCCCCAGAACCGCCCGCGCATCACGCAGCACGATACGCTGAATCTCCGGCTCCAGCGCCATTTCCAGATAAGCGCGGCAGCGATGCCGAAAACCGTCCCAGGCATCCTCAGCGGTGTCGGAGATAACTTGCAGCCGTTCATCCATCTCGGCGTCAATCTGCTCCACCACCGCCGCCAACAGCCCTTTTTTGTCACCGAAATGGTGATAAAGCGCACCACGAGTCAGGCTCGCCTGTGCGGTGAGATCGTCCATTGAGGTGTCGGCATAGCCGCGCTCGCTAAAGACCTTACGGGCAGTCGCCAGCAGCGTAGCGCGGGTTTCTTCCATTTCAGCACGGGTACGACGAACCATCGGCACATCCTTACATACACATCGTATGATTATTTACATTCATCCCGTATGAATATATGCTTTTATTCATACGCTCTGTATGTATTGTCGCTGTGTCGCCACGTGGTGGCAAGTGGATTCACTTTGGAGAATGAGATGGTTAACCCTTATCGAGAACTTTTCGCCGCGCCAGGTACCAGAAGCTTTGCACTGGCTGGCCTGTTGGCGCGGATTCCGCTGCCCATGACGGGCATTGGCATTATCACCATGCTGTCGCAACTGCGCGGTAACTATGCACTGGCGGGGGCTGTCTCCGCCACTTTTGTGTTGACCTACGCACTGCTGTCACCGCAGATTTCCCGTCTGGTCGATCGCCACGGGCAAGGCCGCGTACTGCCGATGGCAACCACCGTCAGCGCGATCGGCATGTTGCTTCTGCTCGCCAGCACCTGGTGGCAAGCGCCTGACTGGAGCTTATTCATCGGTGCCTTGCTGGCCGGTTTCATGCCCAGCATGTCCGCGATGGTAAGAGCACGCTGGACGGCAATCTATCGCGGCCAGCCTCGCTTGCAGACCGCCTACTCATTGGAAACCGTGCTCGATGAAGTCACTTTTATCGCCGGACCACCGCTGGCTGTCGGGCTGTCCGTCGCGGTGTTTCCTCAGGCTGGCCCGCTGGCCGCGGCGCTCTTGCTGATTATTGGCGTGTTTGCGTTGGTGACGACACAGCGCGGCACCGAACCGCCGGTAGAAGCATGGGATGTCCGCACAGATCGTTCGGGCTCGGTGATCAAACAAGCAAACGTGTGTTTGCTGGCGCTGTTGATGGTCGCGATGGGCGTTATCGTCGGAACCGTGGATATCGTCAGCGTCGCCTTCGCTGAGCAGTATGGTCAGCCAGCGGCGGCCAGTCTGGTGTTGTCGGCTTATGCGGTCGGTTCATGCCTGGCTGGGCTGGTGTTCGGCGCTCTCAAGCTGCGAACCGCATTGCACCAACTGTTATTGCTGGGCGGTTTAGCAACGGCAGTCACCACGTTGCCTCTGCTGCTGGTTGGCAGTATTCCCGCGCTGGCTGCGGCCGTGCTGATCGCCGGGCTGTTCTTCGCCCCCACCATGATCGTGGCGATGTCGCTGGTCGAACGTCTGGTGCCCGAGCACCGTCTGACCGAGGGCATGACCTGGCTGCTGGCGGGGCTGAATGTCGGCGTGGCGCTGGGCGCAGCGGTATCAGGCTACGTCGTTGATGACAGCGGTGCCCGAGCCGGATTTGCCGTTGCGCTATGCGCTGGCGTGTTGGTGCTGCTGGTTGCGCTGTGGGGATACCAACGCCTACGGACGACGCCTTCTCCTCTTCCCCATACCGTTTGACGGTTACACATCGCCTGCTTCCCCCTGTTAAGGACTGAACCATGAACACGTCTTCCTCTATCCCTATGGGTGTTGCTGCACAGCATTCCTGGCTGGCCGTTGTCGCCGTCGGCCTTGCAACCTTCTCTGTCGTCACGACGGAAATGCTTCCAGTCGGCTTGCTAACACCGATTGCCGAGACGCTACATACTTCTACCGGAACCGCCGGCCTGATGATTTCACTCCCCGCGCTGCTGGCTGCGCTATTCGCCCCGCTGGTGGTGATCGCATCCGGCGGCATGGATAGACGCAGGATCCTATGCGGACTGCTGACGCTGCTGGTTATCGCCAACATTGCTTCGGCACTGGCACCAGACATCGGCTGGATGCTGGCTGCGCGCGTGCTGGTCGGTTTCTGCATGGGCGGTATCTGGGCGATTGCCGGTGGTCTGGCGGCCCGACTCGTTCCCGAGCACGCCATCGGTCTGGCAACATCCATCATTTTTGGTGGTGTCGCAGCGGCATCCGTGCTGGGTGTGCCGTTCGGCGCACTGATCGGCGATCTCGCCGGGTGGCGCTGGGCCTTCGGCTGCATGGCCGTATTTAGCGGGCTAGTGCTCGTGCTTCACCTCGCGGTTATTCCTGCCTTGCCCGTTGCCCATTCCGTCACCGTGCGCCAGTTCGGTGAGCAGTTGAGCAACCGTAAGCTACAAATCGGGCTAATCCTGACGTTGTTGCTGGTGGCCGGACACTTCATGGCCTTTACCTTCGTTCGGCCGCTGCTGCTATCGGTATCGGGATTCGATGCACGATGGATCGGTGCACTGCTGTTCGCCTATGGCATAGCAGGCATCGTCGGTAATTTTCTGGCGGGCATCATCGCCGCGCGGCGCACGGCGTTCACCTTGATAGTCATCGCGGTGGGGCTGCTGTTGACTCCGGTACTATTCCTGACCATCGGCGGTTCGCATTTCGGCGGCGGCGTGGCGCTGCTCGTCTGGGGACTGGCCTACGGCGGCGTGTCCGTCGGTTTGATGACATGGATGATGAAGGCCGTCCCGCGCGCCGTGGAGATCGCCTCCGCGCTGTATGTCGGCATTTTCAATGTTGGCATCGCGCTCGGATCGTGGGTCGGTGGTCAAGCCGTGGATAGTTCAGGCCCGATCGCGACACTTTGGCTCGCGGGGGGATTCGCTGCGACCGCCTTGCTGCTATCCCTTAGCATGAAGCTAACCGAAAGCAGGAAGATCCTATAAGCAGAAAGAACAGAGAATGAAAAAACCGCGAGCACCTTCTTCAGGTGTCTCGCGGTTTTTAGAGAGGTGTCGGCGCAAACCGTAGACGTTAAAGGTCAGTTAACTCTGCTGATTCAGGATTAATTGCCCGTTTCGGTCTACTGGAATTTGTGTACCAGGATCGCGATCCATGCGGATTTTACCCTGCTGGTCGCCGATTTTATAAGTGACATCATAACCCAGAACTTTTTGTGATTTGTCGTACACCGTCTGACAGCGCTGTTGCTGCGTCGTGTACGTATCATTTTCCTGCATGCCGCTTTGTACACGGTTACCGGCATAACCACCTGCCAACGCGCCCGCTACCGTCGCGATATCTTTACCGCGTCCGCCACCAATCTGGTGACCCAGAACACCACCCGCTACGGCACCCAGTACCGAGCCAGCAATCTGGTTTTCATCCTGTACCGGACGACGATGCGTCACGCTCACGTTACGGCACTCCTGACGAGGCGTTTTGACCGTTTCTTTAATTGGTGTTGCTGTTAGCACCTGTGCAAACTGAGGTTTAGAGGAAAATACATCCATACTCGCCACCGCCGCCACACCCAATGCAGCAGCCACACCAATACCTACACCCGCTAACATTGATTTGTTCACAGGATACCTCCCGAATCTATTCTCACGCATTCCCCACCTGCAACCCTGTCGTAAATCTTGTTTTACGCCAGCTCGCGTTTAACGCGATGAATCCGGTGGTTCCTTCTGAATATCAGCATTCAGAATTTTTGGCGTGCGTGCTACGCCATCTGTAAACAGTGGAAAGTCTGCACAATGTTTCGCACTCTCGCAATAAGACTAATTGACCAAAAGTGTCAGATTCGTAACATAAAAGCGTCATTTGGGAATTATCTTAACTGGAATTGGTAATAGGACGATATTTTATACTGCCATATCAGCGAAGTAGCCTATCGCACTACGGCTCAGAAACAGGGGGTTGTGAGTAGATTGACGGAAAGAGAGGGCTACTGAGTAAGAATAAGATAGTCGCTGGCAGAAAAGAATACGGGCATGAAATTGCGTTCATGCCCGTATCAGAAAGAGGTCAGCAAAGATGGATTAATGCAGCTTCAGACGCGGTCGAATCACCCGGTTGATCCCACCGACCAGCATCATCAGGCCTGTTTTAACATAGCCATGCAGAGCAACCTGGTGCATGCGGTACAGGGAGATATACACGAAACGTGCAATCCGTCCTTCTACCATTACGGAGCCCCGCATCAGGTTCCCCATCAGGCTGCCAACCGTACTGAATTTAGACAGCGAAACCAACGAACCGTGATCTTTATAGACGTAAGGCTTCAGCGTTTGCCCGTTCAGCAATGCGATGATATTGCTGTGGCAACGTGATGCCATCTGGTGAGCGGCCTGCGCGCGCGGTGGTACAAAACCGCCGCCTTCCTGCGGGCAGGAGGCGCAGTCGCCAATGGCGAAAATGTTGGGATCGCGCGTCGTCTGCAACGTCGGCTCAACCACTAACTGATTAATCCGGTTCGTTTCCAGACCCGCAATCTCTTTCATCGCATCCGGTGCCTTGATACCCGCCGCCCAAACCATCAGATCGGCTTCGATAAATTCACCGTCCTTGGTATTCAGACCGCCACTTTCTGCGCTGGTCACCATGGTTTTCGTCAGCACACGGACGCCAATATTGTTCAGTTCCTGATGTGCAGCCGCTGAAATACGCGGCGGCAGCGCAGGCAGAATACGTTCGCCCGCTTCCACCAGTGTCACATTCAGCGTTTGGTTATCCAGCCCGTCAAAGCCGTAGCTGTGCAGCTGTTTCACCGCGTTATGCAGCTCCGCAGACAGTTCGACGCCTGTCGCGCCGCCGCCCACAATCGCGATGTTCACGCGCTCTTTTTCTTCCTGATTTGCCGTGAATTTCAGGAACAAATTCAGCATTTCATTATGGAAACGGCGGGCTTGTTTCGGGTTATCCAGGAAAATACAGTGATCTTTCACGCCCGGCGTACCAAAGTCATTTGAGGTACTGCCTAATGCCACCACCAAAATGTCATACGGGATACGACGCGCGGCAACCAGCACATCGCCTTGCTCGTCACACACTTCAGCCAGTTGAATCTGCTGCGCTTCACGATCGATATCCGTCAGCATGCCCAGTTGGAACTGGAAATAGTGATTGCGGGCGTGCGCCAGATAGCTCAGCGCATCCATATCGTCGTCTAGCGAGCCTGTCGCCACCTCGTGCAGCAGCGGTTTCCACAGGTGGCTATGGTTACGATCCACCAGCGTAATCTCCGCTTTTTTCTTGCGTCCTAACTTGTGGCCCAAACTCGTTGCGAGTTCAAGTCCGCCAGCTCCCCCGCCGACAATGACAATTTTTTTGGTTGGTGATGTCAAAATGACCCCCTAAAATGTGAACCAATCGTTAATAAAGAGTAAAAAATAATATCCTTATATAACATAGGGTTCGCGTAAGTTAAGCCTGATATCTGCTGCAAGAATAGCACGCTAGGTTATTTGGTCATACCAAAATTGATATATATCAATTTATTTTGTCAGGCAGGTTTTTAGCGAGAAAATTCCATCTTTATTTCAGTGAATTAGCAGAAATCCGCGCGAAGAGAAAATGCTGAATCGTGTGCATCTGCGGCGCTGGATGAACTAAGGAAAGTAAATAAATTGCGTCATTCCTCCTGTTCCCCCTCAAACAAGGGTATCAGAAGGAACGACAGCCGCGATGAACAGGTCATCGCTAACGCAGGGTTAACCGAGCGTTTTGAAGGCTTTTATTCGCTGTAAATGGGGGGAGATGCTTTTGAATTTATGCGTCTGAATATCATCCCAGACGATCTCGTAATACGCTCCCAACGTCTGCGCGCTACGCTGGCTGTCGAGCATTTCATCCTGACGGGAAAGCATCACCATGCAGCGATCGCGGTTCTTTTCACGAAAGTTCGCCACGCACTTCGTGGCGATATCCAGATACTCTTCTGGGCGATCGATTTTCCCGCACATGTTTTCCTGCGGGAAAAGGTTAGGATTAACGATGACTTGTCGTATATCACACAGGAAACCGACGCGTTCGGCCCAGAAGCCCCCCAACCCCACGCCACAGATCAGCGGACGATCGTCATCAGACTGCTGAATCGTCTTATCCACCTGCTTTAGCAGATGTTGCATATCATGACGCGGATGCAACGTGCTGTAGCTAATCAATCGTACATCTTCATCAATAAACTGAAGCTGTAGGACCTTTTCATGGTTGCCGGGGCTTGTCGAGTCAAAACCGTGTAAATAGATAATCATCTTTCATCCTCACCGCAGACTAAGTTGCCTATTTCTCGCCATTTTTATGCGCCTGCCAGCGCTCGCTGAGCAATGTGAGCGCCTGATTCGCCTGCTTCCAGCGTGGCGAATCCAGCAGTTCCCGACGAGAAAACGAACCCTGATGATATAAGCGCGTCAGTTGATCCGCTTTGACCGGGGACAGGTTATCCAGCACGCTGACCGCCCCTTCACGATGATTGCAAACTAGAATCATGTCACATCCTGCCTGCAACGCCGCCTGCGCCCGTTCGGGATAACTGCCCATCACAGCGGCACCTTCCATCGAGAGATCGTCGGAGAAAATGATGCCATCAAAACCCAGCTCTTCACGCAGCACCGTTTTGAGCCAATAGGGTGAACCACTGGCTGGATGCGGATCGGCCTCCGTATAAATCACGTGGGCAGGCATGATGGCATCCAACTGCTGGCGCTGGATCAGTTCTTTAAAAATTAGCATGTCGTGTGCGCGAATTTCTGCAAGCGGACGCGGATCGCGCGGAGTTTCTTTATGTGAATCGGCGCTGACCGCACCGTGGCCGGGGAAATGCTTACCCGTGACCTTCATACCCGCGCTGTGCATGCCGCGAATAAAACTCTGCGCTACGGCCAGCGCCGTCTCTGGATTGGCATGGAATGAACGCTCACCAATCGCTGCGCTCTGGTGGCCGATATCCAGCACTGGCGCAAAGCTAATATCGATATCCATGGCGATCATTTCTGCCGCCATCAGCCAGCCGCCCTCTTCCGCCAAACGCAGGGCTTCTGACTCGCTGTTTAATGCCGCGAACGCCTGCGCGGCAGGCAGACGAGTAAACCCGTCACGAAAACGCTGAACCCGTCCGCCTTCCTGATCCACGGACACCACAAGGCGCTCGCGCGACGCCGCGCGGATTTGACGCACTAATTCACGTAACTGCGCCGCATCATGAAAATTACGGGTAAACAGAATCACGCCGCCAACCAGCGGATGTTCCAGCACTTCACGATCTTCTGCATCCAGCTCATAGCTGGCAACGTCTAACATTACCGGACCCACAAAAACCTCATTCTTTAAAGTGTACTGCTTAATGAAACGATCTTTACCACACAAGCCATACCGTCAGCCTGGCTATAGCCGATAGCATGACTATAGCCAATGATATTGTTGTAGCCGATGATAGAGCGCGGGAATTTCCGCTAAAAATTCAGGGTTCTTCGTTTGCTGCCAGCGAACCTCAAACCACATCAATACCAGATAATCGACCCAGGGGAACCACTGCATCATCTGTTGCTGGAGGCGGCTCACGGAAAACCCTCGCCGATGTCGCTGGTAGCTCTGTAGAAAATGCGTTTGCGCCATGCTGTCCATCTGACTGGCTCGCACAATGAACGCCAGTTCAAAGGCAATATCACCATCTGAGGCATATTCCCAGTCAATCAGCATCGTTTCTTGTGGGGTAATCAGCAGGTTTTCAGCATGCACATCGAGGTGGAGAGGCGCTAGCGCCAAGGGCGTGGGTAGCGCCGCACGCTGAAAATAATGGTGGGCACGCAATAACGCGGGCGAACGGCGGCGCGGATCCATCAACTGCCAGTGCTGCGCGAAGAGCACTTTGAGATCGAGAGGATGACCGCTACGCGGCTGGCGATGAAGCTGAGACAACAGGCGAGCCACTTCGCCATTAGCCAGCATCATCAGGAACTCATCAGAAGTGGCAATGCGCCCCGGTACCCACTCAACAATCAGCCAGCCGTCACGCCACAGTCGCGGCCGTGGCGCAAGACCTATCGCCGACATCTGCCGCAGCAAGGCGAATTCGCGCTGGCGATCGACGCCCATTTTCCGCTCGGTTGGCGACTGCCGACGCGCAAGCCATTCGATGTCCGGCCCACGGATACGCCAGCTTTTACTACTCAGGCCCCCCACCAGCTCAAAGCGAATATCCGCCATCTCCACAGCTGGGAAATGCTTCTGGATAGTCGCAGTCAGCTGCTGCTGGATGCCTGCCTGCTTAATGCTGAACGGCGCCATTACCTGACCACACAATTTCACCGGTCTGCACCAGCATCAGTTGCATGTCGAGTTGCGGCGATTTCACATCACCACTGACGTCGCTGTACAGCACATACTGCGCGCTGACATAACGTGCCAGACCAATCGCCTTGCTGCGCGATCCTAAGCTGTCATCAACCGACAGACCCAACGTTTGTTTCGCGGCAGCCAACTGCTCACGCGGCACCAGCGTAAACGCTTTACCGGAGGATAACGCGCTGTACAGCGCCCCTGTCGCTTTCGCTATCGGCAGTGAGCCGTTGGTGTTGTTTTTCACGCTATCCACCAGCAGGATACTGCCCGGCGTGACGCCATCGGCTTTCAGCATTTGCGCCACCAGCGGATTAATGCTGGCTTCCCAGTTCAACGTCTGGATTTTTGGCGGTTGCGGTACAGATTCACCCGGCGGCGGCGTTGGCGTAGTCGGCACTTGCGGCTCAACGGGCTCAATCGTCGCAGGCGGTTCGGTCGGTTCCGGCGGATGGCTGGGGCACCCTGTCAGTACCAATGTCGCCAGCATCACCCCTAGATACTTTTTCATATATTCTCTCTCTGCACACCATTACAAAAACAGATGAAGACGGACCTGACGCGCATTGGGACTGCTGCGCGTGGAAAAAACCGTCATTTCCGTCTGTGGCGGGATTTCAATGGACTGTACCTCTTCAAAAGGCAGCACATCCAGCCCGTTTTCATCATACCAATAGAAACGGTAATGCACGGTCACCGCGTGTGAAGCGTCGTTGCTGACAGCGGAAGACGCGCGCAGCCGGCCATTTTCTGAATCCAGCGACGGGTTCCCCGCGGTAATACCGGCCGATAGCACCGGTGCATCTAGTACCAGCGTTTGCCGTTCATTGATGGTCAGTACTTTTGGCGCGCTACAGCCCGCCAGCAGCCCAACCATCAAACACGCGGACAGAAAAAGCATCGGGTTACGCATGATGTTCTCGCATGATGGTTTTCTCGCGCGATAGTCTAACCACGACTATCGAACCTGGTTCTATAGGGTCTGGTTTTATAAGATCTAGTTCGCCAGCAAAGGCCCTAATGCGCGACCACCCAGCAAATGCATATGGATGTGATAAACCTCCTGCCCGCCGTGTCGGTTGCAGTTAATGATCAGGCGATAGCCGTCTTCTGCAATACCTTCCTGCTGCGCAATTTTACCCGCGACCGTCACCATACGTCCCAGCGCAGCTTCATGCTCGGGGGCCGTGTCGTTAACGGTCGGGATCAAGACGTTCGGGATGATCAGAATATGGGTTGGCGTGCGAGGCGCGATGTCACGGAAGGCGGTGACCAGTTCATCCTGATACACGATATCGGCAGGAATTTCCCGGCGGATGATTTTACTAAAAATGGTTTCTTCAGCCATGATTGATTTCCTTGTTAAAGCTGGCGTTGAACGACGTCATGTAGGCAGTATGAGTGACATATTCCATTTCTTTCAACCTTCTTCGTCTATTTCTGGTGCGGGTGGTTAAAATACGACTCCCAGTAAAAACCAGAAATACGCCAGCCTTTTCCCGAAAATAGCGGCGCTACCGCCCCTGCGGTAAGGATTTCGCATCATCCATCGAAAATTCGTGTGTGGGCCTTCCCATCAATTAAGAGACCGCTGCGTTCTCACCAGCATCAGCAACAGGATGCAAACCAGCAGCGCAGCAATCAGGTTGTAGAGCATTCCCGCCACAAAGGCTGAAACGTATTGGCCCGCTTGTGCAACTGCGTCATCGCCTGTCGCCAGTGCAGTACCAAACAGAATGCCCACCACGGCCACACCCAGCGCCGCCCCAACCTGCTGAACCGTCGAGATCACGCCCGATGCCATACCCGCCTGAACCTCATCCACAAAGCCCAACACCAGATTCAACAGCGGCGTCATGATGAAGCCCTGACCTGCCCCGACCACCACCAACACAGGGATCAGCCGAACGGCCACCAGATCGGCCCCCGCTAGCTGAACCTGCATAATCAACAGGCCGATCGAGACAGCATAAACCAGCGCCCCCGCGACGATAGCAACCGTGCCCCAGCGGGCAACCAGACGAGGTGCAGCCAGCGATGCCAGAACGAAACCCACGCTGCACGGCGCGAAAATACTGCCTGCAAGGAAAGGATCAAGTCCCAGCCCTGTTTGCACCAGCAAAGCAAAACACAGGAAAAATGAGCTGGATGTGGAATACACCAGCAGCACCAGCAACACGCCCAGCAGGAAACGGCGCTGTAGGAGCAGACGCATATCCACCAGCGGAAGATACCCCGCTCGCTGTCGACGTTCCTGCTGACGGTAAAACATCGCTAACAAGAGCGTTGCGGTGGCCAACATCCACAGGCTCCATGCTGGCCACCCTTGTCCCGGCCCTTCAATCAGCGGCACCAGCAGCAGCGTCAGCCCAACGCTGACCAACGCTACACCCATCCAGTCCAGCGAAGGGCGCTGCGGCGTCCGGGACTCAGGAATAAATCGTGCAGCCGCGATAGCCAGCAGGCCAATGGGTACATTGATAAGAAAGATACTGCGCCAGCCCAGCCCGAATAGATTGGCATGCACCAGCCATCCCCCCAGTATCTGACCCGCGATAGCAGCGAGCCCCAGCGTCATTCCCAGAAGACCGAAGGCACAGCGACTATCGTCACCGTCGAAATTGACGCGAATAGAGGCATAAACCTGTGGAAACAGTAAAGCGGCCGCAAGTCCCTGCAAAATGCGAGCACCGATCAGAAACCCCGCACTGGGCGCTAAACCACACAGCGCAGAGGCGAGCGTAAACCCGGCCATGCCCACCACAAACAGACGACGTCGACCAAATACATCCCCCAGCCGCCCGCCCGTAATCAGCAGTACGCCGAAAGCCAGTTCATAACCCGCTACGATGAAACCAATTTGCGCGAAGCTAGCACCCAGATCGGCCTGCATGCTGGGAATCGCGACATTGACCACGAACAGGTCGAAGATCGTGACAAAACCGGCCATCAGCAGCACAGAGAGGCCAAGCCATGGCGGGCTGTTGACGGCTGGCGCAGGCAATGCCGACGCGCGATAGTTTGAGTTCATCTTGTGTCTCCTTGCATATCGAGAAGTTGCGTATCGAAAATAATGACGCCGCCATTCTCAAATCCTTTTTAAACAATTACAATTTAACTACTTATGCTATTACTAAAAGCAATGCGGTAAACGATGCGAACACTGGAAAGAACTCGCCACGATCTGGCTGCATTTTTGCGTGCGCGCCGTGAACGGGTGTCACCCGCCGACGTGGGCTTGCCTAGCGGAGGAAGACGGCGCACGCCGGGGCTGAGACGCGAAGAAGTGGCGGCATTGGCTGGCGTTGGCCTGACGTGGTACACCTGGCTCGAACAGGGACGTGATATCGGTGTGTCGGCGGCATTTCTGGACAGTCTGGCGCGAGTGCTAAAACTCGATGCCGCTGAACGTCGTCATCTGTTCCTGCTGGCGCATGAGCGACCGCCTGCCGAACCGGGTAAGACGTGGTGCGTCGTGCCGCCGCTGGTACGGCGTCTAATGCACGATCTGGCTCCGCATCCGGCCTATATCCTCAATCTGCGCTGGGATGTGCTGACCTTCAATGAATCGGCGAATCAGCTTTTCAGCTTCGACGCCCATCCTTCCGAAAGACGTAATCTGCTCTGGCTCTTGTTCACCGACCCGTTACTGCATGAGCGATTCATCGGCTGGGAGCAACAGGCTCCACAGATGCTGTCGAGTTTTCGCCGCGATTTCGCACGTGCGACGCAGGAAGCGGACATTCATGAACTGGTGGACGAGCTGGAGCGGGTATCGCCAGATTTCAAAACGTGGTGGCGGCAGCATGAGGTACACGCTCCGTGCAGCGGCGTGCGGCAACTGATGATCGACGGCAAGGCTGAAGCTTTCGAACATACTTCGCTAACCATCGATGAAGATCGCCATCTGCGTCTGGTGGTTTACGCCCGGCAGTCTCAGGAAGAGGAATAAGGCGGTTCTGACCATAAAAAAAGGGGCTTTCGCCCCTTTTTACCACTCCCCAACAACACATCAGTGGTTACGGATGTAGTCGTCCATGTCGGTTTTCAGGTTATCGGATTTGGTACCGAAAATAGCCTGAACACCGGAACCTGCCACAACCACACCTGCTGCGCCCAGTTTTTTCAGGCCAGCCTGATCAACTTTAGCCACATCGCCTACGCTAACACGCAGACGGGTGATGCACGCATCCAGGTTAGTGATGTTTTCTTTACCACCAAATGCGCTAACCAGTGCGGCAGCCATTTCAGTGCTGTCCTGTGAGGTTTGCTCAGAGGCGCTATCTTCACGGCCTGGCGTTTTCAGATTCAGTTTGGCAATCAGAACGCGGAAAATGGTGTAGTAAATCAGCGCATAGCACAGACCCACAATCGGGAACAGCCACAGGTTGCTACCGTTGCCGCTCAGTACCACGAAGTCGATCAGACCGTGAGAGAAGCTTGTGCCATCACGCATGCCCAACAGGATACAGATTGGGAATGCCAGACCCGCCAGAATCGCATGGATCACATACAGAATCGGCGCAACAAACATGAAGGAGAACTCAATTGGCTCAGTAATACCCGTCAGGAACGAGGTCAGCGCCGCAGAGATCATGATGCCGCCCACTTTCGCGCGGTTTTCTGGCTTCGCTGAATGCCAGATAGCAATAGCAGCAGCTGGCAAGCCGTACATTTTAAACAAGAAACCGCCGGACAGTTTACCCGCAGTCGGGTCACCCGCGATGTAACGTGGGATATCACCGTGGAAAACCTGACCCGCCGCATTGGTGAATTCACCAACCTGCATTTGGAAAGGTACGTTCCAGATATGGTGCAGACCAAACGGAACCAGAGAGCGTTCAACGACCCCATAAATACCGAATGCCAACATCGGGTTCTCATTCGCAGCCCAATGTGAAAACGTTTGGATAGCGCTACCGACCGGTGGCCAGATGAAAGACAGCACAGCACCGGTAATGATCGCCGTCAGGCCGGAAATAATCGGCACAAAACGTTTACCGGCAAAGAAGCCCAGATACTCAGGCAACTGAATGCGGTAGAAACGGTTAAACATATACGCGGCAATCGCACCGGCAATGATCCCGCCCAGAACACCGGTATCCGCCAGATGCTTCGCCGTAATCTCGGCAGCCGGTAGATTAAGAACCAGCGGTGCAATCGCGGCCATGGTTTTGACCATGATGCCATAAGCCACCACCGCCGCCAGTGCGGAAACACCGTCGTTATTAGTGAAGCCCAGGGCAACACCAATAGCAAAAATCAACGGCATGTTGGCAAACACCGAGTCACCGGCCTGTGCCATGACGCTGGAGACAATTTCAGGCAACCAGCTAAAATTGGCCGAACCGACACCCAGCAGGATACCTGCGATAGGGAGTACGGATACGGGCAGCATTAGCGACTTACCTACTTTTTGCAGGTTTGCGAATGCATTCTTGAACATAATTGAGTGTGCTCCTGAGTAATAGTGCTTTTACTTCTGATACTTCATATAAGCAAAGACGGGGAGGATGGCCTTTGCGAGTTGGGGTGTCTTAGCCCCCTTTAATTTTTACGCAGAGTAAAATAAATAGCGTTCACAATGTTTGATTGCTATCACGTTTCCACAAGCCAGCAGGCTGAGATCGAACAGATATTGCACTTTTCTGTGATATATCGCTAAAAAACACGTCCCCCTGAAGAGGAAAAACCTAATCAAGGGGATGATGAAGCGCTATTAATTACACGGATAAAAAAAACTCGGCTATTTTCAGCCACTATTGCGCGGCGGTCAACCGAGCCGGATCGATGTGAAACAGGCGGGAGAAGTTTTCTGTCGTGGCGGCAGCGAGGGTTTCCAACGATGTGCCTTTCAGTACAGCGAGATATTCTGCTACATCGCGTACGTATGCGGGCTGGTTTTCCTGACCTCGGTACGGAACCGGCGCGAGCCAAGGGGAATCCGTCTCAATCAGCATCCGATCCAGCGGCACATAACGCGCGACGTCACGCAGTTCTTCTGCATTGCGGAACGTGACGATCCCAGAAAACGAGATATAGAACCCCATGTCCAGCAGCGCTTTTGCCGTGATCAAATCTTCCGTAAAACAGTGCAGAACGCCGCTGCATTTCTCCGCCTGCTCGTCACGTAGAATGGCCAACGTATCTTCACGGGCAGCACGCGTATGCACGATGACTGGTTTGTTCAGGTCATTTCCTATACGAATGTGTTCGCGAAACGACGCTTGCTGCTGGGCTTTCGTCTCCTGCTGATAGAAATAGTCCAGACCCGTTTCCCCCATTGCCACCACACGGCTGGCGCTGGCTAGTTCACGCAGCTCGGCATAATCATAAGGGGCTTCCTGATTGAGCGGATGAACGCCGCAGGAAAAGGCCACGTTATCGCGCTCGCCGATTAGCTCCACCATGGCACGATAGCCAGGCAGCGTTGTCGCCACCGCCAGAAGGAAACCGACATCACGGCTTTTCGCTTTATCCAGCACGTCGGAGACGTCTTTATGCAATGACTCATAATCCAAACCGTCAAGATGACAGTGGGAATCCACTAACAACATGATATTTACTCGATAGTAATTAAACAGAAAAAGGGGGGATGTCGCGCTTAACCGATGAAGCAAGCGTGCGCTCTCCATCAAGCAGGCGTTCCGTCAGCAGCAGTTCACGATTTACCCCCGTGACGGTCAGCAATTTTTGCCGACAAGCCAGCCACTGTTGCAGCTCATACTGCAAATGTGCGGAAGGTTCGCGCGCCAGACGCTCAACCAGTTCAATCTGATCCTGATTCACTAAATGCTCATTCGCGCCCTGCTGCCATTTCATGGCATCCAGCAGTAGCGCAGCCAACCAGTGAATACGAACATCCGCATCGTCATGATTTAGCTGTGATATCAATGAGAGCTGATCTCGCGAAGTTAGCGCAGCAGAAAACGCCTGACACAGCGCGCTACGCTGTTTCCAACGCTCTGGCTGCAATAACGCCTCGGCGGCTAGCGGCGCGCCCGATTGCAATCTCAATGCCGTGCGCAATGCCTTGCTGTCATGGCGATGGCGAGCATTCAGCCACAGCACGCTCTGCGTCTCATTTGGAACATCCAGATAATGATACAAACAACGGCTGCGCAAAGTAGCCAATAACCGGGCTGGTTCACGGCAGCCAAATAAAAAGAAGGTATTCTGCGGCGGTTCTTCCAGCGTTTTCAGCAGCGCATTGGCGGCAGCCTCTGTCAGTTGCTCAGCGGCAGCCAGCCAGATCACTTTTGCTCCGCCTTGTCGGGAGTGTTGATACACTTTTTCCACGACGTCACGCACGGGATCGACGCCCAGGCTTTGCTTGCCTTTCTCTGGGCTCAGCACATGCCAGTCTGGATGCGTTCCTGCGGTCATCAGGTTACAAGAGTGACACTTGCCGCAGCTTTTCATCCCATCAGGCCGCTGGCAGATCAGCCAACGGCTCAGCGCATAAATCAGCGACTCATCGCCCATGCCCGGCAGCGCATGCAGCAACACCGCATGATGCCCCCTGCCCGCCTGATATTGGCCGATAAGTTGCCGATAGGATGCATTCAGCCACGGATACCAATCCATCAGCCCTGCCCCTGCGCAACAGGCTGCAACCCTTGTTGCTGCAACCATTGCTGTAACGTCGCCTGAATATCCGCACTAACGGCATCAATAGGCTGTGAGGCATCGATCGTCAGGATGCTGTCATCCTCCGCCGCCAGTTCCTGATAGCGGGAACGGGTGCGATCAAAGAAAGCCAGCGACTCTTGCTCAATTCGATCCAGCTCGCCGCGCTGACGCGCGCGCTGCAACCCGATGGCTGGCGGCAAATCAAGATAGAGCGTCAGATCAGGCCGAAAATCACCCAGCACGGTATCGCGCAGTGAGCGGAGAAGTTGCTGATCGATCCCACGTCCACCACCCTGATAAGCCTGTGAAGAGAGATCGTGACGATCGCCGATGACCCAGTTTCCATTCGCCAGCGCCGGTTTGATGACGTTATCCACCAACTGTACTCTGGCCGCGTATAACATCAGGACTTCTGCTTTGTCAGTGACCTTCTCATCGGCTATGCCTTGCTTGATAAGCTCACGCAGTTTCTCTGCCAGCGGCGTACCACCTGGCTCTCGCGTGAACACCACGTCTTTCACACCATGTGACCGCAGCGTTTCCACGACGATATTGCGTGCGGTGGTCTTCCCTGCGCCTTCCAATCCTTCAATGACGATAAATTTACTGTTCATCCCGTTCCTTTAACGCTGAGCGGTATACCCTCACAGCACGATTATGGTCTGCAAGGTTAGTGGTAAAACTGTGTCCACCTTTTCCATCTGCCACAAAATACAGGTATGACGTTTTGGCTGGGTGCGCAGCCGCATCCAATGAGGCTTTCCCCGGCATCGCGATTGGCGTCGGCGGCAAGCCGGAGATGACATAGGTATTGTAAGGCGTCGGCGTATCTAATGCTTTACGGGTTATCACGCCTTTATAGTCATCACCCATGCCATAAATCACTGTAGGGTCAGTCTGCAAGCGCATACCAAGCCGTAAGCGATTGACAAAAACGGAGGCGACCTGAGTACGTTCTTCATTGATCGCCGTTTCTTTTTCAATGATTGACGCCATCGTCAGTAATTCGTCCGGTGTCTTATACGGCAATCCTTCTTCACGCCCTTTCCAGACCTCATCCACCGTTTTTTTCATGCGCTGATGCGCACGCTGCAACAGGGCGATATCGCTCGTACCTGCCGTGTATGAATAGGTATCAGGATAAAACCAGCCTTCCGGGTTCGTCTTATCTTTGATTTCCAACTGGGTGGCGACGTCCTGTTCGGTTTTATCGGCCAGTGAATGCTTGATATAAGGTGCTTGTTGCAGCGTGACCAGCCACTCTTTCAAGCGTGAGCCTTCGACAAAACGGATGGAAAATTGCGCTTCTTTTCCGCTGGACAGCAGCGCCAGCATCTCGCGCACGGTCATGCCCGAAGTAAAGCGATACGTACCCGCTTTGAATTTTGCCAATTCAGGTTCAAAACGCAGCAGCCACGGAAAAAATGTGTCATCAGTAATAATTTTCTGATCGAGAAGCAGCGTTTCCAGCCCTTCTCTTCCCGTACCAGCCGGAAGCGTAAAGATAGTTTCCTTTTCGATAGCCAATGGAGAATCAGCAAAACGCTGCATTTTCTGCCATGCGACCAGTAATATCAGCACAACGGCAGTGATAATCAGCAAACCAATTTTCTTTTTCTTCATAAATCAACCATCTACTAGCAGTCAGGACTTAGAAATTGATAAAGCTCTCGGGAGTGATAACGCCAGATGTGCGCCTGATTTACAGGGACGATCGGCATTAATGCATTGCAAACCAGCACTTCGTCCGCATCGGACAGTGCAGTCAAGGGTTCGCTGACGATCTGTAGCTCGAAATCAGAATCTGCCAGCAAGGCGATAATATGCTGTCGAGCAACACCATCCACTCCTGACTCGGATAAATCCGGCGTATAGACCCGGTGCCCTTTACGCCAGAATAAATTCGCGGCACAGCATTCCACTAGCGTACCAGAAGTGTCAAGCACGAGGGTCTCATCAGCTGAGGTCTGGTCAAGATGCGCGCGGATCAGCACTTGTTCGAGCCGATTCAGATGCTTTATGCCCGCCAGCAGCGGATTTTTCGCTAGCGTCACAGGGCTGAGATTCAGGCTAATACCCTGCTCACGCCAGCCGGCATAGTGCGCAGGATAGCTTAGCGGCATGACGACCCGGGTTGGTTGCGTGCAGCCTTGGGCACTATAGCCACGCCCACCGACACCCCGCGTGAGCATCACTTTCACTACGCCGTCCGTTTGTCCCAGTGCTGCCTGTTTCATTTCAGCGATCAAACTTTCCCAATCAAGCGTAGGAAATAATAAGCGCGTAGCGGCCTGTTGCAGACGCGCGACGTGTCGATCAAGCCAGACAATCTCGCCATCGCATACTCTGGCTGTCGTAAAACAGCCGTCACCGTACTGTGTACCCCGATCGAGTACCGAAAGCTGTTCCTGTAACTGACCATTAATCCACAGCATAATAAGCTCCGCATCATTCATCGTCGTCAGCTTGCCAGCAAAGCGGCGTTGCAGACAAGCAGGCGTGTCTGATTTTACGCAGGCAAAAAAAAACCCGGAGGCCGGGTTTTTTTAAAACGCTATCGCAATCAAACTTTACGGAAGATCAGAGAACCGTTGGTTCCACCGAAGCCGAAAGAGTTGCAGAGTACGTATTCCAGGTTGCTGACCTGACGCGCCTCATGCGGCACGAAATCCAGATCGCAGCCTTCATCTGGATTGTCCAGATTGAGCGTTGGCGGAACAGCCTGATCGCGCAGAGCAAGAATACTGAAAATAGACTCTACCGCGCCTGCCGCACCGAGCAAGTGACCCGTCATGGATTTTGTCGAGCTCACCAGCACCTTGCTGGCGTCTGCACCAAATACGGATTTCACTGCCTGTGTTTCAGCTTTATCACCCGCAGGCGTAGAGGTGCCATGCGCGTTGATATAACCGATCTGGCTCGTTGACAGACCCGCGTCACGGAGCGCGTTTTCCATCGCCAGCGCAGCACCAGAACCGTTCTCCGGCGGAGACGTCATATGATACGCGTCGCTGCTCATGCCAAATCCAACAATTTCTGCATAGATTTTCGCACCGCGCTTTTTCGCGTGTTCATACTCTTCCAGCACCATGAGGCCAGCACCGTCACCCAGTACAAAACCGTCACGATCTTTATCCCACGGACGGCTTGCAGCTTGAGGATCGTCGTTGCGCGTAGACAACGCACGGGCGGCACCAAATCCACCGACGCCCAATGGCGTACTGGCTTTTTCTGCACCACCGGCCAACATCACATCCGCATCGTTGTAAGCAATAATGCGAGCGGCCTGACCAATATTGTGCACGCCAGACGTACAGGCCGTAGCAATAGAGATGCTCGGGCCACGCAGTCCGTACATAATAGTAAGATGCCCAGCCACCATATTGACGATGGTTGACGGCACGAAGAACGGGCTGATTTTACGCGGGCCACCGTTCACCAGCGCAGTATGGTTCTCTTCAATAAGACCCAGACCACCGATGCCGGAACCAATCGCCGCACCAATACGCGGAGCGTTCTCTTCCGTTACTTCCAAACCGGAATCCTGCATGGCCTGAACGCCAGCAGCAACACCGTATTGAATAAAGGCATCCATTTTGCGAGCTTCTTTACGCGAAATGAATTCCTCAGAATTAAAATCCTTTACTAAGCCAGCAAAACGCGTTGCGTAGGCACTAGTATCGAAATGGTCGATCAGGCTGATACCACTCTGACCGGCAAGAAGAGCACTCCAGGTAGACTCAACTGTATTGCCGACAGGAGATAACATGCCCAGTCCGGTCACAACTACTCGACGCTTAGACACGCTTATCCTCCAGGGAGGGAAAAAAGACACTGCGGGACAAAAAAACTTAGGCGGTCGAGTGACCGCCTAGATATGTTCGCTTACTGCTGGTTAGCCTGAATGAAATCAATGGCTGCTTGAACAGTCGTGATTTTTTCAGCTTCTTCGTCTGGAATCTCAGTATCAAATTCTTCTTCCAGAGCCATTACCAGCTCAACAGTGTCAAGAGAATCAGCGCCGAGGTCGTCAACGAAAGAAGCATTGTTTACGACTTCTTCCTGCTTAACACCAAGCTGTTCAACGATGATTTTCTTAACGCGTTCTTCGATAGTGCTCATACTCTTAAATTTCCTATCAAAACTCGCTTTCGCGATGGTTTTCGTAGTGTATAAAATGTTTGAAAAGATGCAACAAAATCTCGGCTGGTCGAACCACGATTTTGTGCTATTTTGCGGTTATCACCGCAAATAATGCAAATAGTTTTCGAGCTTTTTAGATCATATACATGCCGCCATTGACATGCAATGTTTCGCCAGTAATGTAAGCAGCTTCATCAGAGGCTAAAAATACAACAGCACTGGCGATTTCTTTAGCATCACCGAGTCGGTTAGCTGGAACCGACGTCAAAATGCCTGCTCGCTGTTCTTCTGTCAATGCCTGAGTCATATCTGTTTCGATAAAACCAGGCGCGACAACGTTGACCGTAATACCACGAGAAGCCACTTCACGCGCGAGGGATTTACTGAATCCAATCAGTCCCGCCTTCGCTGCCGCGTAGTTAGCTTGTCCTGCATTGCCCATCGTTCCCACAACAGAACCGATGGTAATGATCCGGCCAAAACGTTTCTTCATCATGGCACGCATCACTGCTTTAGACATGCGGAATACCGACGTTAAATTGGTATCCAGAATATCGTGCCACTCATCATCTTTCATACGCATCAGCAGGTTATCACGGGTGATGCCCGCGTTATTGATAAGAATATCAATTTCCCCGAATTCTGCGCGAATTTCTGCTAATACGCTTTCTACTGATGCTGCATCAGCAACATTCAGCATATAACCTTTACCGTTCTCACCCAGCCAGCCACTAATGGCTTCAGCACCTTTTTCGCTGGTTGCGGTACCAATGACTTTTGCCCCGCGGGCAACCAACGTCTCGGCGATGGCACGCCCAATACCACGGCTTGCACCGGTAACCAGTGCAATTTTCCCCTCAAAACTCATTGTCTTCTCCGTTCTTATTTCTCAATCGCCGCTGATAGGGAAGCAGGATCGTTCACCGCAGCTGCTGTCAGAGTATCGACGATTCGTTTGGTTAAGCCAGTCAATACTTTACCCGGCCCGACTTCTAACAGCGACTCAATGCCCTGAGAAGCCATAAATTCAACACAGTCAGTCCAGCGTACTGGGCAATGAAGCTGGCGCACCAGCGCATCGCGAATGGCTTCCGGCGTGGTTTCGATGCGTGCATCAACATTATTGACAACGGGGATGGCCGGAGAATTAAACGTCACGGACTCCAGCGCAACAGCGAGTTTCTTCGCTGCTGGCTCCATCAGCGCACAGTGTGACGGTACGCTGACAGGCAGCGGCAGCGCACGCTTCGCCCCCGCCGCTTTACACGCAGCACCAGCACGCTCAACGGCGTCTTTATCGCCCGCAATCACCACCTGACCCGGTGAATTGAAGTTTACCGGAGACACCACCTGCCCCTGCGCGGATTCTTCACACGCCTTGGCAATAGCCTCGTTATCAAGCCCGATAATGGCATACATCGCACCCGTGCCTTCTGGCACGGCTTCCTGCATCAGTTTGCCACGCAGTTCAACCAGACGGACGGCCTGTTGGAAATCCAGCACACCCGCGCAAACCAATGCGGAATATTCACCGAGGCTATGACCAGACATCAGAGCAGGTGTTTTTCCTCCCTGTTGCTGCCAGACACGCCAGATAGCAACAGAAGCGGTCAGTAATGCAGGCTGCGTCTGCCAGGTTTTATTCAACTCTTCAGCCGGCCCTTGCTGGGTAAGCTGCCACAAGTCATAACCTAACGCTTCAGAAGCCTGAGCAAACGTTTCGGTGACGATCGGGTATTCTGCTGCAAGTTCAGCTAACATCCCTACCGTCTGCGATCCCTGACCGGGAAATACCATTGCAAATTGCGTCATATCACAATCCTGTTTAATTAAAAACGAACCAGCGCGGAACCCCAGGTAAAACCGCCACCGAAGGCTTCAAGCAGCACCAGTTGCCCTGGTTTAATACGCCCATCACGCACCGCTTCATCAAGCGCTGAAGGCACGGAGGCTGCGGAGGTATTACCATGACGATCTAGCGTCACAACCACCTTGTCCATCCCCATACCCAGCTTTTTCGCCGTGGCGCTAATGATACGCAGGTTAGCCTGATGAGGCACCAGCCAGTCTAATTCACTTTTATCCAGTTGAGCCGCTTGCAGCGTTTCTTCAACGATATGTGCCAGTTCAGTCACTGCCACTTTAAAGACTTCATTACCCGCCATCGTCAGGTAAGCTGGCGTATCGGTATGATTACGATCCTGATGCGGCAGCGTCAGCAGTTCGCCATAACGGCCATCGGCATGCAGGTGGGTAGAAAGAATCCCCGGTTGTTCTGACGGCGTTAACAGCACGGCACCCGCACCATCACCGAACAGAATCAGCGTGCCGCGATCTTCAGGATCCAATGTACGCGACAACGTATCAGAACCGATCACCAGTGCATATTTCACCGCACCACTTTTAACATATTGATCGGCAACGCTCAGCGCGTAGGTAAAACCTGCACACGCAGCGGCCAGATCGAAGGCAATCGTATCTTTGATCCCTAGCAGTTGCTGAACCTGACAGGCGGAGCTAGGGAAAGCATGGCTTGATGATGTTGTAGCAACAATCAGAAGACCGACTTCAGAAGGATCGACATTCGCCATTTCCAGCGCTTTCTGCGCGGCACGGTATCCCATGGTTGCCACGTTTTCATCCGGCGCAGCAATACGGCGCTCACGGATTCCAGTACGTGTGACGATCCATTCGTCCGTCGTTTCCACCATCTTTTCTAAATCAGCGTTCGTCCTGATTTCTTCAGGCAGGTAGCTGCCCGTTCCGATTATTTTTGTATACATGTACGCTTAGTCACTCTTGGGTAATACCGCTTCTAGACGAGCGGCAATCCGCTCGGGAAGCTGCCGCCGTACCGTCTGCATTGCCTGTTCAATAGCAACCGCAAACGCTCTCTGGTTTGCTGCACCATGGCTTTTGATTACAGTTCCCCGTAATCCTAGCAGGCATGCGCCATTATATTGATCGGGATTCAAATGACCGAAACGCTTTGATAAGCGTTTTTGTAACAAACGTCCTAGCCATTTCAACCACCAGGATCGCTTTTGTTTTTGCCCAGGGCCTGAAGCTGGAGATTTCAGCAGTGACAGGAACATCCTTACCACGCCTTCCACCGTTTTCAGTGTGACATTCCCCACAAAGCCGTCACAGACCATCACATCCGTTTTCCCAGTCAGCAGATCGTTGCCTTCCAGATAACCGATGTAATTGATTGATGGTGCCTCTTTTAGCTGTACCGCTGCTTCACGGATAGTGCTCAGCCCTTTGCTTTCTTCTTCACCGATATTCAACAACGCGACCCGAGGATTTGCCAGTTCCAGCACTTCTTCTGCCATCACTGAGCCCATCACAGCAAACTGAACCAGCATCGTGCTGTCACAGTCAACATTCGCCCCCAGATCCAACACAACTGTCTTTCCGTGTTGCTGGTGAGGTAATACTGACACTAACGCGGGTCGCTCAATTCCTTCCAGTGGCTTAATCAGGAGCTTGGCTAGCCCCATAAGCGCACCGGTGTTGCCAGCGCTCACACAGGCCTGTGCCCTACCGTCTTTAATCAACTCAAGCGCTATACGCATTGAGGTACCACGACTCGCACGAATAGCCTGCGATGGCCTCGCATCACTAGCAATAACCGACTCCGCCGGAACAATCTCTAAGCGGGAAAGTAAATCAGAATCGACTTTGGCAAGTAATGGCGTTATTGCAGCAGGATCGCCGACTAATAACAAATTGAGAGCTGGATTAGAAGCCAGTGCCTGCAATGCAGCAGGCACTGTTACGCAGGGACCAAAATCCCCGCCCATCGCATCTAACGCCAGAGTTAGGCGTGTCAAGGTATTGCCTTGCAAATAATTCGCAAGAATTACTTAGCAATGACCTTGCGACCGCGGTAGTAACCATCCGCAGTGATGTGGTGACGCAGGTGAGTTTCGCCAGAAACTTTATCTACGGATACAGAAGCGGTAGTCAGCGCATCATGTGAACGACGCATACCACGTTTGGAACGGCTAGGTTTGTTTTGTTGTACGGCCATGGACCTTACTCCTTAATTACTTACGCTTTAAACTGGCTAATACGGCAAACGGATTTGGTTTTTCCGCCTCTGCAGGCAGTTGACCAAATACCATATCCGCTTCGGACACTTCACAGTGTTCAGAATCATGCACCGGGGCGATAGGCAACATCAGAATTATTTCATCTTCAATCATTGCCAGCAGATCGACTTCGCCAAATTCATCAACGCCGATCGGTTCATACGCTTCCGGTAACGCTTCGGCCTGCTCATCATTGACGACCGGGCTGAAACAGAATGTCGCATGGACTTGATGTTCAAACGGCTTGCTGCAACGCTGACACATCAGTGTGACCGTAACGTCAGCGTTACCGTCAATCACTGCCAGACGCTGATTATCAATATTGAAAGATAAAGAGGCCTGAACATCACTATCCACACTCACCACTGATTCGGCAACACGCTCTACTTGTTCAGCTGAATAGATACCAACGTAATCTAAACGCTTCTGAGCAGTGCGGACCGCATCAAGGGTTAAGGGTAATTTTACCTTTTGCATAGGGCGCGCATATTAACGTCGTAACGACATAGAGTCAAAGAAAAAGGCAGTGATACACCACCTTTCACCAATATTCGCTTCCAGAGCGGCGCACAGTTTAAAATGCCTTTCATCATTACGCTACGGTTTATCAAAAAATTATGCAGCAGATTATTCTCGCCTCAACCTCACCTTATCGCCGGGCCTTGTTGGAAAAGCTGGCGATCCCCTTTATTTGCGCATCGCCGGACATCGATGAAACTCCTTACCCCGGCGAAAACGCCGTTGATCTTGTGATCCGTCTTGCTGAAAGCAAAGCGCAAACACTGGCTGCGCACTACCCCAATCACCTGATTATCGGTTCCGATCAGGTTTGCGTTCTGGAGAACGCCATAACAGGAAAACCACATAATAAGGGTAACGCAACACGCCAGTTACAGCAGGCCAGCGGAAAGTGTGTTTCCTTCTTTACGGGTTTAGCGCTCTTCAATAGTGCAACTCAGGAAATGCAGAGCATTGCAGAGCCATTTGACGTGCATTTCCGTACGCTAACGGAAGCAGAAATTGACGGTTATCTGGAGAAAGAACAGCCGTGGAACTGCGCGGGCAGCTTTAAAAGCGAAGGATTGGGCATTACCCTCTTTGAACGACTATCCGGGCGCGATCCTAATACGCTCATTGGATTGCCATTGATCGCGCTAACGCAGATGCTACAAAAGGAAGGCGTGAATCCGCTGACGATGTAAAGTAAATCGGGATAGCCCGATTAAGCGGCTATCCCGACAGATAAAAATATATAGGTTATGTTGTTATGCTTTTGTCTTGCGCAGCATCTGCAGACAGCGACGCAGCCCGCTATCCAATGGTGCTTCGACTCTCAGTGTCTCACCCGTGTTCGGATGTTCAAAACGTAGCGCCTGCGCATGCAGGAAGAGACGTTTTAAGCCCGTGTCCGCCAGTTGCTGATCGAATTCGCGATCGCCGTAACGGTCATCGAACGCTATCGGATGTCCAGCATGTTGGGCGTGTACACGAATTTGATGCGTACGCCCGGTAACAGGACTCGCCCGCACCAGCGTCGCGTGTTCAAAACGTTCTTCTATTTTAAAACGCGTTTCTGACGGTTTACCGTCGCTGTTTACCCGTACGATGCGCTCACCGCTTTGCAGGATATTTTTCAACAGCGGTGCCTGAACAACCTTGCAATGAGACTGCCACTGGCCGCGAACCAACGCCAGATAGTCTTTTTGCATACCTTTCAGCCGCAACTGTTCGTGCAGAGAACGTAAGGCCGAGCGTTTTTTTGCGACCAGTAAAACGCCAGAGGTATCGCGATCGAGACGGTGTACTAACTCCAGAAAACGCGCTTCCGGGCGTAAAGCACGCAGCCCTTCAATTACGCCGAAACTTAAGCCACTGCCGCCATGCACGGCCGTCCCCGAGGGCTTATTTAGCACCAACAGGTAGTCATCTTCATAAATAATGCACTCGGCCAACGCCGCCACTTTACCAAGACTGGCAGAAACAGGGGTTTCATCGCGTTCTGCCTGTCGAACAGGCGGAATACGGATGACATCACCATCGAGCAATTTATACTCAGGTTTGACCCGTTTCTTATTTATCCTTACCTCACCTTTTCGCAAGATACGGTAAACCATGCTTTTAGGCACACCCTTTAAGTGGGTATGCAAAAAATTATCGATGCGCTGCCCCGCTTCATCTGCGGAGATCGTCACAAATTGTACTGAAGGATTATCTGTTTTCATGATGCGCGATTCTAAATAGAGCAACCCGATAGCGCCACTTCTTTTTCTGTGCTTAACTGTGTGTCTGACTTATGAAGATATTGTTGCATTGTCGAGTAAGTGGACGGGTGAGTTGGGCTGTAGCATCAAACCCTGTCCGTTTTGGTGATAACAACAGAACTATCTTTATACAGACAGGCAAAGTCACCTTGCTATAACGGTATCAGCAGTGGAATAATGCTTTTGCGTTTCCCACGCGGATTTCCGATAAAACAAGGGGAAATTGCGGAATTATTAAATTTGCCTGATGACGCACACACGCAGCAATGGCGTAAGACGTAATGTGAAATCAAGCAGTTAGCGGGCTGCGGATTGCAGCTTGGCCGGCAAATGGAATCAGATCTGGCGACATAATTCAGAAGCTGTTCCCTCAGTAAATGCGCTGTTTTCCATCAGGAAACACAGGCTACCGAAACATGCGTCTCTATGCAGGCGACAACCGGGAGGTTGACGTCCCTGCGATAAGCCACGAGACCATCGGTTCACTCCGGTCATGCGGTTCTTTTGTCCGCAGCTCTATCAATAATGCAAGTAAAAATAACGAGTAAGTTGAAGATGAAAAGAATGTTAATTAACGCAACTCAGCAGGAAGAGTTGCGTGTTGCCTTGGTTGATGGTCAACGGCTGTATGACTTGGATATCGAAAGTCCGGGTCATGAGCAGAAGAAAGCAAATATCTACAAAGGTAAAATCACTCGTATCGAACCTAGTCTTGAAGCGGCTTTTGTTGATTACGGCGCTGAAAGACACGGTTTCCTCCCTCTTAAAGAAATCGCCCGCGAATACTTCCCTAGCAACTATTCTTCCCACGGTCGTCCTAACATCAAAGACGTGTTACGTGAAGGTCAGGAAGTCATTGTTCAGGTAGACAAAGAAGAGCGTGGCAACAAAGGCGCTGCACTGACCACCTTTATCAGTCTGGCAGGCAGCTATCTGGTCTTAATGCCAAACAACCCTCGTGCAGGCGGTATTTCACGCCGTATCGAAGGTGACGATCGTACCGAGCTCAAAGAAGCGTTGGGATCGTTGCAATTGCCCGATGGCATGGGGCTCATTGTTCGTACCGCTGGTGTGGGCAAATCCGCTGAAGCGCTGCAATGGGATCTGGCTTTCCGTCTGAAACACTGGGACGCGATCAAAAAAGCCGCCGAAGGCCGCCCTGCACCGTTCCTGATCCATCAGGAAAGTAACGTGATCGTCCGCGCCTTCCGCGACTATCTGCGCCCGGACATTGGCGAAATCCTGATCGACAACCCAAAAATTCTCGATCTGGCGAAAGAACATATTTCTGCGCTGGGTCGCCCTGATTTCAGCAGCAAAATCAAATTGTACAGTGGTGAAATCCCACTTTTCAGCCACTATCAGATCGAATCGCAGATCGAATCGGCTTTCCAGCGTGAAGTTCGCCTGCCGTCCGGTGGTTCTATCGTTATTGATACAACCGAAGCGCTGACAGCAATCGATATCAACTCCGCCCGTGCGACGCGTGGTGGTGATATTGAAGAAACCGCGTTCAATACCAACCTTGAAGCCGCAGACGAAATTGCCCGCCAGTTGCGCCTGCGTGACCTCGGTGGTCTGATCGTTATCGACTTCATCGATATGACTCCGGTTCGTCACCAGCGTGAAGTTGAAAACCGCCTACGTGACTCTGTACGTCAGGATCGTGCACGTATTCAGATCGGCCGGATTTCCCGCTTTGGCCTGCTGGAAATGTCGCGTCAGCGTCTGAGTCCTTCACTGGGTGAATCCAGCCACCACGTCTGCCCACGCTGTAGCGGTACCGGTACGATTCGTGACAATGAATCACTTTCACTGTCTATTCTTCGTCTGATCGAAGAAGAAGCGCTGAAAGAAAACACCAAAGAAGTCCACGCGATTGTTCCAGTCCAGATTGCGTCTTATCTGCTGAACGAGAAGCGTGATGCCGTTAACGCCATTGAGAAACGTCAAGGCGGCGTGCGCGCGATAATCGTGCCACACGACGGTATGCAAACGCCGCACTACTCCGTTGTTCGCGTCCGTAAAGGCGAAGAAAAACCGACGCTCAGCTATTTGCTGCCTCAGCGTTTGGAAACGGAAACGCAGCAGTTGCAAGACGAACAGACTATCGAGCGCAAACAGCCTGAACAACCTGCCTTAGCAACGTTTAGCATGGCTGAAATGCCAGAGGAAACTGCACCATCGATTGCCAAAGCAGCGCCTGCGGCAGCAAAACCGGCGGAAGTCGCTCAGCCAGGCTTCGTTAGCCGCTTGTTCAGCGCCTTAAAAAGCGTCTTTGCTTCCGAGCCTGCGGTAAAAGCAGCGGATAGCGTTGACGATAAGAAGGCCGAAGAAGAGAAATCCACTGAAGGTCAGCGCCCTGAACGCCGGAACTCACGCCGTCAGGGTAATAATCGCCGCGATCGTAGCTCTCGTGACAATCGTGAACAGCGTGATGAGCAGCGCCGTAATAAGCGACAAAACGAGGAAGCGGTTACTGACACCCGCGCAGCGGAAAATGCGGAGAAGTCCAATTCGGAAGAGCAGCCGCGTCGTGAACCACGTGCTGAACGTCAGCGTCGTCGTCAAGATGATCGCCGTCAGGCTCCGGCTGAGGCAAAAGCACAGTCAGTTATTGATGATTCTGATGACAATGCTGCCGAGCAGGATAAACCGACTCAGGTTATGCCGCGTCGCCAACGCCGTCAGTTGACGCAGAAAGTACGCGTTCAGTCCGATGCTCAACAAGACATCCTCTCCGATAGCACCGCACCTGTCGCTGCACCATCTGAGCAGGTTCAAGCTTACGTCAAGCCAAGCGATGCTGCGGTAGACAATAACGAGGTCGATAACGAGCAGAACGATGCAAATCGTGCCAATGGCGAGAATGGCGGTATGCCACGTCGTTCACGTCGTTCTCCGCGTCACCTGCGTGTTAGCGGCCAGCGCCGTCGTCGCTATCGTGACGAGCGTTACCCGTCTCAGTCACCAATGCAGTTGGAGTTTGCCGCCGCATCACCGGAAATGGCATCAGGAAAAGTGTGGGTTAGCTATCCTCTTGCACAGCCACAGCAGGCTGAAAGCCAACAGCAGGACGAGAACGTTGCAGCAATTGAAACACCGCTGTTACCTGCCGTTGTCGAAGCCGCAGTGACTGCACAAGCTGACACCGCGGAATCCAATACGGATGAAAACGTTGCGATTACTGAAGCCGTGGTTCAGGAAGAAGCCGCTGTAACCGCTACAGCACAATCTGCCGACGTTATCCAGGATAGCAATGTAGTGGATGTCGAGGTGAGTACCGCAGGCGAAGAAACCGTCGTCGAGCCAGTTACTGAGAACACCGCTATCGATGATGCTATCGCTGCAGTTGCTGTGAATGCCGTTGAGGAAGCACAACCTGCTGATACTGTGGCAACTCAGGTTGCTGAAGAAACCGTTGACGCTGTTGCCTCTGAAAATACAGTGACTGAAAACGTAGCTACCGAAGCGGTCGCAGAAGAGCAGCAAGCAGATAGCATCGTTGATTCAACTGAGAAAGCCGATCTGGCAGAACCGGTTTCAACCCCTGCAGTTTCCGCGGTTCAGGAAGTCAGCTCGCCGCAACACATTCAGGATGAGCCAGTATCTGCTATCAGCGCACAACCGATTGTGGAAGCGTCTGTACCGAGCGTAGCAAAAGCAGCAAGCGTTGCTGAGCAACCTCGTTATAAGCTCCATGCGACAGCGCCAATGACTAAAGCGCCAGCGCCAGCATACCAGGCGGAGCCTGCTCGACACAGTGATTGGGTTCGTCCTGCCTATCCGTTCTCAGGAAAAGGTTCAGCAGGTGGTCATGCCGCAGTTAACCAGTCAACTGCGCCAGCAACCAAGCCTACACCGGCCAGCGAGTAATTCTGGTTTCTATAGACAAAACCCGCCAATTGGCGGGTTTTTTTATGAATAGCACTTTGTTAGCCTAAAAGATTCAATAGCTTGATATCTACACTGTCAGTTTTGCCATCCAGCTCCGCCAGCAGATTTTTGAAGTGATCGCTCTGCTCATGTGATGCCAGCGCATCTCGATCTTTCCAGCGTTCGAAAAACACAAACGAACCGGATTTATCCACGACTTCATGCAGATCATACTGCACATTACCTGCTTCCTGTCGGCTAGGTGCCACCACGCGTTTCAGCGTTGCGGTAACGTCTGCAACGAACTCTGCTTTTGCCTGAATGGTAGCGACAATACGAATTTCCATATACATCCCTTATTTATCAATGAAAAGATAATGCTATCAGATGCCAATCTACGGTTAATTTCAAGCATTCATCAACAAACGGATGCATTCAAATGGCTTTGCGCTTATCCTTATCCCCCGCCGTATCAGTCCCAAAACCAACCGAAAGATGCTGTTTTTCTACTGACCGCCGGAGCGCAATTCCATGACCGCACAGCCCACTATTCTTAAAATCCGTCGCCCTGACGATTGGCACATTCACCTGCGTGACGATCGGATGCTGGAAACCGTTCTCCCCTATACCAGTCGTTTCTTTGGCCGTGCGATTGTTATGCCTAACCTGACGCCGCCGATTACCAGCGTAGCCAGCGCGATAGCGTATCGTCAGCGCATTTTAGCCGCGGTCCCGCAGGGTGATGATTTTCATCCGCTGATGACGTGCTACCTGACCGATGCACTTGATGTCAACGAAGTCGTGAGTGGTTTTGAGCAAGGCGTCTTTACCGCAGCCAAGCTCTATCCCGCCAATGCCACAACAAACTCCAGCCATGGGGTCACCAGCGTCGCCAATATCTCCGGCATTCTGGAACAAATGCAGAAGATTGGCATGCCGTTACTCATCCACGGCGAAGTGACCGACTCTGCCGTCGATATTTTCGATCGAGAAGCACGCTTCATCGAAACGGTGCTGGAACCATTACGCCAACAGTTCCCTGAGCTGAAAGTCGTCCTCGAGCACATTACGACGAAAGAAGCCGCGCAGTATGTTGTTGAAGGTAATGATTATCTCGCCGCAACCATTACACCGCAGCATCTGATGTTTAACCGTAATCATATGCTGGTTGGTGGCGTTCGCCCTCACCTATATTGCCTGCCTATCTTAAAACGCAATACGCATCAGCAGGCGCTACGTGAAGCCGTCGCTAGCGGCTGTGACCGGCTTTTCCTCGGCACTGACTCCGCGCCGCATGCAAAACACAGAAAAGAGTCCAGCTGTGGCTGTGCCGGTGTATTCAATGCTCAGGCCGCATTGAGTACCTACGCCACCGTTTTTGAAGAAATGCACGCACTGGATAAACTCGAAGCATTCTGTTCCCTGAATGGTCCGCGTTTTTATGGCCTGCCTGTGAACGACAGCTGGATTGAGCTTCATCGTGAAACCGTCACGTTCCCTGAAGAAATCGCACTCGGCGACGAGTCGCTAATCCCCTTCCTGGCCGGACAAAGCCTCAACTGGTCAGTCCGTTAACCGACAAGCCCATCCGCATTGTGCCGATGGGCTAAATTTTATCGCCTGTCTTGTTCTCCACTTGCAATAACTGTATAAATAAACAGTTTAAAATTTGGAGGTCAGCATGCGCGTAGAAATCACTCTTGCAAAGACAACGCCTTTACCCGCCGGTGCAGTCGAAGCACTCAGGCATGAGCTGGAAAAGCGTATTCACAAAATTTATCCCGACACGCCCATTCAGGTGCGTTATGCGTCCGCAAATAACCTGACAGTCATGGGGGCTGGCAAAGAGGACAAAGATCGTATCTCTGAAATCTTGCAGGAAACGTGGGAAAGCGCCGACGACTGGTTTACCGTCGAGTAATCTAAAACTTGAAAAATAACGAAGATATAGGCTGTAATGGCAGCTTAAAGCGGCATTTCGCCATGTGCTATGACCGAGGGTATCTGTTATGACGGTAGAAAAACCAGAAGAGGCAATGACATTTGGGGAATTGCTGGAGCTGATTGGCGAGCAACAACGCAAGATCGACGCTCTGGAACTTGCCTTTTCGTCGCTGGCATTCTGCCTTGATGAAAAAGCAAACAAGCTGATGATTCACAATCTGGCACTCGAATCTCAAAATGAGAATCGAGATCCAGCGATGAAAAAATACCTTGCCCGACTTGCTGCCGCATTGGAGAAAAATGCAGGATTTGGCGTGGAATAATGCTCTGCCATCTCTGTTAACAACACCTTCGGGATGAAAGTCTATTCGTCCCGATATTTCATCTGACGTACCTCTTAGCCATACCTGCCTGTGTAATATTTTTTACGAAAAATTGAAAATATTTCCCATAAATTAAATAAGCAGCAGTATACTGATAATGTTCATTAAAAAAAATGAACTACCTGAAGCCTCATTAGTCACTCATGTTAGTAACTAGTCAATAAGGGGTATTTATGGATAGAAAAAATGAAGTTATTCAGACACATCCTCTTGTAGGTTGGGACATCAGCACCGTTGACAGTTATGACGCCATGATGATCCGTTTGCACTACTTATCCACCTCGGACCAGGCACCAGATGAAGCACATGTCGACCGGACGCTTTGGCTAACAACCGATGTTGCAAGGCAACTGATACACATACTCGAAGCCGGTATTGCAAAAATCGAATCAACAGACTGTGACGCCAGTGATTATCGAAAACATTAGTAATTGATAACGTTATTAATATTATATTCAATACCCATTAAGTTTCTTAAACAATAACAACACCGCCAATAGCGCGGTGTTGTTATTTTAGGGCTATTCTCATTTCTTTTTATATCCATCAATAAATGAAGCCGCGCCTATCTTTTTTATACTCTCACCGCCCTGATACTAATAATCACCCGCTATATCATTATTCAACTAATAGAGCCGCTTTCCAGTGCAATTAATTTATCTCACTGCCGCCTTTATTCATCTTTCGCCTGAAAACAGGCATTAGAAATATCTATTTCCAGTAAAGAACTTCCATAACCAAACTGAATAAATTATGAATTTAAATTCAAAAAAATTGTTCATGTTTATGATAATGTTACAATTTGAAAGTTTATATTGATTTTATGTTTCTTCCTGTTAAATTTCGCCGAATTGACTGCGTTACCGATCTGATAAGGAGTTATCACCATGCTTTGGCGTAATACCTCTTCTCGTTATGGCCATATCAGCATTCTTTTGCACTGGATTGCAGCGTTAACCGTTTATGGCATGTTCGCTTTAGGACTGTGGATGGTCACATTAGGGTACTACAATATTTGGTATCACCGTGCCCCAGAGATTCACAAAGCCATTGGCGTGCTGTTCTTTGCCATCTTAATCTTTCGCGTGGTATGGCGTTTTATCTCCCCACCGCCTCCGCCGTTGAAAAGCTACTCCACATTAACCCGCGTCAGCGCGACGCTGGCTCATATTGCGCTTTATGTCATTCTTTTCGCCATTCTCATTAGTGGATATCTCATTTCCACTGCCGAAGGGCATTCTATCTCAGTTTTTGGCTGGTTTTCTGTTCCGGCCATTGTCAGCGGCTTGACGGATCAGGCCGATATAGCAGGCGACGTGCATCTTTATCTTGCATGGGCGGTGGTTGCCTTATCAGCGCTGCACGGTTTAGCCGCATTAAAACACCACTTTATCGATGGTGATAACACGTTGAAACGGATGTTGGGTCGCAACGTTCCTTAACTTTCTGGATTTATGGAGAAATACCAATGCTGAAGAAAACACTACTGAGCCTGACCGCAGTATCCATGCTTGCCTCTGCCGGTTCTGCACTGGCGGCAGAATACAAGTTCGATAAAGAAGGCCAGCACGCGTTTATCGAATTCCGCATTAAACACCTCGGTTACAGCTGGCTTTACGGCAGCTTTAACGACTTCGATGGTGCCTTTACCTTTGATGAGAAAAACCCATCAGCGGATAAAGTGAATGTCACTATCAACACCAACAGCGTCGATACCAACCACGCTGAACGTGACAAGCACCTTCGCAGTGCAGAATTTTTAAACGTTACCAAGCATCCGCAGGCAACGTTTACGTCCACTGAAGTGAAGAAAGACGGTGAAGATTACGATATTACCGGCAACCTGACCTTAAATGGCGTCACCAAGCCCGTTAAGCTGGATGCCAAACTCATCGGTCAGGGTGATGACCCGTGGGGTAACTATCGTGCAGGATTCCAAGCCGAAGGCACTATCAAGCTGAAAGACTTCAACATTACGACCGATTTGGGTCCAGCTTCACAGGATGTAGAACTGATTATTGCCGTTGAAGGCGTTCGCCAGAAATAAGGCAGCACCACGCATCAACACGACACAGCCCTTTCCGTTGGAAAGGGCTTTTTATTGCGCAATGAGCCGTTCGCTATTCAGCCTTATCTTTCGCTGCAGGGGCAGGAATGTGCAACGTTGACTGCAATAATCCTTTGGATTTATTGAAGATCTTCATTCCATTCTCACGCCCGCTGCGTATCGCCCTTTGTTCTTCCAGCGGCAGCTTCATCTCGTCCTGACACTGCGTACTGCAACAGCCTTCGTATTTTGCGGCACAGCTAGGACATTGGATAAACAGAAGATGGCACCCTTCATTACGGCAGTTAGTGTGGCTATCACACGACGCTCCGCACTGATGGCAATGCGCGATGACGTCATCAGAGATACGCTCTCCCATCCGTTCATCGAACACGAAATTCTTACCGATAAACTTCAGCGGTAAGCCTTGGGCTTTGGCCTGACGCGTATACTCAATGATACCGCCCTCGACGTGATACACGTTCTTAAAGCCGTGATGCAGCATGTAGGCACTGGCCTTTTCGCAGCGAATACCGCCCGTGCAGTACATGACAATATTTTTATCACGCGCCTCGTCCAGCATTTCAACCGCCATCGGTAACTGCTCACGAAAGGTATCCGACGGCACTTCCAGCGCATTCTCGAAATGCCCGACTTCGTATTCGTAATGATTACGCATATCAACAAATACGGTATCAGGATCGTCGGCCATCGCATTAACCTGATCGGCTTTCAGGTATTGCCCGACATTCGCCGGGTTAAAAGTAGGATCGTCAATGCCATCGGCGACAATCCGTTCGCGTACTTTCATACGCAATACCCAGAACGATTTTCCGTCATCTTCCAAAGCGATGTTTAAGCGAATCTGATCGAGTGCCGGATGCGCACTGAACAATGCGGTTTTAAACGCATCGAACTGATTATTAGGTACGCTGATTTGGGCGTTAATCCCTTCAGTGGCAACATAGATGCGTCCGAAGACCTTATATTGCTCAAGCTGAATATACAGACGATCGCGAAAGGCTTTTGGATCGTCAATCGCAAAATATTTATAGAAGGAAACTGTGGTACGCGGCTCGGTTTCCGCAAGCATACGCGCCTTCAGTTCCTCATTAGAAATTCGGTTATGTAACACTGGCATGGTGTACGTTCCTATCTTCATTGAGGTTAGCGTGTGGCGTTCATCATCAAGCTATAGCTCGACATACTGAATCGCCCGGCATCATACCTGATAGCGCTGAAGCTGTCAGGGCATGAAATGAATAGCGTAACGAGAAAGAGTGATCTACCGTAAACCCATGACCTCTGGGATTCATTTTCGCTTTCATGAAGTATCATCATCGAAGGATCTGTCATTATGAGTCAGCTTTTCTCCCCGGTATCGCTGGGTAAACTTGAACTGCCCAACCGAATCATCATTGCTCCCATGTGTCAGTATTCAGCAGAGGACGGCAAGGCGACAGCCTGGCATACCATGCATTTAGGTAACCTGTCACATTCTGGCGCTGGGCTACTTATTATTGAGGCGACCGCAGTCTCACCAGAAGGGCGGATTTCCCCGCACGACCTTGGTTTGTGGGATGACGCGACGGAACAGGCTCTTGCTGGTGCGATTCACGCAGTCAAAACCTATTCTGCCATGCCTCTCGGCATACAGCTGGGGCACGCGGGTCGCAAAGCATCAACAGGCGTACCGTGGAGCGGGCGAGCATTTCTGCGCCCGGAACAGGGCGGTTGGCAAACTATTGCACCATCGGCTGTTCCTTATAATGACAGTGATGCGCCACCGCAGGCCATGTCAGAACCGCAAATCCGTGCGCTAATTGACTCGTTCGTTGATTCCGCTAAACGTGCGGATCGTCTGGGCTTTGATCTGATAGAAATTCATGCTGCCCACGGCTATTTACTGCACCAGTTCCTCTCACCGCTGACAAACCAGCGCACGGACGGCTACGGCGGATCGCTTCAAAATCGGATGCGTCTGGTCATTGAAATTTACCGAGCGATACGCGACGTTTTCCCTGAACATAAAGCCGTCGGCGTACGCATTTCTGCAACAGATGGTGTGGAAGGAGGTTGGGATCTGGAACAGTCCGTACAGCTCAGTAAAGCGTTGCACGAATTGGGCTGTGATTTCATCCATGTCTCCAGCGGCGGGCTATCGCCGTTACAACAGATTCATCCTGCGCCTAATTATCAGGTGCCCTATGCGCAGCGGATTAAGCAAGAGGTGGGGATTACAACCATCGCCGTTGGATTGATAACCGAACCGGAACAGGCAGAAGCGATCGTTGCAACCGGTGAGGCAGACGCTATCGGGCTGGCTCGTGCGATACTCTTCGATCCTCGCTGGCCGTGGCATGCAGCCGCCAGACTGGGCGCGCAGGTCTCCGCCCCTGCACAGTACTGGCGTAGTGAACCACGCTACGCCAGAGGTATTTTCAAACAGTAACGATGAATACGATGTGTCAGGCGATCCTATCGGGGTCGCCGCTTCCCCCTCTCACCACGCGGTATGCCAACAAAGGTTAAAACTCATTCTCTGAAGATGGTACGATCAAATCCGCTTTTTGCATAAAAATCAGTCAATAACACAGCGGTAATTTGTTTTATTGGCAAAGCACCGCAATAATCTATCTTGCAGTTGACCATTAACTCGTTTTTTAACGGTTCGCGTGCTGACCAGCACCAAAACATTGATACTGAGGCCATGACACAAATCCCTTCTTTTAATCGTTCATTGCTACATCCGCGCTATTGGCTCACCTGGTTGGGCATCGGCATCCTGTACCTTATCGTTTTGCTTCCCTACCCCGTTATTTATCGTATCGGTACCGCTCTCGGCTATCTGGCTATGCGTCTGCTGCCAAAGCGCGTCAAGATCGCCGCCCGCAACCTTGAACTGTGTTTCCCCGACATGCCACAGGCTGAACGTGATGTGTTAGTCAGGAAGAATTTCGAATCTGTCGGCATGGGCGTAGTTGAAACAGGCATGGCCTGGTTTTGGCCGAATTGGCGTATCGAGCGCTGGTTTACGGTGACAGGCGTTGAACACATCCTTCCTGAGAACGAACGGAAGCAAGGGGTACTGCTCATCGGGCTGCATTTTTTAACATTGGAACTCGGTGCGCGAGTTTTTGGCATGTACAATCCGGGGATCGGCGTCTATCGTCCGAATGATAACAAGCTGATTGACTGGTTACAGACGTGGGGAAGAATGCGGTCTAATAAATCCATGCTGGACCGAAAAGATCTGAAGGGCATGATTCGCGCTCTCAAGCAGGGCGACATTATCTGGTATGCCCCAGACCATGATTATGGCCCACGCAGCAGCGTATTCGCTCCTCTGTTTGCCGTAGAGAAAGCAGCGACAACCCGCGGTAGTTACATGCTGATAAAAACGGCACGCCCGGCAGTCATCCCTTTTGTGCCTCGCCGACTGCCTGACGGCAAAGGCTATGAACTACTGATCCAGCCAGCGGAACAGGATGCACCTGTAGATAATGAAACTGCGACTGCCGCTTGGATGAACAACGTGGTTGAACGGAACATTCTGCTCGCACTGGATCAATACATGTGGCTGCATCGCCGTTTTAAAACGCGCCCAGAAGGCGAACCGTCCCTTTATTAACGAATGCACTCCTGTAGTTTCGGAGCTGCGATACCTTATGACAGACGAAAAAAAGCAACGGCATTGATTGCCGTTGCTTTATCTTTCACACCACTAACTTTCTACACCACAAGCAGTTAGCTTTTGATATGAGGTGCGGGAAGTTTCTGGTAAGACTCAACCCATGCAGCATACGTTTCCGGCTTTTGCCACACATGGTAGTGCAGGCGCGAGATCGTTACAGGATCGCTAAGCAACGCCAGGCGCTGATTATTGCTCACCTCTTCCGGCTTGCGATTCAAGGCATCACGCACATTCTGCTCACGTACGTCTTCAATCGCTCGGCTGAAGCGATGGCGCGCCGTCGCCATTGCACTGGCAAGGGCGTTAATTGACGGATCAAAGACAGCCTGCATAAATCCATTATCGAGTCTACGCTGGTGGTTCAACCGGCAATATTCATCCGTAGCGACTAGTTCACGCGGCGGATTAAACTCTTCCGGTATCATCAACAGCTTGGCACGCTTACAACCCAGCCCCAATGACGCGCGGCTCGAATAAACCGAAACGAACGGCGACAAAATCAGCGAGAAGACAATCGGAGCCAGCCACCACAGGAAGCGCAGATCCAGCCATGCCATGCCAATCGCCCAGACCAGACCCAGAATCAACTGAGAACCGTGGCGCACAAACGCCTCACTCCACGGGGTCGCATCGTCGTCACGCTGTGGAGAATTCCACTGTACCGACCAGCCGAGAAACGCACTGACAACAAATACCGTGTGGAACAGCATTCGAACCGGTGCCAGCAGAACCGAGAACAGCATTTCCAGCAGCAGAGAAAGGAATACCCGGACAGCGCCGCCGTACTCTTTTGCCCCTTTCGCCCACACCAGAATCACACTCAACAGTTTTGGCAAGAACAGCAAGACCAATGTCGTCGAGAAGAGCGCGATAGCCAGTTCCGGCCGCCACTGTGGCCAGACGGGGAACAGCTGCCGAGGCTGCAAGAAGTACTGTGGTTCCATCAGCGTATGCACAACCTGTAAGGCTGTAGAGAGCACCAGGAACATAAACCACAGCGGTGCAGACAGATAAGACATCACACCGGTAAGGAAAACGGCACGGTGAACCGGATGCATGCCTTTAACCAGGAACAATCGGAAATTCATCAGGTTACCATGGCACCAGCGGCGGTCACGTTTCAGTTCATCCAACAGGTTAGGCGGCAGCTCTTCATAGCTTCCCGGTAGGTCGTATGCAATCCATACGCCCCATCCAGCACGGCGCATCAGCGCAGCTTCAACGAAGTCGTGAGACAGAATCGCACCAGCGAACGATCCCTCACCCGGCAGCGGTGCCAAAGCACAGTGCTCGATGAACGGTTTAACGCGGATAATGGCGTTATGTCCCCAATAGTGCGACTCACCCAGTTGCCAAAAATGCAGGCCCGCAGTGAACAGCGGCCCATAGACACGCGTTGCAAACTGCTGGCAGCGTGCATATAGCGTATCCATGCCCGATGCTTTCGGCGAGGACTGGATGATACCGGCGTTCGGATTTGCTTCCATCAGTCTGACCAGAGACGTCAGACATTCACCGCTCATCACGCTATCGGCATCCAGAATCACCATGTAGCTGTACTGGTTACCCCAACGGCGGCAGAAATCATCGATATTACCGCTCTTACGTTTGACACGACGGCGACGGCGACGATAGAAGATACGCCCTGCTCCACCAACATCACGACACAGCTCCATCCAGGCTTTTTGCTCTGCTACGCAGATATCGGGATCGTTACTGTCGCTCAGGACGTAAATATCAAAATGCTCAAGATTGCCCGTCGCTTCAACCGATTCATACGTCGCACGTAATCCCGCAAACACGCGTTCTACGTCTTCGTTACAAATCGGCATGATTAACGCCGTGCGATGCTCGGGATTCAGCGCCTCGTTACCCACTGTCGTGGAAGAGATACTGTATTTATCTCGACCAATCAGCAGTTGCAGGAACCCCATCAGCGCGGTCCAGAACCCGGCCGACACCCAACAGAACAGCACAGCGAACAGAACGAGTATGCCGCTTTGCAACACATAAGGCAGCAGTTGCATCACCGAGCGCGTCCACGGCTGACCCGCCATTTCAAACGGATCGATCAGCGCCCACCCCTGATAAGGAAGGATAGTTTTCATGTACCAGGTGGCGATCGCCGTCTGGAACAGCGTCAACACCAGCAGTATATAGCGACGGATTGTCCCTACCAGACGCCAGCGGTTTTCGGAAATTTTCTCTTCCGGGCTGTAATGAGGACGAGGCGGCACGGTACGGCCCAGCAGACTTTCCCACCAGCGAATCAGTGGGTTCGTCCGCCAGACATCAGGGAACATCGAGGCGCGGGTAATAACAGGCATAGCTTTTAACGCCGTCCGCCCTTCCCTGTCTGTGCCGAGCTGCTTACCGTTGTCCAGACCATCAGCCCAGGCCATTTCAAGACGAGCCTGCACGGAATGCAGCGCAGCATCGTCTTCTGCCTGAACATTGACCTGGCTGCCTTCAGACTGGCTGCCTTCAGACAACGCCTGATGCAAAACGGCCTGATCGTTCCAGGCCGCTTGCGGTAATTTTTCGCGAAGAACCTCTGCCTGCGGAGCAGGCAGAGGTAGTTTCTCAATATAATCGAGAGAAGAAGTTGACTTATTCATTAGCAGGCAGCTGATTGCTCCAGGTTTCAGTCAATGTCGTCTCGCCATTAACCAACGCAGCTCTCATTTCGGTCGGCTGTTTCGCATCCTTCACACGCAAACGCAGCGTCAGACGCCAGCCATGAGTTACCGGGTTATAGCGAACATTATTTTCTACAATCTCGCCGTTGTCGCCAATGCTGACCTGAGAAGCGACCGGAGTGCTCTCATCCAACTCTTTTAAATTCGGTCCAACAAAATCCACAATATAAGCGATCGTGCCGTCAGGCTGGCGGATCAGGTTAGATTGTTTAACATCACCGGCAGAACGGCGAGTCTGTTGAACATAGGCAATGTTCGGGGAATGCAGTTGATCTTCGTCGCGCGTAAAGTGCAGACGATATTTAATATCCAGCGGTTTGCCCGTTTCTGGCAACACATCCGGTGTCCAGAAGGCAACGATATTGTCGTTGGTTTCATCTGCGGTAGGGATTTCAACCAGCTCAACTTTTCCTTTGCCCCACTCGCCTTTTGGCTCAACCCAGCCACTTGGACGCAGATCGTAACGGTCATCAAGATCTTCGTAGGCGGCGAAATCACGGCCACGCTGCAGCAGACCAAACCCTTTCGGATTTTCCACCGCATAAGTGCTCACAGACAGGTGCTTAGGATTATTCAGCGGACGCCAAATCCATTCGCCATTACCGGCATGAATTGACAGACCGTTAGAATCGTTCAGTGCAGGACGGTAATTCAGCGTCGGCGACGGTTGGTTCGGCCCAAACAGATACATACTGGTCAGCGGAGCGATACCCAGCTTGCCCACTTTGTCACGCATGAACACTTTAGCCTGAACGTCTACAACGCTGTCACGCCCCGGATAAACGGTAAAACGGTAAGCCCCTGCAGCACGTGGCGAATCCAACAGCGCATAAATCACCAAGTGTTTATCATTTGGTTTTGGGCGTTCAATCCAGAACTCACGGAAACGCGGGAATTCTTCACCAGAAGGCAACGCCGTATCGATCGCCAAACCACGGGCAGATAAGCCATAAATCTGGCCTTTACCGACCACACGGAAATAGCTGGCACCCAGCATACTGACAATTTCATCGTTCTTATCGGCTTTATTGATCGGATAGAGAACTTTAAAACCAGCAAAGCCGAGATTTTTAACCGTTTCAGGATCGTGATTGACGGAGCCAAAATCAAAATACTCAGGAGAGTATTTAATCTCATCAACCGTTGTCGCCGTCACTTCATTAATTTTCACCGGGGTATCGAAATACATGCCCTGATGGTAAAACTGGAGTTTGAAAGGCGTCTGTACATTATTCCAGTATGATTTGTCGTTATTGAAACGAATTTGCTGGTAGTCCGCAAATTTCATATCACGGAATTGCGCAGGAAGATTACTTTTCGGCGCTTCAAAACCCTTTTCAGCCAGCTTTTCGGCTTGCTGTGCTACATCATCAATAGAGAATGCCCAAGCTGGCACTGCGCTTACTGACAGCATAACGGCGGCGGACAGCCAGCGAAGGCTAGCAACCCGCTGTTTAAACCCAAATTTATTATCCAGCACAGCTCCCCCTGTTCGTGTGCTTCAATCAACTAAAATCCATATTAATGGATAAGTTAGCTTTCCGACAACTTGATAAAGATATTGTTCATCATAATAGGTCAGCGTTTAAACAACGAGAACGCTAAAGCATGATAAACCGGGTTGTCAAAATGGAAAACAGCCACGGACTATAGCGAATATCGCCCTGCGCGGGCGTAGGATTATTCCGTTTACGCCCGTGCAATTTCCTAACGTGTCATTGATAGAAATCGGCCGGATAGCAACAACACTTCACATGGCACTGGCAGTATGCCGGGTATAAACATTTGTGTAACAATGCAGGGACAAGTAAAGTACACTCCTTGGCTGAACCCGGTATTGTTGAATTAAGACTGCTATGCTTTTGTCCGCACTACGACGGCGAAGTTTCCCAGCCTGGGTCGGCATCTTCGCTATTTTGACCATCTTCATTGCCCCGGTGATTTCACAAACACTGGTGCTTCATGGGGCCCATGCTCATGAAAATGGTACAAACACGCATAGCTCGACTGCACATACTAGTACTACTGCACATACGGCCTACGCGCATGATACAACCGCGTCCACCGGCCACAGCGGCAGTATAGCCGAACCGCACCATAATCATAATCATAATCATAATCATAATCATAATCATACCGGACATCAGATGTCCGGGCATCACGCGGCGCAATCACACCATTCTCCCTCATCGCCATCCATGATGATGGACCATGCTGCTTGCGGTTACTGCGTACTCTTTTCGTATACGCCGGCGCTGTTCGCAACAGGCACTCCCAATCCCATACTGACTGCGTCTTTATCGGAAGCGCTGGTTATTCATTTTATTTCCCGCATTGTCCTTCCTGAGCGTTATGCTTCTCCTGTAGTCCGCGCCCCACCTTTCTGAATCACGCATCATCATGCTCATGTGCATTTATAACGCATCGCGCTATACCCTTTCAGGTGTGGCGTTTGATCATTTTTTGCTAAGTGATTTCAGAGGGGTCTATGTCACACCCTAATCAGGCATCAGCCACTGCTGCCGCCTCCGGCTCACGCCCAGCCGGAGAAACGGCGTCGGATAAACACGCGATGGATAACGTATCGCCACGTGCAGCGATCGTTGCCCTGTTCATCCGGCTTCATTTCTATATCGGTATTTTTGTCGGTCCTTTTATTTTTGTCGCCGCTCTGACAGGGACGCTGTATGTCCTGACACCGCAGATTGAAAACCAGCTGTATTCACACCAACTTTTCACCGAGAGTCAGGGCACGCCACATTCTCTGTCTGAGCAAATCCATGCGGCACAGGCGGGGCTCGCTCACCGTCAGGATGCAAAACTGCTTGCGATCCGCCCTGCACCGGTAGCCGGAGAAACCACCCGCGTCATGTTTGCCTTACCGGAATTGGGGCCATCGGAAAGCCGCGCCGTTTTCATCGATCCGGTTTCGCTGGAAAATCGTGGCAGTGAGATTGTTTACGGCACCAGCGGCATTCTGCCATTCCGCACCTGGCTTGATTACCTGCACCGCGGGCTGCTGTTAGGCGATGTCGGGCGTAATTACAGCGAGCTGGCAGCATCCTGGCTGTGGGTCGCAGCACTGGGCGGCGTTGTTATCTGGTGGTCAACCCGACATCTGTCGTCAGCGACCAAACGACGGAAATTGAAGAATAGCAAGACGACAACAGCCAAGACGCAGCGTCTGCGCCACTGGCACGCCACGATGGGGCTGACCCTTGTGCTTGGTTTGCTCTTTTTCTCCGTAACGGGGTTAACCTGGTCGCAATGGGCGGGAAGCAATATTTCTGTCGCGCGTACCGCACTAGGGTGGCAGACCCCATCGGTGAACACACAGTTGCCCACACCGATGTCTCATCACGACATGATGCACGGTCACGATATGGCGATGACTACAGATGAACATGCAGAGCACCATGTGTCGATGCCAATGGAGAATGTCGAAGCCGCTTCACCTGCGTTATTTGATGAAGTGCTGGCTGCCGCGCGCAATGCTGGGATTGATGCCAATAAAATCGAAATTCGCCCTGCCACCAAGCCGCACCGTGCCTGGACCGTCAGTGAGATCGATCGTTCCTGGCCAACGCAGGTTGATGCCGTGTCGGTTAACCCAGATACGCTGGAGATTATCGACAAAACTGATTTCAACACCTTCCCGCTTGCCGCCAAGCTCACCCGCTGGGGAGTGGATGCACATATGGGCGTGTTATTCGGTTTGCCAAACCAACTCATCCTCGCGGCATTTGGTCTTGGGCTCTGTACGATGATTGTGTGGGGCTATCGGATGTGGTGGATACGTCGGCCAAAATCTCGCCATGACGCTAATCCGATCAACACACTGACTGCGGCATTGTTAAGGGTTCCGCTCTTTCAGCGTGTGTTAATTGCGCTTATTACGCTGCTGCTGGCAGTGAGCTTGCCCGTCATGGGGATCAGCCTGCTCATCTTCCTGCTCATTGATGTTGTTCGGTGGTATATGAATCATCCTAAGCAAACTATCGCTAAAAGCTGATTTCCGTCCTGTCATCATTGCCCAACACGGCAATAAAAAACCGCCATTGTGTTACACAACAAGTGCACACAATGGCGGTCAATCAGCAATACCGTTTAACGACAAAACGTTAGAACGTGGTCCAATCCGCTAACTCACCTTTGGCTGCTGTTTTTTCTGTACGGCCATTTTTAGGGGCAGCCAGCGCAGGCGTTTCTGCTTTTCTATTTAATGTCGCACTTTTGTACGATGCACCAAGATTGAATACGCTGACCGTACGCGCGAGGCTATTGGCTTGATCCTGCAAAGAGAGCGCAGCGGCGGCAGATTCTTCAACCAGCGCAGCGTTTTGCTGGGTTGTCGTATCAATCTGCCCAACGGCCAGATTGATCTGGTTTATCCCATCACTTTGCTCACGGCTGGCCTGCGCAATTTCGCTGATGATTCCCGTTACGCCCTGCACATTCGTCACCAGTGAGTTCATCGTGATGCCGGTTTCTTCTACCAGCCCCATGCCGTCCTGCACTTTCTTGAACGAGTCATCGATAAGTTCTTTGATTTCTTTTGCCGCCGTAGCGCTTCGCTGAGCCAGCGCACGTACCTCACTGGCGACAACAGCAAACCCTCTGCCCTGTTCACCGGCACGTGCCGCTTCGACGGCCGCATTCAGCGCCAGAATGTTAGTTTGGAATGCAATGCCATCAATCACGCCGATAATTTCCGCCATACGCTGTGACGAATCACGAATACCACGCATTTCCTGCGTTACTGTTTCCATCATGGCGCCGCTTTTTTTCACGGTTTCAGACGCGCTAGCCGCAAGATCTGTCGCCTGCGTCGTGTTATCGGCGGTATTTCTTATTGTCGACGTCAATTGTTCCATTGATGACGCCGTTTCTTCCAGCGAGCTTGCCTGTTCTTCCGTTCGGGCAGATAAATCCTGGTTCCCCGCAGCAATTTGCGATGCGGCACTAGAGATCGTTTCTGCCCCATCGCGCACCTGGCTGACAATCTGCCTTAAGCTGCTGTTCATATTATTCAAGGCGGATAACAGCTGGCCGGTTTCATCTTTACGATCGGTATAAATTTCAGAGGTCAGATCGCCTTTCGCGACATTTTCGGCCACACCCAGCGCTTCCTGTAGCGGCTGAGTAACGCTACGGGTAATCAATGAAGCAATAATTAATCCAGCCAGCGCACTGATGATAATGATCGTAGCGAGGACCATCAGCGCATTTTTATAGCTGTCCCCTACTTCTTGCGCTGAGGATGACATTTTATCATCCTGTATATCGATGAATTCGTTGACTTTACTGGTGTATTTCGCCTGGGTAACACGCGTGACATTGAAGTACTCTTCGGCAGCCGCGTCGGTGTTCCCTGCTGAGACCAGTGCAGAGAGTTTGTTCGCTGAACCAAGGAAATCACGTCGGATATCGCTAATATCACGCAGTACCGCAACAGATTTATCGTCACTTACCGACTGGTTCAGGTACTCCATGAGTTCAGATATTTTCCCTGAACGCTCTTTGTTCAGCGCCAACTGTTTATTGATTTCACTTTCTGATTTAAGGAGTAGCAGCAGCTGCTGATTATTGAGGTAACCGTTCAGCTCATCAATGAGCTTGTTACTTTTGACGGTGAGTGGATAGTTTTGCGAAACAATCTCATCCATTTTTTCGTGAAAATCACTTAGCTTTGAAATTGCAACGCTGCCAATTACCAAAAGCATTAATACCAGAAAAGAAAATCCCGCCCCTAATCGATATCCTATACGCCAGTTGGACAAACTCATTAACATCTCCTTAATTAATTTTCTCTATCTGTATAAAAATATATAATTAAAAAATTAATATTTATTTAATAAATACAGATAGCTCCAATACTCTTTTTCATAACAAAAAATACACATCTCTGGACAGATTATTTATATGCCCTGGTGAGAAACATAAACAATATGCAGATAGACATGCTCATCAACCCACATCCATCACAGCCCGGTCGAATGGGTCTAGCCAGATACGGCGCTCGGTACAAGACATCTGCCCATACTGGCAGTGGAAAAAGTCATCCTTTACCCCTCATCTTTCGCCGCACACTCTCGTCCATAGCTGATTTTTTACATTCCCATATGCTCGATAAAACCCAGGAGCATTACCGCCACTAAAATTAGGGTTAAATAGCAGCGATAAGGGTGAATAAAAAACCAGAACACGCCTTCTTTACGCCGAAGGTGGTATCGGCCTTTTGTAGATAATCTTTATATTTTCTAACTTATGACATTAATATCTATTAAATCGATCATTTTTTTATAATCTATCTATTTATAAGATATGTGTTTTTCAGGGAGGATAAATATTGCATTTAGGATGTAACAATAACCTCAAAAACAAAAGGTAACAATTCATTATAAAATTAAATAAACACAATCTGAATTTATATTATGGCGATCGTGGAGAGTGGGTATATATGGGATTAGATGAATAAGTTGCAATAGTATACTTTCAAGTGACTTTCACTTTCTATACTAGCCGCATTACAGGCAGGATGCTTTGAGCAAAGAAACGCACCCAGAGGTCTTTTTATCAAGACCTCTGGGTGATTTAATTTTATTATTTACTTCTTGAATCAATCAGAGATTCAACATCACATTTCAGCATTACTTTTTCTTGGAAGCCGCTTTGGATTTACCTTTCAGCAATTCCCGAACTTTCTTTAGCTCTTTCTGCGTCAACGGCGCTTCTGCTCCGACTTCTTCTGTACCCTGACTGTCCACTAATTCAGAGGACAACTCAGAGGTCTGGTGGCTTTCATCAAAGCTTCTCAATAATCGGGCGCTGACTTCTGCACTGATAGATACTTCGTTTTCCAGGGCAGCCGCTTTGATTTTTTCTTTCAGCTCTGAGGAAATCTTCAGGGACAGACTAGATATCTCACTCATTTTATTACCTTTCTCATGGGGTAAAATAGTAAGCTATGACAGCCTGCAAGCAATGTCCATACTGAAATAAAAATTTAATATTTCTGTCACAGAAAAAGCGTAATCAGACTCTTAGCAAAGAGATTATTATTTCGCTATTTTTATTTCCCTGCCGAATACTATCTATTTCCGTTTTTCATTCTCCAATCGTCAATCATTTTCCGAGTCACTTCGTCTTTGTAACAGATGGGCGAATATCCTCCTGCCCGACTCCATGCGCTACGTTTACCGCACCTGCTGCCATTACGTGCTGAATTATAAGGGCAAGGACAGTTACCAGAATAAGACGAAATCGATTCCTGAATGACCTGTTCTTTGATCTGCTCATCAGAAATTCGGACATTTTTCGCCATACTAGGCGTAGAAATAGAAAGCAGGGCCACAACACATACCATCGCAACAGCCAGCGTTGTTTTCATACCAAGGGTCTCATTTTAACCAGAGGATAATAACTGCGGTACAAGATACGTACCGCAGAACAATGTCACTCAACTACCCATTAAGAGTTAAAAAATTGATCGTAAAATATTAACAACATAAAATGCAGGTGCTGCGAGGATAAAAGGAAACAAACGTGCCACATCATTCCCCATGGGAACTCATTAAACTGACCTACATGATCGGCTTTGTCGTTTCCCTGATCGTGACGTTCTTGTTAAGTAAAGACAAATCCCTGCTCATCCGATTTTTTGCTTCGTTGATAGTCGGGCTAACCTGGCCGTTGAGCTTTCCCGTTGTCCTGCTGTTCTCCATTTTTTAAAGCGGCCTCACCGTAAGCTTGCTGCCCCGTCAACAACCTCAGACGAGGCAGCAAGGTTATGCACAAACTAGCGGACAACTAAGACTGACATTTTCGCATGGCGAACGATTGCTGCGGCATTTGAACCAAGTAGGTAGGTTTTCACATTCGGTCGCCGCGAACCAATGACGATTAAATCTGCATTAATCTCTTCCGCCAGCGCTAATACTTCGTCTCTGGCCGAGCCAAAACTGACGCTACATGACAAACGCGAGGCAGGAAGGTCGATCGTTTTCATCAGTGATTTCAGCTTGTCATTCGCTTTCACCACCACCTCATTCTCCAACTCTTTTATGCCAAAAGAATAAGCAGACAAAAACGCCGACGCATCTGGGAGGGAATGAAAGAGGTGGATTGCGGCACCCGACATTTTGGCCAACCTGACTGCATGCGTAAGCGCGTGTTTGGTGAGTTCATCTTCTTCTATATCTACTGGCACCAGAATGCTCGTGTACATAATCACCTCTCCCCTACGTGGATAACTGATTACCTGTCAGTCAGTAAGAAGCGTAGTCTGCCCCTCGTCAGCAAAATATGATCCCGTTCACTTTTACGCATGTTGCCTGCAACTTTTAACCCAATCGGCGCACAAAGTAAGCCGTTAGCTCACCTGTGGTTTTCATCTAAAGCGATCGTGAATAGATACGTGACGATTCACCCCAGGGGTGATAGCCCATTCCGGTAAAGTGAAATCCATACCGTTCATAAAAACCGAGTAGCTCGGTGCATAAATGCAATGCAGAAAAACCAGCACGGCGAGCTTCCTGAGCAAGATGCTCAATCAACCGCCCCGCATAACCTTTGCCACGATGGTTCTCTTCAACGTAAAGCGCGCACAGCCAGGGATAAAGATCCATGCGGCTGATGAAATCATTGGTAATTAACCCTGCACCGCCGATAATTTGCCCATCCTTCTCCAGCAGATACCAATCTGGCAATGGGTTTTCCGCATCAATACAGTGGCTGATACAGTCTTCGTAAAGCATCAGCGTCTCATCTGATGCCCAGTGGCGTTGGAAGTACTGGATCGCCTGCTCTTTGTATTCGGGGCGATTTCTGACAGAAATAATATTCAGCATGGAACTAACGACTCATCTTCCATGAAGCAACGATGTGCTCCGTGGTTTCTACCGTAATCGTGTTGCCCGGAATAATAAAATTCCGCCACACGTCGTTGTAATGCGTGACGAGCTGTTCGGCTTTCAGTTCGCCGCGATTCGCCGTCGTATGCGCATCAGCTGCAATCGTCAGCGCATAGCCTCGGCTGGCTGCATTCTTAATGGTTGCATCAACGCAATAGTCTGTCGCACACCCGCAAATCGTAAGGTGGTTAACACCCAACTCAGCCAGCACATCGGCTAACGACGTGCGGTAAAATGCATCGCACGCCGTTTTGGTGATAAACAGACTCCCCTCTGGCTGATGCAGTTCAGGTAATAGCTGCCACCCATCGCTGCCAGACAGCATGCCGTCTTCTTCATGCTGAATAAAAATCGTCCGATCTGCTGCATCTGAAAGCTGGTTTATCAATGCGACCGTCTGCGCTTGTCGCGCTCTTGGCGTTGAAAACACCGCATTTTGCATATCAATCACTATCAAAACCTGCATCTTTTTTTCCTTATTTCGACGCTTAACATCGGCACGGATTATCATCACGGATCAACGGCATGCCATCATCCCCACCAGTCAATTCCGACTAGATCATGTCCACTATACCATGAGGATAAAACTTGATTTCCCCTGAACGCAGCAAATCAATATCAAACCAGCGAGTCACGATCGGAACACCGTTTGTCTCTATCCCATGAATGATATCTTGTTGATAAAGAGACTCATCCTGAAATCGGGCCTCATAAACAAAGACAATCTCATGACCCGGCTTGCCATTGTAGGAGAAAATATTCTCTGAAACGCCCAACAGCGAAAAGTCCTTGGTCGCCGCACTGATTTCCTCCTGAACTTCCCTCTCCGCCGCGGCCTGCGACAGTTCGCCAAAATCGATGCCTCCACCGAGCGGCAACACATAGTGCTCATCTTTTATCGGGTCATGCCCTTCGGCTAACAGAATTTTGCCATTATTGCGGAAAAGACAAACTGCTTTTGCTCTGATCTTTTGCATGCCAACGCTCCAGGTAAACTACAGCTCTCTTTTGATAAAAAGATATTTTTGATAAAGAGACACTTTTTGGGTAAACGGACAATTTTTGACAAAAAGACATTTATTGATAAACAGCATGTATCACAGAAAAATGTCATCTTCTTGTACAGATCAAAATCTTATAGGTCGTAATCAAAATGCATTAATAGTCTTTATGTTCAGTTAATGTTTTTCCCTGCCTCCTTTCCTCTCGTTATGTTTAACTTATTGAAGTTATGTATCTCGCATAATTATTTCAGACATAATATTGGTGGGAAACGAACAATTCATATTTATCCGCCTGACCATTGATCCCCGTCATCCTTTCACGTTTGGAAGCATTGCGAGTAACGCTGTGTTTATTTATCTTATCAACTGGTTTTATGCGTATGATCGACTAAAGTTAAGTAACCATTTCTTCATGTCTGGCGGATAGCGCGTTCGTGCCGTCTGGCAAGACGTGCATTCACCCTGTCAGAAAGCGCTAAAGGGAGGAAAAACAATGCATTCAGAGGTACCCCCAAACGAGCTCCCGATATCTGATGTTCTCAGTCTTGACTCTCAGATCAGCGATATGGAAATGCTTGGCAACATTGTGGAAGAGATCATTCAATCTGGCCATTCCGTCAGTAACAAGGCCATCATCGCTAAATTAGTCCACAAGATTGAAACAGAGGCCAATGCCGCTTTTCAGGAAAAATATCGCACATTGCTCGATCTGGTTGTTTATAAAACTCAGGATGATTTCCTGATTTAATCTGTAATCAATACATCAACCTATCGTTTTCAGTCACATACATGTTTTCCATGTTCAGCGTTTTATTTAATGTACGCAAGGCCGAACAGAATATGTAAGCAATAAATAACACCGGTATTTGTATTGTTATTATTGAGCAATAATTATCTATTTATTAATAATGAATAACGCGATGCTTATTTATTTTTTACCAATCGTTAGTATTCATTTCTGAATGAATAGGTGATGGGAAAAACTCGCTTCGTGTCTTCACTACATGTTTCAACATGCTCAGCGCAGAAGTTGTTACGGACAATCGCCACATCAGTGCCATAAGGTAAAAACGATTCTGGGATTTGATAGCAGAAACGAAAACGGGCTAGCCTAAGCTAACCCGTTGAATTTTGTGGCGGAGGAGTAGAGATTCGAACTCTAGAACACTTTCGCGTCGCCGGTTTTCAAGACCGGTGCCTTCAACCACTCGGCCACTCCTCCGCAATGACGCGAACTATAAACAGTGTGTGAGATCTTGTAAAGCATCACAGCGCTCAATCGCCTGAAAAATAGCCTAACGCAGTGCAATTGGACGCAAAACCGTCACGCAGCAGATAAAATAGTGCAATTTATCTCCGGTATCACACCACTTGCCGAACAAAACACAAGCGCTGGCAGAAAAATGAAAAATTTCAGCGTAAAGAAGGGTAAACCATCTTTAATAACGTCATGAAACTATTTACTCTTTGACATTGGATAATAGCACCCTGAAGAGAGAGTCGCTGATATGGATCGTATTGTTGTTTCTTCTACCCGTGAAAGCTCGCTACTCAGCACGCACAAAGTGCTGCGCAACACCTATTTCCTGCTGTCGCTGACACTGGGTTTTTCAGCCGTTACCGCCACGGCAAGCACCGTACTCAACCTGCCTGCCCCTGGCTTAATTCTGATGCTGGTTGGGTTTTATGGTCTGATGTTCCTGACGCACAAGCTGGCTAACAGCCCTGCAGGCATTCTGGCCGCGTTCGCACTGACCGGATTCATGGGCTATACGCTGGGCCCAATTTTAAGCTCGCTGATTTCCACCGGCGCAGGCGACATTGTCATGCTGGCCCTCGGCGGCACGGCGGTGGTGTTCTTCTGCTGTTCAGCTTATGTCTTAACGACACGTAAGGATATGTCCTTCCTGTCAGGCATGATGATGGCTGGATTTGTTGTCCTGGTTGTTGCCGTTATCGCCAATCTGTTCTTGCAGATTCCGGCTCTGCATCTGGCAATCAGCGCCCTGTTTATTCTGTTCTCTGCGGGTGCCATCCTGTGGGAGACCAGTAACATCATCCACGGTGGCGAAACCAACTACATCCGGGCGACAGTTAGCCTGTATGTCGCGATATACAATATCTTCGTTAGCCTGTTGAGCATTCTGGGCATCATGCGTAACGACTAAGCCACATCTATCGCCGCACCAAGAAAGCCCCATCTGGGGCTTTTTTTATTCCGGTGCAGATAGAAAAATTTGGTAAACTGCGGGCTGAACTATCGCAGTCGGAGAGAAGATGTTGGAGTTTGAAGGGCGGACAATCGCAACTGACACACAGGGTTACCTGATGGACAGCACCGCATGGAGTGAAGCATTGGCTCCCGTGTTAGCGGAACAGGAAGGCATTGTGTTGACTGAACCGCATTGGGAAGTCGTCCGGTTTGTGCGGAATTTTTATCAGGAGTTCAATACGTCACCCGCGATACGCATGTTGGTTAAGGCGATGGCGCAAAAGTATGGTGAGGAGAAAGGAAATAGCCGCTACCTGTACAAACTGTTCCCAAAAGGGCCAGCCAAGCAGGCAACTAAAATCGCCGGCTTACCCAAACCGGTGAAATGCATCTAGCGTCACCCAGGTTCAATAGCGGATCGTAAACCCTTCATAGTCCGTCTTGCCATGTGGCTCAATAAGCACCTTATCCACTCTGGCGCTTCGTGGGCCTCCTTGCTTCAGCCACTCAATCAACGCCTCTACCGCATGAGGTTCACCGCTTGCTACCACCTCTACGCTGCCATCATCACAATTGCGTGCATATCCATTGAGCCCAAGCTGCCTAGCCTGATGCTGCGTGCTGTAACGAAATCCAACGCCCTGAACCACACCATAGACATAGGCGACCGTCGCTATCTTTGCCATCTTCTTCCCCCCTTTCCTACCCTGCAACCACACAACATTTCATTAGCAGACCTGTATCTTCTAAAAATTTACACCATACTGTTAATAATGTGTTCAGCCAGCGATTCATCAACGAACACATGACTTGAAAAACGCTGTACGCTAAAAGGCGTTATCGGATGCGGTCATTTTCCTTCACGCCATCCGCAACGAGTAGAAAGTGTAATCTATTTCCAGGGGGGTGATATGATCATCTGTAAATTTGGTATCGGACAACAGATTCGTCATAGACAACTGGGATTTCCAGGGGTTGTGATTGATATCGATCCCGAATACTCATTAGACACGCCCACCTGGGAAGAAATTAGCGGCAATGACACACCGCGCTCCGAACCGTGGTACCACGTTGTGATGGAAGATGACGAAGGCCAACCGATTCATACTTATCTGGCAGAAGCGCAGCTGATGAAGGAAGAACTTTCTGAGCATGACCACCCTTCGCTAAACGAATTAGCCGAGGTCATTCAACGCCGCGCGCCACAGCTGCGCCATTAGTTTTTCACTAACAGTAGATGCTGATGACCAAAGGCAGGCATTGGCGATGTTGTGATATTCAGCATCGCCTATCTGCAACTTATTTCTCCAACCCCAGCCGCGGGATTTCAATTTTCGGACAGCGATCCATTACGACTGTCAGCCCGGCATCGTGAGCCAAAATTGCGGCTTGCTCATTAATGACACCAATCTGTAGCCACAGAACGGTAGCGCCAATGGCGATGGCTTCTTTGGCAATCTCATAGGCCGCTTCCGGCTGGCGAAAAACATCGACCATATCAACTGGTTTAGGAATATCCTCTAAGCTGGCATACGCTTTTTGACCTAAAAGTGTCTGACCGGCCAGTTTGGGGCTAACGGGAATAACGTCGTAGCCCTGCTTAAGCAAATATGCCATCACGCCATAGCTCGGACGGGATGGATTATCGCTGGCCCCCACTACCGCAATGGTTTTTACCGTTTTCAGTACAGACTCAATCTCTCTGTCATTCATGCTATTCAACCTCTCTTGCGTGATTGATTACAGTGTATCGCACATTCTACGAATAGCATGAAATGGCTTAAGACCACCTCCATCTGCGCCCTATAGCGCGAAAAATGCCATAACAGCCTGTTTCAAATTGAAACCTTTGACACATTCAGACAATTCCTCAACAATACTCGGATTACGTTCCATCTGGGAAAATTATGAAATTCGGCTTCATCACTGTCTGCCTTGTTATTGCAGGTTTAAATACCTCTGCAATGGCGGCAACAACGTTGAAATTAGATCAGAAAATCGATCTCCTTATGGTTGACGGGCAAAAGATGTCAGGCTCGTTGCTGAAAGGTGCCGATAGCCTCGAACTTGGCAGTGGACAACACCAGATTCTGTTCAAAGTCGTCGATACTGTCGATGCCCAGACCGGTGCGCCAGCGACCTATTTCCCTTCAACCTTTATTGCGACCTTTAACACGGAAAAAGTGGCATCGGTGTCATTCAAGCTACCGCCGTTACAAACCCTTCAGGATCGCAAAAATTTTACCGCCCAGCCTCAATATCAATTGCTTGATGAAAAAAATCAGGCGATCCCCGTGCGTACCGATGCGTTTGTGATCGCAGACAATGAGCTACTTGATATAGAGCGAAAAATGTCAGAGTACAACGCGGCGGCGAACGGGGCTTCAGTTGCGGGCTTTGCTACCGCACTGAATGAATCCGTAAGCTGGTGATTTTACGCGCAGTCACATCTGATTTTTGATACCCGTTCGCCTTTTCCTGCTTTTATCGCTTTGCACTGAAACTACGTTTCCGTAATCTGTCTGTACCCTAGCGTCAGCTTTACTACACCAGATTGAAGGACGTAACCATGGAGTTCACCACCCGTACCATCCCCGCGCAAAAACATATCGCGCTGGTCGCGCACGACCACTGTAAACAATCTTTGCTGGATTGGGTTGGTACGAATAAACAACAGCTCACAGAGCACACGCTTTACGCTACCGGAACCACCGGCAACCTGATTCAGTTGAACACGGGCCTGCCCGTAAAAAGCATGCTAAGTGGACCGATGGGGGGTGACCAGCAGGTTGGCGCACTCATTTCCGAAGGGAAAATCGATTTAATGATCTTCTTTTGGGATCCGCTTAACGCCGTACCACACGATCCCGATGTGAAGGCGCTGCTGAGACTGGCTACAGTCTGGAACATTCCTGTTGCTACCAACCGGGCAACGGCGGATTTCCTGATTAACTCAGCGCTATTTAAAGAATCCGTTCAAATTGCCATTCCTGATTATCAGCGCTACTTGCAAGATCGTCTGAAATAATATCAGTACATCACAATGGACCAGCGGCGTACTACGTTGTCGACGCTGGTCTCTTCTGTTCTACTTTTCTCTTTTCGTTATCCCGGCTTACGCTGCGTCGGTACACCTAAACGATGAAGATGTTCAATAAACACCGATGGATTCGCCACATCCTGTAGCAACCACACGCGATGTTTCGCCCTCGTCAACGCCACATAGAGCAAACGTCGCTCTTCCGCATCGGGGAAGTCCTCCGGTTCAGGTAACAGCACCGCCTCAATCACCGACTCTCTTGCCGGCGCTGGGAAGCCGTCCTTCCCTTCATGCATACCTACGATAATGACATATTCCGCCTGCTGCCCTTTACTGGCATGCACCGTCATGAAATCAATGTGCAAATTCGGCCATTTGGTTGCAGCCTTTTCCAAAATCGCCGGGCGTAAATGGTGATAACGCGCAAGCACGAGAATGCGTTCATCAGCTTTCACAAAACCGCTCAGTTTATCCAGAAGTGGCTCAAGCTGCTCCTGAGGCAGAATAGTCACCGCTTTTTTATCTCCCTTACTCAGGCTATTAAGCGGTTTCTTCAACTGATACGGGTTTTGCTGTATGAAGGTGTTGGCGATTTCACCAATGCGTTCATTAAAGCGATAGGTCGTATCCAGCGCGCATTGCTCGCCTACGCCGAAATGCTGTTCAAATGCCGTCGTCAACGCCAGCTCAGCACCGCTAAAACGGTAAATTGCCTGCCAATCATCCCCGACGGCAAAAAGACAGGTACGGCTATTTTGTCGACGCAGTGCTGCAAGTAAGCTCGCACGCTGTGGCGAAATATCCTGAAATTCGTCCACCAGAATGTGCTTCCAAGGGCTGACAAAGCGCCCTTTATCCAGCAAGTTCACGGCCTGATGGATAAGGCCAGAGAAGTCGACGGCGTTCTCGTCCTTAAGCGCTTTTTTCCAGGCTTTCAACAGCGGTGCCATCAGGCGAATGCGTTGCTGAAAGTCTGTCCGAATGGATTCTGGTGCCTGCTCAATCATTTCACTCTGGCTGCCACCATGCATACGCATCAATCCCAGCCAGCGCTCAAGTCGCCCGGCCAACCGCCCCGCCAGCTTCGGATCGTTCCAGAAATCACCTTCTGGTACATCCCATTCCAGCTCTTCCGCTAACCAGCGTCGCCACCCGTTAGCCTGCGTTTTTTTCTCTGCACACTGCTGCTGCCAGTGAGAAACCAGCAGTTCGCGACGCTGTTTCGCATCGCTTTCCAGTTGGCTTATCATCGGGGCCTTGCGGCTAGCCTGCTGAATAATGTGCAATGCCAGCGCATGGAACGTCTTAGCCTGAATCTCATCCGTATGAAGCCGCTCCCGAATGCGATCGTTCATCTCTTCTGCCGCTTTACGACCAAATGCCAGCAGCAAAATTTGCTCGGGCGTGGCCTCTTGTCGGTGCATTAACCACGCCGCTCGGGCCACCAGCACGGAGGTTTTTCCGCTGCCTGCGCCCGCCAGTACCAATACGCCTTCTTCGCCATTGATCACCGCTTTACTCTGCGACACATTTAATGGCGAACTCTCCACCGTTTCAAAGAAAGGCTGCTCTGCCACCAGTGTGCGATCCATCCATGCCTGATTCACCGCAGTGCGCATCTCATCACCTTGCTCAAGCCAGCGTAAGCAGTGCCAGTAGTTATCACGGCAGTTATCAAAAGTCTCAAGACGAGAAACAGGCAGGGGCAAAGCCCCCAGAGAATCGCGAATGGCATTCTGCAACGTAGTGAGAGCCTGACGGCTAAACCATTTGTCCTGCTGCGTCAGCGTGTGAATATTGTCCGTTTGGCGCTGTAAAACTTCAGCGCTGATCAGACTCATCTCCTCACTCCAGTCGAGCCAGGATTTAAGAAGATGGCGGTAAAAAGCCTGCGTTTCCTGCCACTCTGTTCCGTGCAGGCGCACCACTTTTCCGGCTGGCAATTCAAATTCCAGCTCTCCCCACACCAGCCCTCTTTTACAATGAATACTCAGCAACTGATTAAAGGGGATCAGGTATTGATGTTTATCGCCACTCACTTCGACACCGGCATTCAGTAACCGCACCCGATTGTAAGGATGCTGGGCCAGATGTTTACCTAACGAGGTAGATTTCAGTTCCATGATGTTCGCGCCATGACTATGTGAGAGGTTATTTGTCCATTTTTTGTCGTTTATCTGTCCCTAGTTTACCCGTTATCGGACTTCACGCTCTAGCCTTAAAAACAGGTTAGGATATCCTGATGCTTAATGTGATAATTCTTTTACCATCAGCGAGTTTGGGACGTTATCTGGTTACCTTACAAGTACAGGAGAGACTATGCGTACTGTGTTGAATATCCTTAATTTCGTATTAGGTGGTTTTTTCACCACGCTAGCCTGGCTGCTGGCGACAGTCGTCAGCGTGCTACTGATTTTTACTTTACCGCTAACACGTTCATGCTGGGAAATCACCAAGCTGTCGCTCTTGCCTTATGGTAATGAAGCGATCCACGTTGATGAGCTACGTCCAGATGAAAAGAGCGCCATTCTCAGCGCTGGCGGATCGTTGCTGAACATCTTCTGGTTCATTTTCTTTGGCTGGTGGCTTTGCCTGTCGCACATCATTACAGGCATCGCACAGTGCATTACGATCATTGGCATTCCTGTTGGCATCGCCAATTTTAAAATTGCCGCCATCGCGCTGTGGCCAGTAGGGCGTCGCGTGGTTTCCATAGAACTGGCGCAGGCCGCCAGGGAAAACAATGCCCGCCGCCACTTTCGCTAACGGCATCTAAGGATATTACGTTGCTCACCTTCACCTCAGGAATTCGCCGCTATGTGTATAACAGCAGTTGGCTGTATACCATTCGCATCTTTATTGCACTGAGTGGTGCGGCGGCAGTTCCCTGGTGGCTGGGTCAGCCAACATCGACAATCCCCGTCACACTTGGCGTCGTCGCGGCCGCCCTCACCGACCTTGACGATCGCCTCACCGGGCGTCTGCGTAATTTGTTCATTACGCTGGCCTGTTTTTTTGTCGCTTCCGTCTCGATCGAACTGCTTTTCCCCCACCCCTGGCTATTTGGTCTTGGTCTGGCGGTATCGACCTGCGGCTTTATTCTGCTCGGCGCATTAGGGCAACGCTATGCAACCATCGCATTCGGCGCATTGCTGATCGCGATTTACACCATGCTGGGCATATCCCTTTACGACAATTGGTATCAGCAGCCCATCATGCTGCTGATCGGGGCCTCGTGGTACAATCTGCTGACGCTATTCGGCCATGTGATTTTCCCCATCCGCCCGTTGCAGGACAACCTCGCGCAGTGTTATCAGCAGTTGGCACGCTATCTGGATGCCAAAGCTAACCTCTTCGATCCCGATATTGAGGAAGAAACTGACAAGCCCCTCATTGACGTCGCGATGGCAAACAGCCAACTAGTTGCGACACTCAATCAGACCAAGTCATCGCTGTTAACACGCTTGCGGGGCGATCGCGGCCAGCGTGGAACGCGTCAAACGTTGCACTACTATTTCGTCGCGCAGGATATTCACGAACGGGCCAGTTCATCGCATGTTTACTATCCGCAATTGCGTGAAAAACTGCGTTATAGCGACGTCCTATTTCGCTTTCAGCGCCTGCTGAGTAGGCAGGCCAAAGCCTGTCAACAGCTGTCGCAATCCATTCTGCTGCACCAAAAATATCAGCATGACGGCCGCATTGAGCGGGCTTTCGTGCATCTTGAATCCGCTATTGCGCGTATCGCTGCCAACAACATGGCGGATGCCTCGCAAATTAAGGCACTCACTTATCTATTAAATAATTTACGCGCTATTGATGCCCAACTAGCGACTATCGAATCCGAACAGGCCATTGAGCAAGAGAACAACCCGGAAAACACGCTGGCAGACGACAAAATCACGGGCTGGAGTGACATCCGCTTACGTATTAGTCGCCACCTGACGCCGCAGTCAGCACTGTTTCGTCATGCTATCCGTATGTCCGTGCTGCTCTGTAGCGGCTACGCATTAATTCAGATAACGGGCTTGCAACACGGTTACTGGATCCTGCTCACCAGCCTGTTTGTTTGTCAGCCCAACTACAACGCCACTCGGCGGCGACTGACGTTGAGAATCATCGGGACATTGACCGGTATTTTGCTCGGCTTACCCATCCTGTACTTCGTTCCTTCGCTGGAAGGACAGCTCACGTTGATCGTTATTAGCGGCGTACTATTTTTCGCCTTTCGCAACGTGCAGTACGCCCACGCGACCATGTTTATTACCCTGCTTGTCCTGCTCTGTTTCAACCTGTTGGGTGAAGGCTTTGACGTTGCGGTGCCACGCATCATTGATACGCTACTTGGGTGTGCCATCGCCTGGGCGGCGGTGAGTTTTATTTGGCCGGACTGGCGCTTTCGCGCTCTGCCAACCGTCATCAATAAGACACTGGACGCTAACTGCCGCTATCTTGATGCGATCATGGTTCAATATTATGAGGGGAAAGATAATAGCCTGCCTTATCGTATTGCCCGCCGCGATGCGCATAACTGCGATGCCGAACTGGCATCCGTTGTGTCGAATATGTCTTCAGAACCTCATGCGACCAGAAGCAAGCTGGACAGCGCATTCCGCTTTATGTGCCTGAATCATACGTTGCTAAGCTATATTTCGACGCTCGGCGCACACCGCGGGAAAATTACCTCAACGGAAACGCTGCAATTGCTGGATGATGCCGTTTGTCATGTTGATGGTGCGCTACACTGTAGCGAAGAGGAAAGTTTACGTATCAATCAGGGATTGAAAACCATTACCGCCAGTCTTCAATCCCTCTCACCCGAGTCAGACAGTAAAGAATCATTAATTATTCAGCAAATCGGCCTGTTGATCGGTCTCTTACCTGAACTCGTACAGCTAAAAAATGACATGATGACACAGTGAAACAGACGCATCCCTTAGTGCTTTGGCCCTTTGGAGACCGCATTACTTTTATACCATTCCAACAGTTCATTGCGGATACCGCGAGGGAGTGCCGCCTGATGTGTACCACAAATGGCGCCAGCAAGCGCCAATAGCACGTTAACACTCAGATTAGCGCGAACCTTCCGCAACTCGAGATAGCTGTTTTTCGCACCATAATGCTGTAATTCATCGACATTCTTGATCCCTGCTTTCCACAGCAGCCGTTCGATATCGTGGTTAAGATTCGGAAGATCCTTTAACCGCCCGTTGGTACTTCTGACTGCTTTATCATACTGCGCCCCTCCCAACGCCAGATGGGCGAAATACAATAGCTGCTCAGATTCTTGCCATAATACTTCATCGACAAGAAAGTAATTCAACGGAACGGGCATACCGCGCTTGGTATAAATCAGATTAGGCATATCACGCTGCTGAAAATATTTTTCATCCTTCTTACTGGCGCGAAGATAAAGCTCCCCTTCCGACACCAGTCCAAAAATCGTTTTATTTGCTGCGATGCTGTAGCCACCAAATTGGGAACGTGAAGTGATGTCCCCCAAAGATGAAAAAGACTGCTGAGATTGCAAAATCCTTTTTTTGCATAATTGCTTCATTGCCATAATCCTTAGTATTGAAATGATCTCGTCCTGAACAATTAAAAATATCTGTAGCAGGAACAAATAATTAACCACAGCCCCGATGCTGCTTCAAACAGTAAATGTGTTTACTGTCTCTTGCATAAGGAATATGCGAAGCGCTTTCAAAAAATCAGGTTGATTTTCACGCACACAGCAGATACTGTATGTTCATACAGTAACACTATGGGTAGAACTCATTATGCGTACGCAATCAATCCGCTCTCACAACATCGAGCCGTCATCATTTTCTGCAAATCAACACGCTGCGGAGCCCTCGGTTGCCACAGGTGGAATTATCAGCGAAATCGTGTATAACGCCGATCAGCCCATAGTCACACACCTGTTATTACCGCTCTTACAGCAGCTAGGCACGCAGTCTCGTTGGCTATTATGGCTTTCGCCGCAGCAAAAATTGAGCCGCCCTTGGGTCCAGCAATCTGGGCTGCCGTTGGATAAAATGGTGCAACTCCACCACATCAATCCGCTGTTTACCGTTGATGCCATGGAAAGAGCCTTGCTGACAGGGAATTACAGCGCTGTTTTATGCTGGTTACCGCACGAATTGACGGAAGAAGAGAAGGTTCGGTTACGGCACGCCGCACAGGCAGGAAATACGTATGGCTTTATTATGCGGCTAGAAAGTACTGGCGCTGACGCCTATAGACTGTTTCCTAGCCTTAAAATTCATTCGACATTGTATCATTAAGTAAATTAAGAATTTTCTCAGCCTATTCAGGTTATATGTCTTATCGATCGCCGCAGAGCGGTATTCTGCGGGCTTTTTGGATATATTTGATACAGCTAAAAGGCGTAAGATCTGTCAAAAGCATCTACTATTTGTTAGCAAGTATGTATGAATCGTGCGATTTTCTTATGACGCAAATCACATCATACTTGTAACTTTCTCATCACGTTGTAGACTTTAACTCGCTGGAGTTGCTCTTTTATAACGTCAGTTGACTGACAGTGAGTCATAAATAAGGGCAAAGTCTCCGACCAAAGGATTTTAACCAAAGGTTTATTAGCCCTCCGGGTTAATTGCCGATTTGGATGATAATGAGGCGTAAAATGAAAAAAACAGCTATCGCAGTTGCAGTGGCACTGGCTAGCTTCGCGACCGTCGCGCAAGCAGCTCCTAAAGACAATACCTGGTACACCGGTGGTAAACTGGGTGTGTCTCAATTCCACGATACTGGTTTCTACGGCAATGGTTACACTGGTATCAATAACAACCCGATCAAAAGCAAGTTAGGCGCTGGTGCATTTGTTGGTTATCAAGCCAACCCGTACCTGGGCTTTGAACTGGGCTACGACTGGCTGGGCCGCATGAAGTATGCAGGTTCTACTGCTAACGCAGCAGACAGCGCGAGCTTCAAAGCACAGGGCATCCAACTGGCTGCTAAACTGAGCTACCCAGTTCTGCCTGATCTGGACGTTTATAGCCGTCTGGGTGGTATGGTATGGCGCGCAGACAGCCACGCGGCTATCGGCGGCGGCGACATCAACAACGACGACACTGGCGTTTCTCCGCTGGCTGCAGTTGGTGTTGAATACGCTATCGACAAAAACTGGGCTGCACGTGTTGACTACCAATGGGTAAGCAACATTGGTGATGCTGGTACCGTTGGTGCCCGTCCAGACAACATGCTGATGAGTGTTGGCCTGTCTTACCGTTTCGGCCAGGATGACCGCGTAGCACCAGTTGTTGCTCCGGCTCCAACTCCAGCTCCGGCTCCAGTTGTTGAAACCAAGCGTTTCACGCTGAAATCTGACGTCCTGTTCAACTTCAACAAAGCAACGCTGAAAGCAGAAGGCCAGCAATCACTGGATCAACTGTACACCCAGCTGAGCTCTCTGGATCCAAAAGACGGTTCCGTTGTTGTTCTGGGCTTCACTGACCGTTTAGGTTCAGAGCAATACAACCAAGGCCTGTCTGAAAAACGCGCACAGAGCGTAGTTGATTACCTGGTTTCTAAAGGTATCCCTGCGAACAAAGTCTCTGCTCGTGGCCTGGGTAAATCTCAACCAGTTACCGGTTCTACCTGTGACAACGTGAAACCTCGTGCTGCGCTGATCGACTGCTTGGCACCGGATCGTCGCGTAGAGATCGAAGTTAAAGGCATCAAAGACGTTGTAACTCAGCCTCAGGCTTAAGTTATTAACGAAAAAAACCTCGCTTCGGCGAGGTTTTTTTTTATGAAGAACATCCTTGTCTGTCACCCTTCGGGCCGTTGGTACGCAACGTTGAAAAACGCTCCCTGCGTTTTTTATGCATGTTTGTCAGCGCGATAAATGGCAAAAACCGATCACGTCTCGTCTTTATTCAGAATGGCTTTAAGATCCTGTTTAAGCAGCGACATCTGGCTGGCATATTTTTCTTTGTGCTCAGCATCTTCGATTAACTGCACAATCGTTTCTGATAAGGTCACCCCACGTCTCTGAGCGAGAGCCGCAAGGCGCTGCCAGACCAGGTATTCCAGATCGATCGATTTCTTGCGTGTATGCTGGTGCTCTGCGTTGAAATGGCGTTTACGCCGTGCACGAATCGTTTGCTTCATCCGGTTTTCTAAAGAGGGATTCATACACTGTGCAATCCACTCCAACACTTTCACCGGCTGATTTTCCATTTTAAGCAATGCCTGTACGGCGTCATCCGCAGCACTTTGCTCGAGAAAACGCGTAATCTCTTCTCCCTCCCGATGCTTCTTCACCAGGTATTTCCATTTCCACCCGCACTCAAGATTTTCTAGTTGTTGATATTTCATATTAAATTCTTCAGTGACCGCGTAACGTGACTTTCAGCATAACAGTTTTCCCTGATTTTGACCGCTTTCTGGCGGCTTTCTGACAGCTTTTAAGATGATTAGCCAAACCTGGTCTGAGCTTCAACGTATGAAAGATGACGGAGAGATGACTCTCCTTATGCGAAGTCTAGATTATTCTTGTATAATCACGCTTTTCCTTCAGACGATTACATTGATACTTTGACCAGTAACCGACTCTCATGGCAGCATTTACTGCCCAATAATACGCCTTATCAAACGCTATTCACTCAGGCAGCTCAGCTTGCTCCTGCTGAATTCTCCGCTATTCAGTCGCGTCTGGCAGACAGCCTGACGCTCTTTTGCCACCCTCGTTCCCCTTCCCGCTTTATGCTGTTGAAAGCGCAAGAGAATGATGAATATATGGCATTGATCGCCCGTGCGCTAAGCGCCATCAGGCCAGACTCCGGGGCGATACATGGCAGTAAATATATCATTGAGGGTCGTCATATCCGGGTCGAACCCGCTACGCAGCCTGCGGATAATTTTGCCGCGCAGGAGCTCTGTGGTTATCAGGAATGGATTGAACCTGAACAACTCTTCGGCTGCGTACGCAGTTTTCACGATGAAATCACGCTGCATCCAGGACTGATTCATCAGCTCAACGGCGGCACGTTGATCCTATCCGCCAGAACGCTTCTGGCTCAGCCATTGATGTGGCTGCGTCTGAAGCAGATTATGGCTGAAGGTATTTATCGTTGGCAGTCACCAGACGAGCGCAAGCCACTTCCTGTTGATGTGCCACCGATGCCACTTGATATTCGCCTAATCATTCTCGGTGACCGTGAAAGTCTGGCAGATATTCATGATATGGAGCCGGAATTAGGCGAACACGCTATTTATGGCGAGTTCGAAGCGCAATTGCAGTTGATTGAAACGGATGACATGGCGCGCTGGTGTTCCTACATCAACGCACTATGCAGCGAAAATCAACTACCGTTGCTGGACGCCGATGCCTGGCCGGCATTAGTGAACGTTGCGATACGCTACAGCGGCGATCAGGGTAATTTGCCATTATGCCCACGCTGGCTAATCGGTCAGTTAAAATATGCGTCGCTATACGCCAGAGATGGCCAAATCACGGAGCAGGCGCTGGTTGACGCCGTTGCCGCTCGCCAATGGCGTGAAGGCTACCTTCGTGAACGTATGCAGGATGAAATAGAATTAGGCCAGATCCTGATCGAAACAGAAGGCGAAGTCGTCGGCCAGATTAATGGACTTTCCGTATTGGAATTCCCAGGCTATCCCGTTGCCTTTGGCGAACCGACACGTATCAGCTGTGTGGTTCACGCTGGCGATGGTGAGTTCACTGACGTTGAACGCAAAGCCGAACTTGCTGGCAATTTACACGCCAAGGGTATGATGATTATGCAGGCGTTCCTGATTACGGAACTGGAGCTTGATCAACAGCTGCCTTTCTCGGCGTCCATGGTCTTTGAGCAGTCGTACAGCGAAGTTGATGGCGACAGCGCCTCACTGGCAGAGCTGTGCGCGCTGGTTAGCGCCCTCTCCTTGCGGCCAATCAATCAGCAGTTCGCTGTGACCGGCTCCGTCGATCAATTTGGTAACGTGCAACCCATTGGCGGCGTGAATGAGAAAATTGAAGGTTTCTTTGAGGTCTGCCAGCGTCGTGGATTGACGGGAACACAGGGAGTGGTTTTACCTGCGGCTAATTTACGCCATCTCTGTTTACAGGAAGATGTCGTTGAAGCGGTACGCGAAGGGAAATTCCACCTTTTCCCGGTAGAAACTGCGCCGGAAGCGTTGTCATTATTGACCAATTGCGCTTATGACGATGAACAGCAGCCAAACCTGCTGTCCGCCATTCGTGAGCGAATTGGGCAACTGACACCGCAAGAACGTAGACGTTTCCCTTGGTTTTTCCGTTAAACCAACTGGTTCAACCAGACGCAACAGACTTGCCCAGCGTACAGGTGTACGCTAACCTGCGTGCTTCATTAAAACAAGGCTTACAGAGACCATGGTAGATAAACGCGAATCCTATACAAAAGAAGACCTCCTTGCCTCCAGTCGTGGCGAACTGTTCGGCCCGAACGGCCCTCAGTTGCCTGCCCCTAACATGCTCATGATGGACCGCGTCGTTAAAATGACGGAAGACGGCGGTAAGTATGGCAAAGGCTATGTGGAAGCCGAATTGGATATCACGCCTGACCTATGGTTCTTCGGTTGCCATTTCATCGGCGATCCGGTGATGCCAGGTTGCCTCGGTCTGGATGCCATGTGGCAGTTGGTCGGCTTCTATCTGGGTTGGCTGGGTGGCGAAGGCAAAGGCCGCGCGCTCGGCGTGGGTGAAGTTAAATTCACCGGACAAGTGCTGCCAACAGCGAAGAAAGTAACCTATCGCATTCACTTCAAACGCGTGATCAATCGCCGTTTGGTGATGGGGATTGCTGATGGCGAAGTACTGGTTGACGGTCAGCAGATCTATACCGCTGACGAACTGAAAGTCGGTCTGTTCAAAGACACCAGCGCTTTCTAAGTATCAGATAGCACTGCGGGCGAAAAACCTTTCGCCCGCGTTATCCGTTTATTTCTCCGACATTATCTCACCATCGCTTAAACCACTCGCCCTACTATGATGGACTTTTCAGTTCATTGGTGATCGACTGCCGTACATCTTGCGGTATCTTCAATTCGGTCGCTAACGCATCCAGATAGCTTTTCTCCATGAAGTGATCGACATCAATGACCGCGCAGCTCAAGAAGTAGACCTCAAGCGCCTCTTCCTCATTTTTCACATCTTTCGCCAGCAAAATTGGATCAAGCGGTTGTTCTATGGCTTCCTGCACCCAGCGCTGCGCTTCACTGCCCAGTTGCAGCTGCTGAATATTTTCATCAATACGCTGTTTCTCAGTCGCATCAATATGGCCGTCACTTTTAGCAGCAAAAACCAGAGCCTGAATCAGACGACGGGCACGAATATTGTCACCCGAGGACTGAGTGCCAAACTGCGGATCGTCCTGATGCGTATCGCGAACACGTTTTTTATACTGGTTCCACAACACCACGCCCGCCGCCGCACTGCCACCAATGATCAACGCATTTTTACCCAATGAACCCATGATTTTCCGCGTAGACTTATTCGATAACAATACGCCCGCCAAACCGCCCAGCGCAGCAGGCTTTAGCATATCGCCCAAATTGCCGTTTTTACCCCCTTGATGCTGATTCCCCTGCTTGCTACCGGAGCCCAATAAGCCCTGAATTTGTTGCAGCCAATTATTCATTTTCATTCCTCAAGGAAAAGTGACATCACTGATGGTGTTGTCACCCATAGTAATGGTGCGGAAGGCGTTTGTTTGTCAGATTGTGTATAGCAATGAAAAGTATGGACCGCGCTTTCTCTGCGGTCCATCTGGCTATGCAGGAAGCGTCACGAAACCGACTTCAGCGGCGCTTTTCTCACTGGAGTATTTCCAGAAACATAGTAGCGCGCTTTGCTGCGCGGCAGCGGCTGACGCCGGCGGATTCGGTCGGCAATTTTCTCGGCAATCATGATGGTTGTCGCGTTCAGATTACCGGTAATAATCTGCGGCATGATGGAAGCATCCACCACGCGTAGCCCTTCCATACCGTGAACCCGGCCTTGCCCATCGACCACCGCCATCTCATCCTCTCCCATCTTACAAGAACAGGAGGGGTGGAATGCTGTCTCAGCATGAGTGCGGATAAACTCGTCCAGTTCCTCATCCGTCTGAACCTCCAGCCCAGGGCTGATCTCTCGCCCACGGTATTTATCCAGTGCGGGCTGAGCCATGATTTCACGCGTAATGCGGATCGCATCGCGAAACTCCTGCCAATCCTGCTCCGTCGACATATAGTTGAACAAGATGCTAGGGTGCTCGCGGGCGTCTTTGGATCGCACCTGTACACGCCCCCGGCTGAGTGAACGCATGGAGCCGACGTGCGCCTGAAATCCGTGCTCTTTCACCGCATTACTGCCATTGTAATTAATCGCGACGGGCAAGAAGTGGTACTGAATATTCGGCCAGGCGAACTCATCCCGACTGCGAATAAAGCCACCCGCTTCGAACTGGTTGCTAGCCCCAACACCAGTGCCATTGAACAACCATTCCGCGCCGATTTTTGGCTGGTTAAACCACTGCAGCGCCGGATACAGCGATACCGGTTCTTTGCAGGCATATTGCAAATACATTTCCAGATGGTCCTGCAGATTCTCACCGACGCCGGGCAAATCGTGCACCACGGGAATATCGAGACGCTGGAGCAAGTCTTTCGGCCCCACGCCAGAACGTTGCAAGATTTGCGGCGAGGCGATTGCGCCCGCACACAGCAGCACCTCGCGGCGTGCCTTCGCCGTCTGCGCACTTTCCCCTTTAAAGTAAGCCACGCCAACGGCACGTTTTCCGTCAAAGAGAATCTTGTCAGTTAAGGCATGCGTCACGATGGTCAGATTTTTACGGCCTTTTGCCTGATCCAAATAGCCTCTCGCGGTACTGGCTCGGCGCCCATTCGGCGTGACGGTTCTATCCATCGGACCAAAACCTTCCTGCTGATAGCCGTTAAGATCGTCCGTACGCGGATATCCGGCCTGTACGCCCGCTTCAACCATCGCGTGAAACAGTTCGTTGTTTCCCATCTTCGGCGTTGTCACTGAAACAGGACCGCTCGCGCCATGGTAGTCATTCGATCCCACGTCTCGCGTTTCCGCTTTACGGAAATACGGCAGGCAGTCAAGGTAACTCCAGTCTTCCAGACCCGGCATAGTCGCCCAGTTATCAAAATCCATCGCATTGCCACGGATGTAGCACATGCCGTTAATCAGCGAGGAACCACCCAGCCCTTTGCCGCGGCCACATTCCATACGGCGATTATTCATGTGAGGTTCTGGGTCGGTTTCATAAGCCCAGTTATAGCGCTTCCCCTGCAATGGGAAAGCCAATGCGGCGGGCATTTGCGTGCGAAAATCCAAACGATAGTCCGGGCCGCCCGCTTCGAGCAGCAGCACGCTTACGTCGCTTTCTTCTGTGAGACGCGTTGCCAGCACATTTCCTGCCGAACCGGCTCCGATAATGATGTAATCATATTCCATTAGGCTTTCTCCCCTTCGTTTAAAATACCGAGCGGAATTCACCCAGTTCAACCTGTACCGATTTAATTTGCGTGTAGTGTTCCAATGTTGTTATGCCGTTTTCACGTCCGACACCTGAATGTTTGTAGCCGCCCACAGGCATTTCAGCCGGAGACTCACCCCAGGTGTTGATCCAGCAAATTCCTGCCTCAAGCTGATGAATCACCCGATGTGCCCGACTCAGATCGCAGGTCACGATGCCAGCCGCCAGCCCATACTCGCTCTCATTAGCGCGGCGGATAACCTCATCCTCATTCTGATACGTCAGAATACTCATGACCGGGCCAAAGATTTCCTCGCGTACAATCTTCATGTCGTCCCGGCAGTCCGTGAACACCGTCGGGGCAACGAATGCACCTTGTGCATACTTCTCGTCAGTCATCGGTTCGCCGCCCACCAGCACACGGGCACCTTCACGCTTACCGCTTTCGATATAGCGCAGTACGGATTCTCTGTGGGGGAAGCTGACCAGCGGACCAAAATTCACCTGCTCGTCTGTCGGGTCACCGATACGGATGCGCTGAACGCGCGCCAGAATTTTTTCCTCAAACTGTGCCTGCAATGCCTGCGGGATAAAGACGCGAGTACCGTTAGTACACACCTGTCCTGAGCTGAAGAAATTCGCCATCATGGCGATATCCGCTGCCTTATCCAAATCGGCATCATCAAAAATGATCAGCGGCGATTTTCCACCCAACTCCATCGTGACCTCTTTCAGGGTCGAACCTGCTGCATTGGCCATTACCGTTTTCCCGCTGGCAATCCCACCGGTGAAAGAGACTTTGGCAATACCCGGATGCGTGGTCAGCGCCTGACCAACCGACGTTCCCGTCCCCGTCAGCACGTTGAATACGCCAGCCGGCAGCCCAGCCTCGGTATAGATTTCCGCCAGCTTCAGCGCGGTGAGCGACGTGACTTCACTGGGTTTGAAGATCATCGCATTGCCTGCCGCCAGCGCAGGGGCAGATTTCCACAATGCGATCTGAATGGGGTAGTTCCAGGCACCGATACCCGCGACCACGCCAAGCGGTTCACGACGGGTGTAGGCGAATGAGGTATCACGCAAGGGGATCTGCTGACCTTCCAGCATAGGAATCAGCCCTGCGTAGTACTCCAGAACATCCGCGCCAGTCACGATATCAACAGTGCGGGTTTCCGAGAGCGGCTTGCCAGTATCGTGCGTTTCAAGCAAGGCGAGTTCATCATTGCGCTCACGCAGGATATCCACGGCGCGACGTAAAATGCGCGAGCGTTCCATCGCCGTCATCGCCGCCCATACCTTCTGCCCTGAGGTTGCTGCACTGACCGCATGGTCAACATCAGCAGCAGTGGCCGACTGAATGTGGGCAATGATGTCGCCATTCGCGGGGTTAATCGCCTCAAACGTATCGTCACCCGTGCTATCGACATAAGTGCCGTTGATATAAAGCTGTTGTAAACCGTAGTGAGACATAAATTCTCCTGTCTGATGGCTGCCCGAACAAACGTTCCGGGCAGAAAAGGCAAAAATGATAAGGAAGGATTACGCGCGGACGAGCTGCTGTTCGATATAGTCGTAGGTAATGCTCAGCGCTTCTTCGCGGTTGAAGGCCTCATGGCTTAGCGCACCACGTAGCCACAGCCCATCGATCAACCCTGCCAACCCTTTTGCTGCAACACGCGCGCGGTCCTTCGGCAAACAGTGGCTGAATTCGACACACAGGTTGGAGTAAAGTCGCCGATCGTTAACCTGCTGTAACCGATGGAGCATGGGGGAATGCAGGCTACTGGCCCAGAACGCTAGCCAGGTTTTCATCGCTGCGCTATTCGTCTGGCTATCATCAAAATTCCCCTGAACAATCGCCCGCAAGCGTGCGCGAGGCGTATTTTCTGCCAGATTCAGCAACCTTGATTTCACCGCCAGCCCTAGATGACTAATCAGATAACGCATCGTCGCTTCCAGTAAGCCATTTTTATCGCGGAAGTAATGGCTGATGATTCCATTCGACACGCCCGCACGTCGGGCAATCTGCACGATTGAGGCATCATGCATCCCCACATCGTTAATCGCGGCCAGCGTCGCTTCGATGAGTTGCTGCCGTCTGATGGGCTGCATTCCGACTTTAGGCACCGCACTTCCCCTTCATTTTCTTCCCTTCATTTTTGCGTGATGAATCACGGTAAACGACGGTGATTCATGATCCGATTTGTCCCATTAAACTTTTTTTTGATTGAACGTTCAATAAAAAATGAATATCTTTTATTGCTGAAAGGTTAAAAATCTGTATCAATTATCATGAAAAATGGTGTGAGTTCAGACGATAACTCCACCTTAAAAAGAATAATTTCTTTTTTGTTCTGACGACCTTCTTCAACGGAAAGCGTACTCAGCGGATGTCCTGCGCCGTATTCTTGATATGCGCTAAGCGCGCTTCGTGGAGAGAGGAATCAGAGTATCTGTTCACGTCACGCAAGGGATAACCATGCCAGCATCAGAAACGACCACCCAACAGGATCGCCTGAATCCTGTCGTGTTCTACACATCCGCGGGATTAATCCTGACTTTCTCGCTGATGACCATGTTGTTTAACCAAGAAGCGAATGCCTGGATTACCCACGCGCTTAACTGGGTTTCTGCCACATTTGGTTGGTACTACCTGCTAGCCGCCACGCTCTACATCGTTTTCGTCATCTTCATTGCGTCATCTCGATTTGGATCGATCAAGCTCGGGCCAGAACAGTCGAAACCTGAATTTAGCCTGATGAGCTGGGCAGCGATGCTATTTGCAGCGGGGATCGGTATCGATTTAATGTTCTTTTCCGTTGCGGAACCGATCACGCAATATATGATGCCGCCGGAAGGACAAGGCCAGACGACAGAAGCGGCACGGCAGGCCATGGTCTGGACGCTGTTTCACTACGGGTTAACCGGCTGGTCAATGTACGCATTGATGGGAATCGCGCTGGGCTACTTCAGCTACCGGTATAATCTGCCGCTGACGATTCGCTCTGCCCTGTACCCTATCTTTGGTAAACGTATTAATGGCCCGATTGGTCACAGCGTTGATATCGCGGCCGTACTCGGAACCATCTTCGGTATCGCGACCACGCTGGGCATCGGCGTCGTTCAGCTTAACTACGGACTGAAAGTCCTGTTCCAGATCCCAGAAAATCTCACCGTTCAAGCCTCACTCATTCTGCTTTCCGTGATCATGGCGACCGTTTCCGTGACGTCTGGCGTCAATCGCGGCATTCGCTTCCTCTCCGAGCTTAACGTCCTGCTCGCACTGGGCCTGATTCTTTTTCTGCTTTTCTGGGGTGATACTGAGTTTCTGCTAAACGCGCTCGTGCTTAATGTTGGGGATTACATTAATCGCTTTACGGGCATGACGCTTAACAGCTTTGCGTTCGATCGCCCAACTGAGTGGATGAATAGCTGGACGCTGTTCTTCTGGGCATGGTGGGTCGCATGGGCGCCGTTTGTCGGACTGTTTCTGGCACGTATCTCACGCGGCAGAACGATTCGACAGTTCGTTGTCGGCACGTTGATCATTCCGTTTGTCTTTACGCTGCTGTGGCTCTCCATTTTTGGCAACAGCGCGCTTTATCAGGTGCTCCACGGTAATCTGGATTTTGCCAATGAAGTCATGCAGCACCCGGAGCGCGGATTCTACAGTCTGCTAGCGCAGTACCCCGGCTTTAACTTAAGCGCCTCTGTCGCGACCATTACCGGCTTGCTGTTTTATGTCACCTCTGCCGATTCCGGATCGCTGGTCCTGGGCAACTTTACCTCTCGCCTTGGCGACATCAATAATGATGCGCCAAACTGGCTGCGAATTTTCTGGTCAGTCGCCATTGGCCTGCTGACGTTGGGTATGCTGATGACAAACGGTGTGTCAGCCTTACAGAACACCACCGTCATTATGGGCTTACCGTTTAGCTTTGTGATGTTCTTTATTATGGCGGGATTATACAAATCACTGCGGGTTGAGGATTACCGTAAAGCCAGCTCCTTACAAACCTCAGCCCCGATGCCAATCTCCGGCGACGATCGCCTGAACTGGAAGCAGCGCATCTCACGCGTCATGAATTTCCCCGGCACAACACATACGCAAAAAATGCTGGATAACGTCTGTAAAGCCGCCATGGAGGATGTCGCGCGTGAACTGCGCCTGCGAGGTGCCAGCGTTGAAGTTAACGACTTGCCGCCTGTCGAAGATGAGCGCTTGAATCATCTCGAACTGTTGGTTGATTTGGGTGATGAACAGAACTTTCTTTACCAAATTTGGCCACAGCACTATAGCGTCCCAGCGTTTACCTACCGGGCCCGCTCAGGTAAATCAGATTATTACCGCCTTGAAACCTTCTTGTTGGAAGGGAGCCAGGGGAATGACCTGATGGATTACAGCAAAGAACAGGTGATTAACGACATTTTGGATCAGTACGAACGACACCTGAATTTTCTTCATCTTAATCGAGAAGCACCGGGCAATACGCTGACCTTCCCTGACGCCTAACCTCCTCCCCTATGGCGCTGAAATACAGCGCCATTTTCAATACGTTATGCTTTTATTCTCCCTTTTCCTTGTCTCGTATTTTTCCTGAATCTATGGGCTGTGCCGCATTCTTTGCTTCCACGATTTGCGCTTTATTTTTGAAACGGTATACTGCACACATCAAATTGAAATACAGTTTTAAAAAATGTATTTGTCCGTCACAGAAAAGGAACGAACATGAAAATTGCACTGATTAACGAGAACAGCCAAGCTGCCAAAAACGCCATCATCGCCGAGTCTCTGACCAAAGCGGTTGCACCGTTGGGCCACACTGTACACAACTACGGCCAATACGCCGTTGAAGATGCAGCGCAGCTGACCTACATCCAGAACGGTATTCTGGCAGCTATCCTGCTGAACTCCGGCGCGGCTGATTTCGTTGTGACCGGTTGCGGTACTGGCCAGGGCGCAATGCTGGCTTGTAACTCTTTCCCAGGCGTAATTTGCGGTCTGGTTGTTGACCCATCTGATGCTTACCTGTTCTCTCAGATCAACAACGGTAACGCGGTATCCGTTCCTTACGCTAAAGGCTTTGGCTGGGGCGCTGAACTGAACCTGGAAAACCTGTTTACCCAGCTGTTCAAAGAAGAAGGCGGCCGCGGCTATCCGAGCGATCGCGTTGCTCCTCAACAACGTAACAAAAAAATCCTGGATGCCGTAAAAGCAGTGACCTACAACGATCTGATCACCATCCTGAAAGGTCTCGATCAGGATCTGGTTAAAGGCGCGATTGCTGGTCCTAAATTCCAGGAATACTTCTTCGCTAACAGCAAAGACGAAGCACTGACCAGCTACATCAAAACGCTGCTGGCATAATCGCCAATAGCTGAAAAAAAGAACCACAGGCCATCGCGGTCTGTGGTTTTTTTATGCCAATTCCCAACGTATTTTACCTACATGTTAACGACACGGTTACGCGGACTATCCGTTACCGTTCAATGCTTAGCCATACGCACCGTTCGCGCTAAATACTGCTTGACCGAAGCTAAGCGACTCCCTATAGTAGCGCCCCGTTGCCCCTTGTAGGCAACCCCCGGTGAGGTGTCCGAGAGGCTGAAGGAGCACGCCTGGAAAGTGTGTATACGTGAAAACGTATCAAGGGTTCGAATCCCTTCCTCACCGCCATATAAAAGAAAACGCCCTTAACGCAAGTTAAGGGCGTTTTCTTTTACACCGTTGGAACGGATGAGAAGCCTTGACTGGTTCGACAAAACGACAGAACTGGCGTTTTGGACCGCCAACGGCGGCCCGCAGGGCGAGCGGCAGGACGCCGCGAGTCAATCCATCGAAACTTGTACATGCCTGATATTAAAACGCCCCTGATGCAAATCAGGGGCGTTTTTTTATGGTGAGTCATAGGAACGTTCATTCCCATGCCACACAAACATCAGCCATAGGCATGGAGCGTACGCTGGCACAGCGCCGAACGTACGCAGTCCTCTTTACCGAAAGAGACCACGCCAATCATGTCATCCTCAACGAAACGCTCCAGTGCGTCGCGCAGGCCGGATTTAACCCCAGATGGCAAATCACACTGCGTGACATCACCATTGACGATAACCGTGACATTTTCGCCTAAACGCGTCAGGAACATTTTCATTTGGTTCACTGTCACGTTTTGCGCCTCATCCAGAATCACAACTGCATTTTCAAATGTCCGCCCGCGCATATACGCAAAAGGCGCGATTTCGACTTTGGCGATTTCCGGCCGCAAGCAGTACTGCATGAAAGAGGCCCCCAGTCGACGCAAAAGTATGTCGTAAACCGGGCGGAAATAAGGCGCAAACTTCTCCGCAATATCTCCAGGTAAAAAGCCAAGATCCTCGTCGGCCTGTAATACTGGCCGCGTAACAATAATACGCTCAACCTCTTTATGGATTAGTGCCTCCGCCGCTTTCGCAGCGCTCAGATACGTTTTACCGCAGCCAGCTTCGCCTGTGGCAAAAATCAACTGTTTGTTTTCTATCGCAGACAAGTAATGTTCCTGGGCGACAGTGCGAGCTTGAATAACGGAATTATCACGATTTTCACGCGCCATTCCGATTGCTTCAATCCCGCCCATCTGTACCAGAGAAGTGACCGATTCTTCCTCACGCTGACGATGGCTACGCGACTCACGACGGATAACGCGTTTGGCCTCACGACGAGCTTTGATCACTGCTTTTTGTCTTCCCATAGTGGCACCTTACAGTTTGTTTCACTTACCGCACTGCTCTACAGTGCGTGACGTTTAACTCACTAACGAGGTTAGGCTTCCTTATTAAGCCAATAGCGGACAGAGAATATGCATGATTCATCCACGAACAGAGTGCAAAACGGGTCGAGTGCTCATGGATAGAAAAAGAAAATATACGGAGAGTTTGAGTAACAAGAGAATGGCGCAGTGTTGAAAATAAGTGGGAGGAAAATCCCTCGCATCGGCGAGTCGGCGGTGTAGAATCTTGGCATCGACTACAAAGTCCAGAAAAGGACATTACCATTCGCGTTCCTCACTGTGACAACGACTATTCCACTGAATAATGATTGATCGCATCGTAGAACTACTGCTAACCATTGCCTAAAAATTAGTGCCGAATGATTTCAGTAGTATGACAGTGCAATAATTTGCCTCTGCAATGCAAGCATTTTTTACACTGTCATAACATTTACGTATAGTCAGTATCCCATAGTTTGGCAATGTCAGCCTGAGAACGACGCATGATGTGCGTCAGAAATGCCGCTGCCAGTCCAGATATTGATCGTATTTTCGTAAGGCGCTGCGGTAAATATTTTGCTCAATACCGGGAAGGTAATCACATACGCGCTGCTGTACCCCATCGCGGTGACGGGAAAAAGTTTCTGCGGGATAATTATTGGCGGCAAGCAGCTCATCCAGGCGCCGCAAACGAATGACATACTCGCGCATTGTGCTATGGCGGACTTCGGTCTGCTCAATCAGATACTGTGTGAAAGCTTTAATATCGAAATAGCTAGCAGTGGTATTGCATAATATTTCGCTACAAAAGCGGCAAAGTGGGATTAATTCCTGTTGCAGACTGGACCAGATGTCGTCGTCGATAAGCCGGTCGATGCTGCCGATCGATTTTTTATTGATGAGCTGATTGCGAAATACCAGTGAAACGCGGTCGAGCTCTTTATCACACTGGGAACAGTTAGTTTGTCTGTGTTTGAAGTCTTTCAGATAACGGCTTAGGAGCTGTTTCTTCCGAATTGATGGGTGCATGAATCCATTCCATGACAATATATAACTTCAATGTGAAGCGATAGCATCGTTTATTACACCAGAGAGCCTGGTATGCTAAAAACAGGTGACATGAATCATGTAAATACTGATGCAAGACACGCATCAATATTCAAACAGGGTCATAGTCCTGCTACTTCAGTGACTGAAGATATACTTTGATAACAGTATTCCTACGCAGCGCAATTAAACATCGTTCATTAATTTCACGCGCAGGCGCTTTATCGCCTGGCTATGCAACTGACTGACTCTCGACTCTCCGACTTCAAGAACGGCACCGATCTCTTTCAGGTTCAACTCTTCCTGATAGTAGAGCGTCAATACCAACTTCTCACGCTCTGGCAGGCTTTCAATCGCATCCATTACACGATGACGCAAATTGCCTTCCATCAGTTGATGCAATGGATTCGCATCTTCATTGCCTTCCAGTAACGCTTCTGCGCTGTCACCATGTTCTTCACGCCATTCATCGTAAGAGAAAAGCTGGCTGTTATTTGTATCCAGCAATATCTGACGATAATCCTCAAGCGTGATATTCAAGGTCTGCGCAACTTCCTGCTCCGTTGGAGTACGACCGAGCTGCTGTTCAGCCTGTTGCATTGCTTGTGCCACTTCCCGCGCATTACGCCGTACACTGCGTGGAGCCCAATCACGACTGCGTAATTCATCCAGCATCGAACCGCGAATTCGTTGGACGGCATAGGTGGTAAACGCCGTACCTTGTAACGAATCATAACGCTCAACTGCGCTTAGCAAGCCGATACCGCCAGCCTGTAGCAGATCGTCAAGCTCAACACTCGCGGGGAGACGAACCTGTAAACGCAAGGCTTCATGGCGCACTAGTGGTACATAGCGCTTCCAGAGGGAATTTTTATCCATTGTGCCTTCGGCGGTATACAAATCGCTCACAGTGACAAATACCTACGATGATAATGTTATCGACACTATTATGCTTTTAGGTAGGGTAGCCAATCGTCTGAATAGCGTCAAAAAAGGAGGGTTATTCATGCTATGCATGACAGGACTGAGTAAAGAGTCTGCGGAGAGAAACACAAACGGCATCTATAGATGGTGTAATGCGACAGAAAATCTGTGATGTATATCTCTTTCGGAGGGAGATGATTCTAGCGCAGACCTCTGGCAGAGGAAAGGCCGTTTTATGGAAAGGAAATGCTGCTTTGTGGCCAGTCTGAGTACAGCAATTACAAATTTTATTTTGCGCTTAGCTTAGTAGTATTGCCTGACAATGCCAAAATCTTGTCACCATAAGCCAATGGCACTGATAACAATTTTAGACGGTCCTGATAAATGATACACAGCTTAACGTCTGCGAGCGGAACAACACTGTTGATCATTGCAGGAAACCAGAATTAATCAATAGGTTATTCCGCCTGCCAGAATCAGGCCACATTGAGGAGGTTAAGCGCTTTGTCTAAGTTTAAAGAGGGGATCCGTCATTCCTGTTTTATATTACTGAAATGACACAAGCACTCTGACAACTATTAATTGCTAGTATATTTATCAATAAGATACTTTTTATATGAAGAATATTTTCCTTCAACATTTTTCATCGTTGTCACCACCCACATGAATGAATAATCGGTATGACTAATATCACAGACGAATGATGAATTAATCCTGAAGACAACACTTTTATCTTTTACATAATCAAGAGCAGCAGAAAGCGCAACTTGATCTAAAAACCACACATTATTGTTGCTCACCAAGTTAGTATGAATAAATGATGCAACTCTATTAATATAGTCCTTTGACGTACTCCCGCCACCTAAATAAACAAAACCTGCCGACACATTCTCCCAAAAAGGCGCATTTTCAGTAGTAGTCAATATCAAGTCAAACTCTTCTACATGAATTGATGACAGCCAATCTTTTCTTAACAAACAGTCAGCGTCTAGAAGTAAGACAGGTGTATCTAATGCATTTAAAGCGTAGTCAGCAAAAACAAAACGCCTTAATGTATATTGGATAATCATGCCTGAAGGGGTAGAAAAGCTTTCCGATGTGCAAGAAATATTTAATTCAGGAAGTTGTTCATTCTTTCTTTTAATATCGGCAGATGTTTCTTCATCAATATTGTAAACGTGAACATGAACATTAAAATTTTCCTTATTTGTTTCATATATTGAATACAATGCTGGAATAGTATGCTCATAGTAATATTTAACATCACAAGCTATAATGATAGTTGTTTTTTTGTTCTGATGGTTTTTTCTTATTATCCAATCATAGTTATCATCAGGAGCAGAGAAAACTTTATTGTCTAAAAGCGAAGAAAAATTAATATAAGAGTCAGGATACCCGCCAAGCTTGTAAATTGCACAAACCACCATTAATAAAGTCATTAGATCTTCACCTATCAAATGCTGACTAGATGTCATTTCTCTTACTAAAGGCAATGCAAGTTCATAGTCTTCTTCAATGATACAAATCATCAACAATATTCTGAAGGCTGCGGGAGAATTTTTTAATGCAGAAAAGTTATTATTTATTAAAGCAACCGATGAATCAACATCACCAATCCTAAATAAAATTTGAATGGCTATGACAAGATATTCTATATTTGGATTTAACTTCAATATCCCAACTAATGAATCGCGAATACCTGAAACATACTCATTAGGCAATTTTTTCTGATAGCCACCCCATTTTTCATCAAAGATGAAATTAGCCTGAGCAATTGTCACAAGTAGTTGTTTTAATGCATTATCACTATCTGGTGGCAGACCACTATCATATAAACTTAATTCTCTGGCAACAAACAAAACATCGCAATTAAATTCTTTAATAACACTATCAATGATTCTCAGGGGAATATTACCAGTATTGCCAAGCTCAAGTCCTCTTGTAAATACATCCCGATAAAATTGATGCGCAGCTTTTGCACGAATGTAGTTTTGCATAATGTCCTTTATTCCTATTAGTTACTTAACAAGTATAATTTTTAAAAAATATACAAATCAAATACTAATCATTTTTTCTCACACAGCAAAAATATACTCGAACAAAGATCAGGATATTGTTGACCAAGCTGATAGCAGCCTTCTAAATACTCATCTGATATAATATCAGTTTGCAATAATTTGTCCCATTGAAAATTAGCCAACGCTTTAAAGAAAATACCAGATCGATAGGCAACGTGTAACCCAGCATGGCTTGCATCGCGCTCAAGCGTGTCCAGAGCGTACGTACAACGGTGCCCATGCTCAAATTCTGCTTCAGTCACCGCTGAATTATGGGAAATAATTCCCATTTTTACTGCTATCTGACGGGAAGCTGCATTAGCATTAGGACAAACGAGGAATAAACGCCCACCCTCGGCTAACCATTCGTCGTTAATACGCTTAAGTAGAGCAACGGGATCGTCAATATGTTCAAGCACATGCGTCAGAATAATATTGTCATAACGGCGAGGCAATTGAACATCTTCAAAACGTGAGTGGATATAGGTAATTCCGTCTTTTAACCGGCCTTGTGCATGTGAAATAGCCTCTGCAGAAGCTTCAACACATGTGATATCGTTGAAATGTTCCTGTAGCCGTGAAGTGAAATCACCTTTGAAGCTCCCCAACTCCAGCAAATTTCCTGGCCGAAAGAAAGGGGTAAATGCACGTACCATAAAAGGATGCATCACATCAAAGTCAAAACTATAGGCGTATTTATGGCCTGCTGCATCCTTAATTTCCTGATCATAATTTCTGTTGATTGTCATGTTCTCGTCTCACAATGTCGGATCATTTGCAGGATATTGCCGCTCATTCCTGACTGAATAAAAGCGTGTTTTAGATAAAAGTATCTGGCGACCTGATTACTTTCTTCAACTTCCAAACGTATTTCTGTCGCACCTAAAGTTTGCATTTTCGCTATACACTGTTCCAACAGAATACCGCCAGAACCTACGCCCTGAGCTTCCGCTAATACAGAAACATTAGTAATAAAGGCAATTCTTGTTTGTGCATTAAAATATGCAGCAACAAGGCCGACCAAGCGTTCGTCTCTCCATCCTTCAATACAATGAGCAAGGCGAGCTATCTTATCGGCATAGGCTACTATTTCAACTCGTTGCTCCAGCGCACGGACAAATACATCATCACAGGCACGCAGATGTGATGCGATCTCCTCAGCGGTGGCGCTATTCTGACGTATAATCATTCGCTGCATGCGGTCAACTCAGCCAAACCGAAACCTTCTTTTCCGAATGCGTTGCCGTTATAGAGCAAATAAACCTTCTCATCGCATTGGAAAAGGTGAGGATAACATTGCATTTCACTATCCCACTCGCCTGATTCCGAAATGGCAGGCACCTGAGTATCATCTCTATGCCATGTAATAAGATCATCTGACCAGGCATAACCAAGACGATATCCACGCCCGGCACCTAAGCGGAAATCGAAGCACTCGCGATAACAAAAAATCATGTGATAGCGATTGCCCACTTTGATCACCGTAGGCAGCGCCTGGCATTCATCATCACCGAGCCGATCGGCAATAATAGGTTTACTCTCTCGCACCCAGTCGGTGCCATCATCAGAAACAGCATGTGCAATTTTATAAATACGGTCTGGTGGGGAATCAGACTGTTGCTTTTTCCAACCCACACCGTAGATGTACCACATATGGAAGCGCCCTTCGATATGCAGAACAAAAGCGTCCCCGACCAAGTAAGGTTCGTGCAAAGAGGCTGACATCACAGGGCCAGTCGCATGTCGTTGAAACGTATTACCGCCATCACGGCTAATTGCCAAACCTATCGAAGTATCCACAGAAACAGAGACCCGGCGATTCCACCCTGTCGTCCAGGCCATCACCACATCATTGTGGCGCAAGACGTTAAAGGGGAAGATACCATGTTCATCAAACGTGCCTAATTCAGCGTGGGCAATGACAGGTGCCGGGCTGACTTTAAGGATTTCCTGCAGATTTTTATCCATATCTACATAGGCAACTCGGCTGATAAATTTATTATTTCTCTCATCTATTTCGCGAGTAGAAAAATAGATACGAACAAAGTCATCATATACTAAGGCCTGAGGGGATTGGGCATACCCTGCCCCACCAATCAAAGGTGGATGCGCCTGAGGTGAATAGATGAGCCCATGTTTACGCCATGTCAGCATTAGCGCAATTCTCCTTCTAACTGTGCCAAACCAAAACCATAGCGCCCAACTTGATCGCCTAAATATGCCATATAGACTTTGCCATCAAGCTCAAACACATGGGGATAGCTGATCATTTCCGAGTCCCATCCTGTTTCAGACACGTCAATTCCTGCCTTTTCATCATCACGGTGCCAGTCAATAAGATCAGAGCTCCATGCGTATCCAATACGGTACCCATGCTTTTTCCCTCGATAATGTTCGCTATAGCGGTAGCAAAAAAACATATGGTACTTACCGTTCGCATAAAACACATCCGGACTCGCCTGCGCTTCATCCTCTTCAATTCGACTGCTTATTAAATCTTTATTTAACTTCCGCCAATTTATGCCATCGCTCGATACCGCCATGCGGATTTTATAAACAGGCTCTGCGCGACCATCAACGAGTTTCCATCTACGACCGGCAATGTAGAATAGCTGCCATTCGCCATTAAAGCGGCGAACTTTTGGCCCACTCATAACAAAGGGTTCTTCAGGGGAATAGCTAATAATTGGCCCTGGCCCAGCTTTGCGGAATACGTCCCCATCATCACTCGTGGCCATACCAATAGCAACATTGAAAGGTACTGATTCACATCGGGTCCATCCAGCATAATATGCGCGAAAAATATTTTCATCGCGAACGACGGACACGGGATAGGTACCAAATTCGTCAAACTCACCTGATTGCCCTAGCGGTAAAATAGGGTTTTCAGAAACACGTAATACTTTAAATAGGTTATTGCGATCTAGATCAACCCAGGCTGAATAACTAACATACATACCCTGTTCATCAGCAGGTGGGCGACAAGAGAAATAAACACGAACAAAATCATCAAAAACAAGCGTTGCAGGTGCTTGTGCAAATTCTTTAAGCCAAAGGCGATCATTAACATCTTGCGGGGTAAAGACCTTGCCTAGCTTTTTCCACTTAAACATACTTATATCAACTCATATTCATTAGTAACAAGGTGCAATACCTCATCACTGGAATTAAACATCATGACATCAATGATTGATAACCAAGCCACAAAAGGTTCATCAAATTGTTTATAAATAATATTATTTGGCTGGATAAAATTCAGAGTCATTCCGTGCAAAGAAAAGGCCTCTTGGGAGTACAGAGAAATACCACCAGGTGGATTGCTATACGATTTCGCACCAAGGGCATTCCCGAAGGCAAGAACTTTGTCTTGAGATTTTAGTGAGTGGTCGATGTTAATAGAAGATGATACTTTTATATCACATGTTAAACCAAGATATTCCTTAATACTCTCCAAGGAATATAATATATAATTAAACAAATTATCATCTCGATGATTTATTATGTTTTCCAGCAATGGGAAAACATTTTTAAAGTAAGGTGCACGCCGATAAGCCCCACGAATCTTGTTGATTAAATCATCTCTATTAAATGTCTCTGATAACACTCTATCTTTAACATCTAAAAAATCAGAATCTTTCTTCAATGGTAAGCTAAATGTACTATCCTTCCCATTTAATAAAATGCGATTTCGATTTATCCATCCCTTTTTAGTATATTTTATATTATCGTAAACCACAAAAACGTCTACTTCGGCCATCAACTGAAAATAGCCAATGTAAGGGAAGAAATAAGGTTGCATTACCGCATATTTTATCAACGCTATCTCCTGATAAAACTAAAACACTAACTAAGATAGATTTCGCATTGTAAATTAAAAATTATATTTTACTGAAAATAATAACTCACTTTATTACTTCCTTCGGCCTAAAATACTTTTCAGTTTACACAGTCAGAAATACACCTAACAACATCCAATATACTTTCATCTGACAAATCAGGGTAGATTGGAAGACAGAGGACATTGTCGGCGATATGAGATGCTGTGGGTAGCCCACCTTCTTTAGCTGAGTCTAACCCTCGATACATAGGGAATGTGCTAATCAGAGGATAAAAGTATCGACGAGCATATATATTATTTTCCCTCAGAATATCGTAAACCTCGTCCCTTTTCTTAGGGAAAGTATCAGAGAAGAAAATAGGGAAATAGGCATAATTCCAGGTCACATCATCAGGAATACTCAACACCTTAATTCCTGATATGTTTTTCAAAAGATCACAATATCTTGAATAGATATTTTTACGCTGATTTAATGCTGAATCAATATGTTTTAATTGAAGCAATCCAAATGCGGCCTGGACCTCATTCATTTTTGCATTAATGCCAGGAGCCACAACCGTCACTTCATCAACAAAGCCAAAGTTCTTAAGATAATCAATTCTTTTTTTCGTTTTTTCATCTTGAGAAATAATCGCACCACCTTCAATAGTGCTAAAAACTTTCGTTGCATGAAAGCTGAGGATAGAAAGATCCCCATGATTTAGTATGCTGACATCATTCTTTTTAACACCAAAAGCATGAGCCGCATCATAGATCACTTTTAAACCATATATATCAGCGATATTTTGAATTCGGTCAACATCCGCAGGCAATCCATAACAATGCACGGGTAAAATGGCAGATGTTGCTGGCGTAATAGCCTGTTCTAATTTCGAGGGATCAAGATTGCATGTCACGGGGTCGATATCAACAAATACTGGTTTTAATCCATTCCATAGTAATGTATGCGATGTCGCCACAAACGAGTAAGGTGTAGTAATTACCTCACCGGTGATGCGTAACGCTTGCAAAGCAGTGAGTAATGCCAGCGTACCATTAGAAAACAAACTAAGATACGGAACGCCCAGATACTCAGCCAAAGCTTGCTCTAAACGCTGATGGAAGGTGCCATTATTCGTCAGCCACTTATTTTCCCATATTTCTTCAAGATAAGGAGTAAATTCATCCAAAGACGGTAATAACGGGCTTGTTACATACACTGGTTTTTTCATTTCACCATCTTCCGCTTATAGATTATTCGCAATCAACGCTACCGCCCTTGACTCGCAGCTACCAAAGCGCTGAAACTTCACCCATATTAATGATATAAAAAGAAAATGTTCAGGTTTGGCTTCGTGCTCCTGACAAAAATAACAATGCTACATTCTCTTTCTATAATATCGCAGCCGACTTCCACTTATTCGGCAGTACGTTTGAACATCAACTTTTAGAGATAATGGCATAAACATAAATGCCATTATCTTATCCATTTACCAATCAACCTGGTGACATTCATCCGTGACAAACTATCACTTACATGACATCAGTTAGTGGCCTATCGAATAGCTTTTAGGCGGCTCACCAGCACAGTAGGCTTTCCATACCGTTCTTAACGCCTGTTGAAAATACGTTGAAGACGTTACGTCAGCAGTATCGATATCATGCTCCATTTTCTTGCGTAAACTATGGCGAATTTGATTCAGTTCATCCAACCGGTTATTCCAGGAAATAGCCTTGTCGATATAGTCTGCTTCTGAATCTGCAATAAACTCATTCAAACCAGCCTGACCAAGGTTGACCACCCCTTGGCGAGCAGCATAGGTTTCACCGGCCAGCGTCAGAGTCGGCACGCCCATCCACAAAGCGTAGTTCGTCGTGGTTCCCCCTGTATAGGGGAACGTATCCAACAACACATCGATTTCCTGGTGCATAGCGAGATAATTCATTATGTTGACGCGTTCACGGAAAATTAGCTGCTCGGGCTGAACGCCCTGTGCCTCTAGCTTTTTACGTATATGTTCCCTTGTCTGCATGCTAGGCAACGCACCAATAATCATCTTGCTCGTTGGCAACTGAACGAGGATCTTTCCCCATGCCGATAATACGGTATCGTTAATCTTCGTCGGCCTGTTAAAGCTAGCGAAAGTGAGATAACCGTTTGTCAGTGCGGGAAGATCGTTGACCTCAGGACCATTGACCACGGGCTCAAACTGTCGGTCAAATAGCACGTACAGTAATTTTTCAGTAAATTGATGAGCTAAAACCTCTGGGTATGGGGCATGGTTCATAACCAGATAGTAATCCATCGCCTTTAATCCAGTCGTTCCCGGATAACCAATCCAGCTAATTTGGATCGGTGCAGGCTTCATAGCAAACATCGATAAACGGTTGTCGCCAGTATGGCCGGAAAGATCGAAAAGAATATCTATCTCATCCCGTTTAATTAACTCGAATAATTCAGTATCGCTGCTACTCGCTACGTTACGCCATGCCGTTGAACTTTTTTCCAGCATGCGAGTGACATCATCATAATGATGTGATGTGGAATAGGCATAGAGGGAAAAATGCTGATGATCGATGTCATTCCATACAGGCGATAAGAATTTGCTAACTGGGTGTGAATATAAATCGCCAGACACAAAGCCAACGCGCAACACTCTATTGGGATCTTTATTTTGCAGATAATGCACTGGAGCAAGTGCACCATTCCGTTTTTCTACTACTTCACCATATAACAAGTGTTCAGCAAAAATCTCTGAAGCAGGAATCTTAGCATTATGCAGTAAAGCGAACAGAAGATTGCTGTATAAACTTAAATCTTCAGGAGCATTAGTAACGGCCTTGCGATAGTACTCAATTGCACTTTCGACATCAGATTTTTTATCCAACACCATCGCCATTGCATTTAATATTGCCGCATCGTTAGGTAGAAGTTTTATTGCTTTTTCTATGCATACTTCTGCACCGGCCATATTTTCAAATTTTAAATAAACGAGCGCCACCACATTCCAAGCAACAGCAACATTTCCATCGCAGCGAATAATCCTGTAGGCCAGGTTAATTGCTTCCCAGTAATGATATGTATTATGCAATAGACTGGCCAACTCACTGTAGACCAACCATGCATTGCTATGCATAGAAATGACTTTTGCTAACGAGAAAATTGCCGCATCTTTATCGCCAGTGACGAAGTTGATTCTTTCTAGCGTGATCCAATTTTGCAGATTATTCGGTTGTTTTACCGTCAATTCTTCAGCCAGAGAGCGCGCTTCATCGTATTTCTGTTTCTGTAATAAATCATATAATTGACGCTTAACTTTCGCATCAATAGGATCATTAACGAATTCTTTTCTACTTTTCTCAACTTTTATGACATCACTAGCCTTGAATAACCCCCCACCGCTCGCATTACTGGAATACATAATCAGCGGGTTTACATTGTGGATAACCTCGTTAACATCCTTGGCTAGTTCCATACGTTTTTGGAAATAACGCTGCCATGCCAACGCACTTCCAATCATCAAACCTTTATGGTGCAATTCATCTAACAGCGCTAATGAGCCCTCTTCCTGCTCATCCAGTAAGCCCATTGGGATTTTCAGCCCCTGAGCCGCTAATGGCAGCATGAAAGACTCATACCAATAGTTAAATGCAGGATAAATATCCCCACAGTTCGGTAATACTCGCAGTGCGCTGAATTCACTTTTACGATAAGCACATTCACCGACGCAGAAATGAATGCTCGACATTCCCTGCTTTAATAAAGCATAAAGAGATTCACGCACATTGTTTTCATGTTCTTGCTCATCGTTTTCTCTTTCAGGAAAATGCGTATTAAATATCAGTTGCTTAAAGGAAACACTCGCTGGCCACGCATTACCTAAGACATCCAGAATTTGCTGTGTCAGTTCGTGATCGGTCGATATCTGTATACCGGTATTGGTAACATACGAGTTAGACGCCAGCCCTTTATTCAACATTACACGGCGGAAGCTACCGGCCCAAGACAGTTTATCCAGTCGCGAGACATCAATTTCCGATTCCAGCTTTTCCGCGCGTTCAGCAGCGACCAGCAGACTAAATCGACGTTTGCGCCCGACGTTAAAATCTAGATACTGCTGTTTTAATATCTTATTGCCAGCTGGACAGATTGTGCGCAGTAAGTTATCTACCTGCTCACCATAGTGAGAGGCAATCTCCGTGTGAGGTTCAATTTCGCCAACATAAGCCAAGCCTTCTTGCGTAATCTGCGCATTAAAGTCGAGCAGATAGCAGGGTTGATTCAGGCCTTGTAAATAGTTGAGCGCGAGTGACACATCTCCCAGTTGTTCAGCTTCTTCAACCAGGGTCGCAATAGCGGTTCTCTGAGGATTACCTGCTGACATACCCAGCGCTAAGTAACTCAACATGGCTCTGGCGCTGGCTTGCTGTTGTTCCGGTGTTTCTGCCAGGCTAGCATGCAGATTTAAGGCATCCTGCAGGATTTCTTCTGTTTTCCCACCTGGATAAGTCGAATAGGAAAAACACACCACACCTTTTGCACTTAAGTGGCGTTGACAATATGCCAGCAACATCGAGCGCGCTTCGCCGCTGATCAGTCCAAAAACACCATGAACAATAATATAATCAAATTTGCCAAGATCGCTGTCCAAAAGCGATGCCAAATCCATTGCCTGAAGTTGCAGATTGGTTAGCCCGTACTGCTGTACCCACATCTGCCCTTGAGCAATTTTTTCCTCATCAAGATCGATACCAATAGCCTGTGCCTGCGGATATGCAGTGGCAAATGGCAGCAGATTCGCGCCACTCATGCATCCCAGTTCCAGTACTCGCGCCCTGTCAGGGTCCGCTGCCACAATGCCATGCAAGTATGCCACGGCTTGCAAATGCGTCGGTGAGGTATAAGGCAAAGGACAACGATCAGCCGCGCTCATTGTTGGATGGCTGGCAGCAGTATCTAAAGTCATCAGAAGGGAAAACCTTTCATGAGAGGAAAAATGAATTACTACTATCGTATCAACTATTAAGATACGCAATCTTATAAATAGAGGGAAATATTAGGCGTATAACATACGTTAGGGAGAGGTAGTACGGTTTCACAACAGCATTAACGCACAGAACGTTTGCCATAAAAAAACCAGTCCCGGAGGACTGGCTTATGATATAAGTTACAGCGTTTGTCTGGCTGGGGATTAACGCAGCAGAGACAGAACAGTCTGTGGAACCTGGTTTGCCTGGGACAGTACAGAAGTACCAGCCTGTTGCAGAATCTGGCTACGGCTCATGTTTGATACTTCAGTTGCGTAGTCAGCGTCTTCAATACGGCTACGAGCAGAAGACAGGTTGTTGATAGAGTTGTTCAGGTTAGTAATGGTAGATTCGAAACGGTTCTGAATCGCACCCAGGTTACTACGTGCAGCATCAACAGCTGACAGAGCAGTATCCAGAGAAGTGATCAGAGCCTGAGCTGCTGAGTTAGCAGAACTACCGGTAGCAACAGCGCCCAGAGAAGTGATTTTAGCTGCAACATCACTCATTGAACCAGTACCGCCAGTGGTGGCGTTGATCAGTGCGGTGCTGTCGATGGTAATAGTTTCAGTTGCACCAGTGTTAGCGCCAACCTGAATGATGATGCCAGCACTTGCAGAACCGTCCAGCAGTTTAGTACCGTTGAAAGAAGCGCTCTGAGCAACACGGTTAACTTCGTTAATGCGCTGAGTCATTTCCTTGACGATAGAGTCACGGTCAGTTTTACCGTTAGGATCGTTCGCTGCTTGCGTTGCCAGTTCACGGATACGTTGCAAGTTGTTGTTGATTTCGTTCAGGTTGCCTTCAGCAGTCTGAGTCAGGGAAATACCATCGTTGGCATTACGTGCTGCCTGAGTCATACCTTTAACCTGAGCGGTCATACGGTTAGCGATCGCTTGACCAGCTGCGTCATCTTTCGCGCTGTTGATACGCAGACCAGAAGACAGACGCTCAATAGCGGTACCCAGAGCAGACTGAGATTTGTTCAAGTTGTTCTGAGTAGTCAGAGACATGATGTTAGTATTAATTACTGCCATGATAGCGTTCCTTAATCAGTGGTTATCGGTTTCGGGTTAGACCCACGGGTTCATCCCCGTCGCTAACATTTATCGGAACGCTTTCCAGAAGCTTTAACTTTTTTTTTAGCCTAAATTCATTTTTATTGTTCAGAAGGCAATTTTAATAGCCCCCTCTTCTACAACACTAACTAGCAATAAAGATGACTATTCTTTACTGCTAAACTTATTTTCTATCCTGCCGATAATGGCTTCATAGCTCATCGAACTCTGAATAAAAGGATTCTATCATGGCAAGCGTTTCTTCATTAGGTGTAGGTTCAGGTCTGGGTTTAAACGAATTGCTCACGCAGCTTAGAACCGCTGAAAATCAAAGACTTGTACCAATAACAACTCAGCAATCCAGCTTCAAGTCACAGCTAAGCGGCATCAGTGCCCTCAAAGGCGCCCTTGATAAACTTAAAACAGCGAATGATGCTTTAGCCATCTCTGAATCTTTCGGCATCGTTAAGGGTTCGATTGATGGTATCACATCAACCAAAGTCACCAGCACGAACAAAGCGTTTACGACAACCACTGATAGTAAAGCCGTTGCCGGCACCTTCAGTATTGAAGTGAAACAATTGGCACAAGCACATTCCATAACGTCAACAGCCAAAACCAGTGCAACAGAGCCCTTAAGTGCAACAGATACAAAACTCGTTATTGCTCAGGATAATGGTAAATTCACCAAAGTGGGTGATGACTACTTAAAATATCTGGAAATAGACATTAAAGCGGGTGAAACCTCATTAAACGATGTTCGTGACGCGATCAACAAAGTTAATGGCACCGTGACGGCGAGCGTCGTCAAAGCGAAGGATAATGAGTACTACCTGATGCTAACCGCAAAGAACAGCGGTACTGAGAGTAAAATCTCCATTGGGGGAGACGACACAAACGTCTTTAATGGCGCGCCAACAGAAAAGGTAGCAGCCAAAAACGCGCAAATCACGGCGAATGGTATTGATATAGAAAGACAAAGTAATTCTATTTCTGATGCTTTTGAAGGTGTAACGATCAATCTTCTTACCCAAACTGAGGCAACCAAACCGGAAACCCTGACGATTGAGCAGGATATCACCGGAATGAAGGATACGATCAAAGCCTGGGTTGATGCTTACAATGCGTTGCAAGATACCATCGCAGCTCAAACAAAGTACACTGCGGTTGAGGCGGGCGAATCCCAATTAAGTAGCAATGGTGCGTTGCTGGGAGATTCTACTGTTCGTGGTATCCAGAATAAACTCAAGGCGCAGCTCACAACGGTACAAAGTGACAGCGATGAATTCCGTATTCTGGCGGATCTTGGTATTACACAAAACTTCAAAACCGGGAAGTTGGAAATCAGTGATACCAAGTTAGACAAAGCGTTGAAAGAAGAACCCGGCAAGGTTCGGGCATTTTTTGTTGGTGATAACGACAAAACCGGATTTGCGACCCAAACACGTACATACCTGAAAGAAATCCTCGATACGAGTGAGGGTCTAATCAAAACCAAGGAAGATGGTATTAATAGTACGCTGAAAAAGTTGGATTCTCGGGCAACTCTCGTCAAAAATGGCATAGAAGATACCATTGCCCGTTATCAAAAACAGTTTGTTGAACTGGATAAAGCCATGAGTGAAATGAATAGCACCATGGGCCGTTTAACGAGCATGTTCTCTAAACTCTAAATTTTCGCTGAAAGAAAGATAGGTAACGTGATGTACAACATGAAAGGCAGCCAAGCCTATGCTCAAGTAGGCCTCGAAAGCAGTGTGATGAGCGCAAGCCCTCACCAGCTTATCGTCATGCTGTTTGATGGCGCGCGCAGTGCGATGGTGCGCGCGCGCATCCTCATGGAGCAAGGCGACATCCAGGGTAAAGGTATGGCGTTATCTAAAGCAATCAACATTATCAATAACGGACTAAAAACCGGATTGGATATGGAAGGAGGGGGCGAACTTGTTGAAAACCTGTCTGCCCTTTACGACTACATGTCTCAGCGTTTGTTGATCGCCAATTTACATAACGATCCCAAAGCGATAGAAGAAGTTGAAGTGTTGTTGGAAAATATCGCTGATGCCTGGCGGCAAATCGGCCCTAATTACAAACCAGAGCAGGAAGTACGTTAATGGCCTCCCCCCATCGGCTTCTAAAAGATTACCAACAGCTTTTGTCTCTGAGTCAAAAAATTCTCCATTTGGCCGTCAGCGGCCAGTGGGATACGTTGGTTGAGCAAGAGATTGTTTATGTTCAGTCCGTTGAAGGCTTAGTTAACACGCCAATTCCTGACGAAATTGACAGCGTGATGCGTTTGCATCTGCGACAGATTTTGCAGGAAGTGATGGATAATGAAGCGAAAGTAAAACAACTTCTGCAGAAGCGGATGGACGAGTTAAGTTCGTTAATGGGGCAATCACTGAAGCAAAAGTCAATTAATACGACTTATAGCGAATTTGCAGGGCAGCGACTGCTACCAGGTGAACCCGCTCCCGGTGAGCCAGGTTCATAATTTCATTCTCGTTATATATGATACTCGCGCCCCTATCTTCACCTGATACGGGCGCGTTTTTTTTTACCCACAAGCGGTGCTTTTACTCTGCATGCTCAGACTATCAGTATAACGAAATGAGTACGCGTTAAGAATGTGAAGATTAGAGGGCGTGGAGACAAGGAATAGACACAAGCGGAAAGTCGGGAAAAAATAAAGATTGTGCGTAATTTCATTGCATTAGCAGTGAGATTACGCACAATGGCTTTGCTAGTTGCAGGTTAATGTCATTAGACGACATCAAACAGACATATTCATCACTTCCTGGTACGCAGATACCAGTTTATTACGCACCTGAATGCCCATCTGCATTGAAATGGATGATTTCTGCAAATCCACCATCACATCATTCAATGCCACGCCCGGCACACCCAAGGTAAATTTTTCAGCCTGCGTACGAGCCGTCTGCTGCGTGTCGCTGATCTTATCGATCGCGGCCTTCAGCTCACTGGCAAAACCAGGTTCTACCGACGGTCTGGCTATTGGCGTGTCAGCAGCCTGCAGAGCTTTGACCTGCATTTGCTGTAAAACACCATCAATACCTTGAACTGACATAACACCTCACTACATCATACAGAGTAGACTACTTATGCATTTTCTATGACAGCATTACCCTATCACACAGCTTTTCAGATAAATCGCACAATTAGCGCGAAAAATGCCACCTTATCGACCCATCGATTTTTCTTTTACGGAAAATAATGACATGCCCACAAATGTAGGCGAAATGTTTTATTGATTGCGCAATCAGGGAGTTCTGTTTTGTCACGTCACAACGTTAAGTATATCGTTCAACAACCAAGCAGAGATAGAGTATGAACGCCTCATTCACCGGAACCGCTACCGGTAAAAATAGCTTTGGCGAAATACTCAACCGGTTACGCGCCAATCCGAAAATTCCGCTATTGATCGCAGCTGCTGCGACCATTGCAATCGTCGTTGCGTTGACGCTATGGGCCAAAGGTCCAGACTATCGAGTGCTTTATAGCAATATAAATGACCGTGACGGTGGTGCGATTGTCAGCGAATTAACAAAGCTGAATATCCCCTATCGTTTTGCGGAAAATGGTGGGGCGATCATGATTCCTGCCGCCAATGTCTATGAGACCCGACTCCGACTTGCTCAATTGGGGCTGCCAAAAGGCGGCGCAGTTGGCTTTGAATTGCTCGATCAGGAAAAGTTTGGCATCAGCCAATTCAGCGAACAGATTAATTACCAGCGTGCGCTGGAAGGTGAACTGTCCAGAACGATAGAAACGCTCGGCCCCGTTCAGAATGCGCGCGTTCATCTTGCCATACCGAAGCCTTCACTGTTCGTTCGTGAGCAAAAAGCGCCCTCTTCTTCCGTCACGCTGACATTACAGCCAGGTCGTGCATTGGATGAAGGGCAAATCAATTCCATCGTCTATATGGTTTCCAGCAGTGTTGCTGGCCTGCCACCAGATAATGTTACGGTCGTTGATCAGACCGGGCGCCTGTTGACTCAGGCTGGCGGCAGCGGCCGCGATCTGAATGCTGCGCAACTGAAGTACAGCAACGAAGTCGAGGCGATGTACCAACGCCGCATAGAGTCCATTATCGCGCCGATGGTTGGTATGGGTAATGTACATGCCCAGGTCACCGCGCAAATCGATTTCTCTGCTCGTGAACAAACTGACGAACAGTATCAGCCCAACCAACCGCCAGATAAAGCGGCAGTTCGCTCTCAGCAAACCAGCCAGAGTGAGCAAAGAGGAGGCCCGAATGTCGGTGGCGTTCCTGGTGCATTAACCAATCAGCCTGCGCCAGCTCCTACAGCGCCTATCGCAACGCCGCCAAATAACGCTAATGCCAATGCGAACAATCAGGCTGGCCAGCAGAACCAAAACAATGCGGCAGGTGCTCAAGCTAATGCGGCAAATGCGAATACCGTTATTCAAACATCAAATGTTCGCAATGATGCAACAACCAACTATGAAGTCGACAAGACGATTTTACATACCAAACACAGCACGGGTGGTGTGAAGCGCTTGTCTGCGGCCGTTATTGTTAATTACCAGCCTCCTGGTGAGGATGGCAAACCGGTTGCACTGACGGAAGAGCAGATCAAACAGATTGAAACAGTGGCACGCGAAGCAATGGGCTTTTCTGCAGAACGCGGCGATACATTAAATGTCGTTAATACGCCATTTATGGACAGCACCGACGGTTCTGGCGAACTCCCGTTCTGGCAAAAACAGGCATTCTTCGATCTCCTGATGGAAGCTGGCCGCTGGCTGCTGGTTCTGATCGTTGCCTGGATTCTGTGGCGTAAGCTGGTTCGTCCGCAATTGCAAAGAAAAGCACAACAGCAAGAAGCGGCACTGGCGGCGGCTGCCCTGTCTCAAGGTGCAGACAGCGATGTTATGGTCAACCTGAGTAGCTCGGAAGTTGAACAGCAGCGGAAATCGCAGCAACGCGTCAATGCAGAAATGCAAAGTAATCGCATACGTGAAATGGCAGAGAACGATCCACGCGTTGTCGCTCTGGTAATTCGTCAATGGATGAGTACTGAACTATGAACCTGACAGGAACAGAAAAAAGCGCCATCTTATTGATGACCATTGGTGAAGACCGTGCGGCAGAAGTGTTTACTCATCTTTCGACGAAAGAAGTACAACACCTTAGTTCTGCAATGGCGAACATGCGACAGGTCTCACAACAGCAGTTGCTCGAAATCCTGAGAGAATTTGAGGCTGATTCAGAGCAATATGCCGCGCTCAGTGTGAATGCGGGTGACTACCTTCGCTCAGTGCTTGTCAAAGCCCTTGGTGAAGAGCGAGCATCTAGCCTGTTGGAAGATATTCTGGAAAGCCGCGACTCTACGAGTGGAATGGAAACACTCAACTTCATGGAGCCGCAGATTGCCGCAGACCTTATTCGCGACGAACATCCACAGATTATCGCAACAATCCTGGTGCACCTGAAGCGTGCTCAAGCTGCAGATATCTTAGCCCTGTTTGACGAACGTCTTCGTCATGACGTTATGCTACGTATCGCGACCTTCGGCGGTGTTCAGCCTTCTGCACTGGCAGAATTGACAGACGTTCTGAATGGCTTGCTGGATGGTCAGAATCTCAAACGCAGCAAAATGGGTGGTGTTCGTACTGCGGCTGAAATTATCAACCTGATGAAAACCCAGCAGGAAGAAGCGGTTATCGATGCAGTACGCGAATTCGATGGCGAACTGGCACAGAAAATCATCGACGAAATGTTCTTGTTCGAAAACCTGGTGGACGTGGACGACCGCAGCATCCAGCGCCTTCTGCAAGAAGTCGAGTCCGAGTCTCTGCTGTTGGCATTGAAAGGTGCCGAAGAGCCTTTACGCGAGAAATTCCTGCGCAATATGTCTCAGCGTGCTGCGGAAATTCTTCGCGACGACCTTGCAACTCGCGGTCCAGTACGTATGTCGCAGGTCGAAAACGAACAGAAAGCCATTCTACTCATTGTCCGTCGACTGGCAGACAGCGGCGAGATGATTATCGGTGGCGGCGAGGATGCTTATGTCTAACGCCCCCAAAAACCTGGCCTGGCAGCCTTGGCAACTCAACGATCTGGCTGAACCCGTTTCAAAGCCCGCTCCGGCCTATCAGGTCAATAATGAGCCTGAATTGTCAGACGTGGAGCGTTTTCCTGAGGAAAACGCCCTTTCTGCCGCAGAGGACGAGCTTGCATCTCTGCGTGAAAGCACGATGCAACAGGCGCGAGAAACGGGTTTTACGCAAGGCCATCAGCAAGGTTATGACGCCGGCTATCAGGAAGGTTTAGCCAAGGGGCAACAGCAGGGTTTGCAGAACGCCTTACAGCAGCAGCAACCGATTATTGAACAGATGCAACAAATGGTCACCGAATTCCAACAGACGCTGGATACACTCGACAGCGTGATCCCAGCTCGCCTGATGCAGTTGGCTTTGACCGCAGCCAAGCAGATTCTGGGGCAACCTCCAGTATGCGATGGTAATGCGCTGCTTGGTCAAATACAGCAATTGATTCAGCAAGAGCCTATGTTCTCAGGGAAAACGCAGCTGCGCGTTCACCCTTCAGACCTGGAACGTGTTGAGCAATATTTGGGCCCGACACTCAGCTTGCATGGTTGGAGATTGCTTGCCGATAGCCAACTTCACCCTGGTGGTTGTAAAGTCAGCGCAGAAGAAGGCGATCTGGATGCCAGCCTGGCGACACGCTGGCATGAGCTTTGCCGTTTAGCCGCACCGGGAGAGCTATAATGACTTCACGCCTCGGACGCTGGCTTTCTTCTCTCGATTCATTTGAGAAGCGCATTGATGACACGCCTTCGGTGCGTCGTTACGGCCGCTTAACCCGGGCGACAGGTTTGGTATTGGAAGCAACAGGGTTACATATGCCACTGGGCGCCACCTGTCTCATTGAACGGCAGAATGGTTCGCAGGTTGAAGAAATCGAAAGCGAAGTTGTCGGTTTCAACGGGCAAAAACTCTTTCTTATGCCGCTGGAAGAAGTTGAAGGTATTACCCCTGGAGCGCGTGTCTACGCCCGCGTCGGCCAGGACAGCAGCAGTCAAGGAAAGCAATTGCCCTTAGGCCCTGAATTACTGGGTCGTGTGCTGGATGGTAGCGCAAAACCGCTGGATGGTTTACCTGCACCAGATACTGGCTATCGTGCCCCCCTGATTACGCCGCCGTTCAACCCATTACAGAGAACGCCAATCGAAAGTGTTCTGGACGTGGGTGTCCGAGCCATCAACGCCTTGCTTACCGTAGGTCGGGGGCAGCGAATGGGCCTGTTTGCAGGTTCAGGGGTGGGTAAAAGTGTGCTGCTGGGGATGATGGCACGCTATACTCAGGCTGACGTCATCGTTGTTGGCCTTATCGGTGAACGTGGCCGAGAAGTAAAAGATTTTATCGAGAATATCCTGGGTACCGAAGGACGAGCACGCTCCGTCGTTATTGCTGCGCCAGCCGATGTTTCTCCATTATTAAGGATGCAGGGTGCCGCGTATGCCACGCGTATTGCTGAAGATTTTCGCGATCGCGGGCATCACGTTCTGCTCATCATGGATTCGCTCACACGCTATGCCATGGCGCAGCGTGAAATTGCGTTAGCCATTGGCGAACCGCCGGCGACCAAGGGGTATCCCCCTTCTGTCTTCGCTAAATTACCCGCGCTAGTAGAGCGCGCAGGTAATGGTATTCATGGAGGTGGTTCAGTCACCGCCTTCTATACTGTTCTAACAGAAGGTGACGACCAGCAGGATCCTATTGCTGACTCCGCTCGTGCCATTCTTGACGGACATATCGTGTTGTCACGTCAATTAGCTGAGTCTGGCCATTATCCGGCAATTGATATTGAAGCATCGATTAGTCGTGCGATGACAGCGCTGATCGATGAAGGGCATTATGCTTCTGTAAGGCAGTTTAAACAGTTACTATCCAGTTACCAACGTAACCGTGATTTAGTCAGTGTTGGTGCCTACGCCGCAGGCAGCGACCCTATGCTTGACAGAGCAATTCGGCTTTACCCGCACCTGGAAGCCTTTTTGCAGCAGGGTATGTTTGAACAAAGTAACTATGACGAGTCCTGCCAGGCGTTGCACACTATTTTCCCTCGTAACGAGTAGGAGAGCAGATGAAAACCCAGTCACCGCTGGTTACACTACGCGAACTGGCGCAGAAGGACGTTGAGAAAGCCGCAGGCCAGTTGGGGCAAGTGCGTCAGGCACATCAACAGGCCGAGCAGCAGCTCAATATGCTGTTAAACTATCAGGATGACTATCGTCAAAAATTGAACTCGACGATGTCCTCTGGTATGGCGAATAATAGCTGGCAAAATTATCAGCAGTTCATCCGAACGCTGGACAGTGCAATTGAGCAACATAGACAACAGCTCTCGCAGTGGACATCACGTTTAGATTTAGCAATGAAGACCTGGCAAGAAAAACAGCAGCGCTTGAACGCATTTGAAAAACTGCAGGATCGCGAACTGACAAGACAGCTTGCCAAAGAGAATAAAATAGAACAAAAACAAATGGATGAATTTGCCCAACGGGCCTCACAGAGGAAAACAGAATCATGAATCTGTCCGCATTACCTATAGCTACCACTGCCAGTGATACAAGCAGTTCTTCTGCTTCATTACTGACACAGGGTGAGCTGCCAAAAGATTTTGTTGATCTGTTGAGCAAACGCATATCACAAGTAGCCGATACTTCGGGTAAAAAAACGCTCGATAAAGTAGACGAAGAAGCCCTGTTAAGCGCATTAGGGAAAGATAATGCTTCGCTTAACCGTGACGATTTAAATGCCCTGCTTTCTTCTTTCAGTTCTCTTACGGGAGCAACGATTACAGCAGGTAAGCAAAACCCAGAAATTGTAGGGCAGGCGAAGTTTAAGAATCTGGATAAAGAAGAGAGTGGCAGCAAGACAGATGACGCTATAGCCATGCAGGCACTGCTTGCCATGTTGCAGACAACGCCGCTTTCTACACAACCTGCCGCTGATAATATTGCAGCGAACGCCGTAAACGCAGGGTTAACGATTCCAGGACTCATTGACACTAAACGCCAGAATGAGGCATCCGCATCAGTACTAAACAATACGGGTGAAAGTGCTAAAGGCACACTGGCAAAATTGCTCGATGCTTCAGTGACCTCAGATAAAGATGCAGGCATATCACGCGATCTGCATCATGCAGCCAAGCAAACCTCATCAACCACAAGCGAGTCTGCTGATGAGGCTGCAAAATTTGCGCTAACGACGCCAAATTCCCTTGCGGGCGATCGCAATGTGTCTGAATCAGTCTCTGCATTGGGCAACAGCGCGTCTCAAACAACGCCACCGGTCGCACAGGCTATGCATATTCAGCCGGCATCAGTGGGCACAACCACGCCAGCCCCTCAGGCAGCAAGTGCTCAACTGAACGCGCCATTTGGTTCACCGCAATGGCAAGACACATTGGGCCAGCAAATCATTATGTTCAGCCGTAATGGTCAACAGACCGCAGAATTACGTTTGAACCCACAGGAATTGGGTGCCCTGCACATCAGTCTAAAAATCGATGATAACCAGGCTCAAATTCATCTGGCTTCAGCAAACAGCCAGGTTCGTTCAGCCCTGGAAGCTGCGTTGCCTCACCTACGTAATGCGATGGCAGAGAGCGGAATTAACCTTGGCCAGAGCAGCGTAGGCAGTGATTCTTCTGCCTGGCAGCAGCAAATGGCGGGTAATAACAACGATGGCAATAACCGTGGCCCGTCTTACCAACAACAATTTGGCCATTCATCAGAAAGCACAAGTGAATTATTAGACGTACCAGAACAGTTAAGATCAATGGCATCATCCGTCAACGGCGTTGATATCTTTGCCTGAAAGTGAAGTAAACGAATAAGTTAGCACGATTTTCCCTGCCTATTCTCTGTATTGAACATTGCAATAGGCAGGATAATCATCGACATTACGCATTTATTTATTGCTGGTTTCATCCGGCAGTAAATATCGATAAGTAACGGGAACTATCTTTGGCTATGTCTGATATGCAAGTTCGACCAGGACGTAAACGGTCTATTTGGCTAATACTACTGATTATCGTTGCTCTCGCTGCAACTGGTGCTGCGGGCGCCGCCTGGTGGCTATTAAATCAGAAAAACGCAGCAACGGCTGAGCAGGAAGCACCGCCGCCGCCAGAGCCTGTTTTCATGCCACTGGATACTTTTACCGTTAATCTCGTCAATGCAGATAATGACCCTGACCGCGTGCTGTATGTGGGATTCACGCTGCGTTTACCAGATGAAGCCACGCGTACACGGTTTACTAATTATCTGCCAGAAGTTCGCAGCAGACTGTTATTACTACTTTCTCGTCAGGACGCGATTGCGCTTGCCAATGAGCAAGGTAAACAGAAGCTGATAGAGCAAATTAAGCAAGTGCTAAGCCCACCATTAGTTCCTGGTCAACCTAACCAGGTCGTTACTGATGTTCTGTTCACGGCCTTTATACTGCGGTAACCATTATGGGCGATAGCATTCTTTCACAAGCAGAAATTGATGCATTATTAAATGGCGACAGCGGCGATAGCGACGCTGATGCGAATGCGTCGTCAAAAGCGGATGGGGGCGTCAAGCCCTATGATCCGAATACTCAACGACGTGTTATCCGCGAGCGTTTACAGGCATTAGAAATCATTAATGAGCGTTTTGCGCGTCAATTCCGTATGGGATTGTTTAACCTGTTACGCCGTAGTCCTGATATCACTGTAGGTGCAATCAAGATCCAGCCTTATCATGAGTTTGCCAGGAACCTTCCCGTACCGACAAACCTGAATCTGATTCACTTAAAACCGCTACGTGGTACCGCATTATTTGTATTTTCACCAAGCCTGGTATTTATCGCCGTAGATAACCTATTCGGCGGTGATGGACGCTTCCCGACAAAAGTTGAAGGGCGTGAATTTACCCACACAGAGCAGCGTGTCGTTAAGCGTATGTTGCGCCTTGCTCTGGAGGCTTATGGTGAAGCCTGGAATGCGATTTACAAACTTGACATCGAATACGTGCGTTCAGAAATGCAGGTCAAGTTTACCAACATCACGACGTCACCTAATGATATCGTCGTGACGACACCGTTTCATGTTGAGATCGGTTCGCTGACTGGTGAATTTAACATCTGTATTCCTTTTTCAATGATCGAGCCGCTGCGTGAACTGCTCGCGAATCCGCCATTGGAAAACTCGCGTCAGGAAGATCAGAGCTGGCGGGACACCTTAGCCAAGCAGGTACAGCATTCCGAATTGGAATTAGTTGCAAGCTTTGTTGATATTCCGCTGCGACTCTCCAAGATTCTGAAGCTACAGCCCGGTGATGTCTTACCGATCGACAAACCTGACAAAATCGTTGCTCATGTTGACGGCGTGCCCGTGCTGACCAGCCAATATGGCACATTAAACGGGCAATATGCCCTACGTGTTGAACATTTGATTAACCCTATATTGAATTCTCTGGATAACGAGGAACAGCCCCATGAGTGACACCAAGAAACCGTCCGACGACAAGGAATCAGTGGACGATCTGTGGGCTGATGCATTTAACGAGCAGCAGGCTGCAGAAAAACCGGCCGCGACAACGGAAGGCATTTTTAAGTCGCTAGACGGGCATGACCCGCTGGGTGCTCTGCAGGATATCGACCTGATTTTGGATATTCCTGTCAAACTCACCGTTGAGCTTGGCCGGACCAAAATGACGATCAAAGAGTTACTGCGGTTGACTCAGGGCTCCGTTGTTGCACTTGATGGCTTAGCAGGTGAACCGTTGGATATCCTGATCAATGGCTATCTGATCGCTCAGGGCGAGGTTGTTGTTGTATCTGACAAGTACGGTGTCCGTATTACAGATATCATTACGCCATCCGAACGTATGCGCCGCCTGAGTCGTTAATGGCAATAGCCTCGATATCATCTCCGGCCCCAGTAGCAAGTCAGCAGTCAACACTTGTTACTGAGCCACCACTTACCGGCAGCATGTTACTGACACAGGTTGGTAGCGTGCTAGCTGGTATTTTATTATTTATTCTGCTGATTGCCTGGCTGGCTCGCAAACTCGGTTTTGCTCCCCAAGCCAAGCAAAACAAGTTGTTAAAAGTCGTATCCAGTTGCCCTGTCGGGCAGCGTGAACGTGTCGTTATTGTAGAAGTTGATAATACCTGGCTGGTGTTAGGTGTTACGGCTCAGCAAATCACGCCGCTGCATACACTTCCAGCACAACCAACCAACGACAGTTCCTCAACTGGTGACATCAAGCCGGTAGATTTCAATCAACTGTTAAAGAAAGTTTTAAAGCGTCCGGAAAAATCGGAATGAGTGCCTTGCCTAATTATTTTCGTATCACCGCCCTGCTTCGCACACTGCGCTACGGTTTAGCCATCGGTTTATTATTCATGGCGCCATCGGTATGGGCACAGCTTCCCGGTATTGTGACGCAACCTCTACCTAACGGTGGACAGAGCTGGACGCTATCCGTACAGACGCTGGTTTTACTCACGTCATTAACGTTTATTCCTGCTGCATTATTAATGATGACCAGCTTCACCCGAATCATCATTGTACTGAGCTTGTTACGTAACGCGCTGGGTACCCCAACCGCACCACCGAACCAGGTATTACTCGGATTAACGCTTTTCCTGACATTTTTTGTCATGTCGCCCGTATTAAACCGCGTTTATGACGAAGCTTATCTTCCCTTCAGTCAGGATCAAATCAGTATGGAAGTCGCCATCGAACGTGGCGCAGAACCCGTGCGTGAGTTCATGCTGCGGCAAACCCGGGAAACCGATCTGGCGTTATTTACCCGACTGGCAGAAATCCCAGAGATTCAGGGACCTGAAGCGGTGCCCATGCGTGTACTTCTCCCCGCATTTGTGACAAGTGAGCTAAAAACTGCTTTCCAAATTGGTTTCACCGTGTTTATCCCTTTCCTCATCATTGACCTCGTTGTTGCCAGCGTATTGATGGCGCTAGGGATGATGATGGTTCCTCCGGCAACTATTTCATTGCCTTTTAAACTCATGCTTTTCGTATTAGTCGATGGCTGGCAGCTGCTACTCGGTTCATTAGCCCAGAGTTTTTATAGTTAGACGAATAGAGGAATGCGACTATGACACCAGAATCGGTGATGGCGCTTGGCTATGAGGCAATGAAGGTAGCATTGGCGTTGGCGGCGCCTCCGTTGATGGCAGCACTACTCAGCGGGCTGCTTATTAGTCTCCTGCAGGCAGCAACTCAGATAAACGAAATGACACTATCGTTTATCCCTAAGATCCTAACGGTCTTCTTCACCTTAGTGATCGCTGGCCCTTGGATGTTAAACCTCATGCTGGACTATATGCGTACGCTATTCGGCCAGTTACCTAACATTATTGGGTAAGCATGCTGACGTTTAACAGTTGGGACATGATGAATTGGGTTAGCCAGTTTTTTTGGCCCTTTGTCAGAATTCTTGCGCTGATCAGTACCGCACCTGTCTTTAACGAAAGAGCGATTGGTAATCGGGTAAAGATCGGTCTGGGCGCGCTGATTACCCTACTCGTTGCGCCTTATTTACCGTTAAACACTACGCCTATTTTTTCCGTCGCAGGTGTATGGCTCTTAATACAGCAAATACTTATCGGCGTTACGCTCGGTCTGTCAATGCAGTTAGCATTTGCCGCTATTCGCCACGCTGGCGAACTCATTGGCTTACAAATGGGACTCGCTTTTGCGACCTTCTTTGATCCCACTGGCGGCCCGAATATGCAGGTAGTCGCCCGTTTCCTGAATATTCTCGCAATCCTACTGTTCTTAACCTTTGATGGGCACCTCTGGATGATTTCGCTATTAGCAGATAGTTTCTATACTCTGCCCATCAGCGCCAACCCTATTAACAGCCATGCATTTCTCGCTCTTGCGCGTGCCGGCGGGTTAATTTTTATTAATGGATTGATGCTAGCGCTGCCAATCATAACCCTATTGCTAACCATTAACCTGGCATTAGGTATGCTTAACCGCGTCGCCCCCCAACTCTCGGTATTTGTCGTTGGCTTTCCGATTACCCTCACGGTGGGAATCATGACGCTAGGTTTATTACTTCCACTGGTCCCCCCCTTCGCGGAGCATTTATTCAGCGAAGTATTCGATTTACTCGCTGATATTCTCACTCAGCTAGCAAGTTCTTAGCCGTTCCCTATATAAACCCGTAGTGGTCGAAGTGAGGCCAATACGGATACCAGGCGCATATATTTATTCCCCATTTAACATCCTTACAGTTTGCTACTGTAGTTCGTCGGATGGCTATATGAAGCTGTAATTTTTGCCAGATCACGCCAGAAAGTGCATCAGGCTGCGATGTACTAAAACAGTCCATGCACTAAAACAATAGGTGTTATATAAAAGAGAATGTCAGAGGGAATTGAGGATGTTGGGGGAATAAAAAATGGCATGTCATCCATTCAATATAATGAAAGGAGTGACACGCCTAAAAAATACGCCCGGTTTAAGCGTATTCAAACCGTAAAGTAGTATAGAAAAATATCGTCTATGACTACTATCTCATCTGGAATAACGACATTCCTTGCATATTCTGGAAAGCCGTATAAGAGGCCTGCAAAGAAGACTGCTGCATGATGTAGGATGAAATCGCCTCATACCAGTCAGTATCTTGTAATTGCGACAGCGCTGTCTTATTCGCTACATCACGGTCTTTACCCACTGCATCGAGATTATCAATCTCATTGAGCTGGATACCCAACTCTGCACGAACGGCTGAAATATTATTAAATGAATTGTTTAAACCGCGGTTTGCAGTTTCTAACGCCGCTGCAACACTGGCTTTTGTTGTATCATTCGCACCATCGAGCGGGGTTTCAAGCGCTTTAATTGCAATGTCTAGTGTTTCAAATAAGTCGGACTGAATACTACCATCCGGCTCTTTCTTAGCATCGCCCGTCACGCCATTGAAGACCGTAGAGCCAACATGGCTAACCGTCATATCTCGAGCCGCATCGACACGCTGTGAAATGGCCTGATATCCACCCTTATATTCAATGCCCGCGGCACCTTCAACAAAGGGGACCTTATCCGTTTCATAGCCAGAAAAAATATAGTTACCATTACCATCAGTACTGTTAGCCATATTCAGCAATTCGGCTTTCATACCGCGAAGGGCAGTCGCGACCGATTTCCGGTCATCATCATTCAACACACCGCCACCTTTGATGACTTCGGTCAATGCGCTGCTAATGGTGTTAGTACTTTTACTCAGAATAGATTCTTCCAGAGACATACTTTGCTTGGCAAAGGTACGCGCCAGCGTGTACTGACCATTCTCCGACTGTGCCTGACCAAGCATAATCGCACTGGCCGCTGCTATCGGATCATCTGATGGATTTACAACGCGCTTGCCGCTTGACAGCTGCTCACCCGTTTTTTGCCACGTGGCCTGACCATTAATAATGCCTTGCATATTCTGCTGGTACATCATGCTAGTACTTAAGCGCATGGTATCAATTCCTCTTTCTTAAATGGTCAAACTAGCTACGGGCCGCTAAAAGGGCATCAAATATGGATTGTGCTGTTTTGATGACCTGAGCATTTGCCATGTAGTATTGCTGATAACGCATCAGATCGCCGTATTCTTCATCCAGGTTCACACCGGATACGGACTGTTGTTCTGCTGTCAGTTGCTTAACAACGTTTTGCTGAGATGTATTATTTATCTTCAGAGTACTGGTTTGGTTACCAATCGCACCGACCAGGCTGGCGTATGCCCCAGAGACGCTGGCCTTTCCACCCACAATTTTCTCATTTTGTAGGGCAAGCAGAGCCTTGGCGTTGGTATTATCACTCACACCGCCAAACACGGGATTACCACTTCCATCCAAAACTGGGGCACCATTTTCATCAAGCTTAACGGATGCCGCCGCAATTTTATTAGGATCGGAAACAGCCACTGCCATATCGATAATGACATCATTAACTGGCTTAAGCAGGAAGCTGTCATTCGTTGCAGGTGTGCCTGTGATAGCCATTTTGACGCCATCAAAGTTCAGGCTGTTATCAGAGGTATCCACCGCCGCCGTAAATTTTGAATTATCAGACAAGCGGGTTACTTGCCAATTAGCGCCATCGTATTTAATCGAATAATTAGTTGCCTGCACATCTTTAGTATCGGTGTAAGACGGAGTTAACACCGCGTTACCCGCATTTTTGCTGTCGTTCAGAACTACAGCCTTACCAAAGGAGAAGAAATCGCCGCCTTTAACACCATTACGATCATAACCTTGCTGATGCTGAGTATTAAACGCATCAGCAAATGCCAGCGCTAGCTGCCCTAACTGACCACGAGCTTCATCTAGCGTTTCAGTACGGAAAGAAAGCAAGCCGCCTAATGAACCGCCAGTTAACGTGCTCTCATTTAATGAGACCACATCGTTTGTCTGGTCTTTATATCCAATAGTCAGACGCGTTGGATCATTGCTTGAACCGATGGCTACCAGCTCATTGCTTGTTCCAGCCTGAACCAGGTTGGTACCATTTTTCAATGCTACGTTATAGACGATTCCATCCTGAACGGTAACCTCAACGCCGACCAATTTGTTCAGCTGATCGACAAGAACATCACGTTGATCAAGCAAATCATTAGGCATTGTGCCGCTATTCGCGCCCATTAGCTTCGTGATTTCATTATTTAAAGACGCAATCTGATCGGTATACGTATTAACTTGACCGACAATACTTTGAATCTGAGTATTCAGCCCGCTGTCCATGTCACGCAAATATTTATCTGTGACTTTAAATTGGTTTACCAACCCTTCAGCTTTACCCAGTACGGTCTGGCGAGTCGACGAGTCGCCCGCGTTGCTGGTAAGGTTTTGCAGGTTCGAAAAGAACCCCTGAATCGTTGATGACAGGCTCGTTGTGCTGCTAGCCAACAGGTTATCAATCTTGGAAATTTGCTCGTAGTAAGCAGAAACCGAGCTGCTTGTCGTTTGCGCAGCACGCAGTTGATTGGTGATGAATTCATTGTACTGGCGATTGATGCTAACAACATTGACACCGTTACCAATATACCCAGCAGATGTGCTGCTGCTAATAGCCTGCTCAAGTATCGCATTCTGCCGACTATAGCCAGTAACAGCCTGATTACTAATGTTGTTACTCACTGTACTCAGCGCAACCTGTGCACCTTTTAAGCCACTCATCGCGGTGTTAATTAAATTGGACATAGGGTGTTGTTCCTTTTACACAGGCTTTTTTCGCCCTGCGCGATTAACCAAATGCTGAAAGCAGCAAATACGCTACATAAGTTAATTACTTTATCGGTCAGGATGCGCAAATCTTGAATAAAAAATTAAAATAGCCGACTCAAATCGTGAGTGTAAGCTTTCGCCACTTTTTCACCAGAACTCTTCATTTGCTGGATCATACTAACCAGCTTCTGGGCATATTGTGGATCCGTTGCATAACCTGCCTTTTGTAAGGCATGAGCCGCTTGCTCAGCCGTTCCAGCGCTCATCACCGCAGAGTAGCGTGGGTTATTGGTGAGTAACTTCACATAGTCGCCAATAGCCTCAATATAGGAATCGTATACCCTGAAGCTGGCTTTTACTTTTTTGGCTACGCCTTGCTCATACTCTGTCGTCGTTATCTCCGTTGTCGGCCCATTCCAGCTACTGCCAGCTTTGATACCGAACAGATTATGACTTGGACGCCCGTCCTCGGTAGGGATTTCACGTTGGCCCCAGCCAGATTCAAGCGCTGCCTGAGCGATGATAAGGTGATGAGGTATACCGCTATGCTGGCTGGCAATCTGAGCAGGTAAGGAAATCTGAGACACAAAATTACTATTGGATAGCGGTAACGCTGAACCCGTAGTGGGCAATTTGGGCAGCGCTTTACGTACCATCTGTTCCACTGCAGCCGTTGGCATGCTTTTGAGTACATCACCATCAAATGTTAATGGAACAGACGGAACAGCAGCTTTAGCCGCCGTAGCCTCTGGGGATTGTCGGGTCAATTGTTCAACCATAACATCCGCGAGCCCAAGCCCCTTGCCCTTAGTTGAGATCTCTTGAGCAATTTGCTGGTCATACATTGAGGTATACAGACGCGTCTGATCGCTGTTGAAGAGCCCGTCCTGCGGAATCGCAGAACGCATGCTTTTCATCATCAATTGTACAAACACGCCTTCCATTTGTTGCGCAACCGCTCTAATACCCTCTTTACTTTGAGGATTACCTGAAACCTCACGTTTCAGTGTGTTTAGAGACTGCGCATCATAGGCCGCATTATTCAGCGTCTGTATATCACTCATCAGATAATTTCCAGTTTGGCACGCAAGCAACCTGCGCTTTGCATCGCCTGCAGAATAGACATCAGCTCCATCGGTGTCGCGCCCAGAGAATTCAGTGCACGCACGACATTGTTGAGGTTGGCGCTGGAATTGACTCGTTGTAAAGAACCGCCAGCTTGCTGAACCGAGATCTCTGTCTGCGGTGTTACAACCGTCTGACCACCACCAAATGGTGTATTAGGTTGGCTGACGTTGGCCTGCTGATTGATTGTCACAGAAAGGTTACCCTGGGCGATAGCACAGCTATCCAGCGTAACATCGCGATTCATCACGACAGAGCCGGTACGAGAATTAATAATGACCTTGGCATCCTGAATACCGACGTTGACTTCAATATTCTGGATATCGGCCAAAAAACGAACCTGAGAACTGTTGCCGTGTGGGGCAAGAACCTGAATAGTACGAGAATCAAGCGGGCTTGCGGTACCGCCGTATCCAGAACGGTTGATCGCGTCACTCACCTTCTGCGCCATCGAAAAATCGTCGTTTTTCAACTGCAGCATTATCGTATTTGACGTACCAAACGTGCTAGGCAACTCTCTCTCGATGACGGCACCATTGCTGATTCTGCCGCCGGCAAGCTGGTTAACCTGAACACTGCTTCCACCGGCAGAAGCGCCAGCACCACCAACCAAAACGTTACCCTGAGCAAGGGCATAGACCTGGTTATCGACCCCTTTCAATGGGGTCATTAACAGCGTTCCGCCGCGCAGGCTCTTCGCGTTACCGAGTGATGACACCACGACATCAATATTTTGGCCTGTTCTGCCAAAAGGCGGAAGTTCCGCCGTTACCATCACCGCCGCCACATTCTTCAACTGCATGTTGGTTCCAGCAGGAACGGTAATCCCCAACTGGGAAAGCATGTTAGTCAAGCTTTGCGTCGTAAACGGCGTCTGCATGGTCTGGTCACCAGAACCATCGAGACCAACGACTAAACCATAACCAATTAACGCATTACCGCGTACGCCCTGGATATTCACCAGATCGCGAATTCTCTCTGCCGACGCAGGGGCAATATTCAGCGTCAGTAACGTCAGCAGTACAGTGAAAAATGATGCAATCCGCATGGCAGGCCTCTTAAGCTTAGAACGGAGAAACATTGAGGAAGAACCGCTGTAACCAGCCCATGTTTTGCGCTTCGTTAATATAGCCATTACCGACATATTCAATGCGCGCATCCGCAACCTGGGTTGATGGTACCGAGTTGTTACCGCTAATGGTTCTCGGATTAACTACCCCAGAGAAACGGATAAACTCTGTTCCCTGATTAATTGCAATTTGTTTTTCGCCAACGACCTGTAGATTGCCATTAGCTAATACCTGACCAACCGTAACGGTAATCGTACCACTGAAGGTGTTGTTCGCATTCGCACCACCTTGCCCAGTGAAGTCATTCGTTCCTGTCGCATTCAGCGACGCACGATTATTACCCAACGGCCCGTCAAGATAACGCGGTACCACGGTTGCACCGAACGTTGACGAACCATTACGAGCAGCATTGGCTGACGAGCTTTTACTGGCACTCACATTTTCCTGCAGCACAATCGTCAATGTGTCGCCAATATTACGTGGGCGACGATCCTCAAACATCGGCTGGTAGCCATAATTCATCGGCTGTACAGTTTGGAAAATAGAGCCATTAGGACCCGCTAATACGGGCGATCCAGGCTGAGCAGTCGTAGGCCCAGTGACAACTTTATCATGCGGAATATAGGCGCAACCGTTAAGTGCTAACATCGCGAACAATGCCAACAGACGGTGTCGGCGGAGTGGTTTGATAACCGACTTTGCATTCATTATCACTGCGGATATCGCCTTAAATTAATCTATTTCACATATTCACGGGGTAAATCAAAACCATACTAGCCCACTCATCGTGTGCTTATGGTCATCATTACCCCGTTAAACACTGTCTACATTGCTACTATCAGGAGCCAGAACACCCGCTCCTGAAATTAGCGGGTTACCCATTACAGTTGGGTCAATTTCTGCAACATTTGGTCAGAAGAAGAAATTGCTTTACTGTTGATTTCGTAAGCACGCTGAGTCTGAATCATCGATACCAATTCCTCTGCCACGTTGACGTTGGAGGTTTCGACATATTTCTGATACAGCAGACCTGCGCCATTCAAACCTGGGTTCGTTTCATTTGGCGCACCAGAACTCGCCGTTTCCAGGTACAGGTTCTCACCAATGCTTTCAAGGCCGCTATCGTTAATAAAGGTTGTCAGCGTCAACTGGCCAATCTGGTTTGTTGCCGCCTGTCCCTGCACTTTAACGCTGACAATACCGTCACGGCCGATATTCAGTTCTGTTGCATTCGCCGGAACAGTAATAGCAGGCTGAACCTGATACCCGCTAGACGTTACTAACTGGCCGTTACCATCAAGCTGGAAGGCACCGTCACGCGTGTAAGCCGTTGTCCCATCAGGCAACTGGACCTGAAAGAACCCCTGGCCTTTAATCGCAACATCTTTAGAGTTGCCCGTTTCGGAAAAGGTCCCTTGAGTATGAATACGCTCTGTTGATACCGGACGAACACCCGTACCTAATTGCAAGCCGGACGGTAGCATGGTTTGCTCTGAAGATTGAGCTCCGGGCTGACGAACTGTTTGATACATCAAGTCTTCAAATACCGCACGCTGACGCTTGAAACCATTGGTGCTGACGTTTGCCAAGTTATTGGAAATAACGTCCATATTGGTTTGCTGAGCATTCAAGCCGGTTTTTGCAATCCACAAAGAACGGATCATTTATTCACTCCTGTGCGCACTCGGCGCTTAACCCATTGCTAATATCTGATTAGCGCGTTGTGCATTATCGTCGACGCTGCTAATGATTTTCATCTGCATTTCAAAGCGACGAGCATTGGCAATCATATCGACCATCGTATCGACCGTGTTCACATTACTGCCCTCGATCACACCCGGCATAATACGCACGGTAGGATCGTTTTGCAGAACATTACCACGTTGTTGCTGAGCCTGTTGCGTCAAGCGGAATAATCCGTCATCGGACCGCTCAACTTCTTGTCCGGTAGCCTTAACAAGCTTCAAACGCCCCAACTGGGCAATCGTATTCGGAGGATCCCCAGCATTAAGTGCAGAAATCGTACCATCAGGAGAAATGCTGATCTGAGCCTGTGGCGGCACATCAATCGGCCCGCCGTCGCCCATCACAACACGCCCCTGGATAGTCAACTGCCCATCAGCGTTGATCTCCATATTACCATTACGGGTGTACGCTTCACCGCCATCAGCTGTTTGTACTGCCAACCAACTCTCTTTCGGTAAAGCGACATCCATTGCACGGCCAGTATAATTCATCACGCCTTCAGTCATATCAGCGCCAGGCGTTGAAGCGACAACCAACGTTCGGGTAGGCAGTGTCAACCCATTTACCGGTACAGCACGCAGTGCGGAAAGCTGTGCCCGGAAACCCGGCGTTGAGGCGTTAGCCAAGTTGTTCGCAGTAATTGCCTGCTTTTCCAATGACTGACTCGCGCCACCCATTGCCGTATAAATCGCGTGATCCATGCAATGTCCCCGTTAGGATAATTAACGCAGGCTAACCAACGTTTGCAGAATGGAATCCTGCGTTTTGATAGTTTGTGCGTTTGACTGGTAGTTACGCTGCGCAACAATCATGCTGACCAGCTCTTTACTCAGGTCAACGTTTGAACTTTCGGTAGATTTGCCGATCAGTTTACCCAGACTTCCGGTACCTGCCAGGCCAATAACAGCCTGACCAGAGCTCGCAGTTTCAGACCAGGCGTTATCCCCTTCAGGCGATAAACCTTCTGGGTTGGCAAAGCTAGCCAGCAGGATCTGACCCAGCGCCTGCTTCTGACCGTTACTGTAGTTGCCTTCGATCGTGCCGTCGTCATTAATAGCAAAACCTGTCAGAGATCCTGGAGCGAAACCGTTCTGGGTTGGGCTCTTATAGCTGTATTCCGTGTTTTGCTGCACGCTACCAGTCAAATTGAGGGTGAATGTGCCTGTAGCAGCACCATTCGTCCCAACAAGGTTGATAGTAAAAGGCGTGTGGGCGGTCGCACCAGTAGAACTTAATGCACCATTCGCTCCAAAATTCAACGTCCCCGCATTTTGATACGTGGCTGGAGTGATGGAGTCATCCTTAGCATACGTCTGCCATGTATTGTTTGCCGTTTTAACAAAATACAGGGTGAAGTTATGCACGTTACCCTGACTATCGTAGGTTGTTAGTGCAGTTTTACTGTTGTAGGTGCCTTCCGCACCAGGCGTTGTAGCCCAAGCGTTTGTGGGAATTGGGTCTGAAGATTTCAGGTTAGCCTTAATTGATGCGACTGTCGTTGCGCTCGCCAGCATGTCTCCATCAGGAACAGTCAACGGTACTGGATCGGCACCCGTTTGCACCGTTGGCGGCGTGCCAGCGACTGGATAACCCGTCAGTTGCATACCTTGTGCGTTGACGATATTACGACCGTTCAGCATAAACTGACCATTACGGCTGTAATAAGTCGAGCCATTGGTGTCTTGCAGACGGTAAAAACCACCGCCGCTAATCGCAATATCCAGGTCTCGTGAGGACGAAGTCACAGTACCGTTACCAAAATCCTGCAATACCGATGCAACCTTCACACCCATACCGACTTTAGAGCCCGCAAACATATCAGCAAATGTGACGGTCCCGGATTTAAAACCCACTGTCGCTGAGTTAGCGATGTTATTACCAATAACATCCAGGTTATTAGATGCCGCGTTTAAACCACTGACCGCCTGAGAAAAACCCATGTCGCTCTCCAGAGAATTGATTAAGTCATATTCCAGATAGTGAGTTTTACTGGAATAACATGAAATTTATACCGTTACAGAATCTGCCGGACATCGTCCATAGTGGCTCTGCCGCGCAGTCCTAAATCCAGCAATGCACCGTTCTCGCCGCGAACGACACTATTTACAACCGCATAGCTCAGTGGCTGAACAACTTGCTGTGCGCCGCCGGTACTGGCAGCAACAGTGAAGGTATAAGCCCCATCAGGCGCAACCGTGCCATCAGAAAGTTTACTATCCCAGTTGAATGAGTGAACCCCAGCAGAAAGCGTCCCCAGTTCGATCGTGCGAACAGCTTTACCTGTTGCATCGTTAACGGTGACGGTAACCGTCTCTGCTGCTTTTTCCAGTTCCACGCCAAAGGGGGTACTGGTTTCTTTACCAACAAGAATGTCTTTTCCAGGGATCATGACACTGTGACCAATCAGCGTTGTTGCCTGCATGGATTGGTTGTTATTGATCTGACCAGAGATAGAGCCCAATGTGGTATTCAACTTCTCAATACCGCTGACCGTATTAAGCTGAGCAAGCTGACTTACAAGCTGATCGTTGCTCATCGGATTTGTCGGGTCCTGATTCTTCAACTGTGCAACAAGAAGTGTCAGAAACTGATTCTGTAGGTCAGCACCGCTGTTTTTCTCTACCGCCGTTGTCGGTGAAGTACTCGACGTGCTCTGTGTTCTCGTTGCCGAGGACGTATCATTAATTGTTACAGACACTATTTCGTCTCCCGATTATTGCCCGATCGTTAACGTCTTCAGCATCATCGATTTTGTCGTATTCAACACTTCGACGTTTGCCTGATAACTGCGCGATGCAGAAATGGTGTTTACCATCTCAGCCACTGGGTCAACATTCGGCATGCGAACGTATCCCTGCCCATCAGCCAGCGGATTGCCCGGTTCGTAAACCAGACGAGCAGGTGATGGATCTTCAATAACATTGGAAACGCGTACGCCACCTGTAGACTGCCCCGGAGCGGCATTCACTTCGAATACCACCTGTTTGGCGCGATAAGGCTCGCCATCAGGGCCCGTCACGCTGTCTGCGTTAGCCAGGTTACTGGCGCTCACATTCAGACGCTGAGATTGCGCAGAAAGCGCTGAGCCTGAAATTTCGAATATATTTAATAACGACATGAATCTTTACCTTCCTATCGCGCTACGATCACGAACCTGACTGCAGGACTGACATCATGCCTTTAATCTGTCCACCCAGAACGGTCAGGCTGGATTGATATTTCAGGCTATTATCGGCAAAATTAGTGCGTTCGCGGTCCATATCGACCGTATTGCCATCCAACGCAGGCTGATCGGGTACGCGATAAAGCAAATCAAGTTCCGGCGGCTGAAAATTCTGTGCCGGTATATGCCGTACAGATGTGGTCTTCAGCGCGATACCCGTACCGTTCACCCGCCCTTGCTCCATCGTTTTACTGAGCTGGCTGGCAAAATCGATATCCCTGGCCTGATAGCCTGGCGTATCCGCATTGGCAATATTCGCGGCCAGAATTTCCTGCCGCTGGGCACGCAAGTTCAACGCTTCCTGCTGAAACCGCAACGAGGCGTCTAATTTATCAAGCATGCTCCCTCCGCAAGTTAGAATTTGGAGTGAGTAGGATAATTCTCATGATGGCTATGCCATCGAACGAATAGACACCAAATGCAGCGCTATTTATTGCCTTAACCTCACGCTGACATCGTTACACTTAATGCCCGATATAATCAGGATCAGGAGAGCCGAACAGGAATGAAAACAATACATTATTACCTCTATCTGGCGGCGTCCTGTTTTATCACCCTTTGTGCCCCTGTCAATGCGAACGACCTTCCTGCACAGATCAATCAATTTTTTGCCTCACGCTTTCAGGGAAGCACGAATACCGTAAACGTTGTGGTAAAATCGCCAGAATCGCAATGGCCACAGTGCGAAGCGCCGCAAATCACACTGCCTGGAAATACAAAAATGTGGGGCAATGTGAGTCTGTCCGTGCGTTGCGGACAACAGCGTCGCTTCATTCAAACAGAGGTTCAGGTAACGGGGAATTATGTCACCAGTGCACGGCTTATAAATCGTGGAACCACGCTGACGGAAAAAGACATTCGTTTGACAAAAGGCAGGCTCGATTTATTACCGTTGCGCCCTATACTGACGTTACCAGGCGCAGAGGGCGCAGTCCTTTTGCGCGATCTTACACCCGGACAGGTTATTACCGCGTCGATGATCAGACGCGCCTGGGTCGTAAAGGCCGGTCAGTCAGTGCAAATTATCGCCCAAGGGGAAGGCTTCACAATTAATGGCGAAGGAAAAGCCATGAACAACGCAGCAGCCGGACAAGCGGTCAGAGTCAGAACGGCAAATGGACAAATAGTCAGCGGAATCACAAACGAAGATGGGATTATTCTGATCTCACAGTAATTCATTAAAGATTTGCTCATGTTTGCCGATGATAGTTACAGAGTCATTACTGATGACGTTTTAAAATTGAACACCGATGTGATGAAAATTCTGTAACACATTGATGATTAACCATTTATCCTCAAATCAGAGGGATGTATTATGAGTATCGATCGCACCCAGTCACTGAAGCCGGTCAGTCAAGTTCAGCAACGCGAATCTGCCGATGTCGCTAAAGCTAAACGTAAACAAGCTGAAGCTCAGTCTGAAGTTAGCGCAACACAGGTAAAACTGAGCGACGCGCAGGCAAAATTGATGCAACCGGGTACGCAGGACATCGACATGAACCGCGTTGAAACCTTAAAGCAGGCAATTCGCGATGGCTCACTTAAAATTGATGCCGGAAAAATCGCAGATGCGCTGCTTAAAGAGACGCAGGATTTTTTAGCAGGTAATTAATAGTTATGGAAAATCTGCAAGCGATTTTAGATCAACTGCTGAGCAACCTACGTGAGCTCGATGTTGTTATGTCCGAAGAGCAAACCCTACTTTGCGCTGGCCATATTAATAGCATCGCGCTGCAACAGGTAACAGAGAAGAAAACGTCTTTGCTGGCGACGATGCAGCATTTGGAAACGCAGCGTCATGCAACTGAATCGACTCTTAAGCTACAAGCCCCTTATGACGGTATTGAAAAGCTGTCGGCTTACTGGCAGCAAGTGCAAGAGTTAACCAGACGTTTGAATGACCAGAATCAGCACAATGGTCTTTTGCTTAGCCGGCATATTGCCTACACGAACGAAGCCATCAACATATTGAAGCCCCGCCATGGTCAGGGATTATATGGCCCAGATGGTCAGTCGAAAGGTGTAACAGTTGGCGGTAGGAAAATTACATTCTAAAAGTCTCTGCGCTTTAGGCAGAGACTTTTGTTTATCTAAACAGCCACTTAGAAAACTACTTATAATTCACCGCAATATCGATCGTACGCACACTGAAAGTGTGATTAAGACGGCCATTCCCTTCAATGTAGTAGACAAAACGAAACTCATTATTAGCCGCTAATCCGTCAAATGCTTGAGTTTGCCCGTCACCACTTCCGTCTAAGTCAACACAGCGCTGCGGGGATTGTGAACACAATTTCACAACAAGCCCTACTGGTATCGCTGAATCAATCACTTGCCGCCAATATATTGTCGTAATCATTTCATCTGGATTAACGGCTATGTTAGGAACAAAAGCTGACGTCGTAACCATTTCGCCACGATGATCAAGTTTTATTCCCGGCATACTTCCGTTCCAACTACCTGGCGTCGCGATAGCACAGAGCGGGAATGCCAGCACGACGGCAGCCAGAGAATGCATCGTCTTCCTCACTTCTGAGCTTCCCCTATCACTGATGTCATACGAATCTGGCGATGATCGCTGATTTCTAAATTAGAAAGTACGGCCATGTTTGGCAGACTACGGTGCAGGAATCGGGCAAGTAAAGCGCGCAAAGCATGGTTCACAAGCAGAACCGGCGGAGCACCCAACATTTCCTGCCGCTGTAGCGCTTGTTTCGCCTGTTCAAGCAAGCGATCGGCAAGACCCGGCTCGAGGCCACCGCCGCCTTGAAGCGCCTGTAACAGAAGGCGTTCCAATGAACCTTCCAAACCGATAACCTGAAGTTCACTGTCTCCTGGGAACCACTGCTGGGTAATCGCACGTCCCAGAGCAACCCTAACCACTGTAGTGAGTTCATAAGGATCTGGTTGCACCGGCGCATGTTCAGCCAATGTCTCCATGATGGTACGCATATCCCTAATCGAAACCCTTTCGCTAAGCAAATTCTGCAAGACCTTATGCAAGGTCGTTAACGTCACTACGCCCGGAATGAAATCTTCTGTCAGTTTTGGCATTTCCTGCGCAACGCGATCCATCAGCTGCTGAGCTTCCTGCCGTCCAAACAGTTCACTGGCATGCAATGCAATTAAGTGGTTCAGGTGCGTTGCTACTACGGTACTTGCCTCTACGACCGTGAACCCTTGAGCTTGAGCTTGATCTTTGAGAGCATTATCAATCCAGACCGCCGGCAGCCCAAACGCCGGATCCTGCGTGATATCTCCAGACAAAGAGCCAACCGCATTGCCTGGGTTGATCGCCATCCAACGACCAGGATGAGCCTCACCGCTACCCACCTCAACACCTTTCATCAATATGCGATAGCTGGCAGGCTGAAGTTCCAAATTATCCCGGATATGAACCACTGGCGGTAAGTATCCCATTTCCTGGGCAAACTTCTTCCTGATACTACGAATCCTGCCCAGTAGCTCGCCATCTTGCTGCGCATCAACCATTGGGATTAATCGATAGCCAACTTCCATACCCAGCGGATCTTCAAGCTGTACGTCAGACCAGCTGGCTTCAACAACCTGATGCTTCTCCATTGATGCTGGTATAGGTTGCATCACGGGTTCTTTCTGCTGTTCTCCACGCATCCACCAGGCAAGCCCTAACAGAGATGCTGTAAATAACAGAAAGACAAAATTGGGCATTCCAGGAACCAGACCAATAAGTCCAATAACCGCCGCACTCAGCACCATCACTCGTGGGTTATTGAATAGCTGGGTGACCATCTGCTGGCCAACGTCCTGATCGGTACTCACACGAGTAACAATGACACCCGCTGCGGTAGAAATAATCAGAGCAGGAATCTGGGCAACCAAACCATCACCGATAGTAAGCAGCGTATAGCTTTCTGCGGCCTGCCCTACCGGCATGTTGTGCTGAACAACACCGACGATTAATCCACCAACGATGTTGATGACCATGATAATCAGTCCGGCGACAGCGTCACCGCGCACAAATTTACTAGCACCGTCCATTGAGCCGTAGAAGTCTGACTCTTGGGTGACTTCAGCACGGCGCTTTTTCGCTTCTTCTTCACCAATGATCCCAGCATTAAGATCGGCATCGATCGCCATCTGTTTGCCAGGCATACCATCCAACACAAAGCGGGCACCGACTTCAGCAATACGTCCAGCACCTTTGGTGATAACCATGAAGTTGATTAAGACAAGGATGATAAAGACCACGATACCAATGGCAAAATTTCCGCCTACCAGAAAGTGACCAAATGCCTCAACAACTTTACCTGCGGCGGCCGTCCCCGTATGCCCTTCCAGCAAAATGATACGGGTAGAAGCAACGTTGAGCGAAAGGCGCAATAACGTAGAAAACAGCAGAATCGTAGGAAACGCAGCAAACTCCAGCGTCCGCTGCGTAAACATCGCAACCAGCAATACCATGATGGAAAGTGCAATGTTAAAGGTAAATAACAGATCCAGAATGAATGGCGGCAGCGGCAATACCATCATGGAAAGTATCAACAGGATCAGTATTGGTCCGGCTAATATTTGCCATTGGGTACCTTTCATATTACTCGGTAAACGAAGCAAAGAGGCCAAATTAGCCATCAGTAGTATTCTCTTTAGCAAAATCCAGTGCATCCGGCACTGGTAGATGTTTCGGTTTTCTAGGAATTAATCCACCTTCCCGCTTCCAGCGTTTCAGTTGATAAACCCAGGCTAAGACTTCTGCAACGGCGGCATATAGCGCAGCCGGAATATGCTGTCCGACCTCTGAATGGCGAAATAGCGCTCGCGCCAACGGAGGAGCTTCTAAAATAGGAACGCGATGTTCGGTCCCCAACTCACGAATACGCAACGCGATCTCACCAGCCCCTTTAGCCAACACTTTCGGCGCATTCATTTTTTTCTCATCATAACGTAATGCTACCGCATAATGCGTCGGGTTAGTGACTATCACATCAGCCTTAGGCACATCAGCCATCATTCTACGCTGAGCAATGGCTCTCTGCTGCTGACGAATACGGCCTTTAACATGCGGGTCACCTTCGCTCTGTTTATGCTCATCACGAATTTCCTGCTTGCTCATTCGTAACTTTTTGATGTGGCTCCAAACTTGCCAAAACACATCAAAAGCGACCATAGGAATGAGCCCCATGATGATAAGAAAACCACACATCACGGCCAGTTCCAGCGCATCCCCCATCGCCGCAGTCGGCGCTTCGGATACCAGATGCAATATCGTCGGCCAGTTATGAATCAAGAACAAGGTACTAATGATCCCGACCATGACTGACTTCAATATTGCTTTGAAGAGCTCAGCCAGCGATTGGGCAGAAAACAATCGTTTCAGCCCGGAAATAGGATCTAATTTTTTGAAGTCAACCTTTAATGATTTGGTGCTAAATAATATCCCACCAAGCAGTAAAGGCGCAGACAACGCAACCAACACAGCCCCTAGCATAATGGGTATCAGCGCCGATGCAGCCTGACGCAGTAATGAGCCAACATGCCGTAGCATTTGGGTGTCATCACCAATCGTTGCGTAATCAAAATTTAACGACTGTGAGACAATTCTGGCCAATCGGCCAGCCATGGCTTCGCCCCCCATCCACAAAATAGCCAGACCTGCGACCATCATCAGAACAGAAGTCAGCTCTCGCGATCGCGGGATCTGCCCTTCTTCACGCGCCTTCTCCTCTTTTTGGGGAGTGGGGGCTTCTGTTTTTTCTAGATCGCTATCTTCAGCCACTATGGCGTTCCTGTTACGACTTTCGGGATAGGAATTTGCTGCCTAGCATGACAAATACGAGAAAGTTTTATGGCTGGAACAACGAGAAAAACCCATGCTTCTTTAACGCATAGTAAGAATTAAGGGGAAGGGAAAAGCGAATTTAGCTATTTATGGCCATAAACCCTGGCCATAAATAACCGAGTGATGGTGTTCGTCATCTTTTCAAGAAAGAGAGTAACGTCCTTTCTTGAAGAAAGAGTCATTAGAACCCAAGACTATCCAGAAGATCATCAACCTGATCCTGATTGGCAACAATACCTGCGGCACCTTTATCCAACTGAGGTCCATTAAGCAGACCATCATTTGCGCGCTTAGGTGCATCTGGTTTTTCTGGAATATTTTCCAGCAATACCATCAGCAGTTGTTTTTCAATCTCCTGGACAACATCCATCATACGCTTGATTACCTGACCAGTAAGGTCCTGGAAATCCTGCGCCATCATAATTTCCAACAACTGAGCATTGGTAAACGAGGTATGCTGGGGTACATCCTCAAGATAGCTACGCGTATCCGTCACTAATTCACGCGCATCTGCCAGTTCAATTGGATTTTCAAACCATTCATCCCAACGGGTTTTCAGGGATTTAGCATCCGCTTCTAGTTGGTTTTGACGTGGTTGTGCAGCCTCTACGCAGCTCAGAGCACGCTCTGCCGCTTGCGCAGTCATCTGGACAACATAGTCAAGACGATCGCGGGCATCAGGAATAGCCTCTGCTGCTTCAGCTATCGCATTATCCAGACCCAACTCTTTCAAACTGTCGCGCAGCATACGAGTCAATTGGCCGATACGCGAAATGATCTCGGTTGCTGAAGCTGTGTCGTTCACGGACGGCATATGTGGCGTCATAAGATCCCCTTACATACCCAGTTTTTCGAAAATCTTACTCAGTTTTTCTTCAAGGGTAGCTGCAGTAAATGGTTTAACTACATAGCCGCTAGCACCTGCTTGTGCCGCAGCGATAATGTTCTCTTTCTTCGCTTCTGCCGTTACCATCAGCACGGGAAGGCTGGAAAGCGCGCCGTCAGCACGAATAGTCTGTAATAGCTCCAGTCCATCCATGTTGGGCATATTCCAGTCAGAAATGACGAAATCAAAAGCACCAGCGCGCAGTTTGTTCAGTGCATCTGCGCCGTCTTCTGCCTCTTCTACGTTATTAAAGCCCAGTTCCTTCAGCAGGTTACGGACAATTCGGCGCATCGTCGAAAAATCATCCACTACTAGAAATCTGAGTTCTTTATCGGCCATACCTACTCCTAAAATATTTATTGCTCACCGAGAGCTGCTTATATACGTAATGCCTGTCCGGCAGAGATTTGTGCCAACATACGCTGGCTCACCTGGTGCAAATCCACCACTTCATCGACGCCACCCATCGCAATCGCTTCACGTGGCATCCCGAAAACCACACAACTTGCTTCATTTTGGGCCAGAGTATAAGCACCAGCCTGATGGAGTTCCAACATGCCGGCAGCCCCATCATTCCCCATCCCAGTAAGGATTACCCCTACAGCATTTCGCCCGGCGTATTGCGCAACCGAACGGAATAACACATCGACTGATGGACGATGCCGATTGACGGGAGGTCCATCATTTAAGCGTACTTGATAGTTTGCCCCACTACGAGCCAGTTCAAGATGGCGTGCGCCTGGTGCAATGTATGCATGGCCAGGAAGAACACGTTCCCCATCTTCTGCTTCTTTCACCGTAATCTGACATAACTTGTTCAAACGCTCGGCGAAAGACTTCGTAAAGCCAGGTGGCATATGCTGTGTGATCAGTAATGCAGGGCTTGTCGGCGGCAGGGGCTGTAATACATGCCGTATCGCTTCCGTACCCCCCGTTGACGCACCAATCGCAATCAATTTCTCACTACTTAACAATGGCGTATGCTGAATAATTTTTGTCGGCTCTGCCCCAGCGCTACGTTGCGGCAGACGCGCCTTCGCGGCCATACGAATTTTTTCCGCAATCAGTTCGCTGTATGCCAGCATCCCTTCACGGATACCTAACTGAGGTTTGGTGACAAAATCAATCGCACCAAGCTCCAGCGCACGCAACGTAATTTCTGAGCCTTTTCCCGTCAGGGACGACACCATGACAACTGGCATCGGGCGCAAGCGCATAAGCTTCTCAAGAAAATCCAACCCATCCATACGAGGCATTTCAACATCCAGTGTTAATACCTGGGGATTGAATTTTTTAATCAAATCACGAGCAACTAATGGATCTGGCGCAGTTGCGACAACTTCCATATCAGAATGGCTATTAATTATTTCAGTCATGATCTGACGCATTAGGGCAGAATCATCAACACATAATACTCTTATCTTGCTCATTATCTTTCCTTAGCCAGCCCATATACAGTTTGCCCACGCAAATAGAACTCACGACTGATCTGGCTGAAATTCTCTGAATGCCCGGCAAATAACAATCCTCCCGGTTTAAGCATCGGGACGAATCGACGGAGAATACGCTCTTGAGTTTCTTTATCGAAATAAATCATTACATTACGACAAAAAATAGCATCAAATGGCGCGGGAACGGACCAATCAGGTGCGAGCAGATTTAATTGTTGGAAATGCACCATTGACGCAAGCTCAGGGCGAACACGAACCAAACCACTATGTGGCCCAGTACCGCGTAAAAAAAACCGCTGTAGTTGCTGTGGAGAAAGAGAGCGCAGCTCTTCCTGACGATAGATACCAGCCGTTGCCTTTTCTAATACCTGAGTATCAATATCGCTGGCCCATACCTGACATCCGCTCGCTTTATTACCTAAGACTTCTGCAAGTGTCATCGCCAGCGAATAAGGCTCTTCCCCTGTAGAGGCGGCCGTACTCCAGATGGTGTAGCCATTTGGACGTTTTCTGGCATGCTCAGCCAATATGGGAAAGTGGTGAGCTTCACGGAAAAACGCTGTCAGGTTAGTGGTTAACGCATTAACAAAGGCTTGCCATTCTGCACTGTTAGGATCTGACTCTAACAATGCTAAGTACTGACCGAAATCATTGATTCCAAGCAAACGGAGACGTCTAACCAAACGGTTATAAACCATTTCACGTTTGTGATCGGCCAGAACAATGCCGGCACGCTGATATATTAGTTGACTGATCCGCCGGAAATGAGTGTCCGACAACGGCAATCTGTCAACCATCTGCGTCAGAATAGAGGCAGATTCAGGGCGATTTTGTGACGGTGTACTTTTCATATCAAACCGCTCGAATAGTGTTTTTTGCTATGGTTTTTTTCAATCTGAACTTTCCTTTACAGCTAACGCAGGTTTTTATTGTCATTCGTCAGTTACTCATCGCATTAAGATTAAAAACTGACACTGTATTGGTAATACACCCCGCAAGTTCTGCAAACTGAACAGGTCAGTGTGTTCGTTCTACCAAAGCCACATGCTGTTGGGTGGCGTTGTCCCTCTCATCACAGCTGTGCTACCTGCTTTATTATTTGGCTTTAATACCAAAACCAGCCTCACCCCATCATATCCATAACATAAGTTACAGATTGAACAATATCATGAATTACCCTGCTTCAAAGCACCAAGTGCTGTATTACTCACCAACCTCAAGTGTGCACTGATCAATTACTCGCATCTTCATTCTTCTAAATTATGGCGAGTCAACAATCACCCAGCGGCCTACATATCAGCAGCTGGGGATTAGCTCAGTGTCCCTACAGCTTGGGTTACTTATAGCCTATATCAAGATTCTGATCAGAACGTTTCCCAATTATCATTTGATGAACCTTCTTTTGCTTTCTTACCGCTATTCGCTGATGAAGCTAGCAATGCAGGTTTTTGGCCCGCTGTCGCTGGTGTCGTCCTTCTAAACGAACCTGCATCTTCAGAGAGGCGGAATACGGCAACAGCCTGATTCAGCACTTTCACTTGTTCTTCCAATGCAACAGCCGCAGCGGCAGACTCTTCAACTAAGGAGGCGTTTTGCTGCGTAACCCGATCCATCTCAGTTACAGCCTGGCCGACCTGATCAATACCTTTGCTTTGCTCATCAGAAGCCGAGGCAATTTCACCCATAATATCCGTTACACGAGTGACAGCACTGACGATTTCTCCCATCGTCTCGCCCGCACTTTCAACCAGTACAGAACCTTCATCGACTCGGCTGACAGAATCTTCAATCAAACTTTTAATTTCTTTCGCAGCCTGAGCACTACGCTGTGCCAAATTACGAACTTCACCCGCAACAACCGCAAACCCACGGCCTTGTTCCCCTGCTCTGGCTGCTTCAACCGCCGCGTTCAGCGCAAGAATGTTGGTCTGGAAAGCAATACCATCAATCACACTAGTAATATCGGCAATTTTTTGCGAACTTCCAGCAATATTGTGCATGGTTTTGACGACATTATCGACGACCTTGCCACCCTTCTGCGCCGTCTCTGAGGCACTCAGTGCCAACTGGCTGGCCTGACGAGCATTTTCCGCATTCTGTTTAACTGTTGCGGTCAACTGTTCCATGCTTGCTGCCGTTTCTTCTAATGAAGCAGCCTGTTGCTCGGTACGCGATGAAAGATCGTTATTACCAGCGCTAATTTCTGTAGCACCAGTATAAATGGCATCAGCACCTTGTCGAACCGCACTAACCGTTGAAACAAACTCACTTTGCATATGGCGAATACTGTCAGCCAGAATGCCCATTTCATTGCTGCTGTGAAAGTGAGTCGTTTTTGTCAGATCGCCTTTCGCAATATGACGAATATGTTCAACAATATTATTTAGCGGCCTTATTAATAGCTGTTGAATACCAACCCAGGAAATCAGCGCTAGCGCAAAAACCAACACGATAATGAAGCCAAGGATCCAGAGCGCCGAGTCGTAAGCTGCATCATTTTTAGCTATACCAGCCTGATAAAGTTTATCGCTTTCAGCTTTATAGGCGTAATACGCTTTTTCAAAGTTGTCTTGAAAACTTTGTGTTGGTTGCTCAACGAACTTCTTAAATTCCCCTGCATTCAAAAACTGAATTAATTCAGTTAATGCGCCATTCAGAGCCACGTAATTCTCTTTTACGCCCCGAGTAACGCTTTCATCCTGACGTGCATCCTGCGGTACTTTTTCATAGCGAGAGAAAAAATCGTTTGCGACAGAGAGTTGCCGTTGAGCAGAGACCAGAAGCTCTTTACCGCCAGCACCCGCCCCCGTACCGCTTGCATCGAGTGCAAAACGCGTCCCCGCGCGGTTAAGCGTATTACGAGTCTGTAATAAATATGACCATGCTGAATCCAGCTCGGAACGCTTTTGGTTAATAACCTGCGTTGAACTGAAGATATCCTTATCATTTTTTAATGCACTAAAGAATAAACCACCAGAAATAAGCTGAAGTGCTCCAAACAGCACCAGTACAAGCATCAGACCTGTAACAACTTTGATACGGTTAAACATATAACGCCTTTTGAGTAGACCAACCACCGATGATATCGGCATTATTCTGGATATCTTTACGAATTTCTGAACTGACAAGGATATGACTAAGGAAGGTTTTCGGGGCCACTTTCGTAGCCCCTGGAGGCCGATAGATTAGACTTTCAATACGCTATCAACCAGCGCCATTTCTTCGCTACTCAACAGTTTCTCGATATCAACCAGAATCAGCATTCTCTCACCCAGAGAACCTAAACCAGTCAGGTACTCTGTTGACAGCGTTACAGCAAACTCCGGTGCGGGACGAATTTGGTCTGTGGTCAATGACAACACATCAGACACGCCATCTACAACAATCCCGACAACACGCTGACCAAGGTTGAGAACAATAACAACCGTGTTGTCATCGTATTCAACATCCTGCTTGGCGAATTTAATGCGCAAGTCAACGATCGGTACAATGACACCGCGTAGGTTGGTGACACCTTTAATGAAGGAAGGTGTGTTGGCAATACGCGTTACCTGGTCATAACCGCGAATTTCTTGTACTTTTAAAATATCAACGCCGTACTCTTCGTCACCCAGCGTAAAAATCAGGAATTCCTGTCCTACTGTTTCGCCAGTTAATTTCGTGACGCTTGCAAGTCCAGTCATGTTTTCCACCCTTTATTAACGATCTGTTTTATTAAGCAGCAGTTTCAACCGCACGCTTTTCACGATTAAGCGCTTGTAACGCTGAAACATCCACAATCAGCGCAACGCTGCCATCACCAAGGATAGTAGCGGCTGAAACGCCTGGCACCTTGCGATAATTACTTTCCAGGTTTTTGACAACGACCTGATGCTGCCCAATCAGCTGATCGACCAGCAAGGCATAACGTCGACCCGCACTTTGCAGAATCACGACAATACCCTGAGTAGCATCCGTCTTAGCACCATCCACATCAAAGATATGGAACAGTTCAACGAGAGGTAAATATTCACCACGAACCTGCAATACCCTTTCTCCGCCAGCTAACGGATACAGGTCTTCCGACTGCGGCTGCAAGGATTCCATCACAGCGTTAAGCGGTAGAATAAAGACTTCGTTGTTAACTTTAACGGACATGCCATCAAGGATCGCAAGCGTTAATGGCAACAGGATTCTGATCGTCGTGCCTTTTCCAGCCTGGAAGTGGATTTCGACATGACCACCCATTTCCTGAATATTTCGCTTCACCACGTCCATGCCGACACCACGGCCAGAAACGTCCGTGACTTTCTCAGCGGTTGAAAAGCCTGGAGCAAAGATCAACATGCCCACTTCTTCATCAGACATCGAGTCATTCACAGCCAAACCTTGAGACAAGGCTTTAGCCAGAATTCTCTCGCGGTTGAGCCCTGCCCCATCGTCGATAACCTCAATACAGATGTTACCACCCTGATGTTCTGCAGAAAGCGTCAAGTTACCCACCGCAGACTTACCTGCAGCTACGCGTTTATCTGGAGATTCGATACCGTGATCGAGGCTGTTACGCACCAGGTGCGTCAGAGGATCGATAATACGTTCAATCAAACTCTTATCCAGCTCAGTCGAACTCCCCATCAGCGTTAGTTCAACCTGCTTATCCAATTTCGCAGCCAGGTCACGAACCAATCGAGGGAAACGGCTAAATACATATTCCATCGGCATCATACGGATAGACATAACCGATTCTTGCAGATCGCGGGCGTTACGTTCCAACTGCCCCATACTGTTGAGCAGATCGCCGTGTGCTACAGGATCGAGTTCGCTTGAGCGCTGCGCCAGCATGGACTGCGTAATCACTAACTCGCCAACGAGGTTGATAAGCTGGTCAACCTTCTCAACTGCTACACGAATACTGGTATCACCGGTTTTTGCTTTATTTTTTCCATTTTCCGGTGCAGCTTGCGGTTTTGCAGCAACTGGCGCAGACGGGGCCACTGGAGCGGCGACGACGGGTGCTTCAACTACAGCCAATGTCTCTACGGCTTCAGCGACAACAGGTTGGCTGGCAACAGCAGATTTGAAGCTGATTTGCTCAGGCTCAAGTACAAAACACAGTACTGCGCTAATATCGTCTTCGCTTTCAGACGTGACCAATGTCACTTCTACGCTAGTGTCAGTCTGGTGAGGATCTTTAACCGTCCCCAGATTGCCAAGCTCTTCCAGCATCTGAGGTATTTCCTGAGACTTCAGGCCAGTTAATGCGATACGCATTTCACCTTTACCTACACCGTTAGATGCTGGGCTAGCAGAGGGCTGTGTTGCAACCGACGCATCAGGCTGTGCTGCATCACCATCGGCTTTAGACTCCAGAGCAAGCTGGCGCAAGGCCTGACAGATATACTCAAAGCTTTCAGCATTGGGTTCCTGTGCGGTTTTATAAGCGTCCAACTGATCCTGCATAATGTCTTTTGTTTCCAGAAACAGGTTGATGATATCAGTGCTAAGACGCATTTCGCCACGTCTTGCCCCATCGAGTAGGTTTTCTAACAGGTGCGTAGTTTCCTGCAATACTTTAAAACCGAATGTGCCAGCGCCTCCTTTTATGGAGTGGGCTGCACGGAAAATCGCATTCAATTGCTCGGTGTCGGGTTCTGACGGATCTAACAACAATAAGTGTTGTTCCATATCGGCCAGTAATTCATCTGCTTCATCAAAGAATGTTTGATAGAAAGCACTCATGTCCATGCTCACGTGGTCACCTCTGCTGTGAATCGCGGCTTATTGAGAAGGCGTCGCCTGGCTATCGGGCGCAGCAGGCAACGCGGTGGTTGGCTGCTGACGCTCTGGAGCAGGAACTCCATTAATTGGTTGTGGCGATGCCCCACCACTTCCACTCGTATTGTTGTTATCACTATTTTCGGCAGCCGGAGTGGTAGGTTTAGGCTTATCCAACTCCATATTTTGTAAATTTTCCACCTTGTCTATATTTACAGCAGAGCTTTCTGCATTTTCTTCTTCAATATCCTTTTGAGCTTGTCTGCTCAATACCAGCAAACTGATGCGTCTGTTAATCGCATCGTTTCCACCTGTCGCCTGTTTGAGGTTCATTGTCGCAGCCATACCCACAACGCGCAAAACTTTTCCATCAGACAAGCCCCCAAAAATAAGCTCTCGACGTGATGCATTAGCACGATCTGCGGACAATTCCCAGTTACTATAGCCACGTTCCCCTGTCGTATACTGAACATCGTCGGTATGGCCTGAGATACTCAGCTTATTAGGGAAATCGTTCAGGATAGGGGCTATCGCACGCAGGATATCTCGCATATAGGGCTCAACCTGCGCGCTCCCGGTTTTAAACATGGGGCGATTTTGACTATCGATGATTTGGATGCGTAACCCTTCATCAATCATTTCAATTAACAAATGTGGACGAAGTGCGCGTAAGCGAGGATCGGCCTCAATTAACTGATCCAGACGTTCACGCAATCTATTGAGTCGAACCTCGTCCAGTTTCTTTTCTACATTATCTGTCTTGATGGCCTTTTTCACTTCACCATCTTGCTGAGTAGGGTCATTCCCCCCGCCGGGAATCGGGCTGGAACTGTCGCTTGATTTAGAACCTGAAGTTAATGCAACCTTCAATGGAGTACGGAAGTACTCTGCGATTTGGGCTAGCTGCATTGGCGTAGAAATTGCGATAAGCCACATTACAAGAAACAATGCCATCATTGCTGTCATGAAGTCAGCGTAGGCAATCTTCCAGGAGCCACCATGGTGGCCCCCATGTCCAGACTTACGCTTTTTGCGAATAATGGGATGCTGATGTTTCATGCGTTACTGTCCGACGCTTGCTGAGTCGGCGATTTCACACGACGAATGTGTTCTTCCAATTCAGTAAAGGAAGGACGCTCCGTTGAGTACAGCGTTTTACGACCAAATTCAACGGCAATTTGCGGAGCGTAGCCATTAAGGCTCGACAGTAAAGTGACTTTAATGCACTGCAATACTTTGATTTTTTCTGCATTTTTTTGGCGCAGCAACGCGGCCAATGGGGAGACAAAGCCGTAAGCAAGTAAAATCCCCAGGAAGGTACCCACCATGGCGTGAGCGATCATCATCCCCAACTCAGCTGCAGGCCGGTCAACATAAGCCAGTGAGTGAACAACCCCCATCACGGCAGCGACGATACCAAATGCAGGAAGACCGTCACCCATCATCGTCAAGCTGGACGCTGGCACTTCACTTTCATGTTCAATAGTCTCGATCTCTTCATCCATCAGCGTTTCAATCTCAAACGCATTCATGTTGCCGCTGACCATCAAACGCAAATAATCGGTAATAAACTCAACAACGGTGTTGTCAGCAAGAATATTCGGATAGCTCGAAAAGATTTCACTCTCACGAGGATTATCAATGTCAAACTCCAGGGAAAGCATGCCTTGCTGGCGGGATTTGGCCATCACTCTAAAGAGTAAGGCCATGAGGTCCATATACAGTGCTTTATTGTACTTGGAACTTTTGACCAAAAGAGGTAGTGCACGTAGCGTTGCTTTTATCGCCTTTCCATTGTTACCAACGATGAAAGCACCTACCGCCGCACCACCGATGATCAGCAGCTCCGAAGGTTGATAAAGCGCACCCAAGGCCCCACCGACCATGAGATAACCGCCGAGTATCGAGGCCACAATTACGATATAACCCAATATAACCAGCACAAGAAATCCTTATAATAAAAAAGGTGGGCGGAAAGAGAGATAAAACTGCGGAGCCGTAGCCAGGACGTTCTAGAGGAAGAAATCTATCACCGCCTTCACAACCAACAGTGATAGATTCACAAATCGCTACAGGCTCAGACTGCGTGTTTTACCTGTTCATCCAGCAGTTGAGGTATTATATCGGCAAGATTTTGCGAAAGTTTACGCCTTTTTACCGCTCTGGAAGGGGGTTGGCACAAACTACAAACAAAACTGTTTTTAGGTTGATGAGCGTGAGTAATGAACATCCCTTTGCAGCAATTGCATGACGATAGTTGCAGCATACCGCTGTCAACAAAACGGACTAATGTCCAAGCCCGCGTCAATGCCAACAGTGGAGAATCGCTCTGAGGCGCACACTGTTCCAGGTAAAGTCGATAAGATTTAATAACCGCTTCAACACCGCTGCACTGCCCATTCTTGATTAAAAAACTGTAAGCGTTGTAGAACATTGATGAATGAATATTCTGTTCCCAGGTCATAAACCAATCCGTTGAAAAAGGTAGCATTCCCTTGGGCGGCGGACTTCCTCTAAGTTCTTTGTACAGTTTAATCAAACGTCCGCGACTTAACTGAGTTTCACTTTCCAGCATCTGTAAACGAGCACCGAGCGAAATGAGCTCCATCGCCAATTGGATGTCTTTCGCCTCCTGAACAATACTTTTCTCCGCCATTACTTATGCCCTTTTCTTAGGCAGGTTTTCTTCTTTCGAAGTTAACTGTTGTAATAAATGACTCGACAACAAAATCCCCGTATGGATTTGTTGTAAATCATCCACACGTGATTCCTGAGTCAAGACTTTGATTGTATTGTGATCGTTAAAACGAAAATGACATATCAGTTGGTTAGTTTCTGCCAATTTCACCATCTGCGGTAAAGTCAGTTGCATCAAGATATCTGCCATCTCGTCATTGATTCCAAGACGAAACATCGCAGAAGCTTTTTCATCATTAATTAAGCGTTGCGCCAGTAACAAATAAGACAGATTAATGTCATAAATGTGTTTGAGTAATTCAGAGGTACCCATATTTCCCATCCCGACAGGCTATGTTTAAAACATAAGTTAGGTGATAGACCATATCGCCCAGTTCGAAAATCACTCTCCATTGATGGCATAAAAAACTATCGGTGCCAGATACTGCGAGTTACTACTTTATCATTTCTTATTCGGGCAATCGTTACTTGCCAACTTTGCGCATCACGCTGAGAATCCGTTCATCCGTTGCTTTTTAGTTCCACCCTGAAGACTCGCTTCAACCAAAGCATAGGATTAATCCTAAAACAGCGCAACTGTACCGCCTAATCCATAGCACATACAACGCGACGGAAGAATGATTTTGGCCATTATGTGACACAGATCACGCAAATGAAAGCATTATGAGCTAAACCCTGTCTGGTCAGATCACTTTTATGCCTATTTTTCCGCCAAAATCGCACACTAAACGTTACAAAAAAGAGCATTGAAAATAATAAAAAAGAAACAATTTGCTTGCTATATAAATGATAGATATACAAAAAATCCCTTGCGCCCAGAACACACTCCGTTATGTAAGTTTATACCTTTCACGAAAAACTTACACTTTTTACCCAAAAAACTCTTAACCACATGTTATGAAGCAACATTTATCTATCCTCTGCCAGTACACAGTCGCAACGACAACAAAGCATACCGCTCTCGCCGCAAAAGGTGGTTAAACATTACTGTATTGATATTAAAGAAATTAGTGATTGTCTGGGATTCAGTACAGGCACTGCAGCATGACGTTACTCGCAGCTTCAACGATCTCAAACATCACGCTACAGACAGTACCTTCAGGGGGATAGGTGAGTTGGGGCACAGAGGCATTTACCGATCGCTTTTAACAATTCGATTAACCAGCCAAATACCTGAGCATACCAGGACCAGTGCAAAGAAATATTTCCACTCCAGAATGCTTTCATTAAGAAACAGTGCTGACAACAGCGTACCAGAGACTGGGATAAGGAAATTAAATGGTGCGACCATACCGACCCGATTATATTTCAGCAATTGGCTCCATAATGAAAAAGCGACTGAAGAAAGCAAAATAAGGTAGCCTAGCATCAGTACAGCTTTCCAATCAGGTATGATGAGTGTCCCGCCAGTGCAGTACCCTGATATCGTTAAAATGATCCCGCCAATAGCCAGTTGGTAACCGGTCATTACGGTTGGATCCATCGTTTGTGATATACGCTTACCATATATAGTAGATGCAGACAAAATAAATGCGGCAATAACAACGAACCCATCACCTAACAGCGTAAAACCAATATTCATTCCGTTGCTGTTGATATTAACAACCATTACACCGGCAAAACCTAATATACAACCAATTAGCTTGTTGATATTTAATTTATCATTTTGGTATAAATAATGAGCAAGCAGTACGCTGAAAAAAGTACTGGTTGCATTCATGATCGAACCTTTAACGCCGGTGGTATAAGCCAGACCGATGTAGAAAAAAACATATTGCAACGATGTCTGGAATATTCCCAGTGTGGTCAACTGAACTAACTGCCCACGCTGAAACCGCCCGATGGAGCGTCCGCTTAACACAGCGAGTACCAAAAGCAACAGCCCAGCGAACGCGAACCGGTAGCCTGCAAAAACGAGTTTCCCAGGAATATCATTATCTGCAATGTGAAACAGCTCATAGCCATTTTTAATTGCTGGATAAGCACTTCCCCAGAGCAAACAGCATAATGTGGCGATAAAAAAAACAACTTTTTTATCAGAAAAAAAATGCGTGCGCTTTTCCAAGAAAAATCCCTCCGAAGATAGATTCGCCATAATAGCGTTGAACCTCAAACAAATAAAGTTAGGAGGTAGACTCTTTATTTTTTATTATCAATCTGTATGATTTCGCATCACGTATTTCTCTTTTCTTTTTAAAGAGTTAAAAACGTGATCGGGATCGCATCGAATTTGATTAAGGTTTCTCAATATATGCCGATTATCTTTTACATTGGTTGTTTAGCTAATGAATTGTCATTAATGTAGACACTAAAACCTAAACGCCAATGCCGCAGCGAGTGGCATGGTAAATCATAAATTCCTGAGAATGAGCGAATGGATATGAAAATAACGTCAAGGTCTGAGCAGCACGCCGAGGCCGGCATGCTGAGCAATTTACGGCTAGTTCCCTTATTCATCATTATTCTGGGTGGTATCATGCTGTTATTTGCAGCATCTATCGGCACATCCAGCTATTTTCTACAAAGCAGCAATCAATCATTAGACGACGTCACACAAGAAATCGATACCCGAATGGGGATCTCAAACAGTTCCAACCACCTTCGCACCGCACGTCTGCTGCTCATTCAGGCCGCAGCGGCTGCTCGTATTGGCGACTCTCAGGTCTTCAATGACAACCTGAAACAGGCTGAGCAGCGTCTGGAACAATCAAAAAAAGCCTTCCTTGTCTATGAACAACGCCCAGTTAAAACACCTCAGGATATGGCGTTGGACGGCGATCTGCGTAAATCCTATGATGCTTATGTCAATCAAGGCCTTATGCTGATGCTCACAGCAGCAAAAGAAGGGCTATTTGAAGAGGTCATCACTCTCGAATCCGAAGAAACCCGGGTTTTAGATTTGGCCTATAACAAATTTTTGCTAGAGGCTGTCGCTTACCGCACGCAAAGAGCGAAAGAGTTAAACGAAACAGCGCATAAAAATGCACTGCTTGGATATTCGTTGATGGGCGGCAGCTTTGCGCTGGCCACCATTTTAACGCTTCTGACGTTCTTCCTGCTGCGCAGTATCCTCATCAAACCAATAAATCAATTGGTCCTGAGAATTCAGCGTATTGCGCAAGGCGATTTGACTCAAATATCGGACCGTTATGGCAGGAACGAAATTGGCACGCTAGCCAGCAACGTTCAACAAATGCAGTCTTCGCTGGTCACTACCGTCACTACCGTTCGGGAAAGTGCAGACTCTATTTATCAAGGTTCTACGGAGATTTCATCCGGTAACACCGACCTTTCCTCGCGAACCGAACAGCAAGCCGCAGCGCTTGAACAAACTGCGGCAAGCATGGAGCAATTAACCGCAACCGTGAAGCAAAACTCGGAAAATGCACACCATGCCAGCCAGCTCGCGGCAAATGCTTCAGGAAAGGCCAAACAAGGCGGTGAGATCGTTGCAAACGTTGTGAACACGATGAACAGTATTTCAGGTAGCTCAAAGAAAATATCTGAAATTACCAGCGTTATTAACAGCATTGCTTTCCAAACGAATATTCTCGCACTCAATGCGGCGGTTGAAGCAGCCAGAGCAGGAGAACAAGGTCGCGGTTTTGCCGTCGTAGCGAGTGAAGTTCGCAGCCTCGCACAGCGCAGTGCACAAGCCGCAAAAGAGATAGAAACGCTGATTTCTGAATCGGTAAATCTGGTCAACAGTGGCTCTGTTCTGGTTGATAACGCGGGTCAAACCATGAAAGAGATCGTCGATGCCGTCACTAATGTCACCGACATCATGGGAGAGATTGCTTCTGCTTCTGACGAACAAAGTCGGGGAATTACTCAGGTCGGTCAGGCGATATCCGAAATGGACAGCGTGACACAGCAGAATGCATCGCTCGTGCAGGAAGCCAGTGCTGCAGCGGCATCGTTGGAAGAGCAAGCAGCATTGCTTACGCGTGCCGTTGCGACATTTAAGTTATCCAGCCATTTATCAAATAGCCATTCAGCTCCTGTTCGGCCAAACGTTCCCGCCGCTAAGGACCGTTCATCACTCGCCCTGCCCCGCCAGGCTAATACAGAAAACGGTAACTGGGAAACGTTCTAATACTGGGGAAAGCAACAAGCGCATGCCCCGGAAGCTGACTCAAGTAGGTGACTGGGGTGAGTAAGAGAAGCCAACGCACATGCAGCTTGAAGTATGACGGGTATAACAGCGAGCATTGTTCATCTGGACAATGCTCGTATATCGGCATGTTTCCCTTTACTCTTTTTCTGGCAAGATCTTTGGCTCAACAAACGTCCCGTCTTTGCTGTCAACCTCATTGAAAAACCAGATACCAGCTGGGTAATCTTTTAATGCAACTAAATACATAATCCCTTCCTGAAACGTTTCTACAGCAAGAATCGTCCCTTCTCTGCGCGTCTTTCCATCAGTTTTAACCGTAACCAGATCATTAACTTTCATAAATTTATCTCAAAATAGCTTCTAACATCAAAAAAACAGCATTATCATTTACGACTACGGTAGGAATAGTACCTGCATAAAATGATTAATTTTATTTGTTTTTAACAACGCCATATTGACCCTCTCTGTCATTACATATCAATTATTCAGGCAAAAATTGATCGTTTCTATCCTAGTACATCCGACATACTCGCAAAAGAGATTAAAAGTTGAACGAACTATTGAACGTTAATGAACAGAGAGATAACGGTGAGTCAGACTACAATCAAGTCATAACATCAGAATGGATGCAATTGATAGCCACAACCTCACAAAAATCTTTTAATCTACTGCGAACCCTCGCCGATCAGAAAGCCTCCGACTTTGCTGACGCCTTCTACTCCTACATGCTCCAAGATCAAGAAGCTTCCCTGTTTCTTTCCAGCCAGCAAGTCCACGATCGACTCCATGGTTCGATGAGCAAATGGATAGTGGATATTTTAACGAATACCGGAGATCGTCTGGCTGACCTGATTAATCATCAAAAGAAAATTGGTCAGATTCATGCGCGTATCGGTATTCCCGTCGATCTGGTTGAGCGTGGAGCCCGACGTCTAAAATGGCACCTTTATGAAGACATCGCACAGGTGGCAGAGGATAAAACGCTATGCTTTGATGCCATGCGTTTTGCCTCCATCTCTATGGATATTGCCATAGAGATAATGAGCAAAACCTATTCACAGTCGCACGATCTGGCAGCCAAAAATGAAGAATCCTATAGGCTATTTTCTATTCTGGAAAATGCCAGCATGGAGAGAGAGCGTCAAAATGCATCGCTGCTAAATTGGGAAAATGCCTTTATTTTTAGTGTTGCCACTGGTACGCCTCTTTCCAGTATCCAGGATCTGAGTGATTCGGAGTTTGGCCTGTGGTTTAACCATAAGGGGAAATCCAGCTTCAGTAATATTCAGGGTATACGCACTATCGCCTCAATCATAACGGAAACGGATGACTACATTCGCGGCCATAGTACTACCACACTACTGACACAGCAGGATTACGCCCCGATACTTAAAACGGTCAGAAGCAAAATTTATAAAATAAATATGCTGCTGGGATCGCTATTTGACGAAGTCCAAAAACTGGAAAGCGGTAAGGATACGTTGACCCTTCTGTTAAACCGTCGCTTCCTGCCAACCATTCTTAGACATGAAATATCGCTGGCAATGCACTCAAACACCTCGCTCAGCATCGCCATGATTGATATTGACCATTTTAAAACCGTGAATGACACATATGGCCATGCCGCTGGCGACAGTATCCTGAAAAGGATTGCAGAAGTGCTCTATGAGAGCACGAGGAACAGCGACTATGTTTTCCGTTACGGCGGCGAAGAATTCATGATCGTGCTTATTGAAACGCCTAAAGTTGCCGCCCACACCATCATCGAGCGGCTGAGAAAGAAAATTCAGGATCACCCTATTTATCTTCAAAACGGTGAAAGCGTTACAATGACCATAAGCGCAGGCATCGCTGTCTATAGCGGTCATCCCGATTATGAATGCTTGATAAAAGCAGCAGACGATGCGCTCTATCAGGCCAAGGCCAACGGCAGAAACAGGATCGAATACGCGCCGGAAGAATAATCATTTTATCTCGTTGCAAACCTGCGCTTCAGGCCATAGCTGAAAAGAATAGCCCGCTATTCATCATCGCAGGTTTGCACTATTCCCTCACCAAACAGATGAATTCCCCTTCATTGAACAAATTCACAGCATGAAAATGATAAACCAACGATTTTACTAACCAACCCGCCAAAAATTTGATACATATTCAATAAATAAGCATGATCGTCGACAATATGTCATGCAGTGAATCTTTTTATAGTCTGATCTTATTTTGCACAAGGGAGGAACGAGCATTGCAGCGACAGCAGGTTTTATCGTCACGAATTTATTCCATTGGGTACGATCCAAAGACGCACAACCTTGAGATAGAATTTCATAATAAAGATATCTATCAATATGTTGGCGTGCCTGAGTCTATCTATAAAAAATTTATTTCTGACGCTGTCGTCTCTAAAGGCCGTTTCTTTGATGGCGTGATAAAAGATAAGTTTTTGTGCCGTAAAATCAGATAGATAAGAAATAACCAATAACAACGCTGGGATTTGTCGCCGTTCCTTAACGGCGATGTAAAACGTCGCTTTACGCCACATCGATTTGCTAGTTAAACCCTCGCCGCCTTCCGGTTCCAGTATCACAACTAATCCGGTGAATTAAACATACATCCAGGTGGTATCTTTTCGATAACATCCCTTCAGACTATGTGAGTATCTATCCTGTCTAACTATGGAGAGTTCATATGATCACATCGGATATTCAGGGGGCTAATCTTTTATTTGCCCAGGCCAGTAAGCACGCTATTGCGCCAAGTGAAGATACTTTCAAAATGGCACTTGAGAAAGCAAAGGATAGCGGGCAGATCTCCAGACACGAACCCAGCGCTAAAGTTGAGCCTCAACGCTCAAAAGCAGCACAGGAGTTTATGGACTGGGTCTCCATGTCTCATGAAGAAAGATTATTCTTCTCCGTACTCGCCTCCATGGGAATATCCAAGGAGCAATACGAGGCAATGCCAGTAGAAGAACGCATGGCGTTAGATCTCAAAGTGCAAGAACGTATAAAAGAAATGGCGGAACAAGGTCAACAGCTCGCGTAATGACAACAAACACGCCTGTTACAGAGATAGGGTTATCCTCTTAGCACTATAAATCTAGCCGCTCGACAAGTCATTAAGCAAAAAATCCAGTAACGTACGTGTGCTGGTAGGTAAGTATTTGCGTGAACAATATAACGCATAGACCCCCAACTCAGGCAATACGTAGTCTGTCAGAACGCGAACCAGTGCGCCGGTACGAAGGTAAGGATCCGTCGTAAAAGCGGGTAAATGAACGATGCCCTCGCCCGCGAGCGCGGCATGCAGAAGCACCATACTATCATTCGCGGCAAAGTTGCCCGTAACGCCCACGTCATCCATTACCAGATCTACACCGTCAGCCGATGGGGCTTGGAATCGCCAGACACGACCAAAACGCGTGTGGTACAAACAGTTGTGTTGCCTGAGATCGTCTGGCCGTTGGGGCGTTCCGTTTCGTGCCAGATAATCGGGCGCTGCGCAAACGACAGAAGCACAGCGGCTCAACTGGCGTGAAATTACCGTCGGATCGAGTTTGTCACCAACATGAATAGCCAGATCAATACGCTGTTCCACCAGATTCACTGACGCATCCTTTAACACCATCTCGATGGAAACTTTAGGATATTGGGCGGAATAACGCCTCAGCGCATCGGCCAGATAGGATTGGCCGAATGAAATACTGCTAGCAACCCGGATCAAGCCATTAGGCTCTTGGCTTTTACTCTCAAGGGCAGCGCCAATATCATCATTCAACGCTAAAATTTGTCGACAATAGGACAAAATCTCGCTCCCAGCACTCGTCAATCCCAAACTGCGACTGGAACGATGCAATAGACGAACGCCGAATGCTTTCTCCAATGACGCGATATAGCGCGTAGCCATGGCACGAGAGATGTCCAGCTTGTTCGCTGCGGCAGTAAGGCTCCCTAACTCAACCACATCTACAAATACCTGCATGGCAACAAAGCGGTCCATAAATCCTCGTATTGTTCGAAATATGCAACGTTAGTTTGCATTTCCTCGTATTTATTCGTCCGAATTTCGCAACTATAGTCTGGGCTTTACTATCCAGACAAGAGATAAAGAATGAAGAACCAACGTCTTACACCTCTGGCTACTTTCTTACTTTTATTCAATATGGCTGCTACGGCTCACTCGCTCCCTTCACCGGATGCAGAAATAAATAGCACCACCATCCCCACACTTACAGGATGCGGTCCATCATCAACCATCAACCAACTTTTCAGCCAATTTGGCAGCAGTGGCAAAATGCCTGCGGAACTTGGACGTTGGCTGAATGATACAAAGGCACAGACTGTCGAGCCCTACCAAGCCTTCGACAATGTTTATTATGTCGGCATTTGCTGGGTCTCAGCCTGGCTTATCAAAACCAGTGAGGGCCCAGTACTTATTGATACGCTGTATGGTGAATTTACGGATCAGCTAATCGATAATATTAAGAAAATCGGCGTCGACCCGGCAGAGATCAAAATGGTACTGCTGACACACGGGCATTTTGATCATGTAGGTGGCGTTTCTAAACTCAAAGCGCTAACCAATGCACGATTTGTCATGTCTGAGGAAGGTTGGAAGGAAGCACAGTTGGATGCGAAAAATACACAGGGAAAACCTAACGCGTGGACGATGCCTGCTCCTGCTGCCACAGATATTTTGGTGAAAGATGGTAGCGCGTTGACCATTGGTGATACGACATTTCACGCCTACATGACGCCCGGTCACACTTGGGGAACCACATCTTATGTATTCGATGTCAAAGAGGGAAATAACACTTACCGCGCAATTACCATTGGTGGATTAGGTCTAAACGCTATCGATAGTCCACAGCAGGTTGAAGCCTATATTCGAAGCATCGATCGCATCAAAGCAATGGTAAAAGACACCAAACGCCCCATTACAGTCCATCTCACCGCACATCCTTTCAGTAACGGTCAAATTGAAGTGCAAAATCAGCTAAAAGTACGTCAGCCTGGCCAGCCTCACCCTATGGTGGATGCAAAAGGGCTACTCGAACAGCTCGCTACGCTCCGCGCTAATGCTGTAGGCAGACTCGCAGTTGAACAAGCTCAGATTAAAAAGTAAAACGTCCCGATAATGTGAGGGCGAATCGTACTGAAACGCCCTCATTTTTTAAGCAAAGGATTTCTTCTTAATTTTAATTATAAATTTTTCCTCAACAAAATAATAAGACACCGCCGCCAGTATAAGATTTAACGCACCGAAAACCACCCAGACTTGATAGTTTTCCATCCCTAAAAAAACACTTGGGTATTTTAAAAAAAACAATATTATTGGTATTTGCATAAGATAAAAAGAGTAACTTATCTTACCTAGCCAAATAAATGGCCGCGTGAAAACATTCATTTCAACCTTTGAGCAAGCAAAAACAAAAACCAAAGAGGCAGTTGCTAATACTGTGGCGAAATTTCTTTTCATGTAACCATCGTTACTGATTGGAGATACAAAAAGTAATATCAACAAAGAGAAAGCAACCAATAATAATTGATACCTTTTCATAGTCAATTTAAAACCATTCGTATACATAACGCCAAGTGCTATCCCAATGATAAACTCTGGTAGCCTATGTATTGGACTTATATAAAAATATGGCATATTGCTTGAACCGCTAAACGCCATTGAAAATGGGATAATTAGCGAGGTGATAACATATGCTATTAGTAATGATGACTTGGGATTTTTATTAATTAATGGAAGAATTAAAGGAAAAACCATATAGAAAAAAAGCTCAGTGGATACAGACCAAGATCCAATAAAGTGCCAAGAAGAGAAAGAGTCAGGTATCCATGATTGCATCCCAGAAAAATACAATACTAAAGATGGGATTAACTTTTCATTTTCAATATCAAACAAAAAAGGTAATGAAATAATCCCCATTAAAATATATGCTGGATAAATCCTTGAAATTCTGGCCCTTAAATAATCACTTCGTATGCCATTTCTGGCAGACCAAGCCATAACGAAACCTGATAGAATGAAAAAAAATGACATACCGATCGCACCATTATTTAGTGCTCTCGTAACAAAATTTGGTACATCAAGAGGGTATCTAATTTGACAATGAAAAATGAAAACATAAAAGGCTGCAATAAACCTAAAAATAGTCAAACCATGTAGTTGATTGTTATTTAACCCATTTTGGATTGAGGGGTTTTCCATATTGCTATCCCTGTATAATTTTCAGTGAGCCGTCGTTATCGGTATCTTTTTTAGTTTCTTTAAGTGATTATCAAATTTTCTAGGTTTTCCGGTTTATTTATAGCCTATTGTCAGTGAGAGCAGTTAAAAATGACTGTATTATCAGGATAAGCCGACATCCATATTGCCCAGGATTTCCCGCCTCCTCGCTAACCCGTTCTAGTCTCAACGTAAATGAGATATGCAACGCTTTGTCGTCGTTAAAAAACTCGGAACGGGTTTCATTGATGTTGGTAATCATGTACATACCGTAGATATTACCCGTCCCTTCGATCAGCGGCTAGGCTTTTCCTGTGTAGGGCATCGTTTGCAGCACGTTTAATGACACTGCACCGCTTCGCCCGTGGCTTCATCCTGATACGAACCTGCAAAGCGCATTTACATACCGTCCGCAGTGGAGGCGCCCCACTTTTTCAACAAGCCAGCATCCAACCCACCGAGGGTGATTTCCATATCCAGCGCACCTGTATCAAAACCGAAGTCAATCGCGACAAAGTCAGGCATACTACCCGCCTGATTAGATTGTTCAATCCGGCTTAACAAAAGCAGTTAAATTCTTGGCTGCTTTTTTCATGCATAAAATCAATGCTGCCACTTGCCATTTTTTAAATACAAAAAAACCGCCTCTCGGCGGTCTACGACATTGCACGCAATGTGCTTATTTTAATTCGTTTTAAATCAATGGTGCCCGGGGCGGGACTTGAACCCGCACAGCGCGAACGCCGAGGGATTTTAAATCCCTTGTGTCTACCGATTTCACCACCCGGGCTTAAATATTGGAGGCGCGTTCCGGAGTCGAACCGGACTAGACGGATTTGCAATCCGCTACATAACCGCTTTGTTAACGCGCCAAAATATTCAGGTCTTAGTGACCAACATCCGCAATTGCCGATGTTTTAAATTGGAGCGGGAAACGAGACTCGAACTCGCGACCCCGACCTTGGCAAGGTCGTGCTCTACCAACTGAGCTATTCCCGCAACACAGAACTTACTGATTATCTTAACTTCTTACAAACCAGCGTTGCTGTTGATGCGGTGCATTCTACTGACCTGACGCAATGAGTCAATAAAATTATCAAGCAACTGCGTTCGTTTGCTGGTTTTTACGGCGCTTCGATCAAGGTTCAAGCAGATCGTGTCTTGCGGCGTTCAAATATTGAAACATGGACCAGAACGTCAGTACGGCGGCGATGTACAACGCCACAACGCCAACGCCTTCAACAATGCGTTCTGGGCGCCACAGCAAAGCAAAAAGCGCCATCATCTGAGCCGTGGTTTTAACCTTCCCTATCCACGACACGGCAACGCTACTTCTCTTACCAATTTCAGCCATCCACTCGCGCAATGCTGAAATGATGATTTCCCGCGCGATCATTGTCGCGGCAGGCAGCGTAATCCACCAGGAGTGATAGTATTCCGCAACTAGCACCAACGCGACAGCCACCATCACTTTATCCGCAACAGGATCGAGGAAGGCACCAAAACGCGTGGTCTGTTTCCAGCGGCGGGCAAGGAAACCATCAAACCAATCCGTAATGGCAGCAAACACGAAAATCAACGCACAGAGCAGCGGTGCCCAGACGAATGGAAGATAAAACGCCAGCACAAAAAACGGAATAAGAGCAACACGAAACAGGGTAAGCAACGTCGGTATATTAAATTGCATAGCGCTTAGGTAACTATCTGGCTGGAGTGGATACTAAGAGTATGTTGCAACATTGTCCCTAGTGTTTCAATGCATGGAAGATTTTTTCTGCCAATGCATGCGAAATTCCTGGAACATTTGCAATCTCCTCAATACTGGCATTCATCAAAGGTTGCAGCCCCCCCATGTATTTCAACAGGGTTTGACGCCGTTTAGGGCCGACACCTTCGATAAGCTCCAGCGTACTGGTATTTCTTACTTTTGCTCTCTTCTTACGATGTCCGCCAATTGCATGGTCATGCGAATCATCGCGAATATGCTGGATAACGTGCAATGCGGGAGAATCAGGCGGTAGTGCCATGCCCTCGCCCGTCGACTCAAAAAACAGCGTTTCCAGCCCAGCTTTACGATCGCTGCCTTTCGCGACACCAAGTAGCAGAGGCTTGTTTTTATCCCACGATACCTGCAGCGAGTCAAACACGTCCTGAGCCTGGCCGAGCTGCCCTTTTCCGCCATCGATCACAATGACATCCGGTATTTTGCTGTCATCCAGCGCTTTACCATATCGACGTCGGAGGACTTGCGCCATGGCGGCATAATCATCGCCTGGCGTAATGCCACTGATATTATAGCGGCGATATTCCGAACGTAACGGGCCATTGGCATCAAATACTACGCAGGATGCCACAGTCTGTTCGCCCATCGTATGACTGATATCAAAACACTCCATCCGATGGATTTCTGGCAACTGCAACACGTTAGCTAACGCCGCCAGTCGCTGGTGAATTGTGGACTGCTGAGACAGTTTTGTGACCAGCGCCGTCGCAGCATTTGTCCGCGCCAGTTTTAAATAACGCGCACGATCGCCGCGGGGTTTCGTTTGAATCTGTACTTTTCTTCCTGCAACTGCCGTTAGAGACTCCGTCAGTAAATCTTTATCGGGCAGAGTGAAGTCGAGCAGAATTTCTGTAGGAAGCGTTCGGCCTAAGCTTCCCTGCAAATAGAATTGCCCGACAAAAGTCTGCACGACCTCCCCCAATTCCGTACCGCCAGGCACTTTTGGGAAATAGCTCCGGCTGCCAAGCACTTTTCCCTGTCGGATGAAAAGGACATAGACGCAAGCCATGCCGGCATCAAAGGCAACACTGATAACATCCAAATCTTCGCCGTCGCCGGAAACAAATTGTTTTTCCGTCACACGCCGAACCGCCTGGATCTGATCGCGTATCCGAGCTGCATCTTCAAAATGCAGATCGCGACTGGCCGCTTCCATCCGGGAGATGAGTTGATTCAGTACTTGCTGGTCTTTACCAGACAAAAACAGGCGAACATAGTCAACCTGCTGTTGATAATCTTCTTCGCTAACCAAACCGCTAACGCAAGGCCCGAGGCAGCGACCAATTTGATATTGCAGGCAAGGACGAGAGCGATTGCGATAGACGCTATTTTCACACTGGCGAACCGGAAACAGCTTTTGCAGCAATATTAGCGTTTCGCGCACGGCATTGCCGTTGGGAAATGGGCCGAAATATTCGCCCTTCGCATGCTTAGCGCCACGGTGAACAGCCAAACGTGGATGCGCATCACCGCTCAGGAAAATCATGGGATAGGATTTATCGTCACGCAACAAGACGTTATAACGCGGCTGATAAAGCTTGATGTAGTTGTGTTCCAGCAGTAGGGCTTCAGTTTCCGTATGCGTGATCGTGACATCAATATGCTTGATGCTTTTGACTAATGCCTCGGTTTTACGGCTGGCGACATGACTGCGGAAATAGCTGGCAAGTCGTTTTTTTAAGTCTTTTGCCTTACCGACGTAGATGACCGTATTACCGGCGTCATACATCCGGTAGACGCCAGGCTGGCTCGTTACCGTTTTTAAAAATGCCGAAGCATCGAAACTCTCACTCACTACTTAACAATGTCTCCGCGGTAAAAAGCCCATGCTTGATAGCCAGATGAGTCAACTCTACATCGCCGTTGATATTCAGCTTGCTGAACATACGGTAGCGATAGCTGTTCACTGTTTTAGGGCTAAGATTAAGCTGATCTGAAATTTCAGTCACTTTCTGTCCCTTCGTTATCATTAGCATAATCTGTAATTCGCGTTCAGACAAACACTCAAGCGGCGCATCCATCTGCGGCTCCAACTGGCTTAATGCCATCTGCTGAGCAATATCAGAAGCAATATACCGTTTACCAGCATGTACAGCGCGAATGGCGGAGATCACTTCCTGAGGAGCGGCAGCTTTACTCACATATCCCGCGGCACCGGCCTGCATCACTTTAGCAGGTAGCGGATTCTCAGTATAAATAGTGAGCATGATGACTTTTATATCTGGCGTAAAACGCAGGATCTTGCGCGTTGCTTCAAGCCCACCGATGCCCGGCATGCTCATGTCCATGAGGACAACATCTACATCATTGCTTCGGCACCATTTGACAGCATCTTCACCGCAGCATGCCTCACCAACCACTTTCAGACCTTTGATATCGTCAAGAATGCGTCGTATCCCTGCCCGCACCAGTTCATGGTCATCAACAAGAAAAACGCTAATCAAAGAATAATTCTCCAAAAAAGGGAGTAACACTTACATAAAAAGTTGCTTGCAGGTGATACTACGTTGGTTTCAAAAAATAATGAACACAGATTTATATGAATATGTATTTTAAAATATACCGAGAAGGAATAAAGCACGTTCCCGATCATAACAATATATCGTTAACCTGATGGTGTATGTTGATCACATTCTTAACATTTCAAATACGCCACACAGTATAAACACGTCAGTGGCACAAAATGTATAAAAAACAATGCAAATCAAATGGCATGCAATTGGCTTTACATCTTGAATGTCAATAAAAAGTCACTATTGTAATCAGGATGTGGTTAGAAATTTTATCATCGTCTGCCACGATATTATATAAATAATATATTCAGTGAAAAACGTCCATAGTGAACATCATATGTATTAAACAAAACACATCTATAGCCTTTACCTCCCAAAAACATCCAAAATATAGACGCTATTTAAATAAGTTAAATGCATAAAAAACAGTCACTAAAATGGCTTTATCCGCGAATAATATCAATCCACAATATGCTTTATGTTATACTCCCGCCATCTGGTTCTGCCTGTCGCGTCAGCGGTAACGCCCGCAGCAGGCGAAGGAAAACATCTTTTTCTTGTTGAGGACAAAACATGAGCAACGCAGATTTTTCTACTACTGCATCCGCTGAAACACTGGCCCACGAGGTTACCTGCCTGAAGGCTATGGTTACGCTGTTATTAAAAGCAATCGGCCAGGCAGATGCCGGTAAAGTTATCATCAATATGGAAAGATATATTGCTCAATTGGAAGATGCTGAGCAAGCCGCTGTCTTTGATAACACGATTAAACAAATCAAAACCAGCTACCGTAAATAGCACTATTTGCTACACCGCCATCTTAATAATTTGATCTGGCGGTGTAGTAATATTTAGCATTGTCTTCCTGATTTAAAAAATAGAGACGCTCGTCTATTTATTCCCGATGCTGATGAGTTTCAAAAGCAGTGCCTCTTCTTTCTTTTTATAAAGCGTTAATTCCATCACCAACGCTTTATCCAGGAACTGTTTTCTGGAAAGTGCTTTTCTTTCATCAACCAGCTCCCTCAGCTCAGTGAAGCATTCATTTATTTTGTACTCTTTTGAACTTTCCGTACAAATTATCTCATGGATTGCCTGGCTCAGTTCAGACAATGAGATAACCGATTTTGGATCCTGGTGACTTTTTTCTATGACAGCCAGTAATTTTTCGAATCCCATATGAACCTCCGAAATCAAGCAGAAACTTGCTTATGGCTAACCAGGAAACTCCAGCTACCTCTAAACGCCGCCCCAGTGGATATGAACACAACCCTGTGCAAACAACTCGTCACATCATAAACGATCTGTCAACGATTCCATCTGCTAAGCATAGCACCTTATCGCCACTCTTCAGGACGATTGAGGCACATTCTCGCCATCAAAAGTGATAACGTTCAGCGATATCATCAGACACCTTATGTCTCCACCTGGCATGACAGCAGAATACCAGTAAAACATGATCGAAAAGTCACGACTATTAAGCGAGGGGATTTGTTATGAAAGTGATAAAAATAGAATAAAATGGGGAAAACCAACGCAGAAAATACGGTTAGCATTAAGAACGGATATAATTAAAAATAAATTAACCAAAGAAAACAGAAATAATAACAAACTGAAATTAATATCATAACTCATTGAAATTGTTGGTGGGTCGTGCAGGGTTCGAACCTGCGACCAATTGATTAAGAGTCAACTGCTCTACCAACTGAGCTAACGACCCAACGGCGAGGATTATTCTCCTACCCGGCGTGTCTGTCAAATACTTCATATTAATTTTTTATGCCTAATAATAGGATTGTTAGCAATTGGTAATTTTGTTAACCTGCTCAGCCTATTTATCTCTAGCCTCTCATCATTTTATATCCTCTTCATTTTAGGGCGAAAAACATACAGCGTCATCTTACATCATTAGCTGCCCTCTTTATGCCTGGCTATCTCAGACATCCGCTGTAATAAGTACTGCGGTTGCGCTATCTTATTCGTTTCGATTTTCGTAAACGAGAGCCGCCAAAGAGCTCAAAAAAACATCACAGACAGAAACAGGAAAGTGTACTTACATGGTCGAACAATCAAAAGAAGCCGCAGACCTTGCCTCTGAACAGGGAGAGGGACTGCAACGGAATCTGACTAATCGTCATATTCAGCTCATCGCCATCGGCGGAGCGATCGGTACCGGGCTATTTATGGGCTCGGGCAAAACAATCAGCATGGCGGGTCCTTCGATCATCTTCGTTTATATGATCATTGGTTTTATGCTGTTTTTTGTCATGCGCGCAATGGGAGAACTATTACTCTCCAACCTCAACTATAAGTCATTCAGCGATTTCGCTGCTGACCTCCTTGGGCCATGGGCAGGTTTCTTTACCGGCTGGACGTATTGGTTCTGCTGGGTCGTAACCGGGATCGCCGATGTCGTAGCCATTAGTGCCTACTCACAGTTCTGGTTCCCTGATTTATCGCAGTGGGTCTCTTCCCTGCTTTGCGTTCTGTTATTACTGACGCTAAATCTGGCAACCGTGAAGCTGTTTGGCGAGATGGAATTCTGGTTCGCGATGATCAAAATTGTCGCTATCGTTGCGTTAATCGTGGTCGGTGTCGCGCTGGTGATGATGTAATTCTCTTCCCCATCAGGAAACGTCGCCTCCTTTACCAACCTTTGGAATGACGGTGGCATGTTCCCTAAAGGGATAAGCGGATTCTTTGCCGGATTCCAGATCGCCGTATTCGCATTTGTCGGTATCGAGCTGGTTGGTACAACGGCCGCTGAAACGAAAAATCCGAAAGTCGTGCTGCCCCGTGCAATTAACGCCATACCGATTCGCATCATCATGTTTTATGTTTTTGCGTTAATTATGATTATGTCCGTCACCCCGTGGAGCGCAATTACTGCGGATCGCAGTCCTTTCGTGGAAATGTTCGTACTGGTTGGCCTACCTGCAGCCGCCAGTATGATCAACTTTGTCGTACTGACGTCGGCGGCATCCTCGGCGAATAGTGGCGTATTCTCCACCAGCCGTATGCTCTTTGGCCTGGCGAAACAAGGCGATGCACCGAAAAGTTTCGGCGTGCTCTCTAAACGCGCGGTTCCGTCGACTGGGTTGATGTTCTCCTGTATTTGTTTGCTTTCGGGCGTGGTGCTGATCTACCTGATTCCGAACGTGATGACGGTCTTTACGCTGGTGACCACCGTCTCCGCGATTTTATTCATGTTTATCTGGAGCATCATCCTGTGCTCTTACCTGACATACCGTAAAAAGCGCCCTCAGCTACATGCCGAGTCATCTTATAAAATGCCGTTGGGTATTTTCATGTGCTGGATATGTTTGGCCTTTTTCGCTTTTGTTATTGTACTGTTAACATTACAGCCAGATACACGGCAGGCGCTTATTGTCACGCCGCTGTGGTTTATTGTTCTGGCTATTGCTTATCAGTTTATTCGTCGGAAAAAGCAGGCTGTTGATGTGAAGTAAAAGGTATAAACGCAAGAAAGGCGCGGACAGACGTCGGCGCCTTCAATTTTTTTCAGCAAAATCACGCATAGCACAAGTATTCTCTATTATTGGATATAAACAATTCTCAATTGGATATACGAAAATTAATATGCGAACAATTAATGTCGTCACCATTGATATATAAGAAAGTTATTCCCGCAATGAAACGGTTGTGATTCGATTGATGTTTTTTGCCAATAGTTCGAGAGCTAAGTAATTATGTTCATCCTGCCGCTGTGAAGCATCAGCAACGACACCTTCTATCTTTCTATTTAACTCATTGATTTTACTGTCATCAAGTGTTGAAACAATGGCAGAAATCAGCATCTCTAACGATTCAATCTTCGCGTTAAGCGCTTTTTCTCCAACTTCTTTTTCTGCCAACTTTATTAAAAGATGAGAGAGGATATTATTCATTTGAACTCCTTAATCAAAAAAATAACCGTCATACACCCATAAGGCAACACCTGTTCTTGGTGCACAGGATTAGAGAAAACATAACGAAGATTAATGTAACACTGTGAATGGCCTGACCGCTAGTGTCTATTATCATTTTAAGGAAATCATATTCACACGGCAGCAATAAAATGAAGTTGCAGATAAACAAACCAAATAAATAAAAAAACTAAAAAACCATTTTATTTTTAAGAGCAAAAATCCCTGCGTTGAGGAAGCCAGATAATGCTATGAGTTGTGATAGTCTTCACAAAAAAATAAGAAAGAGTGCCATTTTTATCGAACATCTGACACAAAAATCTGATGAGTAGCCAGCCATCGAGAAATGGCTGGCTCTATGGCTAACGCTTACGCACTCATTGATTGTCGTGCGCCACTCACCGCATCCTTTGCCTGTTCGCACTGTGACAATATCGTCTGTGCATGAGAATAAAGAATTTTCCCCGCCTCGGTGGGCGTCACACCACGCCGGCTCCGTACCAGCAGCTGTTTTTCGAGTTCACTCTCCAGCGTCGCGACCTGCTGGCTCAGCGCCGGTTGTGCAATATGCAACAACTCAGCAGCCTGTGTCAGGCTACCGATATCAACGATTTTCACAAAATACTTGAGCCGTCTAAGATTCATGTCTGCCTCCTGAGTAGTTACCCTAAAGAGGTAGCAAAAAGCGCGCCATATTATGTTTCTATGCCTAAGAAAAAGTGATACCTCATTGATAAGCCACAGGTAAAATAAGGAAAAGCAATGATTCTGCTAACCAAAACACCTGATTCTGTCTGGAAACCCCGTCATCAAGCCCATACCAACCTGCACCATCTTAAAGCAACCCCTGCTATTTTAGGGTGCAAACCCGCCCGCGACTCAGCTTATTTCATTGCTTTCCAGTGCTCAACTTGAGCAATAATTTCAATATGTTGGTTATTAGTTCGGCAATCAAACGCACCAAGCGATAACAGCCTTTGACAACCCGAAACGCTCCCGCTATTATCCATCGCACTTAACCGATTCCTCTGTAGTTCAGTCGGTAGAACGGCGGACTGTTAATCCGTATGTCACTGGTTCGAGTCCAGTCAGAGGAGCCAAATTCTTGTTTTCATGCCTCTTTGCGAATCCCTATGTGATTTAGATTCAATAGGTTAGCGTGAAAAGTCTTCCCGATGCATTTTCAGTTTACCCTCCGCATCGGGAGAATTTGGTGGTCAGATTTGGGGTCTTTCCGGTTCGATAATGGAGTGACCCGCATATGTCCCTTAATGACACTAAAATCCGCAACTTAAAACCACCTGTTACCCCCATAAAACTGTCCGATTCACACGGTCTGTATCTTCACGTTAAACCTACTGGTTCACGTCTCTGGTACTTCAGATACTATTTTTGTGGCAAAGAAACCCGCATAGCATTGGGCGCTTATCCGTTAATCAGTCTGTCAGAAGCGCGCCAGAAACGCGATGAACTCCGCAAACTTCTGGCACAGAATATCAACCCGGCGCAGCAACGCGCCGCTGAAAAGGCGGCTCGTTCTCCTGCAAAGAGTTTCAAGACCGTGGCATTGAGCTGGCATAAAAGCAACCGAACCTGGTCAGAGAACCATGCCGCCCGTCTGCTTGCCAGCATGAATAACCATATCTTCCCGATAATTGGACACCTGCCAGTCACAGAACTGAAAACTCGCCACTTCATCGACCTGCTGAAAGGGATTGAGAAAAAAGGTTTGCTGGAAGTGGCGGCACGAACCCGACAGCATATGTGCAACATCATGCGTCATGCCGTGCATCAGGAATTAATAGAGCACAATCCGGCGGCAAATTTGGATGGCATTATCGCCCCTCCAGTTAAACGTCACTACCCTGCCCTTCCGCTGGAGCGACTACCGGAGCTGTTGGCTAGCATTGAGGACTACAAGCAAGGGAGAGAATTAACCCGCTTGGCAGTCTCACTCACCCTGCACCTGTTCATCCGTTCCAGCGAATTGCGTTTTGCCCGTTGGTCTGAGATCGATTTCAGAAACAAAATCTGGACCATTCCAGCCACCCGCGAAGCCATCCCCGGAGTGCGTTATTCCGGGCGTGGGGCCAAAATGCGCACGCCGCATATCGTTCCCCTATCCCGTCAATCCGTCGCTATTCTGAAACAGATACGGGAAATTTCCGGGCATCAGGAACTAATATTTCCCGGTGATCATAATCGGTATAAGCCGATGTGCGAAAACACAGTCAACAAGGCGCTACGCTTGATGGGTTATGACACGAAAGATGAAATTTGCGGTCACGGATTTCGGGCAATGGCCTGTAGTGCGCTGATGGAATCTGGCCTGTGGTCACAGGATGCAGTTGAGCGTCAAATGAGTCATCAGGAACGCAATAGCGTTCGAGCAGCTTACATTCATAAAGCAGAATATCTCGAGGCCCGTAAAGCGATGATGCAATGGTGGTCGGATTATCTGGATACCAACCGAGAAGGATATGTTGCGCCATACATTTATGCTCAACAACATAAGACGGCTGGAGCGGCCTGATCGATAACGCTCCTAAGAGCAGATCCTGATAACAGGATCTGCTTTTCAGACAGCGAGAAAGTTTTTACCTCAGCATTTCACAAAAAATCGTGAAACGTCAGGAAATTACTCAGGCCGGATACATGAATGAAGGTCTATTGCGGGGTAATCAATAACGTAGAATTAGGGTTACTTTTCTTATAACGATGGTATTGCAAGATTAGCGTTGCGAGATCCTCATCGACAGCATAGAAATACGCTTCTGGCACATCCAACACCGCCGCAAACCGGCAAACCAGACCAAAATCCGGCGAACTGACTTCCCTTTCATATTGGCTTACGCGGGAACTCGACGTCTCTTCATCCAGACCAGCGAGACAACCGAGCTCGACCTGTTTTAATCCTGCATTCACTCGCGCCAGTCTTAATCGTTTACCAATCACGGCATTACCTGCTTCGCAGATTAACATAAGCCGATTATCGCCGTTCCCGCTATGCCTCTCTTAAAGTAGTTCTTCACCTAATAAATTTAAAATTTATTTTTGGTTATTTTAAACCCAAAAATGAAGATTTGATTTATTGAGAGTAGGAATAATTAAATTTAGAAGAGTAAATACACAGGAATTGAACACCAGACGCATTAGGGCACCAACCTTACTGAGGTGTGATGAGCAGCGTGGAGTTTGGGTTGGCTTTCTTGAAACGGTGATACTGTAAGATCAAGGTGGCGAGATCGTCATCGACGGCATAGAAATACGCTTCAGGAACATCCAGCACTGTAGCGAACCGAGAAACCAGCCCAAAATCTGGTGCACTGACTTCTCTTTCATATTGGCTCACACGAGAGCTTGCCGTTTCCTCATCCAGACCAGCTAGGCAACCGAGCTCTGCCTGCTTTAATCCCTTGTTCACTCGAGCTAGTCTTAATCGCTTACCAATCACGGTGTTATCCACGGTACTGATCAACATAGACTGATTATCGCTTCTCTCGGCAAGCTCTTCTTAAATCATTTCTTTCCTAAATAAATTTTATCTTTATTTTTGATTGTTTTTTACACCATAATAAAGATATAGTTTACTGGAAGAAGTAAAGTTTCAATCCAAGAGGAGGACGTATGAACATTGAACAACAGAAACAACGAATGGACTGGCATCCTGCCGATATCATTGCAGCCCTGCGTAAACGAAAGACGACGTTAGCAGCCGTATCACGTGAGGCGGGTCTTAGTTCATCAACGCTTGCAAATGCACTAAACCGACCCTGGCCGAAAGGTGAACGACTGATCGCAGACGCACTGGGCATTCCAGCGAGTGAAATCTGGCCGAATCGTTATTTCGATTCACAAGGGCAGCGCATTCCGCGAGAAATTCGTCATAAAAACAATTAGATCACTTGCTGGGCTTAATCGCCAACAATCAGGGAATAACATTCTGGTCGCCACTCGATTCAACCATTCCGCATCATCAATTGGTTCGTTAACTACCTCGAACCAATTGATATGCCTGATTCAGGGTATTTTCATTCCTTTTTGATGCGGAGCTTTGTCGTATTGCTCTGAATAAAACCAGCAACACACAGAATAAAAATCGACATGAGGAAGTTGACCCATCTGCTGATAGCGTCCCAGTTGGAACATTTTTGTGACCGCCAGCGAAAAGCGATTAATAACACCATCGTTATAATAACAACCGCTCATTAATCCTATTCCTCATTTTTAGAATCCTATCTATACGTCATGGCTGCATAAGGGAATGTTAGACACCTATGCATATATCATTTTCATATAAAGGAGATGAATCATGATAATGAAAAATAGGATGTTCGATACCAAAAGTGATGCATTTAACTGGATTACGATACCAGAAGCTATTGCGATAGCGACTCAGATAAGAAACTCACCGTTAACAGAAGCTGATATTTATCGCCATGCCTTATATGGTGACATCAACCTTTCGATCTACTTCCAATCTCCAGTCATCTTACGAAGAATCAAAACATCAAATGCTAAGGCAAAACTTAAGCCTATAGGCAATCATTTGATTAACCAGCTATGCATTCTCGAAAAAAACTGTTTCATCAATAACAGAAACTTAATCGTCACCACCGAGGGGAAATATACTTACCCCACTCAACAAGTGATTGATACAACGCTTATCGGCTATGAATATGTACTGGTTCAACGTTTATTAGCGAGATCTCTGGGTATTCCACTACCTGTAATCGGAGAAAATCACGTTAACTATGGTCTTACTGTCAATATCGGTGACGATCACTTTCAAATATTTGAGAAAATCAGGTATCGCGAAAGGATAAAACAGCAAATCATGAGACTTCCCAAAAATATCGCATCACACATTACTGAAAAAATCCCATACCAGAAAACAAGGCAGTATAGCCATAGAGAATATTTTCCGATTCATGATTTACCTAAGGATGCCTGTTTCGTCATAAAACATACCGAACTTGAGAAATTAATTAGCATGCCTGCCAAAAATGATACCTCTCAGCCCTCCTCGACACGTATATCCACGCCATTATCCAGACTGTTCTGGCTTGCTTGTAAAAACAATGAGTCTATCAGACCATTAATCAGGCAACCTTATAAGCTTCTGTCCATCTTTGAACAGTGGGCCTCAGATGAAGGCATGACCGATCGATTCAGCGGCGATACGTTAAAAACGGCGCTTGAACGTGGTTCACCGACGTCTGTTTAGGCCCCCAATTAAAATGACATTACACGCTTCAATCTAAAAACCCGTATTAAGGATTGCGGTGTCCGTAATACGGGCTCTTCAACTTTCACTCCTTTCCTCACTGTGTTTTTTTGTCATCTCCGGGCATATCCCATTTCTGCACTGGAGGTATTTATGACAGCTCATCAGTTATTACGCCTGAAACAAGTGGAAGTAAAAACCGGTCTGAAACGCTCGCAAATCTACCTGTACATGAAAGAAGGTACCTTTCCCTCTTCAATAAAGATTGGACCTGCCAGCGTCGCCTGGCTGGAATCTGAAATTGACGAATGGATTAACTTCAAATTAGCTAACCGCTTAACGCGCTGAAGGGAGATACAGCATATGTTCCCCTCACTGAATTACGTAGTGTTAACAAACGCACTTGCCGCGCTCAAGGAAGGCAATTTTCGTTATTGTGAAACGCTAGGATTCACATTCGACGAGTTGAATACCCTCAATCAGCTATCCCTCGACGAACTGTTTATCGTCAGCCGGGCATCGGCACAGTTTATGTCGATCACTGTCCGTCACGACGTTCTACAACAGATCCTGACGTTGTCCCACCAGGAAGCGCAACGCCAGCAGCAGATAAATCGCGCCGTCAGATTGGGAGGATCTATAGCACTCCTTAATCATTTTTTTGGCCTTACCTCGAATGAAGTCTGCGCTCGTCGCCGGTTGCTGGGTGTCACCATCCCTTATGGCCGAACACCTATCCCAGATGAACTCATTGATGCAGAAATTTGGCTGTCATGGAAAAAGAACCGCGCTGAAAACCTTGATACACCTGACGCGCTGGAAGCAATGATGCAGGTGACTGAATCATTGTCTTCCCGCGAAAAAGGGCTTTCCCTGACCGCCGTCTGGAACCGTATCACCCTTTGTGAGAAAGAAGCACTGAACAGGAGGACATCGCATGCCAGATGAGATCGATCGCGATCAGGAATTTAATGAGCAACGTCTGGAAGAGATGATTGAACAGAACCGTTTCAAGCCAGCAACTACCCCCTCATTACATTACTGTCGCTTGTGCGGTGAACCCATTCCCGAGCAGAGAAGACAAACCCTGCCGGGCGTGACAACCTGTACGGAATGTCAAACCATACTTGAGCACAGACAACGCTGATAAAGGGATGACCTACGCGCAGAGAAGTTACCTTCTCTGCGCATTTTTTATTATTAGGATAAATACCATTTGTATCGCAGGCAGTGAAATATTGAACAGGAAGCTACAACCATTATTATTTATCTGTGTTGGCTCAAACTTGCTCTGGAAGTGTTCTGTATTGTTCACGATTAAACCTGACAGTCGGCAATGAGAAAATAACAGATTCCAGAAATACCAAATGGAACTCCGGAATATAAAATCCATTGACTGGGCTACATTATTATGCACTCTATTTTTTATTATCTGCTGCTGAATTTGTGCCATTATGATTTAGTATGAATATCGTCCTGCTGCGTGGTCTGCGCCCGGGGAGTTCTTTAGCCGCCGTTTTCCATTTATCCGGCCAGTCCTTGTCGAGTCGCATTTCAGAAACAATTTTCTGCGCGATACTAATTAATTTCATCTTCTCTCGCCATAAAGAATATCAATTTATTCTTCATGGTTCGTTGTTATCAGTGAGCGTTGACAAAAGCATCTCATCCGGTAAATTTTGTCCCCATGTATTCATCGTCAGTAATATTGGCTCTAAAGACCCTCCTAACGCTGTCAGTTCATAAACAACCCTCGGAGGGGTTTCCGCAAACGCAGTACGCATGACCAGTCCGCTTTTTTCAAAGCGCCGTAACCGATGCGTCAGTGTATGTGCGCTGATGCCAGGGAGCGCTTTTCGAAGCTCACTGAAGCGCTGAGGACCGCGAAGCAATTCCCTCACAATCAATGTTGCCCAGGGGCCATCCAGCAATAAAAGAAATCTCGCAACGCCACATGATGGCAGGTCATAGCCGCCCATATATATCCAGTTTAGTTGGTTAAGCCGACACACGTTGTGTATCACATAATACATGGTCGTTCTGTTCTGAGGTAGCCTACCTAGGTCCGGGCGCGCGAAATCTCTCCTAAGCACTAATCACATCATTTTCTTACTTTCCAAAAGTCGGAATGATGTCGAGAGCCTGTAGCATAGCGAGTTGATCGAATTGCTCCCAGTGCCCGGTAATTTTACCGTCCGAAAGCGAATAGGCCGTAATGCCGTTCAGAGAAAAATGTTTGCCCGTCGCTGGCACATGAAGGAATTGTCCTACATGCTCCACTTCTGCATGCCAGATGGCGACCACAATGTCCCCCTGCTCGATCATCCGATCAACATGGTAGACCTGTTTAAAAGCAGTGTTGATGAACCGCACACTTGCTTCAAACCCGGCTTTACTGGGTTCGGCGCCAAATACTGGTGAATGGTCTTTAAATGAACCGGAAAGCCGTTGTTCAACCAACTGCGAAGCGATCTCGGCATCATTTGAATTATAGAAAGCGGTGAAAAGATCCGTGCCGTAAGGATTGATACTCATTGGTTTTACCTCTGCAAGTAAAAAGGAAGAAATAACATGCCGTTAACGGGTTTCTTTATCTAAAAACATAAGGTTGTTCAGGAATGCTCCCGGCGAACAGCATATCCATACAGGCCGGAATCATAACGAACACACGCTATGCACTGACAACAACGCCCTGCGCTACACTTTGTTTATCGTTTACATCAACTAATTTCACTCCGTGAGTGGTAACTGATGCATTCAATAGTTCATTAAATGCATCAGTTACGTCAAATGCACTATTAGGATTTTTTCATCTTTTTTTAAATTCTGCTAAAACCATAAATGCTCAAATCAGGGGGCGTTATATTCCTTTACGTCAGCAAACTGACTTTATCTGCGGCTCAAGCTCTTGGTGTACATTTTCACTCACCATTCGTTGTGTAATTGTTTGCTTCCTTCTCACCTGGCACAGGCAGATCTGTGCCAGCAAAGACTAAACAGTGTTGCCAGGCAACTCAACGAGAGGCCAAGAAAAACGCTAGACTATGAATCACCCGCAGAGCGTTTTAACCAATGTGTTGCATCCATCGGTTGAACTCACAGAGGGGAGCGGACGTAGAAGATACCTTTTGTTCCCAAGTTACAATTCACGTGGCAAGTATCGTTGGTTAACTTTTAGGCTTATGGGTTCGTACAAGGTCCATTTCCTGATCGGCTATCGCCACAAGAACCGGGTCATATTGTCGATAACTGAAACATTAACATATTCGAATTATCGTATGTGTTCTTGATTTTATTAAGCCAGAGAGTACCATATGCCTAAATGAGAGGGAGGAATCATGTCTCTGACAGCCCTGCAGCTTTTCAAAAACCTGTCCGATGAAACTCGTTTGGGTATCGTCCTACTGCTCAGTGAAATGGGCGAGCTGTGCGTGTGCGATCTCTGCACGGCGCTGGAACAGTCCCAGCCTAAGATCTCCCGTCATCTGGCGATGCTTCGGGAAAGTGGATTATTGCTGGATCGCAAGCAAGGGAAATGGGTTCATTATCGCTTATCCCCGCATACTCCTTCCTGGGCTGCCCAGGTAATTGAGCAGGCCCGGCTAAGCAAACAGGACGACGTACAGGCCATCGCCCGTAAGCTGGCATTAGCCAATTGCTCTGGCAACGGTAGGGCTGTTTGTATCTAAAAAATTTGCCTGAATATATATGTTTTTTCGAATGTGAGGTATTCAGAATCAAAACGTTAACAGTGTTTGACCCGGCAATGTGCTGCAGTACCGGCGTATGTAGTTCAGATGTCGATCAGGTTCTGGTTGATTTCTCTACTGATGTGCAGTGGCTGAAAGGACGTGGCGTACAGGTTGAACGTTACAACCTTGCACAGCAGCCCATGAGCTTTGTTCAGAACGAGAAAGTGAAAGCATTCCTCGAAGCATCTGGAGCAGAAGGGCTTCCTTTGTTGCTGCTGGACGGTGAAACGGTGAAGGCTGGGAGATACCCAATACGCGCTGAGCTGGCTCGTTGGTTCGGTATTCCGTTGGAGAAGGTAGGGTTAGCTCCCACCAGCAGTTGTGGTGGTAATACTTCCTGTTGCTGAGTATGTAAGGAGGACATATGAAATTCTTACAGAATATCCCGCCTTACCTGTTTTTTACCGGTAAGGGAGGAGTAGGAAAAACGTCCATTTCCTGTGCGACGGCCATCCGCCTTGCCGAACAGGGTAAGCGGGTTTTGTTGGTTAGTACCGATCCAGCATCCAATGTCGGCCAGGTATTCGATCAGACTATCGGTAACACTATCCAGCTTGTGGCTGCGGTCCCTGGCCTTTCGGCGCTGGAAATCGATCCACAAGAAGCAGCTCAGCAATACCGTGCCAGAATCGTTGACCCTATTAAAGGTCTTTTGCCTGATGACGTTGTTAACAGTATCAGCGAACAGCTTTCAGGAGCATGTACGACTGAGATTGCTGCGTTCGATGAATTCACTGGCTTGCTGACTGATGCTTCCCTGCTTATCCGCTTCGATCACATCATTTTTGATACAGCGCCGACGGGCCACACGATTCGCCTGCTCCAGCTTCCCGGTGCCTGGAGTAGCTTCATTGAGAGTAACCCGGATGGTGCTTCCTGTCTTGGCCCAATGGCCGGGCTGGAAAAGCAGCGTGAACAGTATGCTCATGCGGTAGAGGCGTTATCCGATCCTGAACATACCCGCCTGGTTCTGGTTGCACGACTGCAAAAATCAACGCTGCAGGAAGTCTCCCGCACTCATGAAGAACTGGCTGCAATTGGCCTGAAAAGCCAGTACCTGGTTATTAATGGTGTGCTGCCTGCAGCCGAAGCTGAACATGATGCCCTGGCCGCTGCGATATGGCAACGAGAGCAGGAAGCACTGGCAAATCTTCCTGCCGGTTTATCTGAGCTACCGACAGATACCTTATTACTACAGCCAGTCAACATGGTTGGCGTGTCTGCATTGAAGGGACTACTGGACACCCGTTCAGGGGCATTACCGCTCCCTGCAACGAACGCCCTGTACACGTCTGAAAACTTATCGCTTTCTGACCTGGTCAATGATATCGCCCCCAGTGAACACGGTCTGATTATGCTGATGGGCAAAGGTGGTGTGGGTAAAACCACGATGGCTGCTGCCATCGCAGTAAGGCTGGCGGATATGGGTTTTGATGTGCATCTCACCACCTCAGATCCCGCCGCACATCTCAGTAACACGCTGAACGGTAGCCTGAATAACCTGCAGGTCAGCCGGATCAATCCACACGATGAAACTGAACGTTATCGCCAGCATGTCCTTGAGACGAAGGGGAGAGATCTGGACGAAGCAGGGAAACGGCTACTGGAAGAGGATTTACGCTCTCCCTGTACTGAGGAAATTGCTGTGTTTCAGGCTTTTTCCCGGGTGATTCGTGAAGCGGGTAAGCGGTTTGTTGTCATGGATACCGCGCCTACGGGACACACGCTTTTGCTGCTGGATGCGACCGGGGCTTACCACCGCGAAATTGCCAAAAAAATGGGGAATAAAGGTCATTTCACTACCCCAATGATGCAGCTTCAGGATCCAGATAGAACCAAAGTTCTGCTTGTTACGCTTCCTGAAACAACACCGGTGCTGGAAGCGGCAAACCTACAGGCTGACCTTGAAAGAGCGGGGATTCACCCGTGGGGCTGGATTATCAATAACAGCCTTTCTATTGCACAGACGCATTCACCACTGCTTTGCCAGCGTGCTCGACAAGAGCTTCCTCAAATCGAGGCTGTGAAAAACCAGCATGCAAGCCGCATAGCGTTAGTACCAGTAATGGCTTCTGAGCTCACTGGCATCAAGAAACTTAGAGAGCTGGCAGTTTAATTTTTTTGTATACACAGGGCGGCAGAGCCGTCCTGTCTGGAGGATTTATGTTACTGGCAGGCGCTATTTTTGTCCTGACCATTATTTTGGTTATCTGGCAACCGAAGGGATTAGGGATCGGCTGGAGTGCGATACTAGGCGCGGTACTGGCGTTGATTTCTGGCGTTGTCCATTTTGGTGATATCCCTGTTGTCTGGAATATCGTCTGGAATGCGACGGCGACTTTTATTGCCGTGATTATTATCAGCCTGTTGCTCGATGAATCCGGCTTTTTCGAATGGGCGGCGCTACACGTTTCACGTTGGGGCAATGGTCGTGGACGTTTGTTATTTACCTATATCGTTCTGCTCGGTGCAGCGGTGGCGGCACTGTTTGCCAACGATGGTGCGGCGCTTATTCTGACGCCGATCGTAATCGCAATGCTATTGGCATTAGGGTTTAGCAAAGGCACGACACTGGCATTTGTCATGGCCGCCGGGTTTATTGCCGATACGGCCAGTCTGCCGCTAATCGTGTCGAACCTGGTTAACATCGTTTCTGCAGACTTCTTTGGGCTGGGTTTTACTGAGTATGCGTCGGTAATGGTGCCGGTTGATATCGCAGCCATTATCGCCACACTGGTGATGCTGCATCTGTTCTTCCGCAAAGATATTCCGCCGACTTACGATCTGGCTCTCCTGAAAATACCGGCAAAAGCGATTAAAGATCTGGCAACCTTCAGAACCGGCTGGATAGTGTTGATCCTTCTTCTGGTTGGCTTTTTCGTCCTTGAGCCGTTGGGTATCCCGGTCAGCGCGATTGCTGCTGTAGGGGCTGTCATTCTGTTTGCGGTGGCGAAAAGAGGCCATGCCATTAACACTCGCAAAGTGCTGCGCGGTGCGCCATGGCAGATCGTCATCTTCTCGCTGGGGATGTATCTGGTGGTCTATGGCCTGCGTAACGCCGGACTAACAGAATATCTCTCTGGCGTGCTGAACGTGCTGGCAGATAAAGGACTTTGGGCCGCGACGTTTGGTACTGGCTTCCTGACGGCTTTTCTGTCTTCCATCATGAACAATATGCCTACCGTACTGGTTGGTGCTCTCTCTATTGATGGCAGCACCGCAACAGGCGTTATCAAAGAGGCGATGATTTATGCCAACGTTATTGGCTGCGATCTGGGGCCTAAAATTACACCTATTGGCAGCCTGGCAACGCTGCTCTGGCTGCATGTCCTTTCACAGAAGAACATGACGATCACCTGGGGCTATTATTTCCGCACCGGGATCATCATGACTCTGCCTGTGCTGTTTGTAACGCTGGCCGCGCTGGCGCTACGTCTCTCTTTCACTTTGTAATGAGATACTGATATGAGCAACATCACCATTTATCACAACCCAGCCTGCGGCACGTCGCGTAATACGCTGGAAATGATCCGCAACAGTGGTAATGAACCAACCATTATTCATTACCTTGAAAATCCACCGTCGCGCGATGGGCTGGTTAAAATCATTGCAGATATGGGGATCAGGGTACGGGCACTATTGCGTAAAAATGTCGAGCCTTATGAAGAACTGGGGCTTGCGGAAGATAAATTTGCTGACGATCAGTTAATCGACTTTATGCTCCAGCATCCGATCCTGATTAACCGCCCTATCGTCGTGACGCCACGGGGAACACGCCTGTGTCGTCCGTCTGAGGTTGTGCTGGATATCCTTCCTGATGCGCAACAAGGCGCTTTCGCCAAGGAAGACGGAGAGAAAGTCGTTGATGAAACAGGTAAGCGATTGAAATAAATATAAATGGGGGCGAATGCCCCTTTAGGATAACTTAGCCATTCATTCCCGCGGCTCTATCTAGAACGGTTCATTATTCTATAAAGATGTTTTGGCAATGTCCGCTCTTGGCACAAACCTGCCTGCCAGATTAGGAATTTCCATGGGCTACAAAGCACCAGTTCAAATCTAATCCAACTCATCCATTAAAAATAATTATCACACTATATATTTTTCTCTCTCATTCCCTTTTTGATTTTCTCATTTTCATCCTGACGCTGATACCGCACGCTAATCGCGTCACCTTCCACTGGCGAGCTTTATGGACGTTCATTCGTCCGGGCGGGTATTGCTCTTTAACAATACGAGTCGGGCTGTCACGCAACCACAATTCAGGGTGCCGCTGAATGTTCTCGCTGACCCGTTGAAACCGGAATGCAGAATCGGGATGTGATCGATGAAGTTAATTCACCATCGCTTTTTATGAAAGGAAATAGCATGAGAAAACCTACCTATCACGTGTTTGTCACGCAGGAAAGCCAACCCGATACCAGCAGAGAGAAGAACACCTACTGGACAAAAGTCGGCGTAGCGTTCGCTCATAACGGCAAACCCGGACTGAACATCGTACTAACACCCGGTATTGCTGTCTCCGGCAAACTGGTGCTTCTTGAACCCAAGGATGATAGCGATACGCCGCAGGCACCCCAGCACGATTAACGCTCAACTCTCCCTCCTTTTCCCTTGCCATCGACTATCTGATGGCTACGTGTGGCTAGACTTGTTACCGAGGCAACCATGCTTTCACCCACTGCTTTTATGGCGGCGGTCATGCAGTGTGCCGCCACTATTCACCCATCCACCGCGTCTGATGTGGCAAAAGTAGAATCCAGCTTTAATCCTTATGCCGTCGCTGAAATTGTGCCAAAGAAAGAGAGAAAACCCGGCAGCGTAGGCATCATTTCTCATCAACCCACCAGCAAGCAAGTTGCCGTCAACATCATCAAGCAGGTGGCAGCAAAAGGTCGTCGTTATTCGGTCGGGCTGATGCAAATCACCAGCACCAATTTCAGGCATTACGGCGTAACGGCTCATGACTTGTTAGACCCCTGCACTAATCTGTCCGTTTTTGAGCGCATTCTTACCGATTGCTACCAGCGAGGTGGCACGCTGAAAAGAGCACTCAGTTGTTACTATTCCGGTAATTTCGATACGGGTCAGCAGCCAGAATCTGCCTTTAACCAAACCAGTTATATCCAACGTATTGGCTATGTGGTCCCGTCAACGCGGGAAGATCTCAAGCGTAGTACCACCAGCCAATCCACTTCAGATATTCATTATCCACCCACCGTCCTACGCGGTGAGCTTACCGATAAATCCATACCGGTTTTGACCTCCTTGCACTATCCCGACGCCATCATTCGCGGCGATGTATCCCTACCTGTAATTAATGAGGATCAATGACGATGCAAAAACGTAAATACTGGCCTGCGTTTTCTTCCCTGTTGATATCGACCCAAACGCTGGCAGCAGGGAGCGGGTTTAACAAAGCCAACGATACGCTGAGTAATACCTCCACCGGTTTACTCGGGTTGGCCGCCGTCACGATCACATTGGCAACCATGTGGGTGGGATACAAGGTGCTGTTTGATGGTAAAAGTTTGCATGACATGCGCAACGTCATTATCGGAGCCATCCTGATTGTCGGTGCATCAGGCTTTGGTGCCTATTGGGCATCATAGGGGGAACCGATGACCACCCTGAACAAAGCACTGACCCGCCCTGCCGCCATTATGGGTATCCCTCTCGTCCCGTTCGTGATCGTCAGCGGGGCTATTGTCCTGCTGTCGGTTTACACAAGCTATTATCTTGCCTTGTTATTAATCCCTGCCTGGCTGGAAATGAAGGCAAAGGCCCGAACGGATATTCATTATTTCGGACTGCTGTGGCTGGCCTTTAAAACCCGTGGGCGATTTGCCACGGATCGCCATTTCGGTACCCATGCCGTGCTGGCAAGCCACTATGACGCCGTCGATGTTTCGGAGTTTACCGCTAAGATGAAATTAAACGAGCGCATCACGCTGGATAAATACATTCCTTACTCCTCGCACATTCACCCTCGCATCATAAGAAATCGCGCCGGTGATTTAGTCGCTAGCTGGGAATTGGGCGGTACTGTATTTGAATGTGAGGACGAACATCACCTAACACTGCTGGCAAGCCACCTCAACAACTTGATCCGCTCGTATGAAGGGCTACCGATCACCTTCTATATTCACCGCATACGAGAGAAATATCAGGATGGCTTTGACACCAGCTCGGGCATCCCCTTTTCGGATGAAGTCACGGAACGCTATTACCAGCCACTAAAAGAGAAACCACTCTGGCGGCATCGACTGTTTTTCACCGTCTGTTATGCCCCTTTCTCCACGCTGGAGAAAAAAGTCATGAAGGCGCAGACCGCCGGAAAAAGGAAAGCGGCGCTGGATGATGCCCTGAAAGGGATGCTGGAGCACCATGAAGCCATCCACACCGCCCTGTCACGTTATGTGGCAACTCCATTGGGCCTTTATGAGGAAAAAGGTCGGGCTTACTCTTCACAACTGGCTTTCTATCATCGGCTAATTACCGGCAAATGGCAGAACGTGCCGGTGACACGCACACCGTTTTATCACACACTCAGCACGCCGGATGTATTCTTTACCACCGATACCGCCGAATGTCAGACGCTCAGCGGCTCCCGTTTCTTCCGCAGTCTGGAAATTAAAGACTATTCACCGGAGACCTACACTGGCCTGCTCGATGCGCTGCTGTATGCCGAAAGCGAGTATGTGCTGACGCAGTCTTTTACCTGTATGGCACGGGATGAAGCGCAAAATCATATCCGACTGGCGGAAAAACGGCTGAACTCAACCGACGATGACGCCATTTCACAGCGTGAGGAATTGATCGTCTTACGCGATCTGCTCCAGTCCGGGCATGTGTCTTGCGGCAAGTATCACTTCTCCCTGCTGGTCTCCTCCACCAGCGCCGATCAAGTGGTAAAGGAGACTAATGCGCTGGCCCAGCCTTTTAACGATCTCGGCATCATGACATCCCTGTCTACGTTGTCGTTACCTGCCGCTTATCTGGCTCAACTCCCCGGCGTCTACTCGCTGCGACCACGTCTGGTAGTGGTCAGTAGCCAGAATTACGCGGATATGGGGAGTCTGCATAACTTTCATCCCCATAAGCGCAACGGCAATCCATGGGGTGAGGCTATCGCCATACTGAAATCCCCCGGTGGTGGCGGTTATTATCTGAACCTGCATGACAGTCAGGCAGGACGGAATGACTTCAATGAGAAAACGCCGGGGAATACTGCCATCATCGGTAAAACAGGTTCAGGAAAGACACTGCTGATGACGATGATGAAACAGTTGATGCAGAAGTACCGCAATCCGGCGACATTCTCCGATTCTGCCACCATCAAACGGCTGACCACCGTTTACTTTGATAAAGACAGAGCAGCAGAGATGTCGATCCGCCAGATGGGAGGTCGCTATTTCCGTATCCGGACCGGTATTCCTACCGGATTTAACCCATTTTCACTTGCTCCTACTCGACGAAATATCAGCTTTATCAAGCGGCTGATCCGCATGCTGTGCCGTCGTGACGGTAAGCCACTTGATCCCCGCGATGAAGAGCGTATCAGCACAGCGGTGGATACCATTATGCTGGACTATCCGCTGGAATATCGCCGTTATGGTATTACCCGATTGCTGGAAGTGTTGCCCGAACCACCGACCAAGGAGGCCCGAACTAACGGTCTGCGTATACGACTGAAGCAGTGGGCGCAGGATGGTGAATTTGGCTGGGTATTCGATAACGAGGAGGACACGTTCAACATCGGCGATATTGATAACTTTGGTATCGATGGTACGGAATTCTTGGATGATGACGACATTCGCGGGCCGATCACCTTTTACCTGCTGTACCGCGTCACCAGCCTGCTGGATGGTCGCCGACTGGTGATGTTCATGGATGAGTTCTGGAAATGGCTAGCTGATGTTGAGTTTTCTAAATTCTCCCTCAATATGCTCAAGGTGATTCGCAAGCTGAACGGCATTTTTATCCCCGCCACCCAGTCGCCCGATGAAATCGTCAGGCATCCCATCGCTCCGGCGATTATTGAGCAATGCAGCACTCAAATCTTTCTCGCTAACCCCAAAGCCAGCCGTGCGGATTACGTGGAGAAAATGAAAGTCCCTGAAAGCGTTTACGACGTTGTTCGTAACCTTGATCCGAGTGAGCACTATATGGTTGTCCTGAAAACACCACTGCGTGTTGGTGAAACGCGCCCATTTGTCGCCATGGCAAGAATGGATTTATCGGGCCTTGGGAACATCACCAAAATCCTGAGCGGCAGTGAAGACAACCTGAAAATATTTGATGCCATTTATCAGGAAGGCATGTCACCCACCGACTGGAAAGAAACGTTCCTTAACCAGGCTATCTGATATTCACCCCGGAGGTCATCACCATGCAAACCAGAAAGATGTGTCTGGCGTTATCGCTATTGGTTTCCACACCCGTACTCAGCGCCGGTATCCCAGTGTTTGATGCCGCCAGTAATACCGAGTCGATTAACCAATGGGTACAGAAACTCCAGCAATGGCAGGAAACGATCACTCACTATAAAAGCGAGCTTGACGCCTATAAGCAGCAATTAGCGACCGCAACAGGCATACGGGATATTCAGGGATTTCTCCACGATGCTAAAAACCTAAAAAACGATATCGAACACCTCCGTAAAAATGGTACTTCACTGGATGACCTGTTGACCAACTCAAACGGTTATTATTCTTCTGACCTTCAGCGCCTATATAACAAATATCAATCGTTCGATATTTGTAATCAGTCCAGTTCATCGCAACGTTATCTGGAAAGTTGCAAACAACTTGTTCTCAATCAGGCGGTCTCGATTGAGAATACCAGCGATGTTCAAAACAAGATTAATAGCACATTAAACGATATATCAGACTTATCCGACCGTATTGCCAACGCCAAAGACTCGAAAGAGTCACAGGACCTAGCTAACGCGGTGGCAGCCAAAAGCGTACAATTGAACGCATTAACCAGCCAATGGGAAATGTCAGTCAAGCAGGCTGAACAGCGAGCCACGATGTTGACTCAACAGCGGCAAAAAGCATTCAATGAACAACAACTCGCCGCTCCGATTCCTGACTTTAATTATTGAGAGGGTAAGAATGAAAACGTCACTTTGCATTTTTCCGATTATTTTAAGCTCATTATTTCTGGCGGGGTGTGACAACCCGAAATCAACGCAGTGGTACAAAGAACACCCGGATGAACTGAGTCAGCGATATAAAGCGTGTGAATCATCCGGCGATGACTCCCAGGATTGCAAAAATGCACGAGAAGCGCGATTTGAACTCCGTCAGGAAAATGCCAAGGTTCCCAATTTGAATTAAAGGGGTCATCTATGTCAGGTGGTATGTTTGTTGGAATGAACAACACGATCACTGACGGTTTACATGCCGTACTGCGGGGACAAACCTCCGTGTACGGCGATATGGTAAGCGTTATCGCCGTCAGCTCCTTCACGTTATTTGTCACTTATCGGGGTTATCAAACCCTGGCTGGAAAACTCCAAACGCCTGTAGAAGATGTCATATGGGATGTCGGGCGAATGCTATTAATCATGACATTCGTTTTAAATCTCGATGGCTGGCTGGATTTAGCCATTTCTGCCATTAACGGATTAACCGACGGCGTCAGCGGTGATGACAATGTCTGGGTGTTACTGGATACCGTCTGGGCGAAAGCGCAAACGATAGGACAAAAGCTTTATCAGCAAGATGATTCCACCTATGTAAAGCTCAACGGCGGTATTGCCCAACTTCTGGTCTGGGGAGGCGCAATCGTCACCCTGCTATTTGGTTCGGCGGTTAACCTGTTAGCCGGAATAATCATTGTATTAATGACCACCACCGCACCGTTATTTATTTTCTGCCTGCTGTATGGATTCCTTATTCCGATGTTTAACAACTGGCTGAAAATTATCTTCACGGTGATCCTGACGATTATGTTTTCCGCGTTATCTATCAGGATTGTCATCAATTATCTTAATGGGCTATTAGATAAAGCGGTTAATTTTGCAGATAGCGCCAATATCATCACACTGGGCGTTCAGTGCTGCGTTGCGGGTGTTATTTCAGGCATCATTATTTGGTTTTCAGCAAAAATCGCGAACGCATTAGGCGGCGTCGCCGTTCAAGCAGCACTACAGGGTGCCGCTATGGGCGGTCTACGTGGGCTGGCGAAGCCCTCTTCTGATGCAGCGAAACCGATCATGAAAGCCGGTGCGGCGGGTGCCCGGTTAGCGGCAAAAGGAGGCGTCAGCGCCGCTACTGCAACAGGTACACTTATCGCCACAGGCACCAGCAAAGCCCTCTCCGCATGGCAAAAACGTGCGGCTTCTATCGACAGCATGAAGCGTTTCAACCAACAGCGTAACCGCTAATTTCCTTCTACCCCCCATCTCTCCATCTCGTACCGTGGCAACCGCCATCGGTAAAGTATTTCTGTCTTCAACAAACACAGGAATCAATATGAAATCCAGCCTCATCTTTCTGATGCTGTGCGTCCTCACGGGCTGCGCACAGCGTCAGCACGATTTGACGCCAGTATCTGGCGAGCCTCAACCGGTTAATTCCCCCGCAATTATTCAGGAGCTGACAAAACATGTCTGAAACAGAAAACATCATTGCGTCATCCCGAACCTTTGAGTCTGTCCTGCTGGAAAAGGATGAACGGGAAAAAAAGATGGCGTGGCGAATAGCGGCCATAGGGTTTGCTTTGGCCGCTATGGCGATCACCGCGCTGATCATTCTGCTCCCGCTGAAAAACACCGAAATAGAATTATGGTCAGTGGATAAACAGACCGGGCGTTATGAATATATGACCCGGATTAAAGAGCAGAATATTTCCACCGAGAAAGCACTGGCTCAGGCGTTAGCAGCGCATTACGTCAGGCTCCGCGAGGGCTATAACTATTTTGCTCTCCAACGCGATTACGACGATGTGCAGTTATTCAACAGCGACAGTGTGAACCGGGATTATCTCGACGGGTTTAACAGCAATCAGGCTCCCGATGTCATTTTCAATAAAGCAGAATATGTCGTGTCTATCGACATTATTTCCAACGTTCACGCGGCCGCGACAGATCCTGACCATCTGGCGACCTTACGCATTAAACGGACTATCCGCCGCATTGTCGATAATTCGGTTAAAACAGATGTCTGGAACATCCGTCTGACTTATCGCTACCTCCCCCGCAAACAACTGACAGACAGCCAGCGAGAAGTGAATCCGCTGGGGTTCATTGTGACCAGCTATCAGCGCGATAAAGAACTGAGAGGTGAATGATGCTGAAAAAAACAGTGATTTTGTGGCTCCTTCTGATGTCATCCACAGCCTGGAGCGCGGCAATACCGCGCAGCAGCACCTATGACAGCCGAATGCAAAATGTCACCTATAACAGCCAAAATGCAACCATCGTCAACACCCGCCCCGGCTACCTCACCACACTCCTGTTTGATGACGATGAAGAAGTCATCGACGCGCAAGCGGGGTTTCCGAAGGGCTGGAAAGTCACCAAAAGCGATAACCGGGTCGGTGTCAGTCCAAATCCTATCACTCAGCCGGTAACCGATGATAATGGCAACAACGTCAATAAGGTGTTTCTGCCAACGGCAAGCGAGTGGAGAACCAATCTCTTTGTCGTAACATCAAAGCGCGATTACAGTCTGGAACTGAACGTGCTGGAAAATGACTCGCCTTCTCAGGCCTTTATTATCCGTTTTCGCTATCCGGATGACGAACGCAGGCGAGCAGACACAGCCAGCACAGCCCGCCTGAAGCTCCTGCGTGAAACACAGGAAAAGCAGCAGATAGCGACAGCCTTTGAGCAGGTTACCACGCCGCGTAACTGGCTTTATACCAAGCGAGTCGCGACGGGTTCAGCCTCCATAGCACCAGATTTTACTTACGATGATGGCCGCTTTATCTATCTGGGTTTTTCTCCCGTCAAAATCCTTCCGTCTCTCTTTCGAGTCGTGAACGGGCAGGAACAGACCGTAACACCCCGCATAACCAAACACGGAAACTATACTGTGGTCGTCGTGCGGGCAATGTCGCCACAGTTGGTATTGCGCTACGGCAGCGCGGTAGTCGGGATTGAGAATACGTCATTTGGCAAGGTCGCTGTCACCAGCGGCGATACCGTTTCGCCAGCCGTCACACTGGAGGCCAGATGACTGATAAAACAAACCCAGAGACAACGGAAAAAACCGTGGCGGAGCTGGAAGCCGAAGCCCGTGAACGCGCCCGTTCAGCGATGGTGAGTCAGGCACCAGAGCAGCATACGCCTCCCGGCCAACCTGAAGTGACCCGCTTCAAAAAATCCTCCAGCCGCCGGACGCTGATGGTCAGCCTGCTGAGTTTGGGGGCACTGATTGCCCTGGCATTGGGTGGAGATCGCTTCCTTGTCGCATTAAAGCAACGCGATGATAAGTCGGTTGAAACCCCAGCCCCGCCATCAGCCAATACAGGACAACATGAGCGTAAAAACCTCGGCATGGACAACAATCCGTTCGGCCTGTTCGGTCAGGGCAAACAGGAACCCGCAACAGATAATCATCCAATACAGACGGCACCACCGTCAGAGCCACCTGCTTTAAATAAGGCGGCGGCACTGGTCGATGGGTCAAGTAGTGCCGCTGAGTCCACACAACGCGGTAATACTCAGGCTTCACAAACTGCACCCTCTGGCAGCACACAGAGCAAGAACACCAGCACAACGCCTAGCACAGAGGCTAACGACACCAATCCCGGTGTCGCAAAAGTGACCAGCGTCAGGCGACTGGGTCTCGATCCCAATCTTTACCTTCCGGTTGATCGTTATATTCCATGCTCAATGATGCGGCGTTTTGTCTCTGACGTGGGTGGTCGTATTTCCTGCCTTATCGGTGAAGATGTCTACAGCGCCAACCATTACGTGAAGTTGCTCCCTGCCGGAACCGTCGCCAGAGGGTTCTACCGCACCGGGGCGCTGCAACATGGCCGGAGCCGGATGTTTGTCATCTGGACGGAATTACGCACACCGGAACCCGGTAGCCTGCAAATCCCACTGATTGATACCGAAGCCACCGGTCCATTGGGTGAGGCCGGGATTAGCGGATGGATTGATACCCATTTCTGGGAACGGTTCGGCAATGCGTTGATGTTGAGCACCGTACAAGATGTGGCTGCCGCCGTATCAGATTCAGCTCCGGGGAAAGACCGCAATACCGATTACACCGAAAACACCCGCTCTGCCGCGTCAGAAATGGCGAAAAAGGCGTTAGAAAACAGCATCAATATCCCGCCCACGATGTACCTCAATCAGGGCGATGTGATCGGCATCATGACCGGTACGGATATCGATTTCTCTTCCGTTTATCAACTACGTCTAAAAAAGAGGTGGTATGAGCGCTGAAAATCTGTCGCTGGATTTTATGAAAAACCAGTTGTTCGGCGATTATCTCAAACTGGATGGCCTGACGGAAATCGCCATTAACCGCCCCGGAGAGATCCACACCAAAATAAACGGTCGATGGCAGAAGCATGATTCTCCGGTTACGTTGCGTCAGTGCCATGCGTTTGCCAAAGCACTGGCCTCATGGAATGAGGATAATATCGATGATACCTCCCCTATCCTTTCCGCCACATTAGGATCAGGTGAACGTGTCCAGACCATTATCCCCCCAGCCTGTGAGCGGAATACCGTATCGATTACGCTGCGAAATCCGTCATTTGAGCAGAAAACACATCAATCCTGGATTGATGCAGGTTTTTATAACCGGATAGCGGGTAAGGAGAGAAACGAAGGCAAAGATGATGAACTGATCCGATGCTACAACAATGGTGATATCCCCCACTTTATCGAAAAGGCCGTTGAGTACGGCAAAACGATCTTTATTGTTGGTGAAACCGGCTCCGGTAAAACCACCTATATGAAGACGTTGCTGCACTATATTCCGCCACATCTCAGGCTAACCACGATTGAAGATAATCCCGAAATCCGTTTTTACCATCACGCCAATTATGTGCATCTGTTTTACCCGGCGGATGCCGGAGACGAGGCGATTATCACACCGGGTCGATTGATTCGGGCCAATTACCGTATGAATCCCGACCGTATTCTGCTGGCGGAAATTCGTGGTCGGGAAGCGTGGGACGCGCTGAAAATTATTGGGTCTGGGCATGAAGGTCTTATCACCTCCCTGCACGCAGGCAGCCCGGAAGAATGTATTGAAGGGATCATTGACCGCTGCTATGAGAACCCTGACTGCAAAAATATCCCGTTCGATGTGTTGTTACGCAAGGTGCTTAAATGCGTGGATATCATCGTCAGCGTAGATATTCACGGTGATATTCGTCGGATGGGGGATATTTATTTCAAACCGATACACCTTCATCAGATGAAGAAATCATTCAGATAGACGAACCGTTAAAGCCCCTCATTCCCAATAAAGGTATTTGATATGAAAATGATCCTATTCACCACCTGCCTTTTCTGCATGAGTTTGCTACTGCCCTCTTTCGTAATGGCCGCTGATGCCTGTGAGATTGTTTTATGCCTGTACGGTAAAAAAACTGGTAACGGCGGAGGAAATGAATGTCAGTCCGCTGAACGATCTTTCTTTAATGTTGTAAAAAAGAACAGACACGGATTTCACCCCAACCGTACTGCCGATGCCCGAAAAATCTTATTACTCGAATGCAAATCAGCTGACCCGAAAATTATCGACCAGATAATTAATAAATTTGGCCGCGTGCATAATTGAATTCAAAGAAAAACGGTAATAGCAATACCGGGATTATTACCGTTCCCCATATCAAATCTGGATGGAAAGCTCGGCACTGGTCGTGACGGTCTTAGGCTTTTAAATTTATGCGAATAGCAGAAATTTAAAAGTGGCGTAAGGCGAGTAAATTCTATTTCGCAGAAATAGCTAATTTGCGTCGCCGAACCCATCTGCAAACAGCCGCGCCCACGCGGATTTTGCAGACTGGGGGAGCCGAATAAATTTCGCCGCCCCAGCGAGCGAAAAGCTATCGCCCACGATAGCGGTTTATTTGGGGGGCTTGCCCCGCACACCGTCGCAGCTAAGTCTCCGGCCAAAAGCCGGTAGCGTGGCGCGACCACCCGCTTTGAAGGCGTTTTCCCATTTTTTCGCTTGGCCGGAACGGACAAAAGAAAAAATAGGCGAAAAACGGCGTCTCAAAGGGGGTGGTCGCGCGTAGCGGGCGACGGTGTGCCGCCTTTGACCTTGGGGGTTTTGGCGCGGCGTCCAGCCGCGACATTACCCCCATGCGCCAGACAATAAGGGCGTCCAGCCCGCATGAACTGGCGCTCACTGTTTCGTGTCAGAAAGCATGCTTCCTGACACATGACCGCTCTGCGGTCACCTTCTTCGCCCCAGACGTTCGCCCCGCCTTTTCGCCCAACACCGTGGGGCGAATTGATGGGGCGATACGTTGGGGCGAGTCGCGGACAAAGGAGGCACCATGATGTTAAATAAGCTTGCCATTTCACTGTCGCCGATAGTAAATGGTGTGCTGTCCTTTATTGATGTTATGCAACAGCATCAATTGATGCTGGCGTTATTATCGGGACTAACCCTGCCGTTTTTCGCTTCAATGAAAAGCGACGATCGGCAGAAAGCCCCGTTATGGAAAAAGCTGATTATCAGTTTTTCCCTGCTGTGTTTCCTGTTTGGCACAGTGGGGCCATTACTTATTAGCGTTTTTCAGTGGCTTAATAACGGTAGGATACTTACCCGCACTCCCATTCTGGACTGGTCAATATTAATTATATTTACCGTGGCAGGGTTTATTTTCCATATTGCTCTTCGCCGAACATTAACGCCTGAACTGGATAAAATAAAAAAACGACTCATCAAAAAGACCAGTCTTGAACGAGAATTACGCACCGATGTACGCACGGTAAAATCCCTGCTGCCGGAAACGCTGCATTATAACCCGCTGGATTATATCAACCTAAATAAGGGTGTTTTTATCGGGATAGACCGTGATGAAAAACCGATGTATCTCCCGTTAAAAAACTGGCAAAGACAACATGCGGATATTATCGGCACCACCGGAGCCGGTAAAGGTGTAGCAACCGGTATATTGCTTTACCAAAGTATCCTGGCGGGTGAAGGTGTATTTATTATGGACCCAAAGGATGATGAATGGGCGGCGCATCTTTATCGCAAGGCCTGCGAGGATGCAGGCAAACCCTTTGCCTTAATTGACCTGCGAAAGCCGCAATACCAATTAAATCTGATTGAAAATATTACGCCTGACGAACTGGAGGAATTGTTTGTTGCGGGATTCAGCTTGGCGGAAAAAGGTCAGGAATCCGATTTTTATCGTATCGACGACCGAAAAGCGGCACGTATGGCGGCACAATTTGTCAGCAGTCATCCCTCTTCGACTATCCGCGATATTTATAACGGCGAATATGTTCAAGGTATCGCGGAGGATATCAAAGCCTTTTTCGGCAAAATTGAAGAGCTGGCGTTGCTCAATGCCATCAACGCGCCGACAGGATTTTCACTCCAATCGGTTTTTGATGAAGGTGGCTGCTGCTATATCATCGGCTCAATGCGCAATAGCAAGATTATCACCGCCCAGCGAATGCTGCTGGTACGACTTTACCAATTAGCAGAAAGGCGCGACCGGGTAAAAGAAACGCCCCGCCCCATAGCCATCTTTCTCGACGAACTGAAATACCACTTATCAAAACCAGCGCTGGAGGGGTTAGGCGCAGCACGGGATAAAGGCGTACATATCATCATGGCCCATCAGTCCATTGCCGATTTAAAAGACTGCCCAGCGGATTTAAAAGGCGATGCAGTTGTCGGTGCAGTCGTTGAAAACGCTAAATTCAAGCTGGTATACCGCGTTATGGACCCGGATACAGCGGAATGGGTAGCGAGAATGTCCGGCACCATCTTAGTGGATGATGAAATCCGCAAAGCCAAAACTGATGCCGTACTGACGGAAACCATCGACGGTGAACGTACTATCAGACAGGCCGAGCGTTTCTTTATCGACAGCAATATGATCCTGAACCTGCCCGATTTTGTCAGCTTTATCTTTACGACGAGAACACTTCCCTCTGCCTCACTGATTTCCCCCATCAAGGTACAAAAACACGAGCTGGAGATCTATTCCGTTTCTCCGGATATTGTCGCGTCGGCAGCACCGGCAAAAATCGCGCTGGACTTCGACGAGGAAGGAGCGACATCCGCTTCAACGACCAATGTCGCGGCAACCCAGCCCGATCTTTTCTTTGAAGGGGAAAGTAAATCAGCAAAATCGAGATCTGATGACGACGAAACACCATCCTTGCTCAATTTTTAGGAGGCATAATGCTTATCGTAACGCATAGCGAGCGCACCGCCCGCAACAGCGAAAAGATAAAAAGGCTGCTGAATTTCCTGAAGGAAGAAACCTACAGCGACTTTAAAACGCTGATGCTGCTGTTTGGCTTCAGGGATCACAAATCGCTGTATACGCTGCTGACAAAAACTGAACGAATGGGGTTAATACAAAAGCATGTGTTTGAATCACGGACGATGAAAATGTCGTTGTGGGGCATAACCAGCGACGGACTGGCTATCGTTTTAACGCCGGACGATGACATTTTCCCGGCACGCTTTGAACCGTCAAAAATCACTGGCTGGACGCTGGAGCACCACCTTGATAATCAGGTGGCTCGGCTGATTCTGGAGAAAAAAGGTGCATCCGGATGGATAAACGGCGATCGCTCAACGTTCTTCAGCCAGTATCAGGTCAAACACCGTCCGGATGGACTCATCACACTCCCTGACGGACAGGTCATCGCAGTAGAAACCGAGCGCCGCCTGAAGACCAAAGCCCGCTATCAGTCAATCATCGCCAGCCATTTGCTGGCCCGGACGCAGAAACACTGGATTTACGTCTTTTATATCGTACCGGACCTACAGAAAAAACTCGCCCTTGAACTGCTGTTTAGCAGTGTCAAGCACGTCATCATCAACCATCAGCACATACCGTTGGAAGCACGTCATCGGAATGTTTTTCGCATTTATACTCTCGACGAGTTGCGGCAACTGGAGTTGAGGCAATATTCATAAGCTGAATCTGGCGTTGCCAAATCTCATGGTCGGCTAAGAGCGAGGAGCGGACGTTACTTTAGATGCCTATTCCTCCAGATGCGACATGACTTGTTTCACGTGTAGCAACTGATTGTAGCGGCCTTCCTTATCATTGAGCACCGTTATAGTTCAAATGAAACAGTCAGTCGTATATATCGGTATTTTTTTTCAGAAGCAAAAGAGCTTCATCCATATGCTTCTTATGAAAGTTAGCCTTCCGCATAAACTCAATGAAGGAATCGGCTTCAAATCGGTTGAAACCATTATCCAACCCATCAAGCAGCCTTGAAAGCTGGGACTGGTTCAGTCGTGCGAGGAAAGCCCGTGCCCTTATTTCAGGAATAGGACGTGTAATATGGCAGGTAGAACACAGCGCCCGAAATGCACTAAGTGGATACTCCCATGGCTCATAACCCAGACTCATCGTCGTGTAATAGCAGTGATGAGCTTCGAGACATACACGCGCTCCACAATCCTCGCACCGGTGTCCAGCCTCATCCTTAACTAGGACTGCTTTCCTTAACCATCTCGGATCCCGAAGTTTGGATGTGTAGGTACCACTTAGCCTGCTGTAATCATAATTGTCAGTAGGGTAAAAGCCCAGGCTCCAGCTATACCCCTGTTCATACCAGAAGCCAAAGGACTCAACTAGATCCTCAAATTCGGTTGTGTCACAACCGTTGTTCAATAAACTAAATAACCCGCTACCGTCAATCACTAGGACCAGTAGTGCATCGTTATGGAGTTTTTCTCCACGGTCGTTCCATTCCTTCTGAGTAAAAAAAGTAGCATCATCAAGCATGCTTTCTTTGATAGCCCATTCCGTAAGGGCATGTTTCATCCTCGCTAAATTTTTAAGCATGTGGGCCTCATAATATATTCAGTTTTGTGAAATTATTATATAACCTTCAGTAGTGAGAAATGGAACCTCTCCGGCATGACAGAATAGATTGAGTTTATCTATATTATTTGCACTGGTATATGTTTCATCTAAAGTAGTAATACATTCTTTGGTCGAAAGCTCGGGTATGTCACGACAGATGTCAGCAATAATATTTGTAATGTTATAAACGCATTTATAAATGTCAAACCCTGGATAGTATTTTTTACCTTTATTAATGAGATGTCGCTCTTCAGAAAAAAACGAAGCCCTCTCTGAAATATGCTCAAAGTTATCGATGAACTCTGATATTTCTTTGATCTCCTTTTCTCCAATAGGTCTTTTTTTTGCGTTAACAATCGCTTTAGCAACTACGAATAACGGGATAATAATCATCTCAGAATGGCTAAATGAAAATTCATTCCTAGTATTAAAAACCCTGAATTCATCAACGTCGCCGACGTGATGATGATAGTTTCTGATTATTCGCAGTAATTTAAACTCTGGGTGCTGTGAAATAGTTTTTCCAAACTGCTCACGGACTCTGTCCTGTAAGGAGTGTAAATTATTTAGAAAGCTGAATAATGTATTAATATCACGCTCACCAGTCTTCCTGAAATCTGTGAGCTCATAGCTGCTGTGGAAAAATCGGTCAACAAAAGTGTTCTGCTCCATCATCGTATACCCTAACTGAACTCTATGAACCATTTTAACCCATTACAAAAAACAGTGTTGTTTCTCAGAAGCAACCGAATGCTATCAGTGTAGGCTCAAAGATTCGACCCAAAAATGAAAGTGAGCACATAAGTCCGTTCTCGACTATGTGTTCTGAGAAGAGTCTGCCAAGACCGGATCTTCAAACTGATTCTCAGTTGGAGTGGAAGGCGGGTTGTTTGTTCCTGACCGACTAATGCAAGCAATGCTTGTAATGTCTGCTCCTGGCACGGAGCGGACAGAGAGTAAAGTCACCAAGCACCTTGAACAGCGCCGTCTGATGCTGCAATGGTGGGCTAATTTTCTGGATGCTAACAGCAGCGGTCTGGTTAGACTGTTTGACAGTATCAGGACGGTGGTAAGGAACGGAATTTCGGTTCCTTTTGATGCGAAAAACTAGGAGATGTTTCTCTTCCGCACGATAGACGAACTTGAACAGATGCCCGCAAGCCACGATTAAAGGCATGCCTGTTTAACAGCATAGAAAGAAACGTCAGAACCCGTCGATGAGGAAGTCTATTGCAGCCTTTACCTGAGAACGGTACTGCGAAGCATCACAAAACACCGCGCCCAGGGCCTGGACAGGGATACTGGCCAGCTCGTGGGTCATTACGGCGTATTCTTTGCCGTCCGTCAGCCTGACGACGGGGACAAGCCGATCCGGTCGGCGGCCTGCCGGATACTTTTCAATAGGGAGCAATGGGATCACTATCCGACGATTCAATTTCCCAATAATATCGCTCGTGACATCGAGCAACAGCGGATAAACGGCGCTTTTCCCAGTATTACCGTATACGGTAAATTGCGTAGTTAAAACGTCCTGTATTCATCACTGAAACAGCCATTTTCATCATGAAAACGATTTAATGCGTCGATAGCCTCCCTGTTTTCTTCCTGCCATTTTTTCGCTTCATGACGGCGAAGCTCCGCATCCAGTGCGGTTGACAGAGTAGCACTCAGGTTAATACCCGCTTCACGCGCTCTTACCAGTAAGGCTCGCTCTACTGTCATTGTCACGCTCTGCGTGTTGCGTTGTTTCGCGGTCATGGTTTCTCTCCTGCATGAAATACGTGCATATTACACGGCATAATACACTTATCATAACACCAAAAACAGGCCCGGCTACCGTTGCAGTCCTGCAAACTTCACAGTCAGTCGTCATACCTGAGCCGCCGTTTACAGCAATCACCGATGTACAAACGCCGCTTGCGGGATGCGCGGGCTCTTTGCCGCCCACACCCGCAACCTGCGAATTTTCCGGGCATCGAATGCCCAGAAAATTCGCAGGGAAATTAATCTCCCTGAGACTTCTGTCATTCTGCCGCTCCGCAATAAGGTTAAAGCCGCACTCCTTTGCGGCTTATCATCTCCGACTCAAATTTTATCCATCAGGTAACGATGTGCTTTTGAGGCGGCGCTGGCCGCTTTGAAAACATAGCGCTTATCGTTTTTCAGAGCCTGGAGCCATGAGGCAATATAGCTTTCATGCTGAACCTCTCCGATGATCCCCAAATCCGCCATCAGAAAAGCACTTCCCAGCTCCGCCACTAATTCCTCCTCCGCATAATCTGCACTGCCAAACTTCCCTTTCATTTCACGGTTAAGTCGTTTTTTATCACCGCTCCAGTGAACCAGCTCATGTAGGCCAGTAGCATAGAAATTGGCTGCATCTGAAAACAGATGGCGCTCCGGTAGCCAGACTTCATCGGTTGAGGGTCTGAAAAAGGCGTTTTGTCCTTTCTCAATGATGTTTGCGCCGCTCTTTTGGAACAGATTTTCAGCCTCCGGCAACGGGTCAAAGGTTGCTTCCGGGCTGACTGTTTCAGTTGTCAGAGGCAAGCCGTCAATTTGCTGAACGTTAAACACGTTGAAAGTTTTCAGCATCGGGATCTGGTCGATTTCACCGTCTTCGTTTTCCTTCTCTAAGGTTGTATAGAAAATGGCTGTCGTGCCGTGTTCGCCTTTGCGAACCTGCCCGCCTACTGCCTGCGCCTGTCTGTAGGTCATCCAGCGTGGATCACCGAAGCCCTGTTCTGACGCACTGCACCACAACAGCATGATATTCATTCCGCTATACGCAATACCGGTTGCAAAGTTGGAAGGTAAACCAGACATGCCCGGCACTCGCTGCCACGGACACGTCCAGGGCTTCACGCCAGCTTCCAGCGCGGTGATGATGCTGTCGGTGACGGTCTGATAAATATCTGTTTTGGTTTTAGAAAATTTCGTTTTTGAGGAGCCTGACTGCTCCAGCGGGGATACGCTGGTCGCCGCTGCGGTGTTAGGGGCGCTAGTCTGGGTATGCAGGGAAGTCGTCATGTTTTTTCTCCGTCAGTGGTGTGAATTTCGTCTTCGTATCGCCTGACGGTTCGCTTTGCCGACATCGTTCCGGCACGCAAGGGCGCAGAATGCGTGCCATTTACCCTTGCGGGACGGGTTGTGTTGGGAAACGATTAGCCGGAAGCTGATACGGGTACAGAAATCACGCGGGAGACAAAACAGACTCTGCATAGGCAGGCGTAGCGCCCCTTACTACGCAGTGGTGAAATGGGTTTGGGGTTGAATTTAATGGTATGAGTTCAGACCTGAACTCATAGTATTTTGAGGTTGAAGACAATATAGTTGATTTTATAGTATCAACATTTAAATTATGTGGTTATGTTGATTCTTTAATACTTCCATTTAATAACATGCGAGATAGCTGATGTTCGAAAAAGATAGGGTCAAAAAATTTTCAGACAAAGAAATGGAAGTGTATGATTTTGTTATAAAAAACCATGCAAAAATTCCATTCATGACTATCCGAGAGTTTTCTTCTTTATGTGGTTATTCCACGACAGTAATAATCAAATTTTGTCATAAATTGGGATGTGGATCATATAAGGAATTTAAAAACAAGTTAAATGAGCATTTCAAAAATAATGATTTTTCTAAAGGTAAAATATTTTCAGAGGAGTTGCTGGGTTTTTTTAGAGTGTCTAATAACTTAGAGTTAGGCAATTCTATAAATGATTTCTATACTAAAATTAATAATAGCCAAGCTGTCTTATTCATCGGTTTAGGCACATCAGGAATTCTTTCAGAGTACAGTGCAAGGGTTCTCTCAAATGTAGGAATCACAGCGCATTTTATTAATGATCCGGGCTTTCCTATTGATGTAAACTTTTATAAAAATTGGTTAGTTGTTTTTCTTTCTGTTTCAGGAGAAACCCCAGAGGTAGTGGGATTAGCTCGAAGATTTACGTTTTCAGGAATAAATACAATGTGTATAACAAGTAATCCATCATCATCAATAGTTACGAATACTTTATCATCTATAAGCTATAACATGAAGCAAACAAAACTTAATGATGATTATAATATTACTAGCCAGATCCCGGTTTTATATATTGTTGAAACTATTTGTCGCATGCGTAATACGCCATAAAAATATATGTTATTAAATAACGAAAAAATGTTTAAATAAAAAACAATTTGTTTTTTCCTTTGCGATAAATGTGATTTATTTCACAACTTAAAATTATTGGATTAGTTTACGCATAACTAACACGATAGTTTCAGGTTTGAATATTAATTACTGCCATGCTCGGCGAAGTGAGGGAAAATGAAATTTGATAATTTAAAGCCATTTCCACAAGATTTCTATTGGGGGGCTGCAACTTCTGCATATCAGTGTGAAGGTGCATGGAATGAAGATGGTAAGGGTCTGTCTGTAATTGATTCAGCTCAGTTCTCTGAGGGTATATCAGATTTTAAAGTTGGTAGTGAACATTATTATCGGTATAAAGAAGATATCGCTCTATTTTCTGAAATGGGAATGAATCTTTATCGGTTCTCAATATCGTGGGCAAGAATAATGCCTAATGGACGTGGTGAAATAAACTATAAAGGAATAGATTTTTATAATAATCTTATAAATGAACTAATTTCGAAAGGAATAACACCACTAGTAACATTATATCACTTTGACCTACCTCTTTCACTAGAAAAAAATGGTGGATGGTCAAACCCAGAGACCATTGATGCATTTTTAGAGTATTCTGAAGTATGTTTTCGTGAATTCGGCGATCGCGTTAAATATTGGCTCACTATCAATGAGCAGAATATGATGATTCTTCAAGGAGATGCTATAGGAACAAGTTCTCAAAATGATGAGAATAAATTCAAGAAATTGTATCAACAAAATCACAATATGACTGTAGGGCAGGCTAAAGTATATAATTTATGTCATAAATTAGTAATAAATGGGAAAATAGGCCCTGCTCCAAACATATCCTGTATTTATCCTGCATCAGCCAAACCAGAAGATTATTTGGCTGCTCAAAATTTTTCTGCTATAAGAAACTGGTTATACCTTGATCTTGCTTGTCATGGTGAATATAACGCTATAGCATGGGCGTTTTTTGAAAAGATGGGATATACACCAGATATATCAGAGAGTGATAAGGAGATTCTTAAGTCTGGTAAGCCTGATTTTATTGCTTTTAACTATTATTATTCTGTTACTGCATCTGAAAGTCGTGATGGCCATGGAGAACAACGTCATTTCCTTGAGGATAATATATCCGGAGTAGACGATTCAACGTTTGTACCCGTTGATAATAAAAATCTAGCTATTAATGATTTTAATTGGCTCATTGATCCTATAGGTTTTAGAATAACTTGTAGAGAGCTACATGACAGATATCACCTGCCTCTCATTGTAACTGAAAATGGAATAGGTGCTTATGATACACTCACTGATGACAATAAAATTCATGATGATATTAGAATTTCTTATTTGAGTGAGCATCTACAGCAACTTCAATTGGCGATAAATGATGGTGTTGATATTTTCGGTTACTGTCCTTGGTCAGCAATGGACCTTGTCAGCACCCATGAAGGTTTTAAAAAGCGTTACGGATTAATTTATATTAATCGAAATGAGAATAACGAAGGTGATCTATCAAGAATTAGAAAGAAAAGTTTCTTCTGGTATAAAAAAGTAATTGAATCAAATGGTTCAGACTTAAGCGCTGAAGTAAAATACTAAATTTCTAAGGCAGCTCACGCTGCCTTTCTTGAAGGTTAAATAATATGAAATACTCAATTCTAGCGAATGATATTATAGAATATGTTGGTGGTAAAAATAACATAGTCTCAGTATCACATTGTGCCACACGCTTACGTTTCACTATCAAAGATGATAGTCATACACACCAGGATAAGATTAAAAATTTGGATGGCGTTATGGCGGTTATCAATAGCGGCGGCCAGTTCCAAGTTGTTATAGGACAACATGTTTCAGAAGTCTTTTCTTTAATTGATACAACCTTAAACAATATTTCATTATCAACTGAAGAAAATAATGACAAAGGAGTAAATAAAGTAAAAGTAATCCCATATATTCTTGATTTAATCTCAGGTGCTTTTACACCTTTGCTTCCTGCACTTTGTGGTGCAGGCATTCTTAAATCATTTCTAACAATGGCAATATTATTAGAATGGTTAACAGAACAGCAACCAACATATAAAGTTCTCTTCGCAGCTTCAAACTCAATATTTTATTTTCTACCAGTTTTCCTCAGTGTTACTATTGGTATGAAATTAAAAGTGAATCCATTCGTTTCTGGTGCAATCGGAGCCGCACTTTTAGAACCAACTTTTACGTCATTAATTACAGCAAGTACCGAGTCTACATTCATTGGGATTTCGATGCTTCCACTTGACTATGCTTATAATGTTTTTCCGGTATTTGTAAGTATTTTTATTTATGCTCATCTTGAAAAATTCTTGAAAAGAATTATACATCAAGACTTACAGCTTTTCCTTGTCCCTATGTTAGCAATGGTGATAGTCGTCCCTCTAACTATCCTCTTTTTTGGACCATTCAGTACTGATGCTGGTAGATTTATTGCTTCTGGCATTACAAAAATCATTGATTTTAACGGTATTCTTTCTGGTGCATTTCTTGGTGCTACTTATCAATTTCTTGTTGCACTCGGGCTCCATTGGGGGCTGGCACCAATCCAATTAGAGAATATTCGCACTGGAGGTGATCCTATAGGTGCTATAGGCGAGGCTGCATCTGTTTATACGCTTATGGGAATCGCAATAGGGGTCTGGATTCGTTCACGTAAAGAAAAACAACTAAATGCTTTATCAGGTTCTGCTGCTGTCACAGCAATGCTTGCGGGTGTAACAGAACCAATTCTTTATGGAATTTTATTAAGATATAAACGTCTTATTCCAATTTATATTATTGCTGGAGCTACAGGCGGTGCTATTAATGGATTCTTTAACGTTAAGATGACAGCACTAGTATTCCATAATTTGTTTTCTATACCCGCTGAGAAACCGATGCATTTCTTTATTATCGGTGCATTTACATCATTATTACTTGGCGCAATTCTTACAGTTATATTTGGTTATGAAAAGAAAATGACTAAAAGCGTATAGGCTATAGAATCTCAATAAACCATGGTATACTATTAATGCTTGGATCCGGTATTAACCCGGATCCAATACTTTCAGTTTGATTACTTAATATTTTAGTCATAATACGAGTTTTATTAATTATGTAGATTATTTTTCAATTTTTTAACCTCTCATAGTCGTCAGTTAATATTTATTTAAGCCTGATAATTTCTTAGTAGAAATCTACTCATTACTTTCACATATAAGATATATAAATTGTTCCACAGTTGGAGAAAATATAGATTTCTCATGCTCTGTGTCTTTTGAAGAATTCTATGATGCAGCTATTCATACTCTTTTCCTGACGATTTTCAACGTTTTTAAATGATCATTTTCGTAGTAATAGGTTGTTTGTTTTAACTAGGAATCATTAGTCTTACGGATAGGTATGCCATCAAATTTGTTAACCGTTCATGATGTTTTTTAATATATGAAAACTCATTGATTCCTACAGTTACCGAAATCTCTTATCAGGGGCTACAGAATAAAACATATAGTATATTTAAATTATCCAATTAAATCAACTAGTTAAATGGATAGACTTTTGTATTAGATTTCTATGGTATGCTTGTTGCTAGTTAATGGCTATGGGGCAGATATATCCAATGAATGGAATTAAAACAGGCTCAACAACTAAAGATCATATTGTTGATGCGGCGCTTGAAGTAATCCTCGATACAGGGGTCATTGGCGCGACCTTCAGGCGTATAGCAACCAAAGCAGGTGTATCCCCTGGTACGATGACATACTATTTTTCCAGTATTAATGAGATACTTGACGCTGCTTTTCGCAAAATGGTTTCTCAGATAGCAGTAGTCTTCCGAAAACGTTTGATGGATGCTCGCAAACCCGATGAAGCCGTCGAAGCTGTAGTTGATTTGATTTGTGGTGACATTTGGGCGACTCCCCGTCACATGCTACTAAGTTTTGAACTCTATGCTTTTGCCTCCCGGCAGCCTCAATACCAGACGGTCATGACTGAATGGATGGATAAATCCCGTGATGCATTATACCAACATTATGATCTTAAAACAGCCAGCTCTCTTGATGCAATGATTGAAGGATTCACTATACATCGTCATTTGAATCCCGATGTGATTTCCAGAGAAGAGGTTCGTCGTTGTGTTTCTCTCATTGCTAACGCTTCCTCTAAAAATAAAGCTGAACTCTAAAAAATAGTTTGACTAAAACCGTACACCTGTACGACGATATGCGTCGTACAGGTGTACGGTATTTTTTTTCAGAGGTCTTCATGAAATTACAGAAACTGAGCTTATTATCCCTGTGCGGACTGTTCCTATTGCCGGGGTTTGCTCTAGCGTCTTGGATTACAAGAACTCCTGCACTGAGGGATACATTATCTGCCTCAACGGAAGAGATGGGGTTTATTCTGTTTGGATTTTCTTCAGGTGCAATGTTAGGTGTGCTCAGTTCTAGTAAGCTCATCTCTATTTTCCACGCGAGAATAGTAATACTAACTGGGTTGCTTATGCTGTCTGCAGGTCTTATGGTTATTGGTGTCAGTAGTACCCAACAGCATATGCTCTCTGTATTTGCAGGTATGGTAATTTTTGGAGTAGGTCTAGGCTGGACAGAGATTGCAATAAATGTTGAAGGAGCAACGACAGAGAAAGCCATTGGCCGAGGCCTAATGACTACCCTTCATGGTTGCTTTAGCCTTGGTACTTTTGTAGGAGCAGTAACTGGCATGATTTTTACAGCATACCAGATACCTATTGAACGACATTTATACTTAGTCTCAGCTTTTAATATGTTACTTGCACTGGTACTAATAATACAGGCACCACAGAATAGCCGATATTCTGGCACAGTGAAAACGGGAAAATCTGGTCTTGCAGCTGCTTTTACAGAACTCAAAGATCCTAAATTGCTTATCATTGGTTTTATTGTTCTTGCTATGGCCTTGGCAGAAGGTGCTGCTAATGACTGGCTACCTTTGTTGATGATAGACGGGCATGGGTTTGATGAAACTTCAGGTACCCTTATATATGCAGGTTTTACACTTGCAATGACTATCGGACGATTATCTGGAGGTCCGGTAATAAGAAAACTGGGTAAGAGTATGGTTGTTCGTCTGAGTGCATTGTTTGCAGCTGCCGGTTTGTTGATGGTAATTTATTCCCCATTTCCTGAGGCTGCGGTAGCTGCAGTGATATTATGGGGATTGGGGGCGTCTCTGGGCTTTCCTATAGCGATTTCTGCAGCAGCTGAAGGGAAAGGAAATAGTCAAATTCGAGTATCAATTGCAGCTACTCTAGGTTATGTTGCATTCTTGGTGGGGCCACCAATGCTTGGTTTTATTGGTGAACATAATGGACTTCGCCTTGCAATGTTGCCTGTAATGATTCTGGTTGTTATTGCCTTTATTATTGCACCGCTGATCATAAATAAAGAAAAAAAACATATAGCCCTAAAGTTTATTAAATAGACATATAAAAACCAATGAAATATATTGCACCCCAAAAGCTCAATATTGACTGAGTAAGGTGCATTTCATATTTTCATAAACAATAATATTTTCTCACAACTCAGTTTCGCTGATCATCAGTTTTTTTCTCGAACGTGGTTATTCTAAAATAGGCAAGTGCAGGCCTGTCTACAGTATGACAGGCTTCCGGTTTATTAGTGCTCGCTCTGAGCTGTGAGTTCAATGGGACGATGCAACGCTATCCTTAACAAAGGGGGACGTTGACATGAAATGAAGAACTAGCATTTACTTCACATCAGAACAAAAGCCAATTATTCGGAACAGATATAAGCAAGGTGATTCCCTGCATAATAGAAGAATGTTCGACAGCTTCCATTCTTCTATTATGCCGACTATCCACCGGACTGGTGGGGATCGTCCTCCTGTTCGAAAGCGGCGCTGGCTGGCTCTAGCAGTTGGTGAAAGAGAGGAGAAGTATGTTGCATCCATCGGTTGAACTCACAGCACAGAGCGGACAATGTGGAGAACTGTTATATCAGCTATGATCGAGGGCGTGTGTTCGGATTATGGTAGAAATGCTCATAGACCGTTAAGTGCCGCCAGCATAATTAAAAAAAAGCTCCCGATAGAGAGCTTTTGGATCTCTTAACTAGTGTGGCATGGCTTACAACAATAGTAGCAACCGTTAATTCTATAGCCCGGCCAGCGGCGTTTAGCATCCAGGACGGCACTTTGGCAGGATGGATGATAGCCCAAAGAAATTTGGTTCTCTGAAGCAGGCATATATGAACAACCATTAGTAGCATCATGTACTTCATGATCACCATTAGCTTGCTTATTTTTGTTGATAACGTAATTAGGCATTCTATCTCCTCGTTTTTTAGTACGAAAATAGTGTACTGCGCTTCTCTTACATCGTTTTTTGTACTGGGAATTTCAAGCTCGTATTCCATTATTTTTAATTTTGTTGATAGAGTTAACATTTCAGATGTAATCGTGCAGTGTTTTCCTCTGTAGAAGTGGAGCGGTATTGAACCGCTAATGTGCCCATAAACATCGTTTGACCAGTGCTACACTTCCGATGGGATAACAGATGAAACATCCGCTTCTGGCACAGAGTAGGCTGCCCTTGTAGATATGACCATAGTAACGATCACCAAATGCACGCAACCGCTCAAATCAGTTTTATATAACCAGCTTCGATTGATGGTCATTCTGGTGGTCTTGACAGGAAGGCAATTCTGATTTAGCTTATTTATTAGCCAGTTACTGGCAAAGGCGATCCCAGTCAGAGGAGCCAATTTAAAGAATGTAGATGCCTACGGGCGTCTACATTTTTGCATTTAATCAATTGCTTGCCCCTCTTCTCTTGTCTACTAACATCCACTGAAAAATACCTGAATCCAACAGTTTTGTTGGTAGATTTCTTGGTAGTCCTGGTTTGATTTTCCTTATACCAACAAAAAGGAAAGAGAATCTATGTCACTTACTGACACCAAAGTAAAAAAAGCTAAACCTCTTGAGAAAGAATACAAGCTTACTGACGGTTTTGGTATGCACCTGCTTGTCCACCCGAACGGCTCTAAATACTGGCGACTTTCCTATCGCTTTGCGCAGAAGCAAAAACTGTTAGCGTTGGGCGTTTACCCTGCCATTTCTTTGACTGACGCAAGGGAGCGTCGTGATGAAGCGCGTAAGCTGATTGCTAATGGGATTGATCCAGGCGCTAAGAAAAAGGCAAGTATCAGGGATCAACCAGGAGCACAGGATGAATCCCGTTCCTTTGCTGTGATGGCTCGTGCATGGGCAGAGACCAAAACCAAGTGGTCAGAAGACTACAAAGTTAAGGTCTGGAGACGCATTGAAAATTATCTTCTGCCTGATCTGGGAAAACGTGATGTATCAGATATTGATACCAGCGATTTACTCATCCCCCTCAGAAAAGTTGAGAAATTGGGCTATCTCGACATCGCCATGCGCCTGAAGCAGTATACAACGTCGATCATGCGATACGCCGTCCAACAGAAGATCATCAGTTACAACCCCGCTTATGATTTGGCAGGCACCGTCGAAAAAGGTGAGACAGCGCACCGCCCTTCTATCGAGATTTATGAAATCCCCGATCTCTTACAAAAGATCGACGACTACCGTGGTCGGGGTCTTTTAACAGAATTAGCGATCAGGCTCACATTATTGGTTTTTGTCAGGTCAAGTGAGTTACGTTTCGCCAGATGGAACGAAATCGACTTCAAAAAATCTCTGTGGGTTATCCCTGAACAACGAAAGGAAGTTAAGGGGGTAAAATACTCTGGCCGTGGTGCAAAAATGAAGCGAAAGCATTTTGTTCCACTCTCTAGGCAAGCCGTGGAGATCTTAAAAGAGGTTAAGCAGATCACTTATGGTGAAAAAGCGGGTGACGGATTTATTTTCACCGGGTTTTACGACAGTGATTCTGCGATGAGTTCAGGCACTATCAATAAAGCCCTTCAGCGCATGGGATATGACACCAAAACCGATCTTTGTGGGCATGGCTTTCGCACGTTAGCCTGTAGTGCATTGACAGAATCTGGACTATGGTCGGAAGACACAGTCGAGCTTCAAATGAGCCATAAAGAGAAAAACACGGTTAGATCTGCTTATACCCATAAAGTCAGCCATCTTGACCAGCGCAAACTGATGCTGCAATGGTGGGCTGATTTTCTGGATGCGAACTGCAATGGTGTGGTTAGCCCGTTTGAGTTTGCAAACAAGAAACAGTAACCACTACCCTTTTAGCCCCTTTATTGTCGTTGGGGCTTTTTCAGGCAGCGCTCTTCAACACAGATGGGCTACATTTTGCAGGAAGGTAGCCCATATCGTGCAAACATTTTCATAAGTGAAGCCGTAATTTTCCTTCAGTAGTTATGTATGATTAGGAATATGAATTCTTCTGTTCAATAGGTCTTGAGCTTTCAAGATAACTCCGACAATAAAAAACCCAAGATATCAATTCAATTACAATAATTAGCACGATATTTATATTGGTATCTATATGCACCTTTTTTAGATATTTATTTCACTAAACCCCAAGTAACATATTGTAATAATGCCTCGCATTCATTAACTTAGTATGACTAAGGCGTCATAACAGAAGTTCGATAGTGTTCATAAAATGAACGCCCAGCCCTCCATTAAATGGTTACTCGTGCAGAAAAAATTGACTATGAAGCTATATATTGAAGATATCAATGGAAATAAACGCTACATAAATTTAGTTGCCACATCGAGGAGTGAGTTGGCTCAAAAACTTGGGGGAGAATATTTTTCTGTTGATGATTTCACGTATCATATTTCGCAAGTGAATGCAGAGAAATCCAGCGATAATAAATCATTTTCAACTATCGTCGGTGGTGCTTTGGGGCTTGCCGGTGGAGTGCCGGGTATTCTGATTGGGGGGGCATTAGGGGCTATTCTTGGTAGTGAAGCAGATAAAAAAGAATTAAACGCAGTAGCCTCCTTTAACCGGAGTCTGTCATGAGAAAATTTGATATAGGCTCTGGAGTTTCAATTTTATTTTTAGGTGTCTTGGTTGTGATTGTTTACTTTTATCAGGAAAATGTTATGGGAACAATGCGATTGATATTTGAAAATAGTTATCTAAAAATAACTCTTAATATAGCAATAATGGTTATTGTTTTTACCCATTCGGTAAAGATAAGAGCACAAGAAGATTCCGTTGGGTTACTTATCAAGGTTGGTTTTTTACCAATAGATATATTTTTAACAATTGGAACTTATATCGCGGTATCCTCTACAGCCTGCTCTTTGTTAGAGGGCGCATTTCTCCAAAAATTTTATCAAACCACTTATTTCTTAAAATTCGATCAATTAGATATATATGTTTTACTTGGAGTATCAGCATTACTTCTTTGGTATGTAGTCTTCCATATGTATCAACTGGTGGTTGATCTGCTGTTTCCAGTAGAAAAAGTTCAGAGGTCTACGGAAGAAATGCATAACAAATCAGGACAAACTGACTCGGGCAAGGCTGGTGCTGCCATATAGGTTTTGATTTTTTATCAGGGAACAGTGAATGGAATATCTGGTCTTTCTAATGAAATAGAATCACATACATTATGAAATTCATCTATAAGTACAATAAATTTTAATAAAAACATTAATACGATAAATAATTAGGATGATATGGGTATCAAAGAACTCAGCGAATCAATTTTTTCATTCGTAAACTATGATGGATATTTTTCGTTGACTGAGAACGAAATAACCCTAATATACGAACTTAAGAAGCAGCTTCTTGGTAGTGAAATTCAACCTCGTGATTTTTTGTTGAAATGTATTTAAAATACTATAGACATTAGACTCTGGATATTAGTCAGATTTAGTGAGCGATAAGTACCAAATGCGGATACAAAAAACACTCCAATAGCATGATTATTAGTATAAGCAAATATATAAAGCGCACTTTTCAGGGATACTCAGAGCGATAATAAAAATTGTAATATTAATAGCTAACAAGGATTCCCCACTTGTCAGCTATTAATGTTATCAAATTATTCGATCAGTTGACACGTATCAACATAAATATCGAAATTTAAATCCAAAGGTTTTGAAAAAAAACTTCTCTCATTTATCCCATCTCCAATGAAAAATAAACTCGTACTTTCAGGAAAGTATTTTTCTTTAATATCTTTAACTTTAGCCCTTCTGGTAATTCTGACTTTCTCACCACCGCCTGTCGATTCATCATCTGTATATTCTGAAATAGATATAAATGACTGAGTATCTGATGAAAGGTTTTTCCCTACAAAAGATAATATGATATCAAAATTTCTATCATCAATATCTTCCTTAAGGATCGCATCAAGCATAAATGGAAGCCTATGTATTTCAGCAGTCTTACCAATGAGATGATTTAATGCAAAGTGATATGACATTACAGTTTTGTGTAACTCAACACCCTGGAAAGGGAAAGAATTTATTTTATATAGTTCTGTGTATCTAGGTTCTTTTACATTGAATAATTGCATCTCATTAAGATACTGTTGAAATATATCTTTAAAATCTTTTTCCTTATTCAATCGAGCCAAAAAAAGGGTCTGTTCTTCTTCCATTCCATCGATTAATAATTTAAGGTCATTAACCCTTGCAGTATGTTCCTCTATTTCTCCATGCATATTAGCTAAAAGCCGTACATTTGCCTTGTTGTCTATCCATGTATCAAAAGAAATGTTTTGTGATTTCTTTTCTATGAAATATGAATACTTAATGGATATATCTATTTCAAGATTTTTAATTTTCGTCAATGAACCATTAATATCAGATTGAATCTCTTGTATTTTAACATTTATTTTTTCTAATAGTTTATCTGTATCATTGATATTTTGATAAAAACTATATAGCCCTTCTAAAGAGTATGGGAGTATTTGTGTACATGCTGGGCAACGGTCAATATTATTATAACTTTGGCTCTTAATATTTCTTTTCGTTCTTCTAAGTATTTTCAGGTGATTTCTAGTCAATGATAACTTATTACACAAACTTGTATATGTATCGCGTTCACCATCTAACAACTCTACTGAGTGAATATAACCATCAATATACTTCTGAGCTTCATCACCAAACTCTTCGTCTAATAATTTAGATACAACCAAACGGGGTTCATTACTATACTTATTTAATGAGGAAATTTGAGATTGAAGCTGTGTTCTTTCTTTTTTTAATTGATAGAAATGTTCTCTGTCAAATTTATTTTCAATACCCAAATAATAATCAAGGTATGTGTCTTTAAAATCTTTATAAAAGCCAAGATTAGAAAATGACTCTCTCAAGTAAACCCATCCTACAGACTGAGATATATAATAAGGAAGAAACATGCATTCTATTGATGCTTTTTTTAATTCTCCTTTTTGCTCTAAAAACATATTAAAATCGAAAAGCAGAGATAATTTTTCCTTGAGCTTTATATGTTCAACTCGAGTGTCAGCATCAATTCCATGAAAGCTAATGACGCCTCCCCCTACTTCTCTTAAGTATATGCTACCTGAGTTTCTTACAATGGTGTACTTCTCTTCCCCTTTACCTTTGTTAATAATAAAATCCAATCTGAATATAGGATTATAATTAATAATTTCACTTAACCCATCCTTAACATCATTTATACCAAAAGTAAATAATATACTCTGCATTAAAGTACTTTTACCAGAAGTATTACATCCGCTAATTATATTTATTGCATGTGAAAACTCTTGGTCAAAATATAAACCATGTGTTTCAGAAGCAACAAAAAGTCTATCAAATCTGATAATTGTCTTCATGGTATTCCTTAATCATAACATTCCACATACGAACAAAGAACTGCAAAGAAAACATCAATATTATTCAGATTTAGTGGGTGATATTTTCTAATATCTTTAGCATATGCATTTAATATATCTTGAATAGTATAATACTGAGTTGTGTAATCGTTATCCCTAATAAAGCTCTTAATGATTTGATAATCATAATTACTCATATCCTTGAGTAACTCAAAAGAATTAATTATATAATCTCTATGTCTTTTCTGTATGTTCATTGGTATTTTAAATTGCACAGAGAATTGTTGAGCGGCAGCTCGCCAATAATCGAATGCTTTTTGCTGTGAGTCAATTATTTCCATAACCTTCTTAACTTCCTCACCTTCAACCCTTTTTGCCGGATCGAGCAAGCGTATCTCCTGCCCTTGGTTGTATACTGTCTCCACGTTCCTAAATAGATTAAGTATTACGTCAATAGCCGCTTTCGGATCAACTATATGCGGAAATTTTCTAGACATTAGTCCTATAAGTGATTCTTTTTGCTTCGCCGCTGTTCTAGGAAAATCTACCCACTGAATAAATAGATTGCCCAGTTCTTGTCGATGGAAGACAGAAGACTCTTCACTACAGACCTCAGCAATTTTCTCTTCGATTTTATTTTTAATATTTTCGTGTAATTTTTCATATAAAAAGAGAGAGTTCTGCTCGTTTATCTTTGATACCTGTTCAACAACACCTTCATTTTTAAGCTTCTTTGTAGGTGCATATTTTAATTCCATTTCTGTATTTGATATAAATGTTAACTGGTGCTTGTAATCTTCACTTTTTTCGAAAGAATCATTTCTAAGATTATCCCCAACCAATAGTATTTTCGATACCACCTCTGAGAATCTGGCATCTATAGTCCATATTCTTCCGCTGAGTTTCTTAGCTTGATAGGCATGAACTTCGTTAATATAACTCAAGCAGTCGGTTTTAAAACAAAAGAGAAAGTCATCATGATGTTCAATACAAATAAAAAAACTCTTATTTACGAAAGCATTGAAATTATCTAATAGAAGGTATAGAGCACAGTTTCTTTGAAATTCGAAACCAGTTAACGCATCAACACCAGCATTTATCGCTTTATTTTTAGCCACCCGCCTCTCCTACAATAGCTAAAAAATCCAATTTGTATCCAGCAATCCTGCGGATACAAATGAAAAAACTTGAACGATATATATCATGAAAACTGGAAAAATAAAATTTAGAAATCATGTTTAGTGATCTAATGCACTGTTTTTTTATACAAGCGAGGGCATAAATTTCTCATTATACCACTCAAACTCAATTCCCAGATTGCAAAGCTCTTTATGGGAGAACTCTTTGAGAAAATTGTCGAAACTAACACCGTCTCTCTCCCTCATCAAGTTGTTCGCATAAATGAGACGAGATCCGAATCAGAAATATTAGAAGTATCAAACGACACACCGATTATATATCAGTATTATTTTTAAAAATCACCAATTGATAAATAAAAGATATTTTTCTAATATCCTATTTTTAGTATACCAACGTGCTACATTTTCAGGAATAAAAATCTGTTAAACAGCATAAAATTAAGGCAGATAATAATTAATTCCTATCTTTCCTATTTAAAGCCGTGATGCTTCATCCAATCTCCCCATTGACGGGAGTGAGTGCTTATCCCTTTTCTATCTGGCTCTCGTTTGTTTATTTCCTCATAGAATTGCTTCAGAGTGGGAGGATTGCCGCCAAGTTTCTCATACAGGTAGTGACAGCAATCCCATACTGCGCGTAGTTTCTCACCTTCTGGATAACCTGTTTTGCTCAGCATCATTTCAATATCCTCTGAAGATAACGGTAATGGGTTAGAAAACTTCATCCCTTCGGCTCAATCCCCTTCTTCCGAAGCTCTTTACGGGCGAGTTCCTTGAACCAATTGCCGAGACTGACGCCTTCTTTTGCTACGACTTCATCTAACTGTTCACGTAACTCAGGCGAGATCCGAATCTGGAAAGTCGGTGATTTTCCCACTGATGAAGATTTTTTCGTATCGCGCTTTATCATTGACATGTACGTACCTTTTTAACTATGCTGGGTTTTATAGGTACGTACCCTATCACAAGTCTCACACTCATCACCAGTTTCGCCCCTGAAAGGTATGCGACTACCAGACAGGGGCTGACCACAACGTTATAGGACTAACGACATGGCTATCAGCAAGTCTAGCAATTCCCACCTTGAAGATCAGCACATTAAGCAATCAGGTAAGTGTTATTTTAATCAGTTCCATCAAGAGATCGTGGAGGTGCGTCATGTTCGATAACACACCTCTGGAACAAGAAGAAATCATCGACCAGTGCAGAGCGTTGATCTACGCCGTGATCGAGACCAAGCAACCACAGGTGAAAGAAATTTTGACGTTCATCCTCTGGGAAAGACTCGACTGGCTATATCAGGATTTTCATTCGACAGAAACTGCACCAATCTAATGATATAAATTTGTCTCAATTCCTGCTGTTAAATGGATCTGTCTATATTTAGCCAGATCCTTTTGCATCAATACGGTCATCAGTTGTTAGGCATAAATGACCTTCTCTAAAAAGAATTATCGTGCAAGCACATTCAATGAATTCAGTAGCTGGGTATCTAACGTTTCAGTGGCTGGTAAAGGAAGACCTTTATTAATTCGATATGTTCTTATAGCAGATCGGGTTCCTGGTCCCATGACACCATCAATGATGCCCTCATAATAGCCTTTATCAAACAAGGCAAATTGCACACGCATGATAAGCCTGCGTCTCTTTTCCTGATCGGAAGAGACACCATTCATGGAGGAATTGGTATTTTGGCTCGTTCCCGATCTCGAAGAGCTTACAGAGTTCCCACTATCTGAACGTAGTGCTCTCGTCGAAGGTGAAGATGCCGCTGGCGAAGACGGTGATGACGTCACTCCTGAGTTACTACTCCCGGAAGATGAATCACTGCTGCGGGGGTAGTATGGTGTAGCGCTACCGCCGTAATATCCACCACCTGATGAAGAACGGTGAGAGCTGTGAGAACTGTGGCTACGATGAGAGCTGTGGCTTCGGTGACCTGCAATATAAAAAGGCACTTCGGTATTGAGTGGTGCAAGCACAAGATCGTGATCATTTAACGGAGAGGTGCCAAACTCTTCAATATTCATCGCTGCATCACTGGCCCAGACAGAGTTATTGAGTGCTAAAAACCCAGGTAATAAAGCGGCTAACTTTAATCTTTTCATAGGATTGGTCTCGGCATTTGATGAAAACGGCCTTTTGATGAGGAAAAATAACCTGCACAGGATGATTTTTTACTGCATGAATCACACGCTTCTGGGTAGTAGTTTTTCCAGTCAGAAATAGATTGTGTTGAATAATCCCACAAAGACTCAGGCAGGTGACACAGCGGGTAATTGAATATCACCAACGGGATACCCGCTCTGTTAGCCGTGTCGGTAGCTAAGGACAGAGAGGTCGCATACGAGTCGTGGCTAACAAAAATCTCATCCCAGTTCTTTCTTGCCCAGCCAATAGATTCCAATCCCATAATAGAAATCTGGCTGATGTTAGAAAAAACCCTGCCAATATATTCCACCACATCAGCAAGATCGTGATAATTCGCTTTTGTTGGGATGATCCTTAATTCAATGTTGATACCTGAATTTCCCGCGTTAATTAAGCCCTTAACGGTATCTCTGAAAGCTCCATCACTCCCTACAAGATGATCATGAATTTGCTGTCGTGAAGAATAAAGCGGGATACCAAAGGTAATATTCATTCTTTTGCTTCGTTCCCTCACCTTTTCGGCAAAACGTGCATCAGCAAACTGTCGGCCATTGGTTAATACATGCAGCGAGGTATCAGGAGCATTATCAATAACAAAGTCTAGAAACGAGAGAAATTCTTCGCCATATAACAGAGGCTCACCACCACTGACCCCGACAAGCCCATTAAAGTTAAATGCAGCAATTGCAAGGGCAGATTGTGTAAGAAGCCAGTCATCATTGGGCGTTTTTGGCGGCTGAGAGCAGAACAGGCATCGGTTATTACATCTTTCCGTCACAAGGACCGTATTATGATTTGCTCGGCGAGACAAAATCACTCTGAGCATATTGCCATTATTCACAACGCCAATATCGCCATCTTCTACGGACTCGTATAGCTGGTTACTGACGATAGAGCCAACATAATAAGGTACAACCGCACCATCATCAAAAGAAGGTTGTATCAGTAAATTTGGCAGAAAAAACTGTGGATCAACGGGCTTGTTTTTGCACAGCCGATAGAAACCCATTTCAACCGTGCTCTCCGCTGTAAAACGGAAAATATCGTTTCTCAGCACCTCAGACATAAGCCCACCTTTTCAGCATCGTTGCAGTAGGCCCATCCTGAGCAATGGCATTCATCAGGAACCGGAACATTCCCTTATGATATTGGCAGAATATGGAGCGGCTTCTGTCGCCTACCGGCTCTCCCTGAACACTGATATTCTGACAAGGGTCTGCGCCGCAAAACGGCTGGTAGGCGCAGGTATCACAACCAGGCAGAGCGAAATTGAACGATGAGCTCAGGACTGACTGATAGTAGGGACTTTGAGAAAAAGATAATCCTGAGACAGCCCCGGCACTAAAATCAGCATCGGCATTCACTTTCTGAAGCATTCTGCTTTCGTCGCTGCCATAAACACGGCCATCATAGTTAAAGAGAATACAGTTCAATACGACGCCACTGGGGGATTTCAGATCGGCATAGCCACTAAAACCAGGATTAAAAATCCGCTTTACATGTATCGCGGCTGAGTGTTCAACCACAGCAGTGCCTTTCTGGTTATGCCACAGGATCTCTTCAATCAGCGTGGCGTAGAAGTCGAAATATTCCTGCATAGAGAAAGTAAAACTTTCTTTATGGGCAAATCCGTAGGGGCTAACAGGTCTGACAAAGATATCAGTCAAGCCTAATCCCAGATGGGCATCAATGATTGAACCCGGATGTTGGATCAGTGCCTTGGTAACGGTCGTGACTGTCGCCACGCGACCTGCACCAAGCTGCTCCCGAACCGCCAGCATCCCCGCAACAGCTTTGGAATAGGATTTACCTTCGGCAAGGAGGCGGTTTTTATTGTGGATACCCTCACCACCGTCCAGAGAAACGGAGAATGTGATATTGCGATCTTTAACCCAGTCCACCATGGACGGTTCAAGCAGTGAGAGCGTCGTGGCAATCACCATTTCAAAGCATTGCTGGCCCAGCGTTCTCTCACACTCAGCGTATATTTCCTGGATCAGATCAAACCGGAGTAAAGGCTCTCCACCCTGCACTTCTATCTTATAGGGAGGCGAAGACAGTTTTTTAATGGTCTGAACAATGTCAGGGATGAGATGCGGATCAAGATCGTAACCTTCAGCACCGATTGCCGCCCGGCTGACCTGACAATACTTGCAGGTATGATCGCATCTTAATGTTGGCACAATCATGAAAATCGGTCTGACGGCCAGATCACTCATCAGCCGTTTAGCAAATCCTGAACTGAGTGAAGCAGAAGCGAGATCTTCCGAAGCATCGTCGGCAAGGAAAAGCTTACTTTCCAGAATTTCACTAGACCGGGACTCCAGCGACCATTTGTTGCAGGAAAGGCTCTCTAATTCATCGTTAGAGATGAAGTGATGAAAACCAGCCAGATTGCTGATGAAGACCCTGCCATCATTCAACCTGTCAAAGTTAAATGGCATTGACTTCATTCGGTCAGCCTCGCATCAATGCTTCTCAGCACCGTGGAGATGATTGAAGCCCTGATATGTCCGGTATGGCTTTGGTGGGCTTCACGAAGCTTGTAATCATTCAGGAGTCGTTCAAATTCAAACTTGATGGTATCGTCAAAGGATTCAAAAGAGACGATCCAGTCGTTGTCATCTGCTCCCAGTTGCCATCTTGTGTAAGCAGACATCCAATACAAACTGTTTCTCACCACCCATTCAGAATGGTTTGTTTTTTCTATAGTTTTTATAAACATTGCTGTCCTGTCTAATTAATAACAATTAAAAAATTACAGACGTAAAATATTTTTATGCTAATGATTTTTAAAATACTGCTTATACGATATAGCCCTACTATCGAAAAAGATCCACCTAAGAGATAAAAATCAACCCAATAGTCTTGAATCACAAAAAGATAGCAAGATAATAATCTCACTTTGTTCCATTTGACTTAAATCGAATTAAATTAGTGGATATGTTACATACAGATAGATGGACCATGGATCAATGCGGAGTGTTGATTTACGCAGTTATTGAAACCAAACAGTCACAGGTGAAAGAAACTCTGACATTCATCCTCTGGGGAAGCCTGGACTGACTGCATCAGGATTTTCATTCGGAATATTCTACTCACGAGAAATAAATCATCTAATAAGATTCTTTAATGAAACGCAAAAGAAGCATGATTATAGTTACAATCAGTGAACATGATCAACACCTCTTGTTTTCCCAACTTTTTTGGAGCATGTTTCTATCACACAAGTTGTTGAAGAAAAAATTTAGATAGAAGAATAATCATTTTCAAACTAACCATTTTGATAAGAGGTTATCTCTATGGATATGTGTCCTGCTTATCAGAACTCTCTGCATGAATCTGTAATTGCAGAGTTTGGTAATGAATACTATAAAAGTTGTCCTTCCTGTTCATGTAAAAATGGTTCACATGTTTTTTATCACTATCAGGACTTTGGTATGAGATACATGGGAGACGGTCGTTATATCGTTCAGTCCTGGCGTCCAGGATGCAGATTACACCAAGGAGTATATCCTGACATTTTTTTGAATGTGAATAAAAACCTAAATAAATTTTAGAATCAAATTTTAAAATAGCATTATTTACTTTTAATGCTAAAAATAGCAATATGGTTTGTATAGCAAGGCTATACAGAAAATTTATAAACAGATGAATAGGATATAATATGGATATTGAAAAAGATGCAGAAGTTAAAGGGTTAAAAATAAGAATAAATTATAATGACGATGCAGGAAGCATCAATATAAAACTCAAGAACAAATCTAATATACATGTAAAAAGTGAATATGAAATAGATACAGATTTTAGAACAAAAGAAAAAATTAGCAGCGTAGATAAAAATGACAAAAAATCAGCTCTGTTAATAAATTTTGCAATAACCGTTGCCTTATTAATTGCTTTAATATTATTTACATGGGACTCTATTCAAATCACCCCATGGCTATTATTGGTACAAATTATAATAGTAACTCCTTTTTTTTACCAACTCATTAGAACAAAAGAGAAGATAGAAAGAGATGTAATCAAAGCAGCTAATGATACCTTTTTATTTCTTGTTACTGCTGCGACAACTGCTTTACTTACTTTAAAAACAATCCCAAACTACAACATTGACCCATTTGCTGTTTTAATGACAAACCCAATCGGTTGCCTTATGATATTTTGTTATACATTATTACTTATAATTAAAGCAATCATTGCATCATTAGAATTCTTGGAAAATAAAAAGAAATATAAATCGGAAAAATAAAAACGCTATTTTTTTTCATTGAAAAATGCCGGAATTATAAAAAACGTTAGTGGTGAAAAAAACAATGACATAGCAACATAACCATAAATAGCATATTCAACCTTACCTGATGCATTAATATCTTGAATAGAAAATGCATCAGAAACATTTAGAAATACCATAGATAAAATAATAGACATTGCATACGAAAATAAAATACCCTTCATAAGGCCTCCAAATTTTATATATTATACATTTAATTAACATATCTATTTCTGTTGTCAACCTCCATTAAGCAAGGGCTAACTCATAGAAGCTACGCTTCCATGAGTCCCTTGTTTTTCTCCCTTTGGTTGAAAAATGAAAGAGTTATTTAGCCAAGAATGAATAACTATCAAGCCTAAATATCAATTAAATTTTAAAATCAAAATCATTTAGCTTCCACATTTTTATCATTTGACCAACTCCACACAACATACTCTCGCGTCCTTTAAGGTATACGTTACTCAGACAATTATCGCTAATTGCTTCTGGAGAACATACGGAACAGGTGCTGTAAAGAGAACAAGAACTCTTACCTTTTCTAATAATTTCAACGAATTCACTTAACATAGGGAAAAACATAAAGTATTCATTATATTCACCACCAGAAACTGAGTTTCCGATATATCCATTATTATTAAAAATTGGAGGAATTGCTATCTCATTCATCATTTTAGTAATTTCTACGACAGCATCCGACGGATTCATAAATAATAACTCAGATATCATCAATGGATTACCATCACGGTATTCCTTAATCCTTTCTTGTATATGATAAATCAAATTTGTTATCCCGATATAATCATCCAATCCAGAAAATATCTGCTTGTACTCCTGTAGTGCCTCATCCGAAAACTTATTCAATAGGCCGATTTTATCGTATGATTCTTTATTTCCACCCACTTCAATAATATATTCCTCTTTGAAGCATGTATTTATAATATCTGTGGTTAGTAAATTGAAGTCAATTCTTTCTTTTTTTAAATTCTTTAAGGTTTCATAAAATGTCTCTCCAGGAGAACGGCTTTGAAGAGAAAACTCACAGATAGAAGAAAGTACGTTATCATTTATCTCCATTCCTAGCATAAACTCAGAGACGTCTTTAACAACTAAATATGGAACTTTTGGTGAGTTGATTTTTTCCTCTAAGATATGTTTTTCAATAGAATATGCCATAAACTCATATAGACAGACAGCACCTAACATAACATTTATTTTCTTGGAGTTTTTCAGGCCTATATTTTCAGGATCAAAACGATATACAACCTTTACTCCTTTTGAGTATTTAACTCCGTTAGGTAATTCCATATAGTCTTCATCAAACCATTCAGACTCGGATAATGAACAGCTAACAACATCATCAACTATATAAAAACTTGATTTTGAATTTAATTCCTGATGTTCTCCGCTACACCCCAAATCACCTTCAAGTAATTGATGAAGCGTAGTGAGATTTTCTATAACTTGGTCATCTTCGCCTCCAATTTTCAAATAAGGGAAATTGCGTTCTTTGCTGTTATCTTTATTATATATGGCATTTACAATATGTTGCGTCAATATAGGCAAATTCCCTATCGTATACCATCCATACACCGTTGAAACGCTTTGAATAAAATGAATGTATTCATGTACTAATGTGGCATTCTCTTGCTTAGTCAACTGGTCAAAGTCATTATCAGTATTGACTGTCAAATTAAAGCTATCCATCGCGTAACTTCCCAAAAACTCAAAATAATCATCAGTCATTACAAACACCAAATAAAATCCAATTGATAATTTTAATTTTCATTATAACGCATTACTAGAAAGCTTCAAATGAAATACCGAATAGATAAACTAAAACTTACATGTACCCCCTCATTAATATATGCCTATAACATGATGGTTTATAATCATGATAAATATTATATGCAAAGATATAAATATCAACTTGACTTTTAATTCAAAAGGGTTATTAACATCATTAATTTATCACTTCAATATATTCCCTATTGATAAGGACAAAAAAATAAAAGGAAAAAATGAAATTAAAATAAAAAAAACGCCCTTGAAAAACAAACTAATAAGAAATAAATGTATAAGTATTAGATTAAATGAAAAAGAAATTTCATTATTAGATAGTAAGCGAAAACATATCAGCAGAGCAGAATGGCTCCGTATGGCATCTCTACATAAACTACCGTCCGTCATTCCCCAGATTAATATTGAAGCTTGGAAAGCCCTTGGCGAAATCTCGCAAAAACTGAACAGACTGGTCGTCCATCTGGACAACAAAGGCAATGACAGCCCACTCTCGCAAACTGAACTCTTCGCTGTGAAACGCCAGATCGTAGAGATTCGCCAGCACTTAATTACTGATAATTTGTGGAGTGCTTCCCATGAAGGGAATGCAAAAAATCCGCAGGGGTAAGAGCTTCGCTGGTGTCGTTCTCTATGCATTAAGACCAGCCTCCCATCATCAATGCATACCTTATGTCATTGGTGGGAACATGATGGGGGATGCAGCCAGAGATCTGATCGCTGAGTTTGATACCACAAAAACGCTTCGCCCGGATGTCGCTAAACTGGTGTGGCACAATTCGCTTCGCTTGCCGAAAAACGAAACGTTAACAAACTCAGAATGGGTAATCATCGCTGATGACTATATGAAGCGCATGGGCTTCTCTGAAACGCATCTGAGATGCTATGTGTTACATGATGATGTTGACGGCCAGCACATTCACATTATTGCCAGTCGTATCGATCTCGTTAATGGAAAACTTTACTTAGGTAAAAATGAAAACCTCATCAGCACCCGTATCATCCAGCAGCTTGAACGCGACTATTCACTGACCAGAACCAAAGGACCGGAATTGGTAGCATCACCATCCCCAGCTTCGCCCTATCCTAAGCCCAAACGCAAAAAATCACGTAACGAAGCGATGATGGAGAAAAAGACTGGTGAGCTATGTCCAAAAACCATCATTCAGGAAACCCTTGATACATTATTAATCAGAAAGCTATCAATCACTGAATTTGTGCAGCAGCTTGCAGCCCACAATATCAAAGCACTTCCCAATATCGCTTCTACCGGAAAGATGAATGGGTTTTCATTCGAATACCAGGGAATTGCTTTCAAAGCTTCACAGCTAGGTAAATGTTACTCCTGGTCTGCCTTACAAAACAGACTCGACTACCAACCTGAACGCGATAATGACTTTCTGTTCTCACTGAAGGCCTCTGTCAATGAAGCACCTGATATGGCCATAACTACCGCTCCTGAAGTCACAACAGAAGACGTTAACAGCCCTACCGAAACGCTTACCCTTAATAAAGACGCTGGTCAGGACGAATACGCTATCACTTATCCCACAGCGCTTCGCAACGAAGCTGTTGTAAGTAACAAAGAAGTGTATGCAACCGAAGCGTTAAAAGAATCTCCCAATCGAAGCTATGCGATTTCAACGTTCAGATGGTTGGAAACCATCCCCTACCTCAACATCATCATTGGTATGTTAAAAAAACTGAAAATCCCGACACTCAAGCGCCCAGGAAAACACAACACCATTACGGGCGTGAAGGTGATAGAAATTACGACAACACCAAAAAACACGGCTGAAATCCCTTCAATCCACAGTAACCGCTCCCCTTCGATGTAGGGCTGGCAAGGCTTACATCAAGCTCTTCTTCATACAAAAAAGACAAGATAAACGATCGATATAACCGATCTATAAATAAATTATGATAGATTATATCTATCATAAGTAAACCATCGATCGTTACAAGCGATTTGCTTTGTTTAATCACAACTGTTCAAAATGTAGCTTTGCGGAATTCTCTATAACAGACTGATTTAACAGTTCTATTTACTTATTCAACTAACGAAAGGTTCAGTAATGACACAACTCGTCTCATGCATAGTTCCTGATTTCTTCATACATCGAATATGACCTTCACTTTCAGACACTAAGGAATTTGTATGAGCATTTTACTCATGAGACGCTTTTGGATTGCGTTATTGCTACCTTTATTTATTGACTGGTTTTCCAGGGGAAATGCCATCGGGGTTTGGTGGCTCTGGCTGCCCATCAGTGCTCCCCTGTTGATCTGGACTTTTTTTGCCTACAAGAAAAACCGGAAAGAAGACGCTGATTCCGTAGACTGGGTACGTCAACAATGGAAAGAACAAATTACTACCGAGAAATTTGAGCTTTTCGGCAAGGCATATACATTTCAGGAAACCTTTTCCGGCACGGTCATCAGCTACGACCCGAACAACGATACCCTGTGGGTAAAAAAAGATGACGGAGCCGAAACACAAATCTCTGCGCATAGGTTAGCGTTCAGAGAATCGCATCGTATTAAAAAATACGCATTTCACTGCTATAGCGATCATAACGCTTATACATCATTTGAAGATGCAGTGATTGTTAACAAAACCACCAAAGAGCGACAAATTAACCTCCCCAGAAGATGTTTTATTGTATCTGGGCCAAGTGCCATTACGCTGCTTCTGGGGCCCAGGTTTCAATTTACTGCTGCAAGCTATAGTTCTGCTATGCCTGTCCCACCTTTTTTTGCTGCTACTTTTATCCTGCTTAATATTATTGCTAACGCTTCACTTTGCATTTTTCTTTTCAATTTCGACAACGTCGAACTCTGGCATACCTATTTGCTATCAACACTAGTCTGTCACGCTCTGATCAGGTTGTTAAACATCAGGGTTGACAAGTTTGATATCGAATTCAGACATCTTGTTAAATCATTAACACGTTAAAAATTAATTAATAATAAATCCCAAGGCATATAGTAATGAAAAAAATCATTATCGTCGCATTCGTATCACTCACTCTCTCTGGATGTTATTCATTCGGTAATCAAACACTGAAAAATGTAACGCAGGAAGACGTAAAAGCTAAAGTCGTAAAAGGAAAAACCACTAAGTCAGAAGTATTAACCGCATTTGGTGAGCCGGATAAACGCATTGCCTCAGATGATGAGGAAAAGTGGTCTTATTCGATGCATAACTACCGCAGTAAACCAACGTCATACATTCCCCTTGTCGGAGTGCTGATTGGCGGAACGGATATTGAAGAAAAATCTATCCTCATTACGTTTAAAGGTGAAAAAGTCAGTTCCTATGAGTTCAGTGCTGGTGCCAGTGAGATTAAACACGGAGCCTTTTAACAGCAGTAATCAGCTAACGAGAGCTATGATGAATAAAAAACTATCTTTAGGTTTACTACTGGTGCTGTCATTTTTTCTCACTGGTTGTGACAGCGAACCGGCTGATGCCGATATTACAAAAGCAATGCAGTCTTTTACGGAAGAGATGAATAAGGGCGCACCGTCTGAATCAGCGAGAGTGGTCTTTAACTCCGCGAAGAAAATCGCCTGTAAAGAAAAAGACAGCGACGGGGGGTTACAAATGCACGGTCGAATACAGTGCAAAACTACCATTTTTGGGTGAAAAAACCTCCACTATGGAGTTTAAGTTCTTTAAATTTGAAGGCAAGTGGAAGGTTTCACCCTCAAAATAATTGATACGCCATAAACAGCATTAGGGAAAGCAGCCCGTAGTTTCACCACTACGGGCTTTTTCATCTGCATTACCTTAGACTGAACTAACAGTTTTCGCGGACAGAACACAATCAAATCTGACAGGCCGCATTGAGCGAAGAGCGGAAATTCGCTCATAGTTGTATTCATTTGGGTAACAACTGGGAGCAGGTCAATGCCTCTACAATCGACTGATTTGTAGTGCCGGAAATTTCGGCACTTCCGGCGTCGGATCTTGGAACAGGGTAAAATTTATCTGTCGCGATCGGGGCAGTTTATCGGGTGGCTTGTTGTCGATTTAGCCTTACATTCGTCCCTGGCACGGCGACCCCGTCCGGAGCGGTGCGTCGAAAGACATGTTATGGCCATTCCGAAAGCTGAATCTACACTGGATTTAGTTTGACTCTATTTGTGAATCACTTTAGATTAATTAATGATTCTAAATTCTGTTCGGTTACCCTTATCTGTAGCTTGAGAACCGTTATCCAGGTGAGGTGACAAAAAATAATATACATAAAAAACGCGTATTCATGTTCGCAGTATCTAGAAGTATACATTTTCATATAAAAGGATTCGTATGTCAGAAGTTCCTAAGCGATTAGCTCCAACACAAGAAACTATAAGACGATTATTTTCTCTATCTGGAAACTTATGTTACTTCCGAGGTTGTCATAACATAATGATAAATTCTTCCGGTGATTTCATAGCTCAGATTTGTCATATTGAAGCAGCTATGCCTGGCGGCGAAAGATTTAATGAGAACATGTCAAACGAACAAAGACGTAGCTTCGATAACTTAATTCTCTTATGCTATGAACATCATGTTACAACAAATGATGTGGAAATTTACGACGTTAAATCATTAAAGGATATGAAGCATAACCACGAGAGTATTTTCGCCGAAGACTTAGTTGTTAACAAGATGCTATTAAGTTTGAAAGATTATACAAGAGACAATTCATTCAAAGAGGTATCAAATCTAAAAAATTTATTTATAATTATTTGGGGAGAAAATTATGATGTGGGGCAGGATGAATTGGATGATGCTATAAAATCATTTAACTCTTCTATCAGAAAATATTTAAATTTAACACCATTTTCTAGAAAGGTGTTCGCTTGTGGGATAGCTAGGTCTAATCATCCTGTTAATATCTATCGAATAGATAATGAATCGTTGTATGTTGACTTCCATGAGATTTGCAAAGCATTTGGCCGTCCCACTAATGATGTTGATGTTTGGAGTTCTGTTGACGAAATTGTAGCTAAAAATCTAATGATTCTCACTGAAGTTAATATTAATGAATACGCAGAAGTTAATAGGCACGTATATAGTAACTGCCTTGATAGTAGTGAGTACGATATAAACATATGGCTCTGGCTAAAAATTTATTGTGAAAAATCAGGCATTGATATTCGAGATTACTTGGAGGAATTTAATTTTGATAGTTTAGATAGCTGATTGCCGATTTTAATATTTTTTAAAGTAGATTTAGACCTGTTCCGTTCAAGATTATCCAATAAACCTGACTACACAGACGATATCCCCACATGCTTGTGTATTATCAATAGAGCAATAGTGAAGAAAGCCTGTTATATTTAACTAAACGGAATGAATCACAAGTATTACATGATTTTGATGTTCGGGTCTGATGCCAAGTCGAACGAAAACTCATGTTAGGCGAGTAAAGTTGTCTGAAAAATTGATTAATGGACAGCAGTGTCTGTTAAATACCATTTAACGATTAAAAACACACTGCTTAGGCGTGTTTTCTCTGAAAAAATATTAATATATATCATATAGTTGATTCACTAATGTGCGTTTTCGTTCCATTGGACTTCAGACCTTATGAGGAAGATTGCAATCAGATAACGCACTTCTACTGCTTAGATGAATAAGTAATGTAGCGCATTAATGTCCGCTTCTGGCTGTGAGTTCAATGGGTCGATGCAACGCTATCCTTAATCAAGGGGGACGTTGCCATGAAACG